>JBFMAY010000002.1:0-215555 GCA_040755455.1 Thermodesulfobacteriota bacterium | reverse complement strand
ATGGCAAAGGAAAAGTTTGAACGCACTAAACCCCATGTAAATATTGGAACAATAGGTCATATAGACCACGGCAAGACCACCTTGACAGCGGCAATCACCCAGGTTCTGGCCACCAAAGGATTGGCAAAGAAGACAGACTTCAGCGAGATCGACAAGGCCCCGGAAGAGAAGGAACGCGGCATCACCATCGCCACCGCGCATGTGGAGTATGAGTCGAAGAAACGACACTATGCCCATGTGGACTGCCCCGGACATGCCGACTATATCAAGAACATGATCACCGGTGCAGCGCAGATGGACGGCGCGATCCTGGTGGTTGGCGCCGATGACGGCCCCATGCCCCAGACCAGAGAGCATATCCTGCTGGCCCGGCAGGTAGGCGTACCGGCTATTGTCGTGTTTCTGAACAAATGCGATATGGTAGACGATCCGGAACTCATCGAGCTGGTGGACATGGAGCTGCGGGAGCTGCTGAGCAAATATGAATTTCCCGGCGATGACACTCCGATCATCCAGGGCAGTGCCCTGAAGGCCTTGGAGAATCCGACGGATGAGGCGGCGGCCAAATGCATCTGGGATCTGATGGCTGCGGTGGATGACTTTATACCTGAGCCGAAGCGCGATATTGACAAACCCTTCCTGATGCCGGTTGAGGACGTATTTTCCATTTCCGGCCGCGGCACGGTAGCCACGGGCAGGGTAGAGCGTGGCAAGATCAAGGTTGGCGAAGAGGTAGCGATAGTAGGTATCCGCGACACCCAGAAGACGACGGTAACCGGCGTAGAGATGTTCCGGAAGATCCTGGATCAGGGGCAGGCGGGCGACAACGTTGGTATCCTTCTGCGCGGCACCAAGCGTGACGAGATAGAGCGCGGACAGGTACTGGCAGCGCCGGGGAGCATCACGCCGCATGTGAAGTTCAAGGCGGAATGCTACATATTAAGCAAGGAGGAGGGCGGCCGTCATACGCCGTTCTTTAATGGATATCGGCCGCAGTTTTATTTCCGGACCACGGACGTTACGGGAGTAGTGACGCTTCCCGAGGGAGTGGAGATGGTAATGCCAGGCGACAACGTCACCATAGAGGGAGTGCTGATCACGCCGATAGCGATGGAAGTTGGACTGCGCTTTGCGATCCGCGAGGGCGGACGCACAGTAGGTGCCGGTGTCATTAACGAGATTTTGGAATAAGGGAATGAGCATGATACAAACACAGAAAATCCGTATCAGGCTGAAAGGCTATGATCATAAACTATTAGATCAATCTACCCATGAGATAGTAGATACGGCAAAGAGAACGGGGGCAATTATTGCGGGCCCGATTCCATTGCCCACATCTGTCAACAAGTTTTGTGTCCTGCGCTCACCGCATGTTGATAAGAAATCACGTGAGGAGTTTGAGATGCGCACTCATCGTAGATTGCTTGATATACTCGAACCAACCCAGCAGACAATCGACGCCTTGATGAAGCTTGAACTTTCTGCCGGTGTTGATGTGGAAATCAAGCTTTAATTTAACATCTTTGATTTGAATGGATAAGGCAAACAGGAAATCATGTTGATAATGATATTATCGCCTGTTTTTCTGAAAAATAACAAGGATAAGAATCATGCCTAGGACACTTGGTATATTAGGAAAAAAGATTGGGATGACCCGCATCTACACAGAGGGCGGTGATGCAGTGGGAGTAACTGTGGTTGAGGCAGGTCCTTGTGTTGTTCTGCAGAAAAAGACGGAAAGCAAAGAGGGATACAATGCCATCCAGATTGGTTTCGATGCAAAAAAGGAATCTCGCATCAACAAGCCCATGATGGGCCATTTCAATGGTGCCGGGAAAGGTGGCTTTTATCATATTAAGGAATTCCGGGTAGATGATCCTGAGAAATTCGAACTTGGCCAGCAAATCGTTATCAGTGATCTTTTCAAGGTCGGCGATATCATCGATGTGTCTGGACACGTCAAGGGCCGGGGTTTTCAGGGTGTCGTGCGACGCCATGGATTCAAGGGCGGCCGCAAGACACATGGTTCAATGTTTCATCGTGCACCTGGATCAATCGGATGCAGTGCCTGGCCCAGTAAGGTTGTGAAAGGCAAAAAGCTGCCTGGCCGGATGGGCAACAATCTTGTCACCAAAAAGAATGTGACAATCATTGATATTCGTGATGCTGATAATGTCATGGTTATCAAGGGATCCCTGCCTGGCACGACAAACGAATTGCTTCAGATTTTTACAAAGTAAAAGATAAAGAGGTGCCGGAAAATGGCAGTAACAGGCATAGTCAACATAAAGAATGAGAAAGTGGGTGAAGTCGAGCTTAATGACGAGCTGTTCGGCGTCGAAGTAAAACCTTACCTTCTTCACGATATAGTCAAGATGCAGCTGGCAAACAGGCGTTCTGGCAATGCATGCACCAAGACTCGGGCAGAGGTTCACGGCAGCAAGGCAAAACCCTGGCGCCAGAAAGGGACCGGACGTGCGCGGTCAGGCAGCAAACGGTCACCGGTTTGGCGTGGTGGCGGTACGGTTTTTGGTCCCAAGCCCCGCAGCTACAGTATTAAATTGTCCAAGAAGGTGCGCCGCCTGGGGCTGAGAATGGCTCTGAGCTCGCGGTTTTCAGAAAACCGGCTGGTTGTTCTGGATAGTTTTGCTATGGATGAAATCAAGACGAAAAATTTCGTCAGTGTAATGGGAACCCTCAATCTTGACAACGCACTTATCGTTATTCCTGAAAATGATGAAAAGCTGGAAAAATCATCACGGAACGCGGTCGGCTACAAGGTTATTCCCACGGCAGGAGTGAATGTTTATGATGTGCTTCTGCATAAAAACATAATATTACTCCAGTCTTGCATTGGCCAGCTTGAGAAGAGGTTGCTTTCATGATCGATATCTACAATATCATAAAGAAGCCGTGCCTTACTGAAAAGGGCATGATTTTGCAGGAAGAGAACAATCAGGTTGTGATGAAGGTGAATTCAAAGGCAAACAAGATTCAGATCAAAAATGCTGTTGAGCATCTTTTTAACGTGAAGGTTGATAAAGTTCAAACTGCGAACATGCATGGAAAGAAGAAACGTGTCGGCACCCATTTTGGGCAACGTCCAGATTGGAAGAAAGCTGTTATCACCCTGGCTGAAGGGCATAAGATTGATTTTCTTGAACAGCTGTAATCTTGCTTTACTGCTTATCGTATAATTAAATAATCGGGGTAAGAAATGGCAACAATGAAGACCTATAAACCGACATCGCCGGGTAGAAGAAACTATGTTTCGATTGTCAATCCGGAATTGTCAAAAACCGGGCCTGAAAAAGGTTTGGTGCAACCGCTGCAAAAATCTGGTGGACGTAATAATTATGGACGCATTACTGCCAGGCATATAGGTGGAGGCCATAAACGTAAATATAGGATAATCGATTTTAAGAGGGATAAGGAAAATATTCCTGCTAAGGTAGCCGCAATTGAATATGACCCGAACCGGTCAGCCAATATCGCTCTGCTCTTCTATGCTGATGGAGAGAAGAGATACATTCTTTCACCTTTGGGCATCAAGGTTGGTGATATCGTTGAGACCGGGGAAAAAGTTGATATCAAGGTTGGCAATTGCCTTCCTATGGCCAATATTCCTCTTGGCAGTATTATCCATAACGTTGAAATGCGTATCGGGAAAGGCGCACAGATGGTGCGCAGTGCCGGCGCCGCAGCACAGCTGATGGCTAAAGAGGGCGAACATGTTCTTGTTAAATTGCCATCCGGTGAAGTTCGTCGGTTTCATCGCCAGTGCCGCGCCTGTATCGGACAGATCGGTAATATTGAACATGAGAGCGAAAAAACCGGCAAAGCAGGACGTAATCGCTGGAAAGGCAACAGGCCGAAGGTTCGTGGTGTTGCCATGAATCCACATGATCATCCCATGGGCGGCGGTGAAGGTAAAAGTTCAGGTGGGCGTCATCCTTGTACACCTTGGGGTATTCCGACAAAGGGATATAAAACGAGGAAGAGGAAGTCATCTGATAAGGATATCGTCAAGAAACGGTCATAAAGGGAGATAGAGCATGGGACGGTCAATTAAAAAAGGTCCATTTGTAGATGACCATTTAATGAGCAAGGTAGAAAGCGCCAAGGACACTGGATCGCGCAAGGTTATTAAAACCTGGTCCAGGCGCTCAGATATACTTCCGGAAATGGTTGGTCTTACCTTTGCTGTTCATAATGGGAAAAAATTTATTCCTGTTTTTGTCACAGAAAATATGGTTGGACACAAGTTTGGTGAATTTTCACCGACTCGGACATTTTATAGCCATGCAGGTGACAGAAAAGTCAAAAAGTAAAAGCCGGTCACCTGAAAAGGAGTCATTAACCGATGGAAGCAAAGGCTGTTGTAAAAAATATAAGAATTTCGCCTCAGAAAGCGCGGCTTGTCGCTGATATGATTCGTGGCAAGCAGGTTGATAATGCCCTGAACACCTTGAGATTCACCCCCAAAAAAGGTGCCCGTCTCATTCGTAAAGTGGTTGAATCCGCTGTAGCAAACGCCAGTCAGAATGAGTCGATTGATGTTGATACATTATTTGTTAAGAAAATCTTTATAGATGGCGGACCAATGCTGAAACGTATCCGCCCCAGAGCCATGGGGAGAGCTTCAAGGATATTAAAAAGGTCAAGCCACATTACAGTAGTGCTTGATGAAATGTGATTCGTTGAGTATAGGCGTAATGATCAATTTATTAAGCCTGACTCAGGTTGTGGAATTAAACATAATCCTTATGTGATGGAGGAAGGTTTTGGGCCAGAAAGTTAATCCAATAGGTTTGCGCCTTAATATTGTGCGATCATGGGAATCAACATGGTATGCAGACCGTGATTATGCAAAATATTTACTGGAAGATCAAAAGATCAGAAAGTATTTGAAAAAGAGGCTTTATCATGCCGGTATTTCTAAAATTAATATTTCTCGCACCGGTGAAAAGCTGAAACTGAAACTCCACACAGCAAGGCCTGGTATTGTCATTGGTAAAAAGGGGACAGAAATCGAGGCGTTGAAAAGCGATCTCGATAAGCTGACCAACAGGCAATGTGTTGTTGATATTCAGGAGGTCAGACGCCCAGAGGCCGACGCGCAGCTTGTTGCGGAAAATGTTGCCTTGCAGCTGGAAAGACGTATCGCATTTCGCCGGGCAATGAAAAAGGCGGTGAATATCGCCTTGAAGTTCGGAGCAAAAGGTATTAAGATAGCCTGCTCTGGTCGTTTGGGCGGGGCTGAAATGGCGCGGCGTGAGTGGACCCGTGAAGGTCGTGTGCCGCTTCATACGCTTCGGGCTGATATAGATTACGGTTTTGCTGAAGCAAATACAACATATGGTATTATCGGTGTAAAGGTTTGGATCTTTAAGGGCGAAGTTCTTGCTGACGCTGAACCAGTCAGTGAATAAAGGATATATTGCCTGTTTCTGAAAAATGAGGTGCATATGGCACCTTATTTTATTCAATGTAAATCCAAGCAGATATCATAATGATACGCTTGATATTGATTAAGGTAACGTAGCGATGCTTAGTCCAAAAAAAGTTAAACATAGAAAACAAATGAAGGGCCGCATGAGAGGCACTGCCCTGCGTGGTTCGTCCTTGGTTTTTGGTGAGTTCGCGTTGAAAGCTGTCCAGTGCGGCAATATGACTGCTCAGCAGATAGAAGCTGCACGTATCGCGATTAACAGAACGGTTAAGCGTGGCGGCAAGATGTGGATTCGCATTTTTCCCGACAAGCCGATCACCAAAAAACCGGCCGAAACGAGGATGGGTAAAGGCAAGGGCAGCCCGGAGTATTGGGTTGCGCCAGTTAGACCTGGTCGGATTTTATATGAGCTCACCGGCGTTGAAGAAAGTTTGGCGATCAAAGCGTTGACGCTGGCGGGAAATAAACTTCCTTTTGCAACCAAAGTTATTTCTAAGAGGAACAGTTTATGAAAGCCAAAGAAATCCGTGAATTAAGTGTTGATGATCTGAGAAAGAAAACCATAGATCTGGCTGAAGAGCTTAATAAATTGAAATTTCAGCATGGTATAAGGCCACTTGAGAACACTGCCAAGCTTAAAGATCTTCGCAGACAAATTTCAAAAATTAAAACGGTAATCACTGAAAAACTTCAGTCAAATTAATATCAAAGATCGATGGTGAATCAAAAACATTCATATATCGCGGGATAAACAGATGGTGGAAAAGAAAGCGCATAAAAAGACTAGAATCGGCATTGTGATAAGCGACAAAATGGACAAAAGTATTGTCATTCGCACTGAACGTTTGATTCGCCATAAACTTTATGGGAAGTTCATTCGCAGGCAAGTGAAATATATGGCCGATGATCCGGAAAGCCTCTGCAGCGTTGGCGATCTTGTAATGATAGAAGAATGCCGTCCTCTAAGCAAAAGAAAACGCTGGAGATTGCGGCAAATTGTCGAGAAAGCAGTAATTGTATGATGTAGTTGCTGTTTTTTCAGCTTTTTTATCGCAATAGTCGCAAATACTTTATTACTCAATAATATTCACTGAGTGGTGGATAGTTGGTGAAGATATGATACAGACAGAAACCGTTCTCAATGTTGCTGATAACTCCGGGGCAAAGAAAGTACTTTGCATCCGTGTGCTTGGAGGAACCAGGAGAAGATATGCCCGCGTAGGCGACATCATTGTCGTTTCAGTGAAAGAGGCTATACCCAACGCCAAGGTAAAAAAAGGTGATGTCCTGCGCGCAGTAATAGTTCGCACCGTCAAACAGATCAAACGTAAGGATGATACTTCTGTGAGATTTGATGAGAATTCAGCGGTACTTCTAGCTGGATCAGGTGAACCAATAGGAACCAGGATATTTGGCCCTGTTGCCCGAGAACTGCGACTTAAAGGATTCATGAAAATAATATCACTGGCTCCTGAAGTACTTTAAATAGTCAAATGTATTTTTTGACATACGGTATACAGACAGGATGTAAGTGATGGAAAATTTATATATGAGGATCGAGTGATGGGTGCAGGGAAAAATTATCTGAAACTCAATGATAAGGTTGAGGTCGTTGCCGGTAAGGATAAAGGCCGAGTGGGAAAAATCACAAAAGTATATCCTGACAATGATAAGGCAAAAGTTGAAAAAATCAACATGATGAAGCGCCACACAAAACCCAATATGAAAAACCAGCAGGGTGGCATTATCGAAATGGAAGCGCCTATGCATGTTTCCAATCTGATGTTGATTTGTTCCAAGTGTGCTAAGGCTGTTCGAGTTAAAGTTTCTCGTTTGGAAGATGGAACAAAGGTACGCGTCTGCAAGAAATGTGGTGAATCAATAGAGGCTCGCTCGTAACGGCTTTTGGTTTATTGGAGGCTATGATGTTAAGTTTAAAAGAATATTACGAAAAAGAATGTATACCCATGCTCATCAAAGAGTTTGGTTATAAAAATATGATGGAAGTGCCCAAGATTGAGAAAATAGTTCTGAACATGGGCTTGGGCGAAGCGGTGCAAAACCCCAAGATTGTCGAGGGTGCGGCCAACGAACTGAGCCTTATTGCCGGTCAGAAGGCAGTCGTAACCAAGGCCAAAAAATCCATTGCTACCTTTAAGCTCAGAGAAGGCATGCCCATCGGCTGCAAGGTTACCCTCCGCAAAGATAAAATGTATGATTTTTACAGCAAACTGGTTCATATTGCCCTTCCCAGGGTACGTGATTTCAGGGGCGTCAAATCCGGTGGCTTTGATGGCCGAGGTAATTTCTCTTTCGGCGTAAAAGAGCATATCATTTTCCCTGAGATCGATTATGACAAAATAGATAAAATCAAAGGTTTTAATATAACAATTACAACCAATGCAAAGACTGATGAAGAAGGGCGTTTTCTATTAAATGCGCTGGGTATGCCTTTCCATAAATAGCACTGTTCAGGAGGAAGAGGTTGGCTAAGAAATCTTTAATATCAAAAAGTGAGCGCAAACCGAAATTTGGTGTTCGCGCTTATAATCGCTGTCCACTTTGTGGAAGACCACGGGCATTTATCCGTAAATTTGGTGTGTGCAGGATTTGTTTCAGATCCCTTGCTTCCCGCGGTGAAATAACCGGCGTGACAAAATCGAGCTGGTAAGCGCGCTCTTTGTCATTTTTGATTGACTGCAAAAGGAGTAGATACATGTCGATAAGTGATCCTCTGGCAGATATGCTGACCAGAATTAGAAATGCCAGAATGGTAAAGTTTGAAAGTCTCGAGATGCCGTATTCCAAATTAAGAAGTGGTGTGGCGGAGATCTTAAAGAAAGAAGGCTATATCAGTGATTATCAAGTTATTAAAGATAACAATCAGGGTGTTATGAAAATTTCCCTGAAATATGACCAGAACAGAAATCCTGTAATTTCCGGATTGAAGCGGGTGAGCAAACCCGGGTGTCGGGTTTATGTAAAATCCGATGATATACCAAAAGTTATGAGTGGACTTGGAATAGCTATCATATCTACTTCAAGTGGTATTCTTACTGATAGAGAAGCAAGGAAAAACGGTGTTGGTGGAGAGTTACTCTGCACTGTCTGGTAAAAAGCGAATTAGATATGGCGGCTTTCAATGATGGACGCCGTCTGTTAATTAAGTGAACACGAAGTTAGTTAGATAGAGTGGAGATGACCAATGTCAAGGATTGGCAATCAACCCATAACGGTACCAGCTGGGGTTAAAGTTGTTATTAATGGTACAAACGTAAAGATTACCGGGCCCAAGGGGACTTTGGAAAGAAATATCCGACCAGAGATCAGTCTTGTTCAGGGTGACGGTATTATTACAGCAAAATGCTTGGATCACAGTAAAAGAACCCGGGCCTTTAGCGGATTAACCAGAACCCTGATCAATAACATGATTCTTGGTACAGAAAAAATGTTTACTAAGAAACTGATTATTGAAGGTGTCGGCTATAAGGCTGACTTGCAAATGAATGAGCTGACACTCAATGTCGGCTACTCAAATCCGGTGCTTTTCAAGCTGCCTGAAGGTGTGACCGGAAAGGTTGAAAAGACAACCATTACCCTAGAGGGGATTGACAAAGAACTTCTTGGACTGACTGCTGCCAAAATTCGTGATATCAGAAAGCCTGAACCCTATAAGGGCAAGGGTATCAGATATGAAGATGAGCATATTGTCCGCAAAGCTGGTAAATCAGCATCGAAGTAACAGAGTAACTTTTGAATTTTATTTAGGTTAAGACAATGGCGAGAACAAATCAGAAGACTGTTGCACGTGAAAAGCGTATCAAAAGAATTAGAAAAAAGATTTTGGGTACTGCTGAAAGACCACGTCTGCGTGTTTTTAAAAGTTCCAAACATATATACGCCCAGGTGATTGATGATGTGGCAGGACACACCATGTGTTCCATGTCAACATGTGACAAGTCGTATACACCTGTTGAAGAAAAAGGAAAAATTGCAATCGCTCATCATGTTGGAGTTCTTCTGGCAAAAAAAGCAATAGAACATGGCATTAATAAAGTCGTTTTTGACAGGGGTGGTTACATCTATCATGGTCGTGTCAAGGCTTTATCAGAAGGTGCACGTGAGGGTGGACTTGAATTTTAATGAAATTTTATTCAAGCATGAATCATTCTAATTTTATGGAATTGTTGGGGGTGTAAGTTGGCCGATTTTAAAAGCGATAAGATTGATGATCAGCTTATTGAAAAGATTGTGTACATCAACAGGGTAGCTAAGGTTGTAAAGGGCGGACGTCGTTTCAGCTTCAGTGCTATTGTTGTTGTTGGTGATGGCAAGGGTAGCGTTGGTTATGGTCTTGGCAAAGCAAATCAGGTTCCTGAGGCCATCCGAAAGGGCGTCGAAAAAGCACGCAAGGATATGAAACCTGTAGCCATTAATGATATCAGCATTCCCCACGAGACAAATGGCAGATTTGGTGCCGGCAAGGTAATGCTCAAGCCTGCTTCTGCAGGAACTGGTGTAATAGCTGGTGGGGCTGTCCGTGCTGTTCTTGAGGCTGCCGGGGTGCAGAATATTCTCACCAAATGCCTCGGATCACATAATCCTCATAATCTCGTCAAGGCAACTTTGGACGGATTGAGGAAGTTGCGCAGTGTTGAGAAAGTAGCAAAACAACGTGGGCTGGCCGTAGAGGAAATGCTCTTATAGGTTGATTTCATTTGCAGTACGTTCAGAGTAAATCTTCTTACTGTGTTAAATCCCACATAATAAACTTCCGTATTGGCAAATGCGATTAGTTATCGATAGGTATGGTCATGGCGAATGAGCTTAAAATAACTTTGAAAAAGAGCGTGATCGGCAGCACAAAGAAAGTACGTGCTACTGCCACGGGTTTGGGTTTGACCAAAACGAACAAAACGATAGTTCGTAAAGACACGCCTGAGATTCGAGGAATGGTGAACAAGGTTCAACATCTTGTTGAAGTGGAGGAAATATAATGCTGTCTTTATCAAACTTATCCCCACAGAAGGGTTCAACCAAGCAGCGTAAACGTTTGGGAAGAGGGCCGGGTAGCGGTCATGGTAAAACCGCCGGACGTGGTCATAAAGGCTTTAAGGCCCGTTCAGGCAGTGGTGTCAAACCTGGCTTTGAAGGTGGTCAGATGCCTCTGCAGAGACGTTTGCCCAAACGCGGATTTAATAATGTTTTCCGCAAGGAATATGCTGTGGTTAATGTCAAGGATCTCGACAAACTGGATGCAGGTGCCAAAGTTGACCGACAGGCCTTGGTTGCAGCAGGTCTTATCCGTGCCAAGGATAGCTTTGTCAAAATTCTCGGTGATGGCCAACTGACCAAAAAATTCACCGTAGCCGTTGATAAGGTAAGTGAAAGTGCGCGCAAAAAGATTGAGAACGCCGGCGGAACAATCGAGGAATAAAAGAGGATTATAATGGCCGGTGCACTGCAAAGCGTTGCAAATATACCTGACCTGAGAAGGCGTATTACCTTTACCCTTCTTATGCTTGCCGTTTACCGTGCCGGAGTGCAGATTCCTACCCCCGGTATTAACGGAGAGGCCCTTGCCTCTTTTTTTGAAAAAAATGCCAGTACCCTGTTTGGCATGTTCAATATGTTTTCCGGTGGCGCATTAGAAAATTTTTCTATTTTTGCTCTCGGAATCATGCCTTACATCAGTGCCTCCATTATTTTTCAGCTCTTGACCGTTGTCGTACCCCAGCTTGAGGCATTATCCAAAGAAGGTGAGGCGGGGCGCAGAAAAATTACGCAATACACCCGATATGCCACTGTTGGACTAAGCCTTATCCAATCTTTGATGATCAGCACTGGTCTTGAAGGCATGGTTGCTCCAGTCGGCAGTGAAATGATCGTCATAAACCCGGGATGGCAATTCCGCATCATGACCATGCTGACGTTAACATCCGGTACGGCTTTTATCATGTGGCTTGGTGAGCAGATGACGGAACGCGGCATCGGAAACGGCATATCGATGATCATTTTTGCTGGTATTGTGGCTAGGATGCCGGCCGCCATCGTCAACACTATTAAAATGGTCGGGTCAGGTGAAATTACATTGATATTTTTGCCTATTCTGCTTGCCATGATGGCGGCTGTTATTTCTATCATCATTTTTTTTGAAACATCTCAGCGCCGCATACCCATACAGTATGCCAAGCGAATGATCGGCAGACAGATGTATGGAGGGCAACGGTCGCATTTGCCCCTTAAAATAAATATTTCTGGTGTTATTCCGCCGATCTTTGCCTCTTCAATTATGATGTTTCCCGCAACCATAGGCGGCTTCATAAAAATTGACTGGGTGCAGCAAATGACCTCGATGCTTGCATGGGGCAGTCCTTTGCACACCCTACTATATGTAGCTTTAATTGTTTTCTTCTGTTTTTTTTATACCGCTGTTACCTTTAATCCGATTGATGTATCAGAGAATTTGAAAAAGCATGGCGGATTTGTTCCAGGGGTACGGCCAGGGAAAAAAACTGCTGAGTTTATTGACAAGGTGATTACCCGATTGACCGTTATCGGTGCCATCTATGTCAGCTTGGTCTGTGTGCTGCCAACCGTGCTGATTAGTAAACTGAATGTGCCATTTTATTTCGGCGGGACAGCACTGCTGATTGTCGTCGGTGTTGCTCTTGATACTTTATCGCAAATTGAATCACATTCCATTGCGAGAAATTATGATGGTTTTTTGAAGTCTGGTCGTATCAAGGGCAGGAGATAGCTCAGGAAAAGCCGTATGACTTCAGCAATTATATTGAAGTCTGCTTCCGAATTGCAGATCATGGAAGAGGCCAATCAGATAGTAGCACAAACGTTGTGTATGTTGCAGGAATATGTCGCTCCGGGAGTAAACACATTACAACTTGATCAACTGGCTGAGAAATTTGCCCGGAAGCATCATGCAGTTCCAGCTTTCAAAGGTTATCGAGGTTTCCCTGGCAGCCTTTGTGTCTCATTAAATGATCAGGTTGTGCATGGCATCCCTTCACGAAAAGTAGTTTTGAAAGAGGGGGATATCCTCAGTATAGATTTTGGTGTTAAATATAAAGGCTATTATGGTGATGCGGCGATCACTGTACCGGTAGGTATTATTGATCCAGAAGCGGAAAATCTTCTAAAAATTACCCGGGAGTCATTATATAAGGCCATTGAGCAGGTAAAAGTAGGTAACAGAATTTCCGATATTTCCCAAGCTGTGCAGGTTTATGTTGAGGAAAAAGGATACTCTGTTGTCCGTCAGTTTGTCGGTCATGGCATCGGTCAACATTTGCACGAGCCCCCGGAGATACCTAATTACAAGAGGGCCGGCAGATCACCTAAGTTGCTGGCCGGGATGGTGCTTGCCATAGAGCCCATGGTCAATGCCGGAGCCCATGAAGTAAAGATTCTTGGAGACGGCTGGACGGTGGTGACCATTGATAAAAGGCTTTCCGCTCATTTTGAGCATTCCGTCGCCGTAACGGAAAACGGGCCGCATATATTAAGCCATGGCCTGTAAAGTAAATTTAAAATAATAACAGTGGAATTTTTTTAAAAGTAGGTTATAATAATAAATTCATTTTTCGTCCGAAAGCCATTCGTGGCTTTCAGGTTGCAGTTCTTTTTAAAAAGTTTTCATTTGATTATTAGTGAGGTAGGCAAAATTTTATGGCTAAGGAAGAGGCCATTACTGTAGAGGGAACAATTATTGAACCATTACCCAACGCGATGTTTCGGGTTGAGTTAGATAATGGCCATAAGATCCTGGCGCATATTTCAGGTAAAATGAGGATGCATTTCATTAAGATTTTGCCTGGTGACCGTGTAACAGTAGAGCTCTCACCCTACGATTTGACCAGGGGGAGGGTTACATTCAGGGCAAGAAGTCAAAGTAGAAACAACCGCAGGGAATAATCATGAAAGTTCGTACATCGGTAAAAAAAATATGCAGTGATTGCAAGGTTTACAAGCGCAAAGGTGTTGTGCGAGTTTCTTGTAAGGTTAAGAAGCATAAACAACGGCAAGGATAGTCGAAAATATAATGAGGAGGTAGACCTTGGCTCGCATAGCAGGCGTTGATTTGCCTAAAAATAAGCATATGGAAATTGCCCTTACCTATATTTTTGGTATTGGCCGCAGCACCGCCCGGAAAATTCTTGATGAAGTCGGGATGCCTTATACATTTAACAGTGATAACCTGTCAGATGATGATGCTGTCCGCATTAGGAAGATAATGGATGACGGTTATTCAGTTGAAGGCGATAAGAGACGTGAGGTTGCCCTTGATATCAAGCGGTTGATGGATCTAGGCTGTTATCGTGGGATTAGGCATCGTCGCGGACTTCCCTGTCGAGGACAACGGACAAAAACAAATGCCAGGACACGGAAAGGTCCTCGGCGTGCAGCTGGTGCCCGGAAAAAATAACAGCTTTCTGATTGCGAATATCAACGGACCTGAACAGGAGATATAAATGGCCAGTCCGAAAAAGAAAACGAAACGTAAAGAAAAGAAGAATGTGCCTGAAGGGATTGTACATATCAAATCCACATTCAACAATACATTGATTTCTATTACCGACAAACAGGGTAATGTTATTTCATGGTCAAGTTCAGGTGTTCTTGGTTTTAAGGGTTCACGGAAAAGTACTCCCTTTGCAGCTCAGAATGCAGTTGAAACGGCGGCCAAGGTAGCTATGGATCATGGCATGCGTAAGGTTGAAATCAATGTTACCGGGCCTGGGCCGGGCCGTGAGGCTGCTATACGGGCACTACAGGTTGTGGGGTTTGAAGTAAGCAGGATCTGTGATGTCACGCCTGTACCACATAATGGATGCAAGCCTCCAAAGAGACGAAGAGTTTAATTCAATTTTAATATAATATTGCGACCTGCAACGTTATTGAACAGTGATAACGGAGGTAAAAATTGGCCAGATATAGAGGTGCAGTGTGCCGGCAATGCCGGAGAGAAAAATTAAAGCTGTTTCTGAAAGGGGACAGGTGCTATTCTGATAAATGCGCATTTGAAAAGAGAGCTTTTCCCCCAGGCCAGCATGGCCAGGCGAGAATGAGAAAAGTTTCTGATTACTCGATTCAATTAAGGGAAAAACAGAAAGTACGTCGTATTTATGGAATGCTTGAAGGTCAGTTCAAAAGATATTTTGAAATGGCTGAACGTGCTAAAGGCGTGACGGGCGAAACCCTGCTGGTATTTCTCGAGAGGCGCTTAGATAATGCCATTTTCAGGCTTGGTTATGCATCATCACGCACGCAGGCTCGCCAATTGGTTAAGCATAATCATATCCAAGTTAATGGTAAAACCGTAAATATCCCTTCATTTCTTATTTCTGTGAATGATGTGATTTCTATCCGTGAAAAAAGCCGCAAGATAGAAACAATTAATGATAGCCTTGAAGCAGTTGCAAGGCGTGGTGTACCTAACTGGCTTGAACTGGATCAGAAAAATTACACTGGAAAGGTGAAAGCGCTCCCAGATCGTCAGGAAATCACGATGCCGATTCAGGAACAGCTGATTGTTGAACTCTATTCCAAATAGTATCGGTTAACCCCTTTTTTTATTTGGAAAATACAGCAAGAGAAATAAGATGGCAAATGAGGAAATCTTGACACAAGAATCGACTCCTTTTTATCGCAATTGGCATGATCTGATAGCTCCCAATCCCTTGGAAGTAGATCATGAAACTCATAGTGACAATTATGGCAAATTTGTCTGCCAGCCTCTGGAAAGAGGATTTGCGACCACTATTGGCAATGGATTGCGACGTATACTTTTATCCTCTATCCAAGGTGCTGCCATTACCTCAGTAAAAATTGATGGTGCACTGCATGAATTTTCAACTCTTCCCGGTATCCTGGAAGATGTGACAGAGATTATTCTAAATTTAAAAGAAGTACGTTTAAAGCTCAATACGGAAAATTCTGCCACGGTAAGAATAGAAAAGCGTGAAAAAGGAAATGTTACGGCAGCCGATATTATTACTGCTAATGCGGTTGAAGTAATGAATCCTGAAAAACATATCTGCACCATTACCGGTGATGGCCATTTCATCGCTGAATTAGAGGTAAAATGGGGCAAAGGCTACTCTCCGGCAGAAAAAAACAAGACCGAGGAGCAAAGTGTTGGGGTGATTCCGATCGATGCCATTTTTACCCCGATTAATAAGGTGAAAACCCTTGTTAGCCAGGCTCGCGTTGGACAGCGTACCGATTATGATAAGCTGACGATGGAAATTCATACCGACGGCAGTGTGAAACCGGAAGATGCTCTTGCATTTGCGGCAAAAATTCTTAAAGAGCAGATGACCGTTTTTATTAATTTTAACGAAGATCAGATTGAACAGACAGAAGAAGAAAAATCTGATGTTCGGGAAATTAAATCAATTAATCCGCATCTCTCAAAGAGTGTGGAAGATTTGGAGCTTTCCGTAAGATCGGCAAATTGCTTACGTAATGCGCAAATCACCTATATCGGTGAACTTGTTCAAAAGACCGAAGCGGAAATGCTGAAGACGAAGAATTTTGGGCGTAAGTCTTTAAATGAAATCAAGCAGCTTCTGCAACAGATGGACCTTTCTCTTGGCATGAAGATAGACAAATGGGAACCTCCTGCATCGGCTGCATCAGTAGATGATCAGGAAGAATAAAGAGGTATTGCAATGAGGCATAGGAATTCAGGAAGAAGACTCGGACGAACTACACCCCATAGAAAGGCAATGGTTCGTAACATGGTGACTTCTTTACTCGAGCATGAGCGCATCGTTACAACAACACCTAAGGCAAAAGAAGTGCGGAAGGTTGCCGATAAAATGATAACCCTGGCCAAGCGCGGTGATCTGCATGCCCGTAGACAGGCTTTGGCATTTATCCGTGACGCACAGGTTGTTGCTAAGCTGTTTGATAAACTGAGCGCTGAATATCAGGACCGTCAAGGCGGTTACACCAGAATTATCCAGACTGGCAACCGAAATGGTGATGCCGCGCCGATGGCGATTCTCGAACTGGTAAATTATCAGCATGTCAAAGAGGGAGAGGCCAATAACTGATCTTCACAGCCTACATCTTGTGACAATAAAAAAGCCCGGGGATTATTGCTCCGGGCTTTTTTTATTGGCGATAGAATAGATCATGCGCGGTTTTTCACTTCCACCGCCTGGTATGCAGGTAACATTGATTGTTTTTTTGTGGTAATGTAAAGAAAATATTGCCTTGCGTGCATTCTTTTGTTATTTGATATATACGTTAGTGGTACAGTTTTTTTTAGTCAGAGTTTCTGGTCGTATCCTCACTAAAAAAGGATAGTCAAACTGTGTGACTATGAGAAATCTGTAAACGTTAATTATTTTCAATGATTCCTCATAGGAATGAAGGAGCAGTAATGGTACAAGGTAAAGTGAAATGGTTCAATGAATCAAAAGGGTTCGGCTTCATTGAGCGCGAAGATGGCGATGACGTTTTTGTACATTTCTCAGCGATTAAAGAGGAAGGATTTAAGACATTAAACGAAGGGCAGCGTGTTGAATTTGACATTGTTGATGGCCAGAAAGGCCCGGCAGCTGCCAACGTAAAAAAGATCTAACTCTTTTTTAAAAATATAATATAAATAAAAAACCCCACCTGCAAATGTGGGGTTTTTTATTTATAATTTCCGCTTATCAATCACCCGTTTTGCTTTTCCTTCGAAGCGTTCCAAAGTTTTTTCCTCCACCAGCTTCACATCAACGCCGATGCCGAGTTCCGTAGCCAATCTTTTTTTGATATGTTCTACGAACTGTCTCTGTTTTTTCATCTGATCAAAAAAGATCGATTCAACGACTTCCACCAGTACCGTCACCTTATCAAGCCGGCCCTCGCGTTCGACGATAATCTGATAATGTGGCTCGGTTCCTTCGATATCAATGAGGATCGATTCGATCTGCATGGGGTACACGTTGACCCCTTTAATGATGAGCATATCATCGGTACGGCCGATCACCCGGGTCATGCGGTGAAAGGTTCGGCCGCAGGGGCATGGTTCGGTAATCAGCCTGGCCAGGTCCCTGGTGCGGTAGCGGATGACGGGGAAGGCTTCCTTGGTGATGGTGGTGAAAACCAGCTCACCCAATTCACCCGGTGCCACCGGCTCAAGGGTATTCGGATTAATAACCTCAACAATAAAATGGTCTTCATTGATATGGAGGCCATTGCAATGCTGGCATTCCCCGGCAACACCCGGCCCCATCACCTCACTGAGGCCATAGTTGTCGGTGGCGATGATGCCGAGCTTGTTTTTTATTTCCGCCCTCATCTCTTCGGACCAGGGCTCACCGCCGAAGAGGCCGTATCGCAAATGCAGGGCATTGATGTTGATGTTCATCTCGATCATCGTATCGGCAAGAAGCAGGGCGTAGCTCGGAGTGCAGACAAGGGTCGTGGTTTTAAAATCCTGCAGAATCTGGATCTGGCGCTTGGTGTTACCGCTGGAAATAGGGATAACCGAGGCCCCCACCCGTTCGGCGCCATAATGCAAACCGAAGCCGCCAGTAAATAATCCATAGCCAAAGGCTATCTGCACCACATCATCCGCATCAACCCCGGTAGCGGTCAAAATTCTGGCCACCATATCAGCCCAGTTTTTAATGTCGTTCCTGGTGTAGCCCACCACCGTTGCCATGCCCGTTGTTCCGGATGAGGCGTGCAGGCGCACCACGTCGCGCAGCGGTACGGCGAAAAGACCGTAAGGGTAATTGCTGCGCAGGTCATCCTTGGTGGTGAACGGCAATTTGCGCAGTTCGTCCAGCGAACTAAAGCCGTCCGGGTCAATGGCCAGTTCCTTGAATTTTTTGCGGTAAAAGGGGACATGGGTGGCAACGCGGTAAAGGGTGGACTGCAGCCGTTCAAGCTGGAGCTGCTCCAGGTTCTCCCTTGCCATGCATTCTTTTGCTTTATCCCAGTACATGTTCAACCTCCATAGTAAAACGGACGATGGTGGATATCTCAGCCAGCACCCTAAATAGCTACCTCACGGCCAAGATAGGCGCGCTGCACATCTCTGTTGACCAGCAGGTCTTCTGATGGCCCCTGCAGAATAAATTTACCTGTTTCCAGCACATAGCCGCGATCGGCAATGGCAAGAGCCGCCTTGGCGTTTTGCTCGATAAGCAGCACCGTGTTGCCCGCTTCACGCAGTTTTTGAATAATCTGGAAAATATGTTTGACAATAAGAGGAGCAAGACCGGTTGACGGTTCATCAAGCATAAGGAGTTTGGGTTTGGCCATCAGGGCCCGGCCCATGGCGAGCATCTGCTGCTCCCCACCGGAAAGGGTGCCGGCCAGTTGCTTTTGCCGTTCCTGCAGCACCGGGAAAACATCATAGATAAGCTGCAGCTCCGCATCGGTATTCACCTTGTTCTTCTTATACTGCACGTAGCCGCCCAGGATAAGATTTTCCCGCACGGAAAGGGTGGAGAAGACCTGCCGGCCTTCCGGCACGAGCGAGCAGCCGGCGGCAACAATCTTTTCGGGTTTAATCTGGTTGATGGGGTTGTCGAGCAGTTGAATAGCACCGGCGGACGCTTTAATAATCCCGGCTATGGTATAGAGCAGGGTGGTCTTGCCGGCGCCATTGGCCCCGATGATGGTGACGATCTCGCCGGGGTTGACATGCATGGATATGCGTTTGAGCACCCGCAGCTTGCCGTACCCCGCCTCCAGATTTTTGATTTTAAGCATCCGCATCACCCAGATAGATTTGAATGACTTCCCTGTTCTGCTGGATAGCGCTGGGTAGATCCTCGGCAATTTTCTGGCCGAAATTTAATACCACGATTTCATCGGAAATATCCATTACCAGGGACATGTCATGTTCAACAAGGAGAACCGTGATGCCCTGGGCTTTGATTTTCATGATCAGGCGGGCGATTTCCGCTGTTTCATAGATATTTAATCCGGCCGCCGGTTCATCAAGCAGCAGGAGCGTCGGCTCCGAGGCCAGGGCCCGGGCAAATTCCACGGCGCGCTGCTGGCCAAAGGCGAGACTGGAGGCCTCCACATCGGCATATTGACTGATTTCAAGAAGATGCAGCAGCTCACAGGATTTGTCGCGGATGGCTTTTTCCTCTTTGCGGCTGGCGGGAAAATGGAACATGCCGCCGATAAATCCGGCCCGGCTGCGGGTATGGCGTCCAACCATGATATTTTCCAAGGCGGTCATGCCCGGGAAAAGTTTCATGTTCTGGAAGGTACGGGAGATGCCGCGGCGGGCGATCTGATAGGGTTTGAGCCCATGGATCGGTCTAGCGTTAAAAAAAATCTGGCCGGAACTGAGGGGCAGGTTGCCGGCAATCAGATTAAAAAGGGTGGTTTTACCGGCGCCGTTGGGGCCAATCACGGATTTAATCATTCCTTGTCGCACGCTGAAGCTTACCTGGCTGACTGCCTGCAGACCGCCGAAATGTTTATTGACATCTTTAATATCTAAGAGTGTCATCGCAAATAACCTTATAGCCGCTTCAGGTGTCGGTCGAAGATTTTTTGAAAAAGCGCCAGACCTGCAGGCGCAGGAGGCCATGCGGGGCGAAAAGCATGATCAGGATGAGGATGGCGCCGAAAACCGCATCATCATAGGAGCCGAACATGCCCCGCAGGGAGAGGAAATTGAGCACGGCTGCCATGACCAGCGCCCCCCACAGATTCGCCATGCCGCCTATGGCGACGATGGCCACATAGCGGACAGATTTCATGATACCGGCCTCCGAAGGACCGATGCCGCCGTTGTAATGGGTAAGGAAAATACCGGCGATGGAGGCAAAAACGGCGCTCAAGACAAAGGTGTAGAGTTTGTAGCGCGCGGTGTCCACTCCCATGGCGTTGGCCGCCTCTTCCGAACCATGGATGGCCCGCAGAGCCCTGCCCACCCGTGAGTCAATGAGATTCTGCAGCAGGACGAAACCGGTGATCAACAGCAAACAGGCAATGTAATAGTTCTGTACCCGGTTGCTGAAATCGCCGCTGACAATGATGCCGGGCAGCAGGGGGAAGCCTGGCACATCGGAAATGCCGTCCGCTTCGCCGAAGATTTCGGTGGCAAGAACTACCCGGTAAATAATGATGCCGAAACCAAGGGTGGCCATGGCCAGATAGTGTCCCTTTAATTTCAGTACCGGCATGCCGATGAGAAAGGCGATGATAATTGTCAGCATAATGGCGCCCACACAGGCAAGCCACGGGTTCACCGAGAGCAGGGTCTCGCCGTACAGGTTGTCGCGGGACACCAGCAGTCCCCAGGTGGCAAGAAAGCTGATGACGCCGTTGCCCTTGGCAAGCAGGGGGGCAAGGTCATAGGTGGTCAGCACGGCGGAGGTATAACCGCCGATGGCGAAGAATCCTGCATGACCAAGGGAGATCTGGCCGGCATAACCCATCACCAGGCAGAGGCCGATGATGAGCAGCGAGTAATAGGCGGTCATGGTCATCTGGGTGAGAAAGTAGGCCGTGCCCGTCATCCGGGTAAGCTGCTGCACGCCGGCGAGCACCAGCAGCAGGATGAGAATGGGAAGATATTTACGGGCTTTCATCAGAATTCCTTTAGTCCTGCCGCCTCTTTGCTGCCGAATAAGCCGTGGGGGCGGACAAAGAGAATGGTGAGCAGGATGGCGATGGAAATGGCATCCTGAAAAGCCAGCGGCACCACCGATACGCTGAACGACTCGATAATACCCAGCAGGATGCCGGCGATGACGGCGGCCATGCTGTTGCCCAGTCCCCCAAGTACGGCCACGGTGAATCCCTTGATCGCCAGGGCGGTGCCGCCATCATACTGGGTGTAGGTGATGGGGGAGACCACGCATCCGGCCAGGGCCCCGATACCCGCGCTGAGCATGAAGGAAAAGGTCACCATGTTTTTTGTGCTGATGCCACACAGGGTGGCGGCCAGCCGGTTGGCGGCGCAGGCCCGCATTTCCTGGCCCAGGGAGGTGAATCTGAAGAAAAGACTGAGGAGCACGACGATGACTGCGCAGATACCGATCACCCACAACACCTGGGGGGAGATGTTGGTGCCCATGAGCTGAACGGTGGAGATCTCATTGCCGTTGAAATAGGGCAGCGAGCGTACCCCTTCTCCCCAGATGTGCAGCGCTGCTTCCCGGATGAGAATGGAAAGGCCGATGGTGATGATGATCATGCGCAGCACGGACGGATTTTTCAGCCAGCGGATAAAGATGATTTCAATGAGGGCGCCGATGATCATGGTGATGAGCACGGCTAGGCCGATGGCCAGCGGCAGGGGCAGCATGGCATGCAGGGAGATGGCAATCATGCCGCCGAGCATGACAAACTCGCCTTGGGCAAAATTAATAATGCCGGTAGTGTTGTAAATGATGTTAAAGCCGATGGCCACGATGGCGTAAATGCTGCCATAGGTGATACCGGCAAAGAGATATTGACAGAAAAGTTGCGAGGTCATTGGGGCATCATCAGCTCTGGAAAAGCGGTGGCTCTCCTGGTTTGCAGGGAGAAAAAAGGGGATTGCCGCTGTGCAGGCACTCCCCTTTTTCTTGTCTTACGATTGCAGTTACTTGGTGTACAGAACAAACTTGGCGTCTTTGACGGTCAGCATGGCAAATGAATCAATATCCAGGCCGTTATGGTCTGCGGCGCTGAAGTTGAAGATGCCGCCGGTGCCGACAAAGCCTTTCATGTTTTCGATGGCGGTCCTGACTTGCTCGCTGTCATTGCTGCCCGCCGCTTTCATGGCATTGACCAGGATCATGATCGCATCATAACCATGGCCGCCGAAGGTGCTGGCAGGTTCCTTGAATGTTGCCTCATATTCATCCCGGTACTGGATAAGAACGTTTTTCTGCGGATGGTCGGCGGGCAGGGTGTCAGCCACCAGCAGTCGTCCGGCCGGGAAAATGATCCCCTCTGCCGCTACGCCGGCAGCCTCGACATATTTGATATTGCCGAAGCCATGGCTCTGGAAAATGGGCACATCCCAGCCGGCCTGGCGAATGTTTTTGGCAAGAATGGCCTGGGCCGGAACGATGGACCAGTTGACCACGGCCTGGACATCCTTATTGGCGCTGATTTTGGCAATGACGGCGCCGAGATCGGTGGCCGCCTTGTCATATACCTCGGCCGCCACGATCTGGATTTTGAATTCAGGGGCAATGGCCTCAAGCTGTTCCTTGCCCGCCTTGCCGAAACCGGTATTGTCCGCCAGCACGGCTATTTTGGCAATGCCCATTTTCTGCATGGCCATATAGATTTTTTTGGCGGCATCGCTGTCCTTCTGGGGAGTCTTGAAAACATAGCGGCCCACGGGATTAACGATAACCTCGGCCGCTGCGCAGGACAGGAGAATGGTTTTAGAGTCCTCGCAGATCTGCTTGATAGCCATGGTCTCGCCGCTGGTGGACGGTCCGAGGATGGCCAGCACTTTTTCTTCTTCTATAAGCTGTTTGGCAAAGGAGATGGCCTTTTCCGGCGTGCTGGCCGAGTCCTTGACAATGAGCTCGATGGTGTCGCCATTCACCCCGCCCGCGGCATTTATCTTATCCACCAGCATGCGGACGGTTCTCGCCTCAGGACCGCCGAGAAATGAAGCCCCGCCGGTTTCCGCCAGGATGGCGCCAACTTTGATCGTTTTTGCCTGGGCGGCGGTCGGCAGGGCAATAACCATTGCCACAGCCCACAGAGCAAGAAGGGTAACGGCTGAAAGAAAAATTCGTTTCATGTTCATCTCCTTTGTCAATTGAATAATGAAGCTATTTTTTAGATAGCGTAAACCTCTTCCCCGGACAGCAGCCGGACACCGGCCTTGACCAGGACATCAATGGCGGCATCGATTTTCTCGAAGCGGAAAATAATAAGCCCAGTCTCGCCGCTTTTCTGCGTAAAGGCATACATATACTCAATATTTAAATCGGCCTGTTTGATGATCTGCAGGACCCTGGCCAGTCCGCCCGGTTTATCCTGCACCTCGGCCACCACCACGTTGGTGGTGCCGACGGTGAAGCCGTTTTCTTTCAATACCTTGCGGGCGTTTTCCGTATCATTGACAATCAGGCGCAAAATGCCGAAATCCGAGGTGTCGGCCAGGGACATGGCGCGGATGTTAATGCCCTTTGCCGCCAGAATCCCGGTTATTTCAGCCATCCGGCCTGATCTGTTTTCTAAAAAGATAGCTATCTGTTCAACTTTCATAGGTTCCTCGCTTTTCTTATAGAAGCTGCCTTGGGCGCAAATGCGGGTAGTCTCGCAACGCCTGTTAGATCTTGCGGTTATCAATAACCCTTTTTGCCTTGCCCTCGCTGCGCTGGATCGATCTCGGCTCAACAAGTTTCACCTTGCAGCTCACGCCGAGAAGGTCCTTGATCTCGTTCTGGATTTTTTTGGTAAGTCCTTCCAGGGTTTTTACCTCGTCGGAGAAGATGCTGTCGCTGACCTCAACCTGTACCTCCATGGTGTCCAGGGTGCCCTCCCGCTCGACGATGATCTGGTAATGGGGCTCCACCCCCTTGATGCTGATGAGCACATGCTCGATCTGGGACGGGAACACGTTGACCCCGCGGATGATCAGCATGTCATCGGAGCGGCCGGTCACCTTCTCCATACGGTAGAAGGTGCGTGCGCAGGAGCACGGGGCGGTGATCAGTCGGGAGAAATCCTTGGTGCGGTAACGGATGAGCGGAAAGGCCTCCTTGGTCAGGGTGGTGAATACCAGTTCCCCCTTCTCGCCGAGCGGCAGGGGGTCAAAGGTCTCGGGATGGACGATTTCCGGCAGGAAATGATCCTCCATGATGTGGAGTCCCTGCTGCTCCTCCACGCATTCAATGGCCACGCCTGGTCCGATTATCTCACTTAAGCCGTAAATGTCAATGGCTTTCAGCCCGAGCTTTTTTTCGATCTCCTCCCGCATGTTTTCGCTCCACGGCTCAGCCCCGAAGACCCCGACCTTGAGCGCCATCTCCTTGGGATCAATGCCCATATCCACCATGGCTTCGGCCAGATTCAGGGCATAGGAGGGGGTGCAGAGCAGCACCGTGGAGCGGAAGTCACGCATGAGCATGATCTGGCGCTTGGTGTTGCCGCCGGAAACGGGGATCACGGTGGCGCCGAGAGTTTCCGCGCCGTAATGGGCGCCGAGGCCGCCGGTGAACAGGCCGTAGCCATAGGCGTTATGGATGATGTCCTGCTGGGTCGCCCCGGCGGCGGTCAGGCAGCGCGCCATGAGTTCGGCCCAGATGCCGATGTCACGCTTGGTATAGCCGACCACGGTCGGCTGGCCGGTGGTGCCGGAGGAGGCGTGGACGCGCACCACCCTTTCCAGCGGCACGGTGAAAAGCCCGAAGGGATAATTCTTGCGCAGGTCCTCCTTGGTGGTAAAGGGGAGCTTGCGGATATCGGCCAGGGTTTTGATGTCACCGGGCGCCACGCCCGCTTCATCCATCTTGGCCCGGTAGTAAGGGACTCTGGCATGGATCCTTTCGATCTGGGACTGCAGTCTTTTCAGCTGCAAGGCCTCCAGGGCCTCCCTCGGCAATGTTTCATATTCCTCGTTATATATCATTGTTCCGTCTCCACATGGTGTTGCATACTATGCCGTGATCTTGCGGCCCTCCTGGAAGGCCGCTATGTTTTCCTCAAGTTTTCTGGGGATTTTCTCTTGCAGCACGGCAAGAAAAACCTCTTCGCCGACCGGCAGAAAGGTTGACAGCGCCCCCACCAGCACGAGGTTCGCCGTCCTGATTTCCCCCACCCCTTTGGCAATGCTGAAACCATCCAGCGAATAGACGGCCAGGCCACGGCTGGTTAACTGCGACAGCAGATCGGCAGGATAGGCCATCTTGCCGGTGGCCACGGACGGCGGGGCAATCTGCTGGGTATTGACGATGACCTTGCTGTCTTTTTTCAGAAAAGGCAGATAGCGCACCGCCTCCATGGTTTCAAAGGCCACCAGGAAATCCGCCTGGCCTGGATCGATGAGCGGGGAGTGGACCTTTTTTCCATAGCGCAGATGAGCCACCACCGAGCCGCCGCGCTGGGCCATGCCGTGCACTTCGCTTTTCTTGGCGTCCAGGCCGCAGGCAAGCAGGGCAAAGGCGGTGATCTCGCTGGCCAGCAGAATGCCCTGGCCGCCAACCCCGCAGAAAAGAATGTTGCCGCTTGGTTTCATTTGTTATCCTCCGCTTTGCCGATGGCCTTAAATTTACAGACGGCCAGACACTGGCCGCAGCCATTGCACATCTCCACGCTGATACGGGCATGGCCTTTCTGCTTTTCCTTTTTCCCCAGTTTCTTGGCTTCCTCGGAGGTCAGCGGCACCCAGCTGATGGCCGGGCAGCCCAGGCGGAGGCAGGTGCCGCAACCGGTACAGTTGTCCAGTATGCTGGTAAGCGGAATTTTGCGTCTTTTGCGTTCCTCCGGCAGGAGAACGCAGGGCGCCTGGGCGATGATGACGGACGGTTCGGGCCGCTCTATCTCCTCTTTGAGGATCTTTTTACATTCCTTGATGTTGTGGGGATTGAGGGTGCGCACGTGCCGCACGCCGATGGCCCGGCACAGCTCGGGCAGATCAATGGCGTTGGCCGGTTCTCCCGTGATGGTGCTGCCGGAAGCCGGGTTCGCCTGGTGGCCGGTCATGGCGGTGATGCGGTTGTCAAGAATGATGACCGTGGACATGCTTTTGTTGTAAACCATGTTGACCAGGCCGGTAATGCCCGAGTGCATGAAGGTGGAGTCGCCGATCACCGCGACCGTCTTGCCCAGGGCCTTGTCGCCCAGGGCCTTGTCCATGCCGTGGGCCACGCCTATGCTGGCGCCCATGCAGACGCAGGAGTCCATGGCGGACAGAGGCGGCAGGAAGCCCAGGGTGTAGCAGCCGATATCGCCGGAAATAAAAACGTCATATTTGGCCAGACTATAGAAAAGACCGCGGTGCGGGCAGCCGGGGCACATATTGGGCGGCCGGGGCGGGATTTCAACCGGCGCAAAGATCTCTCCGGTATCCTGGCCGAGGGCCTTTTTGATGATAAAGGGATTGAGCTCGCCTATGGCCGGAATCTTCTCCTTGCCGGTGCAGGCGATGCCGCTGGCCTTGATGTGGGTTTCGAGAAAGGGATCAAGCTCCTCGACGATCATGACCTCATCGACCTGGCTGGCGAAATCGCGGATCAGGTTAAACGGCAGCGGCCAGGTGGTGGCGATTTTCAGCACCGAGGCCTTGGGGAAGGCCTCCTTTACATAAAGGTAGGCAACGCCGCCGGTGATGAAACCCAGTTTTCTGTCTCCCGGTTCAATGCGGTTGCCGGCAAAGGTTTCGACAAAGGCGGCAAGTTTAGCCATGCGTTCGGCAATGGCCCGGCGCCGCACGCGAGCGTTGCCGGGCAGCATGACGAATTTGGCCGGCATCTTTTCGATGGCCACCGGGACCGGGCCTTTTTTTCTTTTGCCGGTCGCGACCAGCCCTTTTACATGGGCCACCCTGGTGGTGGTGCGCAGGAGCACGGGGGTGTCGAACTCCTCACTGATGGCAAAGGCCTGTTTCAGCATCTCCAGGGCCTCGGCCGGGTCGGACGGCTCCAGCATGGGCAGCTTGGCGGCACAGGCATAATTGCGGTTGTCCTGCTCGTTCTGCGAGCTGTGCATCTCCGGGTCATCGGCGGTGATGATGACGATGCCGCCCCGCACACCAGTGTAGGAGGCGGTAAACAGGGGATCGGCCGCCACATTGAGACCCACATGCTTCATGGTGACCAGCACCCGGGCCCCGGCAAAGGATGCTCCCATGCCCACCTCCAGGGCCACCTTTTCGTTGGGGGCCCATTCGGTATAGACATCATTATAGGTGCAGAGATTCTCCAGGATTTCCGTGGAGGGGGTGCCCGGATAGCCTGAGGCCACCGTCACCCCGGCTTCCCAAGCCCCCCGGGCAATCGCCTCGTTGCCCGATAGCCATTGTTTCTTTTTTGCACTGACTTTCGTCACGTCGTACTCCTTAGCCCAGCGGTTTCAGTGGGCGGTGTCCCGGAAGGATGCGAACAGACACGGCCATTTTTTTTGCTTCGCCATGCTACTTATCATGTCTATAAAGGAAGTTCAAGCAAATGCACGGGGGGCAAGAGGTAAAAAGTGTCTACTTCCGGCGACAGGATATTTTTATGCCATCGCCAGGCGCGGTCATGTTATTTTCCTGACTGGCATTTTGCCGAGAACCTGGTATAACGATGCAAAAATGCATGATAAACAGGTCGCTTTTCCGGCGGCAGCGTATTATCTATCTCGTTTTAAGCTGGAGGAGAGGGTGCCGGACAGGAAGGAAATTGAGGATGTGCTTGCCATGCGCCACGGCGCGGCAATCCAGGCCCGCATCCAGCAGGGCGTGGTAGGGATCATGGGGCTGGGCGGACTCGGCTCCGCTGTTGCCGTAGCTTTGGTCAGAATAGGTATTGGCAAGTTGCTCCTTGCCGATTATGATGTGGTGGAACTGAGCAATCTCAATCGGCAGTATTATTTTGCCGATCAGATCGGTTTGCCTAAAACTGTGGCTCTGCGTGGCACTCTTCTCCGGATCAATCCTTACGTCTGCCTGGAAACCATTACCGAACGCCTGAGCGAAGAACGCATTCCTCTGCTGTTTAAGGGAGTTGACGTGCTGGTGGAATGCTTTGACGATCCGGTGATGAAGCCTGCCGCCCTGCGGGCCGCGTTGACGGGACTTGCCGGGGTCGGCTATGTGGGGGCCTCGGGCATGGCCGGTTTCGGCGACAATAACCGCATTGTCACCCGCCGGATTTATCCCCGCGTGTACCTGGTGGGCGACGCGGAGGCCGAGGTCGGCCCCAACCAGGGGTTGATGGCGCCCAGGGTGGGCATTGCCGCCCATCATCAGGCCAACCAGGTGCTGCGCCTGTTGCTGGGGGTGGATGAAGAGAGTTGATAAGCTATTGAGCTGATGAGCACAGAAGGAATGATGCAGATAATCTGTAACGATGAAAAAAAAGAGATCCGGCCCGGCACCACCCTTGTCGCCTTTCTCGCTGGGCTGGGCGTCAAGCCTGACACGGTTTTTGTCGAATGTGACGGGGTCATCATCAAAAGAGATGAGTATGAGACCTTCGTGCTGACCGAGGGCGCCAGGCTGGAATTGATACGTTTTGTAGGAGGCGGTTGACATGTTAACCATTGCCGGCAGGACTTTCCGGTCCCGGCTGTTCGGCGGCACGGGCAAGTTCTCATCGCCACAGGTGATGAAAGAGGCCCTGGAGGCCTCAGGTTGCGAGATGGTCACCGTGGCCTTGCGCCGGGTGGACCTGGCCAATCCCGAGGATGACATCATGAGTGTCCTGGACCGCAGGAAATTTCTCTTCCTGCCCAACACCTCCGGGGCGCGGGACGCCCACGAGGCGGTGCGCCTGGCCAGGCTGGCCAGGGCCGCCGGCGGCGGGGACTGGCTCAAACTTGAGGTGACCCCGGACCCGCGCACCCTGCTGCCCGATCCGGTGGAGACCCTCAAGGCCACCGAGATCCTGGTCAAGGAAGGCTTCATCGTTTTGCCCTATATGAACGCCGATCCGGTGCTGGCCCTGCGGCTGCAGGATGCCGGCGCGGCGGCGGTCATGCCGCTCGGCTCACCCATCGGCACCAATCAGGGCATTCTCACCGCTTTTCAAATTGCCATTATCATTGAGCAGGCCAGGGTGCCGGTGGTGGTGGATGCGGGCCTCGGCGCCCCTTCCCATGCGGCCCAGGCCATGGAGATGGGTGCCGACGCGGTGCTGGTCAATACGGCCATTGCCGTGGCCGGTGATCCGGTGCGCATGGCCCGGGCCTTTGCCATGGCGGTGGAGGCGGGCCGCGAGGCTTTTGAAGCGGGGCTTGGCGCGCGGCGCGCGGAGGCTGCCGCCTCTTCCCCGCAGACAGGCCTTGATTTCCTGCGCTGACAACTCGTGTTGATGGAAGAGATGACCCTAGAAGAATTTACCATACCTGATTTTAGCCAACTGCAGCAGCTATTGACGGCAAATTGCCATCCAGCCGAGGTGCACCGCGCCCTGCGGAGCGACCGGCTGGATATCCACGGCCTTGCCGCCCTGCTGTCGCCGGCGGCGGACGGCCTGCTGCCGCAGCTGGCGGCCCATTCCGCCCGGATAACCGCTAAGCGATTCGGCCGCACCATCCAGATTTATGCCCCTCTCTATCTGTCCAATTTCTGTATTAACCGCTGTGCCTACTGCGGCTTTTCCGCGGGCAACAGGATAGACCGCCGCGTGCTTACCATGGCGGAGGCCGAGCAGGAGGCCATGATTCTGCACGGCAGGGGCTTCAAGCATATTCTGCTGGTGGCAGGCGAGGCCCCGGCCCGGCTGGGGGTGGAATATCTGGCGGAGCTGGCTACCCGGCTGCGCGACCGCTTTGCCGCCATCTCCATCGAGGTGCAGCCCCTGGCAGAGGATGAATACGCCCGGCTTTTCAGCGCCGGCATCACCAGCGTGGCCGTCTACCAGGAGACCTATGACCGCGGGATTTACAGCCAGGTGCACCATAGCGGCAAAAAATGTGATTTCAACTACCGGCTGGCCACCCCGGCCAGGGCCGCGGCCGCCGGCATGCGTGAGGTGGGCATCGGCGCGCTGCTGGGCCTGGCTGACTGGCGGCTGGAGGGTCTGGCCCTGGGCCTGCATCTGGCCTGGCTGCGCAAACATTACTGGCGCACGGCGCTCACCGTTTCCTTTCCCCGCCTGCGGCCGGCGGAGGGCGGCTTTCAGCCGCTGGTCAAAGTGGATGAGCGCATGCTGAGCCAGCTGATTTTCAGCCTGCGTATTTTTGACCCGGATGTGGGGCTTCTGCTGTCAACCCGGGAGGAGGCCCGCTTCCGGGACGGCATGGTGGGTCTCGGCCCCACCCGCTATTCCGCGGGCTCCTGCACCGCGCCGGGCGGCTATGCCAACCCGGAGCTGACAGGCGAGCAATTTTCCGTCGGCGATCACCGTTCCATGCAGGAGGTGTGCGCCGATATCTGCCGCAGAGGATATGACCCGGTCCGCAAGGACTGGGATGCAACGTTCCAGATACAGGACAGCGGCAACGGCATGTCCGTTGCCTTATGACGAGAGAGGAGAGCTATGGCTGCACAGGATTTGAAAAAGATGTACACAACGATTTTAGGCGATCATTTCCCCATGGAGATGAAGATTTCCTTTGGCGATCAGACCCTGGTTTATCGCAAGAGGACCTGGAAGATCCCCATGGAGGACGGCACCATTGATGAGCGAGGGGTGCGCTACGGCGAGAACCCGGACCAGGAGGCCGCCCTCTACGAGCTGGTCAACGGCAACCTGATGCTGGGCGACTGCAAATTTATCGAACCGGGCAACGGCCTGGTCAGCGGTATCAGCGTGGAGGACATGCTGCAGGTGGGAAAACATCCGGGCAAGATCAATCTCACCGACATCGACAACGGTCTCAATATCCTCAAATATCTCATGGACCGGCCGGCGGCCGTCATCCTCAAGCATAACAACCCCTGCGGCGCGGCCTACGGCAAGACCCTGGCCGACGCTTATAACCGGGCCAACCGGGCCGACCGCATCGCCGCCTTCGGCGGGGCCGTGATCATGAGCCGGCCCATTGACAAGGCCACGGCAGAGCTGCTCAGCGGCAACTATCTGGAGGTGGTGTGCGCCCCGGATTTTGAGGAGGGGACGCTGGATATCCTCAAGGCCCGCAAGAACCTGCGGGTGATCAAGATGGCCCGCATCGACCGGCTGGCCGACTTTGAAAAATTCCGTTTCGTTGATTTCAAGAGTCTGATCGACGGCGGCATCATCGCCCAGCAGTCCGCGGTCAACTCCATCCGCAAACCCGAGCATCTCAAAGACGCGGTCACCACCTATAAGGGCAAGGAATACCGCTGTGAGCGCCAGCCCACCGCCGCCGAAATTGACGACATGCTGTTCGGCTGGGCCGTGGAGCATGGCGTGACCTCAAACTCCGTTATTTATGTGAAGGACGGCTGCACCGTGGGCATCGGCACCGGCGAGCAGGACCGGGTGGGCGTGGCCGAGATCGCCGTGCACAAGGCCTATATCAAGTATGCCGATATTCTCTGCTTTGACAAGCTGGGTATCCCCTATGCCGACATGGTGCTGCAGATCGAGCAGGGCAAGCGCGACAAGGCGGACCAGGAGGCCATTGACAGCCAGACCAAAAAGGACCGGGCCGGCCTGCCCGGTTCGGTGATGATCTCCGATGCCTTTTTCCCGTATCGCGACGGGGCCGATGTGGGTATCCGCCAGGGGGTGGGCGCCATCCTGCAGGCGGGCGGCTCCATGCGGGATTTCGAAACCATTGAGGCATGCAACGAGGCCAATCCCCAGGTGGCTATGAAATTCACCGGCCAGCGCTCCTTCAAGCATTAGCATTGGGGTTGACAGGCTGCTGTTTTTCAGGTGTTATATTCTGATGAACCTGACAACGCAGAGCAAGAGGGCACGGGCCGCATCATTTTTCATGATGACCCGTGCCTTTTTTTTGTGCTGCCTCTGCCTCCTGCCCACCTCGCTGCCGGCGGCGGATGACGCCCGGGAGATCATCAAAAAGGTGGAGGAGCGTTTAAACGGCAAAACCGCCGTGCTCAAGATCTCCATGATCATCACCACCAGCCGCGCCACCCGCACCATGAAGATGGACAGCTATTCTGTGGGCAACGAGAAAAGCTTCATCAAGATCACCTATCCGGGCAAGGATTACGGCATCACCTTTCTCAAGATTGACGATGCCATGTGGCAGTATGTGCCGCGCATTGAAAAGATCATCAAGATCCCCGCCTCCATGATGCTGCAGAGCTGGATGGGCACCGATTTCACCAATGACGACCTGGTGCGGGAAAGCTCCATCAGCCGGGATTATGAAGCCAGGATCACCACCGAGAATGTCGATAGCTATGAGATTGAACTGCTGCCCCGGCCCGAGGCTGCGGTGGTGTGGGGCCGGCTGGTCATGGAGGTGGCGCAAAAGGAGCTGCTGCCGAAAAGCGTCCGCTATTTTGATGAAGAGGGGTTGCTGGTGCGCACCCTGCAGTACACCGAGGTGAAACAGCTGGGCGACCGCCTCTATCCCTCCCGCTGGGTGATGATCCCCCATGATCCGGAAAAGGCGGGCAACCGGACCATCATCGAAATAACCGAGGCGGCCTTTGACGTACCAATCGCTGAGGAGTATTTCAGCAAGCGGGCCCTGCAGCGCTTTTCGGATTAAGGAGAACGTTCCAGCGTTTCAACGCTCAAACGTTGGAACGCTGAAACGCTTGATCGCTTAAACGTTTGATCGTTGGAACGCTGAACCATGTTTTTTAAAATCGCGGTCAGAAACATCTTCGCCTACGGCAAACGCAGCATCATCACGGTGGTTCTGCTGGCCTGCACCACGGCCCTGCTGGTCTTTGCCACGGCTTACATGGACGGCTCCCATGCCCGCCTGATCCAGAGCAGCGTGGAGATCTATCCTGGCTACCTGCAGATCACCCAGCGGGATTTCCGGGACAACCCGAGCCTGGAGAACCTGATCTTTGAGGCCGGGCAGGTGAGCGCCAGTCTGCGTGATTTCCCCGGCATCGCGGTTTTTGCCGCCCGTTTTGAATCCTATGTCCTTTTTTCCTCGGCAGACAAGGCGGTGGGCGGCATGCTCACCGCCATTGAGCCGGAAAAGGAGATGGGCATTTCCCGGCTGGCCGCCTCCCTCAAGCAGGGCAGCTACCTGACATCCGCTGATGATGCCCGGGTGTACCTGGGCAGCGAACTGGCCAGGCGGCTCAAGGTGGGGGTGGGGGACCAGCTGGCCTTTGTCGGCACCGGCGCCGATTATTCCTTTGCCGCCGACAACCTGACGGTAAAGGGTATCTTTCAGACCGGGCTCTTTGATTTTGATTCACGGGCCTCCTTTGTGGCCAAGCCCTATTTCGACCGGGTGATGGCCGCGCAAAATTACGCCACCCATTTCATCGTGCAGCCGGTCCGGCCGGAGGAAGCCGAGACCCTGGCCGCGGCCATAGGCGCCCGCCTGGGCCCTGACTACGAGGCGGCAGCCTGGCAGCAGACCATGGCCGGGCTGGTTCAGGCCATGCGGGTGGACTCCATCTTCGGCTACATCACCCTGGCCATTATCTTTATCGTCATTTTTTTTGTGGTGATGATCTATACCCTGCTCGTCATCTATGCCCGGGTGCGGGAAATCGGCATCCTGCGGGCGGTGGGCACCACGCCCGGCCAGGTGCTCGCCATGCTGCTGCTGGAAAGCGTCCTGCTGGGCCTGGTCAGCGTCCTCTTGGGGGGCGTGATCGGCGGCAGCCTTGCCTATTATTTCCATATCCATCCCATTGTTTTTTCGGGCTTTGAGGAGCAGTTCAAGCAGTATGGCCTGGCGCTCACCGCCATGCCCACCGATTTTGCCCCGCTGGTCATCATGCGCGACATGGCCATCATGTTCGTGCTGTCGGTGAGTGCCACCCTGTACCCCATCTGCAAGGTCAACAATTTCCGGCCCATCGAGGCGATCCATCATGTTTAGAACCTCCTGCCGCATCGCCTGGGCGTCCCTGGCCCGCCGCGCCTCCCGCTCGGTGCTGGTGGTGGTGATGATCAGTATGAGCCTGTGGGGCCTGCTCTTCATGGAAGGCATCTATGACGGCATGACCGAACAGATGATCGGCAATGCCATCCGCAGCGATTCCGGGCAGCTCTCCCTTTTTGCCGCAGGCTTTCGGGAGGACCCCGGTCTGCACCGGCTAATCAGCCGGGATGGGGATATCACCGAACTCCTTGCCAATGATCCCCGGGTGAAAAGCCATGTGTCTCGCCTGCGCCAGGAGGGGCTGGCGGCCACGGCCCATTATTCCCGCAACGTGATGATCTACGGGATTGACCTGGCCGCGGAAAAGAGCCACGGCCGGCTTGACGGTTATCTGATCGAGGGGGAGTACGGCTTTGGCGCAAAAAACAAGGGCGTGCTCGTCGGGGCGAGGCTGGCGGAAAAGCTCAAGGTGAAGATCGGCAGGAAACTCATTGTCTCGGCCCAGAACAGCGCCCATGAGGTGGCGGCCGTGGCGCTCACCATTAGCGGCATTGTGCGCACCAACAACATGGCCCTGGACGAATCCGCGGTTTTCATCGCCATGGACAAGGCCAGGGAGCTGTTTGCCACCCCGGAGGGCGTGAGCCAGATCAGCGTCATTGTCCAGGCGGAAAAGGATATCCCGGCGGTGCAGCAGAGCCTGCGTCAGCATTTCGGCACCTTGCAGATACTGCGCTGGGATGAACTCTATCCGGCCCTCATGCAGGGCCGGGTGATGATGAAGGGTTTTAATCTGATCATGAGCGTGCTGATCTTCGGCGTGGCCGGCCTGGGCATCTTCGGGGTGATGCTGGTGTCGGTGCTTGAGCGATTGCGGGAATTCGGCATCATGCTGGCCATCGGCACCTCCTTTGCCCAGGTGCGCGGCATCATTTTCACCGAATCATTCATCCTGGGCTTCACGGGTTTTGTGGCCGGCTCGCTCTCGGGCGGCGCGACCCTGCTTTATTTTTACCAGCAGGGCCTTGATCTGACCATCTTCAGCCATGGCCTGGAGGAGTTCGGCATGGACGTCATCACCCATGCCGTCATCCGCGCCCAGTATTTTATCACCGCCTTTATCGCGGTTATGCTGGCCACCTTTGTCAGCGTGCTGTTTCCCCTGCATCTGTTGAAAAAGGCCAACCCCGTTGAGGCGATCAACCGGGTGTAAGGGGGGCTATGCAATACAACCCCGATATCCATCACCGCCGTTCAATACGGTATAATTATTTACGGAGGGGAATGTATTTTATCACCATGTGCACCAGAAATTATCTGCATTTGTTCGGCAAAATCGACAATGGGCGATGATTGTAAATGATGCCGGCAGAATGGTTGCTCAACAATGGCTGGGATTGGTTGATCGTTTTGCAAACATCACATTGCATGAATTTATCGTTATGCCCAACCTCTATCATTAATATGCGAACTATCCCTGCGATGCCCAATGACATTGGATATACATTATGACCCAACCCTTCCTTGACGTGCAAAAGATCAGCAAGATATTTCATCCCGGCCGGGAGGTGCAGGTGCGTGCCCTGGTCGATATCAGCCTCACCTTCAACCGGGGGGAATTCGTGGTCATTCACGGGCCGTCCGGCAGCGGCAAGACCACCCTGCTGAACATCATGGGCGGCCTGGACAGCCCAACCACCGGCGAGGTGCTGCTTGACGGCGAGAAAATCACCGGGGTGGAGGAGAAGTTTCTTTCCCGGCTGCGGCGGGACCATATCGGTTTTGTCTTCCAGGCCTATAACCTCCTCCCGGTGCTGACCGCCAGGGAAAATATCGAGTATGTCATGCAGCTGCAGGGCCGCAGCCGCGGGGAATGCGAGCAGCGCAGCCGCGAGGTGGCCGAGAAGCTGGGCATTGCCGAGCTGCTCGACAAGTTGCCGGGGGAACTTTCCGGCGGGCAGCAGCAGCGGGTGGCCGTGGCCCGGGCCGTTGCCTCCCGGCCCAAGCTCATTTTAGCCGATGAGCCCACCGCCAATCTTGATTCAAGGAGTGCCACCGGCCTCATGGACATGATGCAGGCGTTAAATGAGGACGAGGGGATCACCATTATCTTCTCCTCCCATGATCCCCTGGTGATCGGCAAGGCGAAACATTCCATCCTGCTCAAAGACGGTGAGGTGGCGGCGGATGAGTTTCCTGGCTAGCATGGCCGCAGCAGGACTGCTGGCCCTGATCCCGGACTATGCCCTGGAAAACACCAATATCGTGGGGTTTGCCGAGGATGCCCATTTTGTCGACTACAACCGGCTGCGGGCCGACATCACCGTCCAGCATGAGCAGTACGAGGCCTTTGCCGCGCGGCTCATCATCGACAATGAGGCGGCCTATATCGAGCGGCCATCCAGCCTGCGTGACGACACCTCAATCTATCGCGGCTACCTGGAGTACCGCGGCGAAACCCATTTCTGGACCATCGGCCGCCAGCGCATTCCGCTCGGCGTCGGCCGGGTGTGGAACCCCATCGACATCTTCAACCCCATTAATTCCCAGTCCGTGGAACCGCAGGAGCGGCCGGGCACCGAGGCCCTGCGCTATGAGTATGCCGTGAGCCGGCTGGCCGGCTTTGATTGCACCCTGTCCCGGGACAAGGGGGAGGCCCGTATCAAGGGCTATCTGGATTTTGCCGATGTGGCCCTGGTCGGCCTCTATGACAATGAGGCGGGGCTGGACATCATCGGCTGGGAGGTGGAAGGGGAGCTTTTTGCCACCGGCATCGAGCTGCGCAGCGAAGGCGGCAGCTTTCATGATGACGCCACCGGCAACCGCCACACCGACTTCATTGCCGGGGCGGAATATGGTTTTGCCAATTCGCTTACCGTGTTAGGTGAATACCGCTTCAGCGATGAGACGCAAAGCGATGACCTGGCGGTGAGCATCAGTTTCCAGCCGCGGATCCTGTGGACCGTCTACTGCCTTGTCGTGCAAAGTCTCAACGATCAATCCTTTTTTGTCAGCCCGTCGGTGGAATACAGCGCCGGTGATGAGATGACGGTGAGCGCCGGGGCCTTTCTCTATCACGGCAGCAGCCGGGATGTCTATGGCGCTTACCCCGATTACGTCTATGTCCGCTGGTTTGTCCATTTCTAATTGGCGCGTCAACAAGGGCACCCGACCTGGTGCTGGATGGGATTCAGGGCACCCCCCTTGTTGACGCCCTTGTCTTCCCTGTTCTTTTTAAGAGCAACCTGTCATAAATTTTGGACGGTATTCCCCCGACCTCCCATCCAAAAAGCCAAAAAAATATTACCACCCGCCTCCCTGGTCTACGAGGACGGCAGATCCTTTTTAGTCAGATAGGTGGCCTGCACCCAGCTCCAGTTCAGATAGAGGTGCAGGGCCACCCCGGAGACCAGCAGCACCCCGCCACCGCCATGAACGGCCTCAAAGAGTTCCTTGGGGAGAAAATCCTTTAGCGAGCTGGTAATGGCCTGGCTCAGGACAAGAGTGCCCAGAACAGGATTCAGAATCTTGAGGGCCTGATTTTTTTTCATGGTTTCCTTCTCTCAGTGCCGCATGTCGGGCGCATTGTTTAGGTGTCGTTTCACTATTTTTACTCCATCCGGATGTCGTCAGGCAAGGTTATAATTTGCCGGCGTGCATTCCCCCTCAGCGCAGCATGTCCGGAAAGAAGGTCAGCAGCACCCCGAGCACCACCATGATGATGCCGCCCGCTGCCTTGCAGTATCCGCTGTATTTTTCGCCCAGCGCGGAGTTGACCGCGAAAACGGCGCTGGCGAAGATGAGCAGGTCATCGAGCATGAAGAAAAAGACATAGAGCAGGATATAGGCGTAATAGTGCATGGCATCTGCCGCGCTGAGGGCCAGCACATGGGTGAAGATGGCGGGTATGCCGGCTGAGCAGAGGAACTCGATGGAATTCACCGCAAAGGCCAGGACGATGATGCCGAAGATGCTGGCGAGAGTAAGCGGCGAGGAGACCAGCTGCTGGATTCTGCCCATGGTTTTCTGTTTGGCCGCGCCGTCCGTTACCTTGCAGACCGCCGCGCCGCGGGTCGCGATGAACTCGCGGATGTTTTTGATCCCGGTCCACAGGGCAAAGACGCCGATCAAAACCGTCAGCGGCCGGAGATAGCCGATGAAGAGAAAGGCGTTGAGCCAGGCGGTCATGAAGAGAAAATAGAGCACTCCTGAGGCCATGAGGAAAGAGCCGACCAGCAGCCAGATCTTTTTGCGGTCGTTGAGGCCCATGATCAGCGAGATGAGATAAACCAGCACCCACATGGCGCAGGGGTTGAAACCATCCACCAGCCCAAGGATCGCGGCCAGCATCGGTAAAGAGTAGCTGCCGGCGTCGCGGTCGCCAAGCAAGGGGATATGAAAGGTGGTGTCCATTGCCGGCCGGTCTGCGGCCGCTTCCCTTTTGTCGGTAAAGCCGGCGGCAGAGGCGCTGCATGGTACATTGCCAGCGTTCCGATCGGGATACAGGCCGGCAAAAGCGCTGGCCACGGTGGAGTAAAGGATGGCGGCCAGCAGCAGGGAAGTGAGGGGAAGGTACTTTTTCACCAGGTTGCCCGGGAAATGCGCAGAGGTTCACAGGAATTTTATCATGGGGCCACTATAAACCGGAATGAGGGAAATGTGCAGCAATTATCAGGAATACGGGCAAAATCAGGCCGTTTTGCGCCTCCTGAAGACCAGATAGCGGGAGGCGGTGAAGTTGACCGCCAGACCGGCGATGGAGCCGGCCGCCACGCCCAGGTAGAGGTGCTGCCGGACCAGCTCCGACAGGAAGAGGCAGAGGGCGTAGACCCCGTAATTCACCCCGCCGCCCGCCGCGTTGACCACCAGATAGCGCAGCCACTGGCCCTTCCAGCAGCCGTCGCTGCCGGCGGCAAAGGTGAAGCGCCGGTTGAACCACCAGGTGGTGGTGGCGGCGAGCAGATAGGAGAAAAGCCGGCTCAGGTAAGGGTTGATGCCGGCCAGGCTGACCAGGATCTGCAGACTGGCGGCGTCCACCACAAAGCCCAGGGTGCCCACCAGGGAGAATTTGAAGAATTCCGTCACCATGCTGTTGCCCCTGCCGTCATCATTCATGCCCCGGCGCGGCAATGGAGAGATAGCTCAGGCGCTTCAGCTCACGGCGGCCATGGGTGACGGTGTCGAGGATCAGGCCGCAGGTCAGGCTGAGAAAGGCGAGCAGCATGGTGCCGGTGGCCAGCAGGGCGGTGGGGAAGCGGGGCACCAGGCCGGTTTCCGCGTAGGTGATGAACAGCGGCACGGCGAGAATGATCGAGAAGCTGGCCAGCAGGGCGAAAAGGATGGAGAAGAAGGCCAGGGGCCGCTCCTCCTTGAAGAGGTTGATGATGGTCAGTAGGATACGCAGGCCGTCCCGGTAGGTGTTCAGTTTGCTTTCCGAGCCGGCCGGCCTGGAACCATAGGGGGTAACGATTTCGGTGATGGGCATCCGCAGCTCCAGGGCATGCACGGTGAGTTCGGTCTCGGTCTCGAATCCCTTGGACAGGGCCGGGAAGGATTTGACAAAGCGGCGTGACATGACGCGGAAGCCGGACAGCATATCGGTCAGGCTGCGGCCGAACAGCAGGGAGACAAAGCCGGTGAGCAGCCGGTTGCCGAACTGGTGGCCGCGGCGGAAGGACGCCGCCCCCTCATGGGCGGTGAGCCGGGAGCCGACCACCATGTCCAGCTGTTCGTTGAGCAGCCGGTCAATCATGGCCGGGGTGCTGGGGGCATGGTAGGTGTTGTCGCCGTCAACCAGCACATAGATATCGGCCTCGATGTCGGAGAACATGCGGCGCATCACGTTGCCTTTGCCCTGGTGTTTTTCCGTCCGGATAATGGCCCCGGCCGCGGCAGCCCGCTGGACGGTCTGGTCTTTCGAGTTGTTGTCGTACACGTAGATCTTCGCCTGCGGCAGGACTTTGCTAAAGTCCTGCACCACCTGGGCCACGGTTTTTTCCTCATTGTAACATGGGACAAGCACGGCAATACGTTGGGAGAAAGTTGCGGAAACCCCCTGCATCATTTGTTTTTTCCTCTATTGGTTATTGTTGAAGGTATCGGTGCGCGCCACGGCGCAGAACATAAGCGGAAACTGTTGATATTCCTCGATGATATGAGGGGTGAACGCCCGGCAATCATTGCTGTCGATGGTCAGCCCGTAATCCTGCAAAGCGTTTCTGCACTGCTTTTCCTCATAAATACGGTACAGCACAAAGAGCGGTCCGCGATGTTCGGCGATCAGCCGCTGCATGAGACGATCGGACCCGTTGGGTGTGTCGGACGGCCCGGTGAAATAGCTCTGAATGCGGAGAAAACGCACCGGTTCAGGAAAAAAGGGGATGACATAGGCCATGGGGTCAACCCCGGTCATGAGCACCATGGTACGGGCCGGATCGGCCAGCGCCGGCGGCTTGACCCCGAAATAGTCATCGCCCCAGGAAATCCGGCCCCAGTTGCCGGGCCGCAGGGTGACCAGCAGCAGGACCAGGCAGCCCAGGGCCGCATAATTTTTTGCCGGCATCCGCCAGGGCAGGGTATCGAGCAGCAGCCAGATGCCGAGCGGGGCCAGCATCTCAAGGGGCATCAGGTAGCGGTAGATGGCGAAAATCTTCAGCCACACGGCATAGGCAACCAGGCTGCCGATCAGCAGAAAAAGTTTTTTGTGCCGGGCCAGGGCAACAGCGGGAGCGGCCGGCGCGGCTGATGGCGCCAAGCGGCCCCTGACCTTGGTGAGCAAGGCGTACAGCCCGGCTGCTGCCAGCAGCACCATGAATAGCGGCAAACGCAGGTCGCGGAAGGGGATTTCCGCGGTGCGGTGCGGGTCCAGGACAATGATAAAGGGGAAGAGCAGGGCATTGACCAGGCTGCCCGGCAGAAAGCGGGCGTCCCGGTAATCGGCGATGGATGCCATGGGCGACTGGAAGATGTGATTGAAATACGGGAAAAGCGGATTGCCGTAACGGTTCCACATCTCATAGAGCCAGTAGCCGCCGCTGCCGGCTATGCCGGCCAGCACCCCCACCCCGAACACAAAGGCCAGTTTGATCCGCTGCGCAAGGGGCAGCGGCAGGAAAAGCATGGCCACGCACCAGCCCACGGCAAAGGCGGCAGCCGGCTGTTTCAACCCGGCGGCCAGGCCGATCATGATGCCGGCGGTGATGACGGGCAACAGCGCGCCGGGCATCCCCGGCGCAGTCAGCTTACGGAAGTTGGCCAGCAGCAACCAGAGCGCTCCCAGGATCAGCAGGCTGGTCAGATTGTCGCCGAACATGGTGCCCAGCTCGGAGATATTGGCGGCGCCCAGCACGCCGATCAGGGCAATGAGAAAACCGCGCCACCAGGGAGTGGCTGGCTCACCTGCCATGACGTTGCGGACGATGGCGAACAGCAGCGGAAAGTTGAGGCCCTGCAGCGCGCCGAGCAGAAAACCGACCAGCATCGGCGGCAGGCGCAACACCGCCTCATAAAAGGGGATATAGAACAGCGGGTTGTAGTATGTCGCCACCTGGGCCGGAGCCACGTCATAGTCCAGCCGCTGGTGCAGAAAGGCATAGGCGTTGTAAAAATGATAGTTGCGCAGGTCCCAGTTGGCGTCCTGCCCCAGACACAGGGCCAGTACGCCGCAATAAAGAGGTCCGATGAGCCAGGGAAGGACTCGGGATATGCGCTGCAACAATATAGGTGTCATGCAATGGGATAACAGGGGTAATGGTCCATGCCAGGGGCTCCGGCTGCGGCAGGCAGCCAAATGATCACCACAGGAACCCGTATCGGTGAAGAACGAAAATCACATCTGCAGAATTTTTGCTGGAAGAAGGTAATGTGTGCAAGAGACGATATTAAGATCATTTTATGGAGAAGGGAAGAAAATTTTTACAGGAAATTATTCATCAGGCAGCTGTCGCCAAGAAAAAGGAAGGCAACCTGCTAGGCCAGCAAGAGGAAAAGGATGCCGTTCAGGGCGGCCCAGGAGAGGATCACGGCGGTGAGGGCCGCGCAGCCGATGGCCAGGAATTTGTGGCTGATATTTTCCCGTCTCCGCTCCTGGTAGCCCAAAATAAAGGCGAGCAGAGCCCCGGCCGCCATGCCGCCGCCGTGTCCCCAGTTATTGATGCCCGGCACGATCAGCCCGAAGACAAAGATACTGACGGCCCAGGCCCCGATCTGGCTGTAGATGTTGCGGCCGTATGTTCCGCCGCGGCTTTTGCCGTAGTAGAGCATGGCGCCGATCAGGCTGCACACCGCGGCGGATGCGCCGATGGTAAAGTGAATGCCGGCCAGAAAGGAGAGGAAAAAACCGGCCACCCCTCCCATGGTATAGATGACAAACATCCGGTAGAGGCCGTATTCCCGCAGGACCAGGGGGCCGATCTGCCGCAGGGCGATGAGGTTGAATACGATATGCAGCAGGCTGCCGTGCAGATAATTGGCCGAGACAAGGGACCACCAGCGATGCAGTTCGGCAATGGCCACCGTGCCGGTGGAGCCCAGGATGAGCAGGCTTCTGTTACTCGGCGACAGAAAATCAAAGGGATTTAAGGCGAGCCCGGCGCTGCGCGGATTGAGCAGCAGGGACAGCATGTACATGCCGATATTGGCGGCGATGATCAGGTTGATGATCCGGCTTTCATCGGCCAAGCCCGCGGTGAAACGATTATTTTTCCACCAGGAACCGGGCCTTCCCGTGCCGCAGTATGGGCAGGCCCTCTCGTCGCGGCTGATCAGGCGGCGGCAGTTCGGGCAGAGCATGGAATTTTTGGCGTGCGGCGTTGTCATGCGGTCTCTCTCCGGCGGTTGTGATGCATGGACCCTTCTGCACATGGCGGCAGGGGAAAAACGATGGGCCCGGGGCCACGGCCACTGTAACAGTTCTTGGCGCGAAAGGGAAATTGTACCAACATAAAAATTGCCTGCCAGACATTCAGCCCGGGTAGCCGGCAAAGTCCAGGGATTGCTGCCTGCGTGTAACTGTTCAGACCACAGTAATCTTTTTTTGTTTCACCATTTAGGTCATTAAGAGACTAATGATCGAAGTTGGGACCAGAATGTGGTATTTTCAATAAAAACAGCTGCCATTTTATCGTGCTCTGCCCATGGGTTTCCTTGCCATGGGTAAAGCTCTTTCCCGGTCATTGCCCGCCTGGCACGGCGCAGCCGGCGGGAAAAGGACAATCCGCCATGCAGGGGCATTTGCTCGTCACCCTTCTTTTATCGATCTTCATAGCTTTGCTCGGCATCGGCATCATCGTGCCGGTCATGCCGGTCTTTGCCACCAGCCTGGGGGCCAGCGGGGTGGCGCTGGGCCTGATCATCGCCGCCTTTTCCATCACCCGCGGCATTTTCCAGCCCATTGTCGGCAGTCTGTCCGACCGCTGGGGCCGGAAGGGTTTTCTGGTCTGCGGCCTGCTGGTTTACGGCCTGGTGGGCCTGGCCATGCCCGAGGCCACCTCGGTGCTTAATCTTATTGTCATCCGGGCCTTTCATGGCGTGGGGTCGGCCATGATCGTGCCGGTGGCCATGGCCTGGGTCAGCGATATGTCGCCGGTGGGCCAGGAAGGCCGCTCCATGGGGCTGCTGCATATCGCCATTTTTACCGGCATCGGCAGCGGGCCGCTGCTCGGCGGTTTCTTTACCGACCTGTGGGGCATGGCCTCCGCCTTTTACGCCATGGCCGGCTTGAGTTTTTTGGCAATGATCTTGGTATGCTTACAGCTGCCGGCGCCGGAACCCAGGGATCTCGGCATCCGCCGCATGGGCATTATCGAGGCCCTGCGCCGCATGCTTACCCACCGGAGAACCGGCGGCATTCTGCTGGCCAGGATGGCCACCATGCTCATCATGGTGCCGACCATGGCCTTTCTACCGCTGCTCATGCACCAGTGGTTTGGGTCCAGCGGCATGGAGATCGGCATTGTCATCGCCTGCCGGACCCTGGTAAATGCCCTGCTGCAGATGCCCTTCGGCAGAATGGCCGACCGCCGGGACAAGACCGGCATGCTGCTGATCGGCTGCCTGGTCATCTGTGCGGTCATGTGTCTGGTTCCCCTGGCGGACAGCTTCTGGTGGCTGCTGGTGCTCTTTGTCCTGCTCGGCATGGGGGAGGCGATCATCTGGCCGACCCTTGGCGCCTTTGCCACGGAGGAGGGACGGCAGTACGGCCAGGGCACCATGATGGGCGTTTTCAGCCTGGCCATGAGTGTCGGGGTCTTCTGCGGCTCCCTGGGCGCCGGTTTCACCATGGACCTTCTCGGCCTGCGCTGGTCGTTTTTCATCATCGGCATCCTGGTGCTGGTGCTGACCATGATCGCCACCAGCCTGATCAGAGGCTCCTCGGCCTATGCGGTCCCTGGGGCGGATTGAGGGATGAAGGGCCGGGTACGAAATAAATCAGGCCCCTCTCTGCATATTTTCTTTGAGATTTCCCGCCCAACCTGCTATTGATTTAATCCTTATTTTATCGCATCATTGTCTATACCGGTGTATAAATAAGGGTTGCGACATACGGCTAACACTTTCACTACTTCATGCGGGGATCGTTGCAAGGGACATGGCAAGTTCAGTTTTCGGGAGTGCGCATACATTTCATATCCCTGTGATGGGGACGGGGTTTACCATCGATACGCCATTGCGCGTGGCAAAATACGGCATCAGCTCGGTCATCTCGCTGGTTGATGATCTGCTGATTGAGCAGATGCGCAAGTACCATTGCCAGAAGGCCGGAGAACCCTATGAGGAAATTTCCAGCCGGCAAGAAGACGCCCGGGCGCTGCGCATCACCGCCTACCTGAATCTGCTCGACCGCCTGATCCAGCGACAGGTGCGGGAGCTGCAGGCTGCTCCTTTCACGCCGGCCAGCGACATCACCCGCTATTACGAAATGCTGCCCGAGGGCGCGGCGATCAAACAGGACTACCGGGTCATGCTGGCCACCGGCGATGCCGCGGAGAAGGCCAGGCTGCAGCAGATACTGCGGGAACATGCCGTGCCCGGCACCATTGACGTCAACATCATGACCAAGCTCGACCGGGTCAATTATCTGCGCGGCAAGGAGCTGGGGCCGGAATTTTCCGATGCCATGGCGGCCCTGCGGGGCTATGCCCTGAGCACGGTCCGCTCCTCCATTGTCTTTTCGGCCGGCATCAATAAGCGCCTCTACAGTTACCTGGCCTCGTTTGAGGATTTTTTCCCGGACCGGCTTGGGATCAGCAAGAAGAAGATCGTTCTCAAGGTAAGCGATTACCGCTCGGCGGAAATCCAGGGAAAATTCTTGGCCAAACAGGGGATGTGGGTTTCCGAATACCGGATCGAGTCCGGCCTGAACTGCGGGGGCCATGCCTTTGCCTCAAAAGGCTTTCTCCTCGGCCCAATCCTCGAGGAGTTCAAGCAGAAAAAGAAGGAGCTTGGCGAAAAACTGCACACGGTTTACGCCAAGGCTGCTGCCGCCATGGGCCGGCCGGCCCAGGACAGTCCGCAGCAATTCCGCATTACGGTGCAGGGCGGCATCGGCACCGCCGCCGAGGATCAGCTGCTGCTGCAACACTACGGGGTCGACGGCACGGGCTGGGGCACCCCTTTCCTGCTCGTTCCCGAGGTGATCAATATTGACGATGGCCATTTGCGGAAACTGCTCAATGCCACCAGTGAGGATGTCTACCTCAGCGACAGTTCACCCCTGGGCGTCCCGTTCTGGAACCTGCGCACCTCGGCCAGCGAGGAGGCGAGGCGCCGGCGGATCAGCGAGGGCAAGCCCGGCTCCGCCTGTCCCAAAGGCCATATCTCCATCAATACGGAATTCACCAAACGGCCGATCTGTCTTGCTTCCCGTGCCTACCAGAAAAAGAAACTGGCCCACCTGCCGGAGGAGGGTTATCCCCCGCCGCTGCTGGCAAGGATTCAGGAAGGGGTGATGACCAAGTCCTGCATCTGCCATGATCTGGCCGGCTGCATCACCCTGCCCACCGGTATCGACCCGACGGCCAACCCGGCTGTCTGCTGCGGGCCAAACATTGTCAATTTCGGCAAGGTTGCCACCCTGGAGGAGATGGTGGGGCATATTTACGGCAGAAACTCCCTGTTGACCAGGCCGGAACGGCAGCATATGTTTGTCCGGGAGATCGGCATTTTTGTCGATTATCTGCACGGTGAAATGGAAAAAATCGCCTCCGGACTCGTCACCCGCGCCCCCGGCTACCTGCAGGAGATGACGGAAAATCTTCTCAAGGGCATTGCCTATTACCAGGGCCTGCCCCGGCAGATGATCGCCGAGAAAAGCGACCAGTTTTTCACTGACCTGCAGAGCATGCGCGAGACCATCGAGGCGCTGCCCCTGGAAGACGCTGCCGGCGCGGGCGGTGAGGTTTGATCCGCCGTCCGCCCTTTCTGCCATCCTGATTTTTGTTACCGCAGGAAAACGGATTTTTTTTCAATCCTCCGGCTTGCATTCCGGGTAAAGATTGACTGTCTCGTAAAAAAAACACTCGGCAGCCGTACAGTGCATGATAATTTTTTAATTTATCGTCATGAAAATTCGGTGCTGTGACTTTTTACGAAGCTATCAAGATTCATAAAATAGCGTTTTATCAATAACTGCCTCATGGTGCCTTGGCGGGACCACCCCCGGCCATGGGCGCGGCCATTGATAATACGCTATTGCTGTTTATATTATCTCCATTCTCGGTTGAGGGGTTGGCGTTGCGAGTTGTCAGCGGTGATTACGGTGAGGAGGATACTGCCGTCGGATCTTTATTTTCCCGGAGCCGTTCAAGAAGGAAAAATGCCGGCCGGGGCTGGGCCGCCAGGCTCATGATCTGCGCCGGCGGTCTGCTTGCGGCCGCCGTCGTCCTGCCGGTTGTCCTGATCCTCTGCCTGCGCTGGGTTGCGCCGCCAACCAGCGCCTTCATGGTGGGAAGCCATCTGGCGCAGCTCTTCGGCAGCGACTCTCGCCGCCTGATCCGCTATCAATGGGTCGACTGGGAGGCGATTTCCCCCCACCTGCCGCTGGCCGTGGTTGCCGCGGAGGACCAGAAGTTTCCCAGCCATGCCGGTTTCGATTTTGACTCCATCGGCAAGGCCCTGGAAAAAAACAGGAAGAGCGGCCGTCTGCGGGGGGCGAGCACCATCAGCCAGCAGGTGGCCAAGAATCTCTTTTTGTGGCCGGGGAAAAGCTATGTGCGCAAGGGGCTGGAGGCCTACTTTACCGTGCTGCTGGAATGTCTGTGGCCGAAGAAGCGGATTCTTGAGGTGTATGTCAATATCGCGGAATTCGGCGACGGCATCTATGGAGTGCATGCCGCGGCGGAAAATGTGTTCGGCAAGAAGCCCGCGGAGCTGACCAAATGGGATGCGGCCCTGCTGGCCGCCGTGCTGCCCAACCCCAAGGTGCTCAAGGCGGGAAAGCCGTCGGCCTATGTCATGGAGAGAAGGCGGTGGATCGCGGCGCAGATGCGACAGCTCAACGGCAGCAGGTATCTGCAGGATCTGTGACGGCCGCTCGGCTTGAGGTTGGAGAGGGCAAGAAGGATAGGGCGTGTGGTCTATGGCCTGGGAAAATTTGTATCAGGGTGATGGCGATGATTGAACAGTACTCGTTTGGCAGGATGGTTATTGCCGGCAGGGCCTATAATGCTGATCTGAAAATCATCAACGGCAGGGTGGTGGCGGATTGGTGGCGCAAGGCCGGCCACCTGGTGGAGAAGGATGATGTGACCGACATCCTGGCCGCCAAGCCCCAATATCTCATCATCGGCAAAGGAAAACCCGGTCTCATGCGGGTCAGCGGGCAACTGGCCGCGGAGCTGCAGGACCTGGGGATTGAACTGGTGGTGGAGCCGACCGCCAGCGCGGTGGAATCATTCAACCGCATGGTGGCCGCCGGCCGGCAGGTGGCCGCCGCTTTTCATCTTTCCTGCTGATAACGATACCGGAGAATTGATCATGATGGGGAAATTCATGCGGCACCAGGTAACCATGCTTTGCTGTTTCTGTCTGCTTTTTCTGGCAGGCTGTGAGGATACCGATGTCAGGATGGCGGCCGAGGCGGGACTCGATGCCGCCAAGGCTGTCACCCTGTCGGATGAGGCCGTGCGGCAGATGGCGCTGCAGTCGGCCCAGTATGCCGACGGCAGGCAGAGAGTGGCCGGACCCGGCGACCCTTATGCCAGCCGGCTGCAGCGTCTGGTCGGTGACCATCAGCAGGAAGGGGCGCTCCGTTTCAATTATAAGGTGTATCTGGCCGATGAGGTTAATGCCTTTGCCATGGCCGACGGCACCATCCGTATTTACAGCGGGCTCATGGACCTGCTTGACGATGGCGAACTGCGTTTTGTCATCGGCCACGAGATGGGGCATGTGGCCAGGAACCATATCCGCAAAAAAATCCAGATGGCCTATGCGGCCAGTGCGGTGCGCAAGGGGATCGCCTCGTTGAACAGCACGGTGGGCGAGCTTGCCAGGTCGCAGCTGGGCGCCTTCACCGAACTGCTCATGGGCGCCCAGTTCTCCCAGCTGGAGGAGAAAGAGGCGGACGATTACGGCCTGGCATTTCTTCAAGGCAAAGGCTACGCAACAAAGGATGCGGTGACCGCGCTGCGCAAGCTTGCCGCCCTGGGCGATAACCATTCCTTCCTGGCCAGCCATCCGGCGCCGGGCAAGAGGGCGGAGAGGCTGGAGCTGCAGCTGGCAGGCAAAGCCGTGCCCCTTGACGAGAGCCCACGCAATCTGCTCAGCCGGGTGACCGACTGGCTCAAGGGGCAATTTCCCGGCCTCTATGACCGGCTGCGCGATTTATTTCCCTGGCTGGGGTAGAAGCAAGAGGGGGCGGCCATCCCCGGGCCGGGATCACGGCTGGGCAATGATACCGGCCGCCGAGATGCCTTTGATCACATAGTCGTCGTTGTTGATGAAGTTGGCGAAAATAATCAGGAAGGTGACGGCCACCAGCGCCATCAGTCTTTTGTCCTGGTACAGACTATCAAGGCCTTTCTTTTTCATCTCCTTATTGTCATAGACAAAATGTCTCCTGAACAGACCGTCAAGCACGGAAGGTCCTTGCTCCCTGATGATGTCGCAGCCGCCGCCATGGGAATAGTCCATGGCTTCGAGCAGCAGGGCGCGCTGATCGGCGGGGGAGGTCAGGTGATAGGCGAAGATATGCAGCATGATGGTCTGGGCCTCCCTGATGCTCGCCACGGCCAGGGAATAAAAAAGTTTCTGCGCCGCCTCTCCCAGGGGAAGTTGCTCATCCCGCAGCATGGATAATAAAACCACGTTTTTATAAAGCTGGAAAAGCCGCATGGCGCCGTTGATTTTGCTGGCCGAGGGGTGGGACTGGCCGAGGTGCAGCCCTTTATAGGAATTGACAAACAGGATATCGAAGATGACCTGAAAGGAACGGGCGCGGTCGGTGAAATCCTGCAGGTCGATGCGCAGATCCAGGGTATTGTCCAGCCGGTCCGCCAGCTTGATGACCGCCAGTTCCGGGGTTATCCACGCCTGTTTCAGCAGGCGGCCGAGATATTCCGTGTACTTCTGGCCCTTGGGTTTGGCGAGAAAGGCGATGCGTTCGTTGAGAAACCAGTTGGACTGGGAATCGATCTTTTCCAGGAGTTGCCGGTACCTGGCATCGAGGCGGCGCCAGGCCTCTGGACTGTATTTGTCCGGGGTCAGATCCTCTTCCTTGTCGTGCAGCAGCGCGGTGAGCAGATCCAGGGTGCTGGGCCGGGCATGAGCCCTGGCCAGCAGGGAGGAGGCGCGGATGGGATGAAGGATGGCAAGGGGGCCCAGCCAGCGTTTCTGGTTGCCGTATGCCTCGCCGAGATACTCCAGGGCCTCCATGAGAAAACTCTCGGAGACCTTGTCCAGGGCCAGATGATTTCCCAGCACCAGGTTCAGTATCCCCTGCCAGTTGACGGGTTCGCCGGCAAGCTGATAGTTGAGAAAGGATGAAAGGGAAAGAAACTCCTGGGTGTCGATGAGCGGTTTCATGCCTCACCCCATAAATCGATTCTTGCTCCGCGGGGAAAACACAGATGGCGGCAGCAGACGGTTGCATACAATATCTTCATCCCCCGCAGATATACCACGGCGGTCACGAAGCACAAGTTTTTTTCTTTGCATCTTCAAATGGTTGTGCCGGGCGCCGCCACGGTTTTTCGGCCATGTGCCGATGTTGCCCGGTCAACGGCATGCCGGTCAAGCGGGGAAAGGCAAGGGGTGGGGGAAATGATTGCAGGGGCCTGCTGTCTTCAATCTTCATCCAATGCCTTGCGAATCGCATAGGACATATCCCTTTTCATGACGGGCTTCATGAGATACTCCCTGACGCCATGCTCTTTGGCCTGTTCTTCATTGACCAGCTCGCTGAAGCCGGTGCACATGATGATGGGGATATCCGGTCTGAGCGCCAGAATTTTTTGGGTCAATTCCAGACCGGTCATGTGCGGCATGGTCATATCGGTGATGATGAGATCGAAATCATCGGGCCTGGCGCTGAAGGTTAGCCAGGCCTGCTCGCTGTTCTTCAGTGCCGTTACCCGGTAACCGAGATCGGTCAGCATCAACTCCTCCATGCGCATAATGACCTCTTCGTCATCCACCAGCAGAATCCTTTCATTGCCCAGCGGCAGGGTCTCCAGTACCTGGGCAAGCGGGGCGCCGGCCTGCGGGAGACGGGGCAGATAAACATGAAAGGTTGCCCCCTTGCCGAGTTCGCTGGCGGCCGTGACATGGCCGCCATGGCTTTTGACGATGTTGTGGACCACGGAAAGTCCCAGACCGGTGCCTTCACCCTCCTTTTTGGTGGTGAAGTACGGTTCGAATATCCGCTCCATGGTCATATGATCCATGCCATGGCCGCTGTCTTTTATTGCCAGATGCACATATGGGCCGGGGTCCAGATCCGGAGAAATATTCTTGGCATCCTCCGGTCCGATATCAATGGGGGCCAGGCTGACCGCCAGCACTCCTCCGGTGGCGCGCATGGCATGGTAGGAATTGGTGCAGAGATTCATGACGATCTGGTGGATCTGGCTGGGATCAGCCAGCACCTGGCAACATTTCTGGTCGATGTCGGTCTGGATGTCGATGGTGGTAGGGATGCTGGCCCGTAACAGCTTCAGCGCCTCCTTGACAATCAGGTGGATGTGCACAGGCTGGCGCTCCTGTTCCCGCTGGCGGCTGAAGGAGAGGATCTGGCTGACCAGGTCCTTGGCCCGGTTGCCGGCACTCAGCACTGCGGTGAGGTAGGCGCAAACATGGCTGTCCTCCGGGGTTTCATTTCTGATCATATCGGCATAGCCGAGAATGGGGGTGAGGATGTTGTTGAAATCATGGGCAATGCCGCTGGCCAGGGCGCCGATGGCCTCCATTTTCTGAGCGTGCTGGAGCTGGGTGAGCAGCTTGGTTTTCTCCGTCTCTGCATCCACCTGTTCGGTGACGTCATCGATCCGGATCACCGCCCCGGCCACTGCCTCACCGATGAGCGGATAGACGATGATATCGGCATAACGGCTCTTGCCGTCACGCTGGTCAACAACCCTGGTCGTTTTCTTCGGCTGCCGCTCCTCAATGGCCTGGCGGATGTTTTCCTTTTGTCCGGCCAGTTGCGGCAGGACCTCGCTCAGCATGCCGCCCAGGGCTGCGGCGGCAGTAATGCCGGTCTGTTTTTCCGCCTCATGGTTCCATTGGATGACCCTGCCGTCTTGATCGACGCCAACAAGAATGGAGGGCATGGAGTTGACGATGCTGCTAAGCATGGCGCGCAGACGCAGCATCTCCCCTTCGTTTTTCCGGCGGTCACGGATCATCCGGTTGGCCGACCCGGCAAGATTCCTGAATTCGCGGACAGTGAGGCTTTTTTCGTCAATCTCCCGGTAACCGGAGGCCGCATCCTGAAAAAATGTGGCGAATGTCTGGAATTCCCTGTCAAGCCTTCTGGAAAGATAGTGGGACAGGAGAATGATAATACCGACAAAGCCGACAAAAAGAATGAGAACCTTGATGATATAGCGGTTGACCTGCTGCTTCAGTATTTTCTTCTTTTGCTGGAGAGACTGCAGGATGTCGGCGGTGTTGGTATCCACCGCAACAATCCACTGCCAATCCGCATATGACCGGGCATAGGCGATTTTCGGGGTAATGTCACCGGTCCTGGCATCTTCCCAGGCAGAGGAGACATGACCGCCCTCGGCACTCAGCGCGACATGGAGGAGCTGTCGGTAGATTTCCATTCCTTTGTCGTCGGTGTAGGAAAACATGTTGCGGCCGATGTTTTCCTTGCTGGAATGAAACAGGGCGATGCCATCTTCGCGAAAGACGGAGATGGTGCCGATACTTATTTGCATGCTGTACAGGTAATCCAGAATCCTCTTCTGCACATCGCGGGTTATATCGTCCTTATAAACAGCGGTGCCGATGTGCCAGCCAAACGGTTCGAAATGCTTGACAAAGGCCAGTTTGGGCTGGGCCGGCTCAACATTATTGAGGCCGGGAGCCATATACTGGTAGAAGGCCTCCTCGTCGTCGGTCACCATGGCCACCATGCTCCGCACCGTGGCGGCGTCGGAGGCGGTGGTCACATTGGTCAGCTGCCGGCCGGCCAGCTCCGGGCGGTCGGTCATGATCTCCTCTCCCCCCTCGCAGGTGGAGGCGAAATAATAGCCCAGGCCGTTATCAAAGCGGATGGCCCGCAGATCTTTTATGATGAGTTGCTTGATGGCGGGTTCCGGCAGTCTGCCCTCATTTTCCTGATAGGTGTGCAGGGCGGTGGTATAGGCCTGCAGCACGCGCTCACGCAGCATCTCCCTGACTTCTTTTTCTCGCTGCTTTCTCAGGAAGTCAATGAGCTGGATGATTTTTTCCGCCTCATGGCGGACCAGCCATTGCCGGTCCCGGAGATATTCATTTTCAACAATGGCCGAGTCCACCGCGGCATGCCGGTATGTTTCGTAAAGCCAGCCCCCGCTCAGGCCGATGGCGAAAAGGAAAATGATCGCCAGAAAGCTGAGAAAGGTTATTTTTTGGATGCTTGTTTTACGAAACATGGCGCCTCGACTGTTTCCTGTTTCCTGTCCGCTGGCCATCAGCGGCGATACATGCGGGCCAGCCTTTTTTCCGCCGCCAGCATGGCGGCCTTGGGCGTCTTGTCGCCGGTGCAGACGCCGGCGAACATATCCACGATGACATATTCATTCAGGGCCGCCGCTGAAGCCGCGCCCAAGGGCCCTTGATAGCCGTTCCACAGCATGCGGCCCGTGCATTCCCGGTAAGGGGTGATGCGGGGGTCCTTATGCCAGGCCGCCATGTCATAATATGATTGCAGGGTCGGGGTGACAAAACCCCAGGTGCCGCTTTCCCATGCTCCGTAGCAGGGCTCCTCGAACATGAACTGCAGGTAATGTTTGGCAGCATTGGGAACCGGGGTGTGTTGAAAGATAAAGCCCAGACTGAACAGGGAGAGTTCGGTGGGAAACCCCACCGGGCCGACCGGGAAATTCATGGTCATCAGGTCACGGTTGATGTCGGGGGAATTCTGCATGGAGGCGAAAAAGATGCTGTTGCCGTTGGCGGTGAGCGAGATCTGCCCGGTCAGAAAGGCCTGGTTGTTGTGGGGATCAAGCCAGGTGTCCACCCCGGGGATCATGGTGTCATGGAACTCGCGGGCCGCCTCCAGGGCCATCCCGGTCTCGCTGCTGTTGATGGCGATGGTTCGGCCGTCCGACTCAACCGCCTTGCCGCCGAAGGACCACAGCCACCAGTGGGTCCAGGCGTTGGCGTCGCCCACGGCATGGCCCAGGGCGAAGCCGGTGGGATGGCCTTTGGCCTTGAGCGCCTTGCAGCATCTGAGAAATCCCGCCACATCATCCGGCACCTTGGCAAAGCCGGCTTCCTGCACCTGGCTCACCCGGTAGTTCAGACAAATGCCGGCGCTGCCGAGCGGCAGGGCGATCCATTGTCTGCTTTGCGGGTCACGGCCATAGACCTCACACACCGGATACCAGCCGCCGTATTTTTTGCCGAGATAGTCGGCCAACTCGCTGACATCAAGCAGCCGGTCTGGGTAAAGGTGGGGATCGTCGAACCAGCCGAAGACTATATCATGGCCCGCGCCCAGAACCGATTCCATGGCGGCCCTGGAGCGGACATCCTCCCATTGGATGAAATCGGTGATCACCCGGCCGCCGGTGGCAATCTCCCATTTTTTCGTATTGATCCGCCAGATTTCCTCATCACTCTTGACAAACCCCATCCAGCGCAGCACCTTGAGGAGCGGTTGCGGTTCGAGGGCAAAGCGGGGGGCCGGAATATCCGCCGCCAGGGCGGGGTTGAACTGGAACAGGGCGGGCCAGGCCCCGCAGGCCAGGCCCGCGGCCGATGCCGTGAGAAAATTCCGGCGGGAAAGCCAATGTTTCTTTGCTTTACTCATCAGCTGTTCTCCATTTTCCTCTTGCCGGCTAAGCCGTCGGGTAAAAATAACTGCTGCATTGCCATGCCGTGACCGGCATAAGGGGCTGCAACGAAATAACCGGCAATGTAATGTTTACTCGCACGGTTTCTAAACATACAGCCGGCTGAACCTTTTTTCCGCCCGCTGGACAGCGCTGCGGGGGGGCTTATTGCCGGTGCAGACATCATGGATCATGTCGACGATGATGAATTCACTCATGGCGGCTGCCGATGCCGTGCCCAGCGGGCCGGCATGGCCGTTTGAGCGCATGCGCTTGATGCATTCCCGGTAGGGAGTGATTTTGGCATTCTGCTCCCAGCCGGGCAAATCATAGAATTTTTTGAGGCTCTGGCTGATGTACCCACATGAACCGTTTATCCAGCTGCCGTACTGCTCTTCCTCAAACATGAATAGGAGGAAATGCCGGGCCGCGTTGGGTATGAGAGTGTGTTTGAAAATAAAGGCCTGGCTCAGGGCGGAGAGTTCGGCCGGAATGGCCGCCGGACCGGTGGGAAAATTGATGACAGCCAGATCGGCGTCAATGTCCGGCAGGCTTTGCCGGGCGGCATAGGCGATGCTGCTGCCGTTGTTTGTAACCGAAATATTGCCGGCCAGAAATTCCTTGTTGTTGTGGGGGTCAAGCCAGGTGTCCACCCCGGGGATCATGGTGTCAAACAGTTCACGGGCCGTCTCCAGGGCCAGCAGGGTTTCCTGGCTGTTGATGGCGACGGTCCGGCCGTCGGCCTCCACCGCCTTGCCGCCGAAGGACCACAGCCACCAGTGGCACCAGGCGTTGCCGTCCGCCACCGCGTGGCCCAGGGCAAAGCCGGTGGGGTGGCCCTTGGCCTTGAGCGCCTTGCAGCACCTGAGAAAGCCGGGGATGTCGGCGGGCATGGTTTCAAACCCGGCCTCGCGGACCCGGCTCAGGCGGTAATTGATGCACTGGCCGGTACACCCCACGGGCAGGGCGATCCACTGTCCGGTGCGGGCACTGCGGCCGTAAGTTTCACAGACCGGATACCAGCCGCCGTACCTGCCGCCCAGGTATGCGGCCAGGTCGCTCAGATCCAGCAGCTTATCCGGATAGAGATGGGGGTCGTCAAACCAGCCGACCACGATATCGTGGCCGGTGCCAAGCGTTTCCTCCATGGCGGCATTGGGCCGCACGTCATTGAAGGGGACGATATCGGTAATGACCCGGCCTCCGGTCAACTTCTCCCAGCGCCGGGTGTTCGCCAGCCAGATATCCTCGTCGCTTTTGAGAAAGCCCCCCCAGCGGAGCACCTTGATAACCGGATTTTGTTCAACAGTGATCAGCGGCGGAACAATGTCCGCCGCTGCCGCATCGGCAAAGGGCAGGCCCGGGACATAGGCTGCCGCCGCTAAGCCGGCCAGGGCGGCCGTGGTGTTTTTCAGAAAGTCCCGCCGTGATATCCGGTTTGTGTCATGCGTTCCCATCTCTATGCCTCGCAACGGTTTTTTCCATGGGCAAAAAAGGGCCAGCTGTTCCGGGCATTCCGCCAGCAATGGGCTGGTCCGGCACAGAGGGGGAAATGGCATGTGTTGCGCATCAAACCTTAGGTGCCCCTGCTGCCGCCGGTTGTCCATGCTCGCCTTGCGGCGGAGAAAAGTTTATCATGCCGCCCAGGGCGGGGTGACAAACCAGGTGTTCATGCCACGATAGATCAAAAAAGAAAGTCCACCCGGGCGGGGTGGCGGAATAGCGGAAATGGATTATTATTTTATGTTCAGATAATCCTTATCATTTGTCAAACACAATTATGCCCGGCCGTATCTGCAGGGGAGCAGGAAAAAGGAGGAAGTGCAAATCCGGCCGCATTGCCGGCCGGGTGGGTATCTTCAGGCTTACTTTTCGGCAAGCCAGTCCGCCAGGACGGGCGGCGAGGCGAAACAGCGGGCCACCGGTTTCAACTGGCATTGGGCGCTCACTTCAACCCCTTCCTCGATGATGGAGACCGGCCGGTCGGAGGACACCACGACAACGATGATATCCCGGTGTTCCGAGCTGAAACGCAGGGCCGAGTTGTAGCGCGCCCCCCGGGCGCGGTCCTCGCCGGGCACGGTCCGGCCGTCAAGCAGACAGGCAAAGGAGTGCAGATGCATATCCGTGCCGATGTGCAGGGCCCCGTCAACCTTGGCCAGGGCTTTGGCCAGCTCCAGAAAGGAGGGCTGGCGCAGGTCAAGCGGGTGTTCCAGGCGCTGGCCCGAGATCACGATGGGCTGGAGGTTGAGGTCAAGCACCAGGGTGCAGCCGTGTTTTTCGGTTTCGGCGCTGTGCACCAGGGCGGCGATGATCTGAAACAGCTGATGGGTGCAGGCAAGTTCGAGCGGGGTTTCCAGCAGCAGTTCCTCCAGTTGCACCAGTTTGGCCTTATGGGTGGTGGAGTGGAAGCTGCCGTTGAAAAAGCTGCACACGGGATTGCCGTTCAGGCTGAGAAAGCCGTAGCCGCGGCGGAAATCGGCGATGATATTGAAGGCCGGCAGGGCGGCGGTGGTAATGCCGACGATATGCTGGCCGTCGGCAATCAGTCGGCGGTCGGAGTTTTCCACGGCCTGGAGGATCTTGCGCACATGTTTGAAATTGCTCAGCATGGGCCGTCCCTCGTGGGGGAACTGGATCATGAAGTCCATATCCCTGGTGGCGTGGGGTTCGACAAAGACCAGCTCTCCCTTGGGCCAGGCCCCCTCTTCCCTGGTTTCCGAGATGCCCAGCACGGCATCGAGAATGGGGTAGACGCGAATGTAGGTATCCCAGCCGAGGAAGACATTCATTTCATCCACCATGAAATCCCGCACGGCATGGGTGGCATAGCCGCGCAGGACATAGCCGGTTGTGCGGGTATAGAGATTGCTGTCGGTGCCCAGGTCATGGGCGAGCAACCAGGCCGCATGTTCCAGCCAGCATTCGGTGGGACCGATGGAGCACATGTCCGGATGGTGCTCGGTGAACCACATCTGGTAGAAAATGATATTGGAGCGGGCCCCGTAGGAAATAAGGCCGGCCAGCTCGAGATTCTTTACCGGATGAAACTGTTTGAATCCGTCTATTCTGAGGGGATTGGCCGGCCCGAGACGCCAGTCGTCCGAGTCCAGAAAGAGTTCTTGCAGTTTGGGTTCATGTCCCAGCAGCAGGTTCTGGGGATCGACAACATGGATGGGGTCCGTCGGCCCCATGGCATAGAGCAAGGCAACCCGGCTGGGGCCGGAAAAACGGGAAAGACCGTCCTGCACCCCGTCAAGGGCGTTGAATATGCACTGACGTGTGAATGCGGTATCCTGCATGGTGTTGCCTAGATGCTCCGGAGTTTGCACGATCAATTGTTCACTCTGGCGGGGCAGGGAGCGGGAGCGCCCTTGCCGCCTGGCCAGAGTATAGCCAAAACATCAATGTAATTCAACCGCTTTGCTGGATTGCCCCATGGTGAGGCGGCTGCGGTAAGAAAAAACTTGCCTAAACCGCGGGTGGGGAATAGGATTTGCCCGTTGGTGCTGCGGAAACCGCCGGAGCGCCGGGCGAGTTTTCAAAAATATTACCAGGCCGGACAGCCCCTGCCGCCGGAAGATTGCCGATGGTTCTCTGTGACTATTTTTCAACCGTTACCCTGCCGCCAACGGCAAAACCCTATCCTGCCGTGCTGGATTTCCTGCTGCTGCGGTTTCCGGGCGTACCGCGGGATAGATGGGAGTTGCGCATGGCCGGGGGCAAGATGCTGGACGGTGACGGCCGGCCCGTCACCGCCGCCACCCCCTATGTTCCCGGCAAAAAAATTTACTACTGCCGGGAGGTGGATAAAGAACCGGTCATCCCCCTTGCGGAAAAGATTGTCTTTGCCAATGATGAGCTGCTGGTGGCCTGCAAACCGCATTTCCTGCCCGTCGTGCCGGCCGGCCCCTATGTCAATGAATGTCTGCTGCACCGGTTGAAAAAGAGCACGGGCAATACTGATCTTGTGCCGCTGCACCGCATTGACCGGGAAACAGCGGGCATTGTGCTGTTTTCCGCCAACCCCCGCACCCGCGGCCTGTACCATGACCTCTTCATGCACGGTCAGGTGGAAAAAATATATCAGGCGGTGGCCGAATGCGGCCATCAGCCGGCGGATATCGCCTGGCTGGTCGAAAACAGGCTGGTGGCTGGCCACCCGTGGTTCAGGATGGAGTCAGTCCCTGGCCCGGCGAACAGCCGCTCACGGATCAGGCTCCTGGAAAGAAGGGAAAACCGGGGCCGCTTTCTCCTGCAGCCGGCCACGGGCAAGAAACATCAGCTGCGGGTCCATATGAGCGGCCTGGGCTTCCGGATAGAAAACGACCGGTATTATCCCGAGCTGCTGCCGGCCGGGGAGGATGATTTCCACCGGCCCCTGCAGCTGCTGGCCGAGATGGTCCGTTTCCGCGACCCGGTCACGGCGCAAAAGATGGAGTTCGCCTCGGAGCGCCGGCTTTTGTGGTGAAAATAGGGCGGAAAGCAGGGTCGGGGGATCAGCCTTTGATCCGGTCCCGCAGATGGCCTGACGGGTGAAAGGTGACCACCCTTCTTGCCTCCAGCACCATCTCTTCGCCTGTCTTGGGATTGCGGCCCCGCCTGGCTTTTTTGCCTTTGACGCGGAATTTGCCGAAGCCGCTGAGCAGGAGATCGTCGCCGCCGGCCAGGCAGTTTTTGCTGATTGCAAGAAATGTTTCCACAATTTCCCCGGCCCGGGTCTTGGATAAATTGTGGGACATGTGAATTTTACTGATTAAGTCCGCTTTGGTCAGAGTCATAGGTTGAGAGCCTCAAATGGGTTGATTGATAATTACAGGCAAGCAAAATTATTGTTTGCTGTCAATATTTCACGCATGATGGGCAAAAAATATCCCTGCGGGCCGGATCCCCGGCCGGGACTTGCAGTGGCCAGGACGGACAGCTGGCACCATAAAGGAGAAGCATGTTTGCGCTTATAAAAAAAATTATCGGCGGCGGAGCAGCCGGGCAGGGGCGGGGCAAAGGGGTGGAAGACAATATCCATTTTGCCGCGGCTGTCCTGCTGCTTGAAGCCGCCCATGTTGACGATGAGTGCACCGGGGAGGAAATGGCCCATGTGATCAATACCCTCCGCTCTGAATTCAATCTTGCCCCGCAATATGTGGAGGAGCTGGTCGCCCTTGCCGGCGCGGAACGGGACAAGGCCATTGACCTCTGGCAATTCACCAACCAGATGAATCAGCATTATAGCCAGGCGGAGAAGATGACGGTGATGGAGGCGGTGTGGCGTATCATTTTCGCGGACGGCCGGCTTGAGGCCCATGAGGATCATTTTGCCCATAAGCTGGCAAATCTGCTGCGCTTGACCCATAAGCAGCTGATCGAGGCAAAATTGCAGGCCAGATCCCGCCTCGCCGAGTGATCTGCCATCCCGCCTGCGATGGGCCGGGAGCGGGTCTGGCCGGTGCCAAGAGTTCACCGCGCCGGAAATATTAGCATGGCCGGGCCATGGCCGTTGTGATGATGATGAAAAAAGAAGAAAACAGCTGGCATGTCTACATCGTCTGTTGCCGGGACGGCACCTATTACACCGGCATTGCCAGAAACCTGGCCAGACGCATCCGGGAACATAATTCTCTTAAAGGCGGGGCCAGATATACCCGCTCCCGCCGGCCGGTGCAACTGGTCTATGCGGAACCGGCCCCATCGCGCTCGGCGGCGGCAAAACGGGAATATCAGTTAAAGAGGATGCCGCTGGCCAGAAAGAAGGAGCTGATCGGTGCGGCGCAGCTCCTTCTTATTTGACCAGGCCTTTCCTGGGTTTTTCCTGGGAGTATGGGCTGGGGTTGTTTTCGATTTCGCTCAAGGTCTTCTGGAATTTTTCCTGGAGCGGGCCGCCGAGGGCGACCGCCTGTCGCGCGAACTTCAGCGCCTCATTGCGCCGTCCCAGGGTCCACAGGACATAGGCCAGATTGTTCAGGGCCGGCCCGGACTTGGGATCGAGCCGCACCGCCTGCTCAAAGGCCTTGGCGGCTGCGGCCATGTCATCGGCCTTGTAGCGGTTGTTGCCGAGTCCCATCCAGGCGGAGAAATTCGCCGGCCATTTTTGCACCGCGGCCTCAAAGGCAATGATCGCGGCCTCGGTCCGGCCCGCCCGTTCAAGGCCGAGCACCGCCTCAAGCCAGGCATCCTCGCCGACAGTGGCCGGCAGCTTGCCGGGCGGCAGGACCAGCAGCCCCCAATAGTCGCCGCGCTGCCAGATATTGTTGAAAACCCGCAGGGAAAGCCGTTCACCCTCCGTGGCGCCGGAATGGAGGATGATTTCCCCGGCCGGCCGGTCGTAGCCGATGGCCACGGCGTAATGCCACTTGGGGTACCAGGCGAAACTCTGATTGACCAGCACGATGACCGGGTGCTGGGCGGCAAGCTCGGTCAGCAGGACCTCCGTGCCGGAGATGGGGTAGGCGATCCGCCCATGGCGCCGGGCCGCGCCGACCAGGGCGGACTGCAGGCTGCCCTCCAGGCCCGGGGTGTACACCTCCGGGGCAAGCTCGTCAGGGGTGAGCTTCACCCCGCTCCAGCCCAGGGCCATGGCCATGGCCGCCGGGCCGCACTGATACTGCTCCTGGGCAAAGAACGGCACATCGGCGATCGCCACCCGCTCTGGCGCGGCATCGGTCCATGGGCCGGGCTTTTGGGACAGTGCTCCGCAGCCGGAGAGGGCCAGCAGACACATGACAAGCAGCAGGCCGGCAGCCGTTCTGCCGCCGGCGTGGAGAATGGCGGCCATGGCGGTTATCTGCGGTGATTGACGAAGGAAAAGACGTGGGTCAGGCCGGCAATGTCGGTAATGAGCAGGATGACAAAGATCAGCACCGCGGCGCCGATTACCACGCCTATACCGTCACCGCCGGCGGGCAACTGGTCCATTGCCCTGGCAATCTGCATTATCTCGCTATCGGACAGGGCGGCAACCCGCTGCCTGGCCTCATCCGCGACAACACCCTGCTGCTCCATGGCCAGCTGCACGTCCTGCCGGTCCAGAAAGGCCATGACCCGGGCCCGGTTGTTTTCCTGCTTGGCCATGGTGACGATGGTAGCGGTGTCGATCATCTCCGCCTTGGCCTTCTGCACGGTAAAATCAAGCAACAGGAAGGAAAAGATAAGAAAAAAACTGATGGATTTCATGAACCGTCGCTGCATACTCTACTCCTTTTGATTGGGATTCTTGAAGGGGGGACGCTTTCACATGGTTTATAATATGTCGGCGGGGCCGGTGCAAGATCATTTGCATGGAAACCGCAATACTATTTTTTCCTGCCAGCCCTTTTGCGGCAAGGTGTTGGCAAATGACGACAGGTTGCCGGGGCCGCTGCGGCAAGGTGAGGCTACAGCAGGTGCTCCCCGAGGATTTTCAGGCCGATGCCGATGAGCAGCAGGCCGCCCAGCACCTCCACCCGTTTGCCCCAGATCATGCCGATTTTGCCGCCCAGCAGCATGCCGGCCACGGTCAGGGTCGAGGCGGTCACGGCGATGACCAGGGCCGGGGTCCAGATATTGACGCCGATGACGGCGAGCGACAGCCCCACCGCCAGGGCGTCGATGCTGGTGGCAATGGAGAGCATGACCATGGTGGCGCCCCGGGTGGGATCGGTTTTCTCTTTTTCCTCGTCATCGGCAAAGGCCTCATAGATCATTTTGCCGCCGACAAAAAAGAGCAGGCCGAAGGCCAGCCAGTGGTCATAGGCGCTGATCATGCTCTGCACGCTGAGACCGGCCAGCCAGCCGATGATCGGCATGAGGCCCTGGAAAAGGCCGAAGTGGAAGCCGAGGCGGAAGAGCTGCCTCTTGCTCACCGGGTGAAGGGCCACGCCGGCGGCCAGGGCCACGGCAAAGGCGTCCATGGCCAGGGCCAGGGCTATGAAAATGAGGGTGACGGGTTCCATAATTTTCCAGGCGGTGTATTGACCTTGCAGGGTTTCATGGCTAAAATCTAAAAATGAACATCGGTTGACATGGCTGTCCCCGGCTTTATAAGATAAAAGCGCAAGCGTGGTCAAGCTTAAGCTCATTTAAAATCGGTGAAGGCTCCTGTATGAAAGCGATAGATGCTACCTTATCCAGTTCAGGCCAGCTCAGCAGAACCAGGGAGTATGAGCGCAGCAGTCAGGTTCTGGTTTCCAGGCAGGTGACCCAGGAACAGGGCGCCCAGACGGAGATTTTCAAAAAAACCACCATCCAGAAGACCATTGAAACAACCAGGACCCGGCGGGAGCTGGAGTCCAAGATCCGCGAACTCAACAACAAACTTGACCAGTTGGGCCGGCCTGAAACCCAATTTGAGCTCTCCTCCGAGGGCGATCTGTCTGCCGTCCGTCTGGTTGACAGCCAGACCGGCCGCTCCGTTGACGTGACGGGCAAGGTGGACGAATTGCTCGCCGCCGGCCCCACCGCCCAGAGCGGGCTGCTGCTGGACACCGTCACCTGATTGCTCTCCCCCCCCACGGTACCGCTCCTCTTGAAAATCCACATGAATAGTTTGCCGTCAGGCGATATTTTGCGTATGGTATGGCACACGAATCAAACGGCTGCCGCCGCCGCGCCGTCGGTGTTGCGCCCGGCTGGTGCGCGGCAGCCGGGAAATCCCGGCAAAAACAAACCGGAGCGCCTGCATGAAGCAGAAACCCTCAGCCATCAACATCATATGGCTTTCCATGGTGCTCATCGCCACCGTGACCGCCGCCTATACCGGCAGGATGGATGAAGTCACCAAGGCCTCTTTTGAATCGGCAAAAGGGGCGGTCACCCTGGCCATCGGCCTCATGGGGCCCATGGCCCTGTGGCTCGGCATCATGAAGGTCGCCGAGGCCGGCGGCCTGATGAAAATCGTCGCCGGCTGGGTGCGGCCCGTCATGGTGCGTCTTTTTCCGGATGTGCCCCCTGATCATCCGGCCATGAGCGCCATGATCATGAACATGGCGGCCAATGCCCTCGGCCTGGGCAATGCGGCCACGCCCATGGGCATCAAGGCCATGCAGGAACTTGACAAGCTCTCGCCGGAAAAGGGCACGGCCACCAATGCCATGTGTCTTTTCCTGGCCATCAACACCTCAAGCGTCACCCTGCTCCCCCTGGGGGTGATCACGGTGCGGGCCGCGGCCAATGCCGCCAGTCCGGCCGCCGTGCTGGTCCCGACCCTGGTCGCCACCCTCTGTTCCACCTTTGTGGCCATCGTCATGGCCAAGATGCTGGCCGGCAGGCATGAGCTGGTGCAGGCCGCGCCCTATGAAAAAGCCGACGGCGAAGAAGAGCGAAACGGCGAGGAGCATGCCGACCTCATGCCCCCGGGCAGAGGCGGCCGGATCTTCATCTGGCTGCTTATCGCCGCCTTTGCCGGCGGGGTGCTCTATCAATGGTGGACGGCCCCGCCGGTCTCTCTCGGCTCGGCCGACAACCTGAACGCCATCTCAAGCTGGCTGATTCCCGTGCTCATCTCCGTCTTGCTCATTTTCGGCTACTGGCGGGGGGTGAAAATTTACGAAACCCTGACTGACGGCGCCAAGGAGGGATTTTCCACCGCCGTGCGCATCATTCCTTTCATGGTGGCGATTTTTGTCGCCATCGGCATGTTCCGGGCCAGCGGGGCCATGGATATCATGATCAGGGTGCTGTCACCCCTCACCGAGGCGGTGGGCATGCCGGCCGAGGCCCTCACTGTTGCCCTCATGCGACCCCTGTCCGGCAGCGGCTCGTTTGGCATCATGAGTGAGATCGTCACCAAGGACCCGGACAGTTTCCTTTCCCTGTTGGTCGGCACCATCCAGGGCTCCACGGAAACCACCTTTTACGTGCTGGCCGTTTATTTCGGCAGCGTGGGTATCAGAAGAACCCGCCACGCCCTGCCCGCCGCCCTCTGTGCCGATGCGGCGGGCATCATCGCCTCGGTGATTATCTGCCACCTGTGGGTGGGGTGATGCGCGGCAATGTGTTTTCCGCCGCCTTCCGGCCAAGGACGGCAACTTGTGCAAATTTGCGGATCGCGTTTTTGTGCAAACCGCAATTTGCGATTTCGCGCTATTTTTTTATTTTTACTACGCATTTTCTTTGCCGTTCCCATGACAACCCTCTTGCCATCCGGCGTGGGTTCATGCTAGACTTCGACCGGACCGCCAACGGGCAGCATGAACCGCAAGAATGGAGCCTGGCGGCTGATAGTCAGGAGTTGCTTTGAACCTCATAAATCGGCTTATAAGGATGTCATGAAATTTATTATAAAAACGCTTGTGTCCGGTATTGTCAGCACACAGGTTATATTTTTTGCCGGTCCAAAGGTTTTTGCCGCGCAGTACCAGCATGGTGTGCAAAGAGTCATGGGGGTCTGGCAGTGCGTGAGCGCAGCCGGGCAGAAGGCCACGCTGGTTATTGACAAGGAAAATTTTGATTTAGACGGCGAGAGGACCCAGTACACCGTGGTGACCGGCGCGATCCGGGTGCAGGGGCCCTACGGGCCGGTGAATTATTATTACAATTTTCGCGGGGAATCCTTGCTTATCGCCTTTCCGGACGGCGCCAGGATCATCTGTGAGAAAGCTTCGAAAGAGGCGCAGAATAAGTGAAGGCGGGGGGAAAACCTCCTGTGCGGGCATGGTCCGGCCATGAAATCCTAAACAGATGATACCCATCCAGGAACTGCTCAACAGAATCATCTGGGACAAAGAGTTTGGCCGGGGGAGTTTCGCGATCGGCTATTACGACCGGATTGCCGATGACATCATCAGGGTCCCTTTCCGGCTGGTGGAGTTGGTTCCCGGCGACCATTTTTCCTTTCTTCTCTATGGCCCTGACGGAGAAGCAAGTTCGATCCCCTTTCACCGGGTGCGGCAGGTCTTCAAGGACGGGCAGCTGATCTGGCACCGGGGCGATGATCGCTGTTGACAAGATTCTCCGTTTGCCTTACCCCTATCTTATGTCTGAACCCCGCTCAAATATTGTGCTGATCGGCATGCCCGGCGCGGGCAAGTCTTCCGTCGGCCGTCTCCTGGCCGAGCGCGCGGCGCTGTCCTTCATTGATACCGACGCCCTCATCCGCGCCGCGGTCCAGGGCCGCTCCCTGCAGGATATCGTCAACCGCGAGGGCTATCTCGCCCTGCGCCGGATCGAGGAACAAATCCTGCTGGATCTCCACTGCGTCAATCACGTCATCGCCACCGGCGGCAGCGCGGTTTACAGCCAGGCGGCCATGACCCACCTCAAGCAAAGCGGCGTGATCGTGCTGCTTGAGCTTGATCTGCCGACCCTGCGGACCCGGATCGATGATTTCGACACCCGAGGGCTGGTCAAGCGGCCGGAGCAGAGCCTGGCGGACCTGTTCGCGGAGCGCTCCGCTCTGTATCAAAAGTATGCCGAGATCCGCATTGACTGCCGGCGCCGGTCACCCGAAGATGTCTGCGCCGCGATCCTGGCCGGGCTGGACGCGGCGGATTTCCGCCGGCCGGCATAGCACGGGCCCAAAGAATTTTCAAGCCTGTCCGGGGTGCGTTACAGGCCGATGGCGAACATGGCGTCCAGGTCATGGCGGGAGAAGGCCTTGAAGGCGAGCATGGTTTCCGTCTTCAGGATGGCATTGATTTTCAGCAGGCGGTTCGTCACCAGATCGGACAGGTCCTCGTTGGAGCGGACCCGGATAATGGCCACCAGATCATAATTGCCGCTCACCGAATACACTTCGGAGATCCCCTCGGTCTCCGCCAGCCTTTCCGCTGTTTCATTTATTTTTGATCGCTCAACATTCATCAGAATAATGGAAGTCACCATGGCAGTCTCCTTTGGTTAAAAGGCATAAGGCATAATTCGGGCAGGGGGCTTGAAAACCGCAGCCTGCGCCGCCTCATGCGAAAACAGGTCAGTGGCCGGGCCAATAGTTATGTGCAGCTATTCTACTGCTACACGCGGCAAAGAGTCCAGCCGTTTCCCGGCGGATTATTTCGTCTTTTTTACCATCAGCCGCATTTTTTTTGTAGTAATCTTTTCCCCGGCGTGGGTAAATTGCGGCAGGCTGATTTCATCAGGCACCAGGCTGTTGTGCATACTTGGCGGCACGCGAGATGTCATGGGAAATCGTATGGGCGGCAATTTTTTTTCGGTGCCTCTGGCAATGGACTGGTTGAACGCATCACTTCCCTTTGTAAAGGTGCTCGGCGCCTTTGCCCTCATTCTGCTGGGCATCCGCCTCAAGATCGGCCTCGGCCTGTCCATCCTGGCGGGCGGGGCGGCCATGGGTTTTCTCTTCTATGTCGGCCCCGTGCCCTTGCTCCGGGTGGCCGCCGCTGCCTTGATTAAAGAGAAGTTCCTCTTTCTGGCCGCCATTGTCGGGCTGATCCTTATCCTCTCCGATGCCCTGGAGCGCTCCGGCCAGTCGCGCCGGCTCATGGACGCCCTGTCCGGCTATCTGACCAGTCCCCGCTGGCGGCTGGTCTTCTTCCCGGCGCTCATCGGGCTGTTGCCCATGCCCGGCGGCGCGGTTTTCTCCGCCCCCATGGTCAAGGCCGTGTCCGCGGAGATGGCGCTTAAAAACGCGGACCGGGCCGTGATCAATTACTGGTTCCGTCATGTGTGGGAGCTGGCCTGGCCGCTTTATCCGGGCATCATCCTCACCGTGGCCCTGGCCGATATCCCCATTGTTACCTTTATTTCCCGCACCTGGCCGGGCGTCGTCGCCATGTTTGCCCTGGGCTGGTTTTTTTATCTGCGGCCCGGCGTGCTGGCCAGCGCCGATCTGGTCGTGGCCCCTTCGGCCGCGCCCCGCCGGATCGGCGCCGCCCTGCGGGAGGGGGCGCCTCTGCTGGTGGCCATTGCCGGGGCCGTGGGCCTTGAGGCCGGCATTTCCGCCTGGGCCCCGGCCGTGCCCTTTGAGTGGGGGGTGATTGCCGCGCTGCTTGCGGCCGTGGTCTGCATCATGGGCCAGAACCGGCTTGGCGCGGCCTTTCTGTTTGATGTTCTTATCAAGAAAAGCCTGCGGGCCATGCTCTTTGTCGTTGCCGCCATCTTTATTTTCAAGGATGTCATGCAGGCCGCCGGGGTGGTGGACGCCATGGCCCTGTCCGCCGGGGACGGCATCGCCCTTTTTGCCGCCGCGGTCTTTCTGCCGTTTCTGGTGGGCATGGTGTCAGGCATCAATGTGGCCTTTGTCGGCGCGACCTTTCCGCTGCTGCTCGGCCTGCTCGATGCCCTGAACATGCGCGAGCTGATGATCCCCTATCTTGTCCTGGCCTCCTTTGCCGGATTCACCGGGGTGATGATTTCCCCCATCCACATCTGTTTTGTCCTCACCTGTGAATTTTTCGGGACCGACCTGGCCCGGGCCTGGCGCAGGCTGGTGGCGCCCTGCTGCTGCTTCGCCCTCATCGGCGGCGTATTGTTCTGGATTCTGCGGCAAGCCGCATTATAGCAAGGGGGTATGAAGGCGGGTAGGGGCACCCCTTGTGGGTGCCCTTTTTCTTTTTGGTGAACAGATGAGCAGATAGTCACGCGCCGAGGATGATCGCGGGTTGCGGCAACCCGCGATCCGGGTGCCGCCGTGCAAGTGAGCGGAGCTTTTTTTGTGCAGCATTTTTACCATCGCTGACATGGGTAAACCGCATATTGCCCATGATGGGATGATGTTGAGTTGGAAAAAATGCAGGATTTAATTATTTTTTGGCAATTTTTTTTGGATGTGATTAGTATCGCAAGACCATATAGTTGTTAGTTGTTTTTCTGTATATCATCCAATCTCGGGTGATATACAGGTCTGTAGAATTACTTGGAAGCAAATAGGCACAAATGGCTATTATTAAAACAAAATTTGAACTTTACACATTAAATATTGCTAATATTTGGGATCCAGTTGAAGATAAAAATTTTTGGGAAGCAACAATTGAAGTCCCAGATATCTGTTCTCTCTTTGATTTCCATCTTTTCATCCAAAACACAATTGGTTTTGAGAATGATCATCTATTTGAATTTTATGCTGGCCGAAATGATCGAAACCGCAAAATTATCTTTTCAGAGGAGACAGGGTATCCAGACGATGAAGATGTTTACGAGAATATTCTAATGAAGGATGTTTATCCCCTTAATGGGTTAAAGCTCTATTATCTTTTTGATTTTGGTGACAATTGGTTGTTTGAGATTAAAAAAAGTAGAAAAAAAACAATGTCACTTAATGACACAGAATATCCACGTGTCGCTATCGACAACGGAGTTAAATTAAAGCAATATTTGGATTACGAATAGTATTTGCTAACCAGAGCTTTAACTCGGAGCGCCAACAGCCGCGCCCGGTTAAGCGCCGCGATTATGCGCGTAGAGAGAAGAAAATTGTGAAGAAGCCCTCCCGTGGTTTAAAGTGAAGATCGTAGGTGCAATGCTCTTGTTGCTGTCGTGGACAGCGCAGAATTACGTGTATACTTCGTTGTCGCATGAATGGGATTATTTGAATTAGGGAAAAGTTGGGGACGTCCATGAAATTATAAAATTGTACGATGGCAACATTGGAAACTTATTGTTTTATGGACGTCCCCACGGTGCCCACGGTGCCCTAAAATTATGAAATGGCACAGATGGAATATGTTCACTTTACTGAAGAAGTATGAAAAATTGATGATTCAATCACTTATGGTGATGATGGCAATTGTTCTTGGGCTTGCCACAGTTGATCTCGCTTGGCTTATCATCAAAGATATCTTGCAACCACCTTTCTTGCTTCTCAGCGTTGATCAGTTGCTTGAGATATTCGGGCTCTTTATGTTGGTTTTGATAGGAATTGAACTCCTGGAAACCATAATTAAAACATATATAACTCAGGGGCAACCTCACTATGATGTCGTTCTTTCTGTGGCAATCATCGCAATTGCCCGTAAAGTCATTATTCTGGATTTGAAGGAGGTAGATAGCCTGAGTCTGATTGGAATAGCCTCTATTGTTATCGCACTAACAGTCGGCTACTTTTTAATGAAAAGGAGCCAGTCTCATGACAAAGAAGATTCAACTATACAGAATAGTGATACAAATAACAGTTGAGTAGATGCCTGCTGGCTGTATATAGAAATCAACAAGTATAACGAATAAGTCCAGAAGGGGTCAAAGAAGGGGTCAAGTCCGCCTTTGGCTTTTGTGCATGTAAAAGGATGGCCCCAGCCGCAATTCCGGCGAGCCATATGCATCTCTCACAGATCGGTCGCGCAGAAATTCCGTGCTGGTCGAAAAGGCGTCAGCTCCGCATTTGCCCTTTCTTGTTCCCCATCGAAATCTTAGTTCACCTGCCGGAAACCTTCGAAACACCAGCGGACGGCTTCCCGGTCATCGCGGCTCACCCCGGCCCGGTCCATTTCCTGTTCCCAGCCCTGGACGGCCTCCGTCACCCGGCCGATGATGGCAAGGGCCTGCTCTTTTTGCAGGCTGAACCGCGCGCATTGGCTGAGAAGATTGGTCATGGTGGCCGCCGAACCCTGGTCGCCGGCCTGCAGGGACAGGTGAAAGGTCTCCTGGGGTTTCCGGCGGGACGGCACCGGCACGATATCGTAAGCCGGTGACAGCATCCAGCCGCCCCGGTAAATAAAGCCGTGATTACGCAGATGGTCGTCTTCGTTGCGGACAAACATGTTGAAGGCCATGCGCCGGAAGAGTTCGTGGTGGTCCTCGTGGACATGACGGACGAACTTGCGCATATGGCCGGCGATTTCGGGGTAGGAGCCGCGTTCCAGTTCGTCGATGTCGAGGTTGCTCAGGGCAAAGGCGCTCATGAAGGGCAGGCGGCGGCCGTCTTCCCGGTCAAATCTTTTGATGAGAAAAACTGGCCGGCCGGCCACCGACTCAAGGCGGAAATCCGGGACCCTGATGCCCGCCCTGGCGGCCAGGGTCATGGTGGCGTATTCGATGCCCGGATATTTGATCGCGGTCCTGGTGCTGGCAAATTTCGCAATCCACTCCTCGTGGCCGATGACCACCGTGCACTTGGGCTGGGCGCCGCCGAGCGATGTCCCCTGGCGGAGCAGGTGCAGGACCTCCGGCGGCAGTTCCTTGTCCTCCATGGCCTGGTCGATGATCTTGGCAACCTCGGCAAGTTCGGAGAGGGAGACGGGTTTGTCCCGGCGGGCGGACGATTTCTCCGGGGTCTTGCCGAAGGACAGCGCGCCCACCGCATTGATGGAAAGAAGGTCGATGAGTTCAAAATCCCGCTGGGTGCCGAAAGGGACGCCCAGCTGCTTGGCCAGAATGTACCGGCCCCAGCTGTCCGGCAGGACATCCCGCAGAATCCCGAAGACGCCGCCGTTCTTGCGGGTTACGTAATCATCCCCGGTCAGCGGCAGATTGACCGGATCGATGGCCATGGCATTGGGCCGCCGGGCGTAGCGCAGCCCGTACTGGAAGGTGCCGACGCCAAGATCGGTATCCAGGGTGAAAAGTCCTGCCGGCACCGGTTTATTTTCCCCCGGCAGTTCGATGAACACGAATCGCGCGAATTCCCTAGAAGTCAAGGCGTTTCTCTTTCTTGATGCGGACCCGCTGCGGGAGCCGCTGTTTTTCCAGGGCCAGGCCGATGCGGTCATCTTCCGGCTCGGCAAAGCGCAGGGTGTCGTCAAGCTGATAGACCTCCAGGGCGGCCAGATAGGTCTCGAATCGCACCGAGGGATCACCGGCCTCCATGCGGCGGACGGAAGACAGTGAGGTTCCCATCATCTCCGCCGCCTGCTGTGTGGTCTTCTTCCGTCTTTTTCGGGCAATCTGCAGATTTCTGCCGATCCGCTGGATGCGGTTTTGCATTTCCGGAGAGAGCATTTCAGGTGTATTTGTTCATGTTTGAATTTTTAATTGCATATAAGTGTTCGTATATGAACAAATTATGCCATGAAATCATGGCAATGTAAATAACTATTTTTTTCATCGGAGCAGCCATTGCTTTTCTTCATTTCATGCGGGAGCAGCAGTCCGGCTTGCCTTATTGTCTTCCGGCGGGTATAAGAAGCGCACAGTGGCAGAAAAATAATGCTCAACCCGCAGGATTGTCTATTTGGCTGCAGTGGCTGATTTTATGGCGTGACTGCCGTCCTTGGCCTTGCGCCGGAAATCAGAAGCCGGAATGGTTGATTGCATAACGATTTATTTTGGTTCCTGACTTCTCTGGAAAGGAGCTGCCGCCATACTTCGGGATTTCTTTTAACAAGAGCAGACCATCATGAGCTGGAAATCTCTCTTCACGTCAGGCCAGAATATGCCGCCGGCAGAGGCCCGGTCATACATGAAGCGCCTCCGGACCGGGGAATATCAACTGCTGGATGTCCGGCAGCGCAAGGAATATGAGCGGGGCCACCTGCCCGGCGCTCTCCTTATGCCGGTCCTCGATCTGCTGGCGCGGATCGCCGAGCTTGACCCGCAGCTTCCCACCCTGGTCTACTGCTATAACGGGGTGCGCAGCCGGGCCGCCTGCCAGGTGCTGCGCGGCCGCGGCTTTCAGGAGGTGATCAACATCACCGGCGGGATCAGGGCGTGGAACGGTCTGCTGCTCTCCGGCCAGGAGACCAAGGGTATGGAGTTTTTCGTCTCCGACGAGTTTGAAAACGCCTTCCTCATGGCCTACCTGATGGAGGCGGGGCTCAAGCAGTTTTATCTGGCCATGGCGGACATGGTGGACCCAAAGGAGCAGAAGGCACTGCTTCAGCACATGGCCGACTTTGAGGACGGCCATATGGCCAAGCTCCTGCGCCAGTACCGGCAGGAGATGCCGGATTTGACCGATGTGGAGGACCTTTCCGCCATGGAAGGCGGGTTTGACAAGGACAAGACCCTGCGTGCCTACCGGGATTATCTTGCAAGCATGGAGGACATCATCCAGCTTGGCATGATGCTGGAAACCCAGGCCTATGATCTCTACAGCCGCCTGGCCCGGAAAAATGACAAACCGGAGCTGCGGGAATTCTACCGGCACATGGCGGACGAGGAAAAAATCCATCTCGGCCAGCTGAGCCGCTCCCTGGATAAAATTCTGGCTGGCCAGCGCCTTGGCCAACCGCAGGTGCCAGGCGAAGCCCAGTAGAGTTTCTGCCGTTGCCAGGCAGGGCGGCGGGCGGGTTCCTCCGCCCCACTTTGCCGCACTCAGCCCATTTACCGCTCTTTTTCGGGATAAACCTTGTCGCCGGCCTGGCTGAATTTTGCCGGCAGGGGCAGGACCCGGCGGGTGCCGCTCACCGGATTTTCATCAACGAGCAGGCGGCATTGGTAACTCTCTTCAAGCAGTTTTTCGTCAAGCACCATGCCGGGGGCGCCGGTGGCCGCCACCCGGCCGTTTTTCAGCAGCAGCAGCCGGTCGGCATACATGGCGGCCAGATTGATGTCATGGGAAACCATGCAGATGGTGATCTTTCTTTCCCGGCGCAGGGTTTCCAGCAGGTCCATGATGCGGATCTGATGGGCCAGGTCAAGGGCCGCGGTCGGTTCGTCCAGAAAGAGAATTTGCGGCTGCTGGCATATGGCCCGGGCAATGATGACCCGCTGCCGCTCGCCGCCGGAAAGCTGGTCCAGGGTGCGGTCGGCCAGATGGGCGGTGTCGGTGGCCTGCATGGCCTCCAGGGCGATGCGGTAATCCTCCTCCTGCTCCATGGCGAGCAGGCCCAGATGGGGCGAACGGCCCATGAGCACCGTGTCCGCCACTTTGAAGGGGAAATTGCTCTCCATGCCCTGGGGCACCAGGGCGGCCAGCCGGGCCAACTCACGCCGGGAGTAGTCACGCAGTGGCCGGCCGAAAAGGATGATGCCGCCGGAATCGATTTTTTCCGTGGCGGTCAAGGCCTTGAGCAGGGTGGATTTCCCCGCCCCGTTCGGGCCGATGATAATAAAAAACTCCTCCCGGTCGATTGCCAGCGAAAGATGGTCCAGCACCTGCTTGCCGCCATAGGACAGGCTGATGTTATCAATGGTAACGGCATTCATGGCCGGGACCTCCACAGCAGAACGATAAAGAGCGGCGCGCCGATCATGGCGGTGATGATGCCCACCGGCAGCTCACCGCTGGTGGACAGGGTTCTGGCCAGCAGATCGCAGAAAACGAGATAGGAGGCCCCGCCCAGCAGGCTGGCCGGCACCAGCACCCGGTGGTCAGGGCCGATGGTCAGCCGCAGGATGTGGGGAATCACCAGGCCGACAAAACCCACCAGGCCGGACAGGCAGACCACCAGGCTCACCATGAGGGTGGCGGTGATGAGCAGGATCAGCGAAATTTTGCGCACGTTGACGCCAAGGGAGGCGGCCGCCTCCCGGCCGGTGAGCAGGACATTCATCGGCCGGGCCAGGATGAAGATGACCACATGGCAGGGCAAAATCAGGGCGAAAAGCGGCAGCCTGGCCGCCTCGGCCATGGAAAGATCGCCCATGAGCCAGAAGAGGATGTGGTGCAGCTGACTGCTCTGGGACATGGAGATGAGAAACATGATCACCGCCCCGGCAAAGGCGTTCATCATCACTCCGGCGAGCAGCAGGGAATCCTTGCGCCCGGCCTGCGGCCCTGAGGCCAGCAGCATGACGATGGCCAGGGTGGCCATGCTGCCGGCAAAGGCGCTGCCGGTCACCCCGGGGAAAAAGGAAATGCCGAGCAGCATGGCGGCGATGGCGCCCACCGCCGCCCCGCCGGAGATGCCGAGGATATATGGTTCCGCCAGGGGATTGCGCAGCAGCACCTGAAAGACCAGGCCGCCCAGGGACAGGGTGGCGCCCGCCATGGCCGCCAGCAGCACCCGGGGCAGGCGGATTTTCCAGATAATGGTGTGCTGGGTGGTGTCCGATTGCATAAGATGGCGCAGCACATCGAGCACGGCCAGGGGATTTCTGCCGGATGAGCCGAGGCCGGCGCCGAGCAGCAGGGCCGCGGCCAGCAGCAGGCCGAGCAGCAGGCAGATAACGGTCAGCCGTGGGCCGATGCGGGTGAAGGTTTGGTCCATAAAAAAGTTTGGCGTAAAACCCGAGACCTTCCGGTCAGGGGAAAAAGATATTGACCAGCAGCTCAAGCCCGTCGGCCAGTCTGGGGGTGGGCCGGTCAAAGAGATCGGCGTTGACCACATAGAGCCGGTTGTCTCGCACCGCCGGCAGTTCGGGCCATCTGCGCCACGCGGCCTTCAGCTCTTCCTCGCTGTAGCCGCCGGCCATGGAGGCGATGATGACCACCTCCGGCTGCATGAGCAGGATGTCCTCCCACGAGTACCGGGGATAGGCGGTGGGGCCTGCCGCCAGGTTGACGCCGCCGGCCTGGGTGATCAGCTGGTCGATGAAGGTGTTTGACCCGGCCGAGACAAGGGGCGAGGCGTCGATCTGGAAAAAAACCCTGGGCCTGGTTGCGGCCTGGGTCACCCGCCCGGCCGCGCTATTGATTTTAACCTGTATCTGCTCGACAATGGCGCGGGCCCGTTCTTCGCTGTCCAGCACCTCAGCCAGCAGCATAACCGATTCCATGATCTCCGCAAGGTTTCTCGGGTCGATGGTGTAGACCGGGATGCCGAGTCCGGTGATTTTGTCGACAATATGCCTGGGGTTGCCGTCCCGCACCGCCAGGCAGAGGTCAGGTTTGAGGCTGACGATCTTTTCCACATCCGGATGGACGTAAGAGCCGACCTTGGGCAGCTCCGCCGCGGCCGGCGGCTCATTGCTGTACAGGGTCACCCCCTTGACGCGGTGGCCTGCCCCCAGGGCAAAGACGATTTCCGTGATGCTTGGCATGAGTGAGACGATGCGCTGCGGCGGGGCAGGAATGTCAACCCGGCGGCCCACCTGGTCGACAAAGACCTCCGCCCCGGCCCGCCCGGCAAAAAGGGTCATGGCCAGCAGGACGGCGGCAATAGTCGGCAGGCCGGCGCGGCATAACCATGCGGCCGGGCGCTGGGGGGGTGATGTCGTTTTCATAGGGGCCTATTCATGCAGGGCAAAGCGGATGGGGACGCGCACCCACATGTCAATGGTTTGCTCGCCTCGCTTGCCCGGCGCGAAGAGCCAGTTTTCCACCGCCTCGGCGGCGGCTCGGTCCAGCAGTTCATGGCCGCTGGTTGCGGCCAGCCGCACCTGATTCACCCCGCCGCGGCTGTTGACCAGCACGTCAAGCTGCACCGCGCCTTCCAGGCCCCGCCGGCGGGCCAGGGGCGGGTAGTCGGGGGGCGGGTTCTGCCGGTAAAGGGGGGTGGCCTCAATGTCCTGCTGCCCGCTCCCGCCCGGCGGTCCTGCCGCCGGCAGGGCGGCCAGGCAGGTTGCCGCGCGCTGCGCCTCCTCCCCACTGTGTTGCCGGGCCGGCTCAGGCTGACCGGCAGTCTGCTCCTGTTCGGTTGCCATTGTCACGGCGGCTACGGCCGGTTGCTCTTCCTCGGTCTTTCTGGGCGGAACGGCCTTGGGCTGGCTTGCGGGCCGGACAACCGGCATGACCTTGGGGTTGGCCGTTTGTTTTATGGCCGGCGGTTTGCTGATTGGCGTTGCCTGACGGGTCTCCTGCGGGGTCTCCTGCGGCGCCAGCAGGGCAATGGAAATTACCTGCGGCAGCGGCTGGGGCGGTTGTGGCCCCTGGCTGTCGAATTTCACCAGCATCAGGGCGCCATGCAGCGTCAGCGAAAGGGTTCCGGCCAGCAATAGACTTTTCATCTGCTATTTCCCGTATCGTTAAGCATCATATCTCCCTGGCCGTTCCTGGTTGGAGGCGGCGCTAACAAAGACTGATCCGGCCGGGTTCCCGCAAACCCGGCCGTTATTGCCGGTTAATATTTATAGGTTAACGAGACAAAGAGCATCCTGCCCGGCATGGGATAGCCCTTGACATAGGCATAATCGTTGTCAAAAAGGTTGGTCACTTCCCCGCTCAGGGTGAAGGAGCCGTTCTCCTTGAAATCAAGGATTTTCTTGCTGATTGACAGATCAGCCACGGTAAAGCCGCCATAGGATTTGACCGGGACGGGGAAGGCGCCGGTTTCCCAGTCTTCTATGGTCTGCTCACCGGTATAGGTGAAGTTCAGCCGGGCGGAAAAACCCTGATAGTCGCTGGCATAAATACCGTAGGCGGCGTTCCAGTCGCTCACGTACTTCAAGTCCTCATCATTGTCCAGGTCTTCAAAGCGGTCAAGATAGGTCAGGTTGCCGTAGGGTCTGATCTCAAAAGACCAGCCCAGGCGGGCGCCGAGATCACAGGATAACTCCCCTTCAAAGCCGGATATTTCCGCCTTGCCGACATTCTCCCAGGTCCGGTCAGAGCCTGTGGCCACGCTTTCGATCTTGTCCTTGTAACGGGTGAAGAAGTAGGCCAGGCCGGCGGACAGGCCGTTTTTGGCATAATTGATGCCGCCTTCGTAAGTTCTGCTCGACTCGGGATCAAGGGCCGGATTGCCCACATAATGGCTGGATCCGTAGCCGTAGTCGACGTAGAAATCGGCGGCCAGCTCATCGGCGCCGGGCATGATGAAGGCCTCGCCGTAATGGGCCCGCAGTTTCAGGGCATCGGTCAGCAGATACACCGCACCTGCGCTGGCGGCCATATTGCTGTCGTCTTCATTCCTGCCCGCCGGCTCCACCACCTCCAGATCATAGGCGTCATAACGCAGGCCGCCGTCGACAATAAGCCGTTGCTCCATGAATTTCGCCTTGGCCAGCAGGAAGGCCGCCTTATTTTCCGAATCGGTCTCGGCCGGGTCGGCGCTGCTGGTTGATTCATAGTCCAGCCAGTCGACGCCTGCGGTCAGCCTGACCGTGCCCAGCTCCATGCTGCCCTGTGCCTGGGCGCCGCTCATGTCCGTCTTGTTCAGCCATGTGGAGTCTAGGGCGCCATTCGTGCCAGGAAAAAACCAGGTGTCCTGGTCCTTGCCGGTGAAGTAGCGCAGCTGCCAGGAATAGACCTTGTCGAGGCTTGCGCCGTCATAAATGAGGTCCATGGAATGGTTGGCCGAATCCTTGCTGTCGTCCAGATCGTTAGTGGTCAGATAGCCGGGGCTGCCGATCTCGTCACCGTAATAGCGGGTGAAGATGACGCCCATGCGGTGGCGGTCCAGGAAATTGTAGCCGGCGTTGAGCGAGTAATGATCGATATGGTCATAGCCGGTGTTGTGGAACCGGTCTCCCGAGCCCGTGTCATAATCATCCATGGTGGCGCGGGAAAAACTGCCGGAAAAATCAAAACCCTGCTGCTCTCCCCCCACCAGCACGCCGTTTTCGTCATAACCGTAGCTGCCGATCTTGCCGGACAGTTCGGCCGACGGGGCGCCTTCGCCCTGGCGGGTGATGACGTTGATGACGCCGCCCATGGCCGCCGAGCCGTACTGGACCGCGCCGGGGCCGCGGATGACCTCGATGCGCTCCACGTTGCTGGTCATGATCTTGGCCAGGTTGCCGGTGCCGGCCCGGCGGCCGTTGAGTAGGACCAGTACGTGGGCCTTGAGATCGTTGCCGTAGGGCGCGGTCCTGAAACCGCGGATATTAAGGGAGGTCAGTTCGCCGGGGTAGCGGGTGACGGCCCCCAGCCCTTTTTGCGTCAGCAGTTCCCCCACGTCCCGGGCCGGTGACGCGGCGATTTCCTCCGGGCCGATCACCATGACGCCGGCGCTTACCTCCCGGAGGGACTCGCTGACCCGGGCGGCGGTCACCACCACCTCATCAAGGGCCGCCGTGGCGGGGGCCTCGCTGTTTTCCGCGGCCAGCGCCAGCGCCGGCACGGCCATGGTCAATACAATCAGGGTTGAAATTTTTTCTTTGGCCATGGCAATCACCCCTCCTCTGCTCTGTTATGGGTGATGCGTGCGTTGCCGCCGTGCAGACAGCCGCGCATGGCGAGCTGGAAAGAATCCCAGTCCTTGATGAGAAAAAGCGTGATTTTACAGAAAGATTGCTCACTGGTGGCCATTGTATCCTCCTTGCCTGGTTTGGGTTTTGCCAGCCCGGGGGATGCTTTGCCGTATGACAAAAAAAATCCCCGGACCAATAAAATTGATCCGGGGATTCCCTGTTTTGTCCTCAGATACACATCGCTGCTCCTTGTCCACGGAAGCAGACCAATATTGTTTGCAGGCAGGTTTTCTGACTTCCGGATTGCTCTAATGTCCGCGTCTTCCCAGCCCGGTTCCGCAGAGAAAAATCTCTCGGCGGATACCTGGAGCCAGTGACATACTGCGGTTTTCGTCCCCGGTTACAGCGGCGGGCCCGTCCCTGATTCTCACAGGGTTCCCTATTAAGCTCGTTTAAGAGCGCCTGAAAATTATTCTATAAATAATGGCAAAAAAACAGGAAGTCAAGGGAAAGGTGAGGGAAGCCTCTGCGGCCCATGTGCTGTGCCCTTGCAATTAAGAAAAATTGACGAAAGGTGTTAAGAGAGTTAAATCCATCGGATGGATTATGCTTGATGGAATATGATGTATTTTTAACCCTTCGTGTTACTTGTGTCCATCTTTAGCAGAATGGGGGAGCCGGTGCCGCAGCATACTTCGTCCGCAGACTACAGTCTCCCGAATTGTTTTTTCTGCTGCGGTGAATTGCCGCGTCCGGGGTTTTTCGGTGATTTTCGTTTGACAGGTAATGGGCCGGTATGTTGAAATAATTAAGATAAAATATCGTGGCGCAGGATGAGAGAACCGTAACTTTGATTGACCGGGTATTGCAATGAAAATCGTCATAGTCGGAGCAGGTGCCTTGGGGAGGCTGTTCGGGGCATTACTCGCCCAGGGCGGCGAGGATGTCTGTTTTGTGGAACTGGACCGGGAGGTGGTGGCCGCCATCAACGACAAGGGCATCGGCGTCACCGGCCATGATACGGCGCCGGAAGAGATCAGTTATCACCCGGCCCGGGCCACGGTGAGCGGCCGTGATATCACCCAGTGCGATCTGTTGCTCATGGCCGTCAAATCATATCATCTTTATGAGGCGGTGCTGGGTGTTGCCCACCTGGTCACCGATGCCTCGCCGGTGGTCTGTCTGCTCAACGGTCTCGGTCATATTGAGGTCATGGAACGGGTGGTTGAGCGGCGGAATATCATCACCGGTTTCACCAACATGGCGGCCACGGCCTTCGGACCCGGCCTGGTGGTGAACGACGGCGCCGGCAAGACCAAGATCGGCGAACACGACGGCACCTTGAGCCCGCGTCTCCTGCAAATCAGCGACATGCTGAACAGGTGCGCCATTGAAACCGAGCCGGTGCACGATATCATCAGCCGGCTGTGGTGCAAGGTGATTGTCCACGCCGCCATCAATTCCGTCTCAGCCGTGGTGCGGGAGCGCAACGGCCATCTCATTGAGTGCGTTGAGTCTGTTTCCCTGCTGAAAAGGCTCATAGACGAGGGCGAGGAAATCGCCGAGGCCTGCGGCGTGGTCCTCGGCGCAACCGATCTCTATGAGATGCTGATGGCATCCTGCCGGCGGACCTTCAACCATCTGTCCCCCATGCTGCAGGACATCATCAACCGGAGAAAAACCGAGGTCGATGCCTTGAACGGCATCCTGTACCGCTATGGCAGAAGAAACGGCGTTGAAGCCTTTACCCATCTGACCATGTTTGAACTGATAAAAAGCGTGGAAAAGAGCTACGGCATGCTTGAAGAGCAGGAAGAGAGATTCTGACGGCCTTTCTTTTCTGGAAAATAACGGGTGAACCAATGGCAGACTGGCATAAAATTCTGGTGGCGGTGGATGACAGCAGCCTTTCCGAGCGGGTCCTGAACTATGTCGGCGAGGTGGTCGGCGGTATTGACAAGGCGGAGATCTGCCTGCTGCATGTTTACCCCGAACCCCCGCCTTATTATTTCACTGAGAAGCATACCCTGCAGGAATACCGGCAGGAAAAGGAGACCGCGGCCCGGCAGGTGTTCGACCGGGCCGGCAAGGTGCTGGAAACTCACGCCATTGCCGGGCCGAGGATTACCACCTCCTGTCTGATGGCCACCGGCAAAACCTTCAGTAAAACCATCCTGCAGGCGCAGAAAGACGGGGGATTCGGCACGGTGGTGCTCGGCAAGCGGGGCATTTCCAAGGCGGAGGAGTTTCTGTTCGGCAGCGTTTCCAATGCGGTGATCAGGGAAAGCCATGATTTCACCGTGTGGGTTGTCTCCTGATGGTATTGGCTGCAGGCGCGTAAATGACTAAAACCCTCCAGGATATCCCTGAGCATATCGCCGCACTCTACAAGGCCCACCCGGTCAGCAGCTCCATCCGGCGGCAGCCCAGGGTCTATGCGGACACCTCAAACTTCAGCTCCATCGACTACGGCGATATCATTATCGCTGATAACCGCTATTTCGTGGTGACCGGCCATACCGTTGAGGGACGGTTCGGGGTTGATGACCAGCCCAAGCAGTGGGTGCCAAAGGCCATTGACCTGGAAAGCGGGGTCTCGCACATCCTCAAGCTGGTCTTCCATGAGGTGTTTTCCGTGTCTGTGGGCAGCTTCACCATCCCCTGTTACCGCAGCCCGGAAAAAGAGGCGAGAATCCTGGAGCTGACCGAGAACCATCCGCGCTTCATGAAAGGCAAGGCGGTGGAGGATGAGGCGGGCAATCTGGTGCGGATTCTTGATATCATCAGCGGCCGCAGGCTGGATAAGCATATCTATCGCTATGAATGTTCCCACGAGGAGTATTTCGCCACATATCTGCCCCCTGTCCTGCGGGAATATATCGAGTGTGCCAAGGCCATCAGCTTTCTGCACCAGGCCGGCTTCCGCCACGGTGATATCCGCCGGGACCATATACTGGTGGAGTACGGAACAGGCACCTTCCGTTGGATTGATTTTGACTATGAATTCTACCTGCCGGAGCGGCCCTTTGCCCTGGATCTCTTTGAGCTGGGCAACCTGCTGATGTATCTGGTGGCCAGGGGCAATTATCATCCCAAGGAAATTTTAGACGATCCCATGTTCGGCCAGAAGGTGCTGGATACCATAACCCCGGAAGATCAGTCCCTGCTCTCCCGAAACCGGGTGGTCAATCTCAGGAAGCTCTTCCCCTATATCCCGGAGGCGATGAACAATATCTTCATGCATTTCTCCCAGGGGGCGGGGGTCTGGTACGATACGGTTGATGAACTGGTTGCCGATGTCGAGCAGGTTGCTGCTGCCCTGTGATCGTTGGCCCTCTGCCACGCCTTGCTCCCTGCCTTGCCGCGGTCAAAATATTGCTGCCGCATTCCCGCCGATGTCATTTAAATATTGCCCGATCCCGCCGGATGGGCTATCAAATATAAAGGGGCAAGTTTTTTTGAAAGGTTATCGTAACTGCCTGACATAAAGATAAATTTCGTCATTTGTTCACACCATGGTGCGATGATCGACAATAAAAGGGTATCCAGGTATTTTTTTGATGAGAACGACTATGTCCTGTTGAATATCGTCAATGACGTTCTCAACCGGGATGAAGCCCACAAGCATATCAAGAATCTGCTGATCCCCTATCTCCATCCCCATGGCATCAAGGAAATGACCGCCACCATGGGCCTGCGCATCGCCTATGCGGTCATTCATCTGCTGGGCTCCCTCGAGGCGGGCAAGGCCGCCGACCGGCAGAATGCACTCCGTTGCCTGCGCGATGAGGTGCTCTGCAGCTCCCAGAGCATGCTGCGCAGGAATACGGCCCGGGTCCTGATTGAGATCATGAAGGAGCTGGTGCGCTCCCAGGGGGACTATCTGCGCCAGCTCAAGCTTGCCCGGGATTTCCGTACCGCCACCTTCGGCAAGCCCCGCTTTATCCGCAGCCAGTTGGACAAATACCATCTGATCGAGATGCCGGAGGAATGGAACCAGATCGCCTTCGATGACCATGTGCACGACGCCAACACCAAGGGCCGCAAGTCACCGACCCACCTGATCATGGACGCCTGGATAAAGGGCATCCGCCGCCTGACGGTGATTTACTACAACTTCATCAATGTGGAGGTGGCGACCGAACTGCTGGAATCGGCCGACGTCATGGGCATCACCGTCAGGATCGGCATAGAATTTTCGGCCCGGTTCCGCGGCCGTTACGTCAAGCTCATCTGGACTCCCCGCGGTTTTGCCGACAAGCAGGACTTTCTCAATTTCATCAATGATGGTCCGGCCAGGGCCTTCATGGATGAAGGCCGCAAGGTTTCGGAATACCAGCAGCGCTATGTGCTGGCCGTGTTCAGGGAGTTCAACACCCGGCACCGGCCGGTGATCAACGAGGCCTACGGCATCAATCTCGCCCCCTTTGACCGGGAGGATTTTTTCTCCTTTGTCGGCTCCGGTCAGCCCTCGCTTCTCCATCTTGCCAAGTTTATTTACAATCATATGCTGCCGGCCATGCGGGAGCGGGTGGCAGGGTTCCGGGAAAGCTGGGCCGGGGCGGACGAGGAAGAACGTCAGCGCATCACCCACGCCGTTGAGATCATGAACACCCTTGACCCGGATGCCATCATCGAGAGTTTTCTGCAGCCGGAGAAAAACGCCGGCATCCACAATCCCTTTGCCCCGCACGATGACCCCGATGTGCCGGCCATGCTGTTGCTCTCCCCGGAGGAGCTTCTCGCCCGGCTGGAAAGTCTCCACTCCGGCTGCCGGGTTACCCTGAATCTGAGCGAGCTCAGCCCGGCCGATGTTCTGGAGCTTATTTATGACTGCCGGGGCAAGATCACCCATCTGGAGATTTTCAACCTCAAGGACTATACCACCGGCAAGGCGGTTCATTATGCCGAGATCAACAAGCTGCAGCTGGCGATCAATCAGGGCAATGTCATCAATCTCAAACGGGTCATCCAGAAGATTATCCGCGATGTGACTGAGGCCGTTCCCCCGGTCCGCGATGCGGAACAGCGCAGGAAAAAACTCACCGTCATTTTGCATAACATGCCGGTATTGCAAGGATTTTATATGAATTCCCTGCTCAAGTCCCGTATCGGCAGCGACTCCACCGGCAGCTCCCGGCACCGCTACGGCATGGGACTGGTCATGAAGGACACCCTGCCGCGCTGGGCGCGGCGCAATCTCGACCGCAAGGGTCAGCCCAGCCGCTGGAACATCCCGGTGCGGATCACCGCCCATCTGCAGGTGACTTTCATTCCCCGGGGGCACCACAATGGGCTCATGGATTACGGGAGTGTTCCCTGGGAGCAGAAGAACCTCGTTTCCACCCCGTCATGCGGCTTCTCGCCTGTCTTTTACGGGCTGAACTTCGGCTACGAGCGGCGGGAGGACTGGGTGGTCCAGGCCTACTCCACCCATATGGAGCCCAACGGCAACGTGGCCACCCTGGGATGGATGCAGACCGGCCAGGATAACGGCCTGTCCCTTGAGGCCCGGGGCACCGTGGACGAGCAGCGGCAAATTCCCCTGGCTTATCTGAACAACTACCTGAAGAACGGGCTCAAGATTCTCATCGGCTTCATCCCGGCCTTCGCCACCTTCGCCCTGACCAAGGACTGGTGGTTTCTCGCCTACTTCGGCGCTTTCATCTGGTTCGGCATCACGGGGCTGCGCAACATTATCCAGTCCGTGCTCGGGGCCGGCGGCATCTCTCGCTCGCCCCTGCTGAAATGGAACGAGTATATCAGCTGGGACAGGCTGTCCTATTCGTTGCTGTTCACCGGTTTTTCCGTGCCGTTGCTCGATTTGCTGGTCAAGACCCTGTTTCTCGACCGGATGTGCGGTATCACCGCCGGAAGCAACCCCCTGGCCCTCTATTCGGTCATGGCCCTGGCCAACGGCATCTACATCTCGGGCCATAATATCTTCCGGGGTCTGCCCAAGGCCGCGGTGTACGGCAATTTCTTCCGCAGCATTCTCTCCATTCCCCTGGCCGTCCTGTTCAACGGGTTCATCGGCTTGATGCTCGGCGGTCCCGGCGTGGCCGCGGTCAGCGACATCCTGCAGAAATGGGCGGCGGTGATTTCCAAGCTGGCCTCGGACTGCGTGGCCGGTTTCATCGAGGGGCTGGCCGACCGGTTCAACAACATCCGCTTCCGCTCCATGGATTATTCGGCCAAGATCGCCCAGGTGTTTGAAACCTATGCCAGCCTTGAGACACTTTTCCCGGAGGCGGACGTGCTGGCGATGCTCGAGTCCCCAAAGGAATTCATGCAGGCCGTGGCTGAAAAGAATCCGGATCTGGGCAAGATCGTCATCATCAACGCCCTTGATCTCCTTTACATCTGGATGTATCAGCCCCGGGCCGCCAGCACCCTGGCATCCATCATGCAAGACATGTCCGCCGAGGAACGGCGGATCCTGGTGGCCTCCCAGCTCATTCTCGAGCAGCAGCGGCAGATCAGCCAGCTGTTCGTCGACGGAGTGCTGGGCAAAAAGTTTTCACGGGCACTGTCCTTTTATCTTGATCGCTCGGAGGAGTATCTGAAGTCCCTGCAGGACCTGTCGCTCCGCTGCGCGGTCCAGGAGTGAGGGAGCGCCGGCCCCTCATGCCGGTCAGCCCTGGGATAGTACAGTTATTTTTTACAACGGCCTGTTCCATATTTTTTGATAAATATTTTTTTCGTCTTTTCCTTTTTTTTTCTTCCTGTGCTATGGTGAATCTGATAACCGTCCGATTGAGGAACTGAGGTATTGCCTGGGAAGTCCGGGGGGAAATACCAGGATAATCCCGGCCTGTGGGGCGGGGTGAGTCGACTATGGAACATCAAGAAATCAAAAGAGAAAAAACAAAAATATCTGTTCCGCTCAGGATCGCATTGATCTATGCTTTTTTCGGAACCATGTGGATCCTCTTTTCCGACAAACTGCTGTTTGCCCTGGTCGCCGACCATGAGCTTCTCGCCCGCATCGCCATCTATAAAGGCTGGACTTTCATTGCCATCACCGGTGTGCTTCTCTACTGGCTCATTGACCGCTCCATGCAGGAGCAGGCGCGCATCGCCGAGACGCTGCTTCTGAGTGAAAAAAAATTCCGCACCCTGCTCAACCGGGCCACAGACGCCATATTTGTCTGTGATGTGGACAGCCATTTCATTGATGTCAACAAGGAGGCCTGCATGTCCCTGGGCTATTCCCGCGAGGAACTGCTGCGGATGACCGTGGCGGATATTGATCCCGCATTTTCCGTTGCAGACGACACCAGGAATCTGTGGGACAAACTGTCCTTCGAACACACCGTTATGATAGAAAGCATGCACCGGCGCAAGGACGGCTCCCTGTTCCCGGTGGAGATTCATATCGGCAAGCTGGTGGTTGACGGCCGTCCGGTCATTCTCGGTATCGCCCGCAACATCTCCGAGCGCAGGCAGGCTGAACTGGCCATGGAACAATCCGCCATGGAATGGGCGGCCGCCATGGATGCCATGGATGACGCCATCTACCTGGTTGACCCCAGCCGCCGTCTGAAATGCGCCAACAAGAGCTTTTACCGCCTGGCCCGCAGCACCCCGGAGAAGGCCATCGGCCGGCATATCACCGAAATCATGCATGCCGGGGGTGAGAGCGCGCCCTGTCAGGTCTGCCTTGCCCAGCAGGAGATGCGTGACACCGTGATCACCATGGAGGCTGACCATCCTGATAATCCATCCGGCCTGCCGCTTGAGATCACGCTGAAGGTGATCCGCGATAAGGATGGACAGCCCTTGAGCATGCTGATGAGCCTGCATGACCTGACCAATGCCCGCCAAGACCTCGAAGAACGGGCCAGGCTGGAATCACGGTTGCGGCAGGCCCAGAAGATGGAGGCCATCGGCACCCTGGCCGGAGGTATTGCTCATGATTTCAATAATATACTGACCGCCATCCTTGGTTTCGCCGAGCTGGTGCGGGAGGGCCTTAAACAGGGCGGCGCCTCCCCGGAGGATATCGAACAGGTCATCAAGGGAGCGCTGCGGGCCCGGGACCTGGTGAAGCATATTCTTACTTTCAGCCGGAAAGGCGACTATAGAATTGTCTCGCTGGCGCCGCACCTCATCGTCAATGAATCCCTCAAGCTGCTGCGCGCTTCGATCCCGGCGACCATTGAGATCCAGCAGGATATTGACAGGGATTGCGGCAATATCCTTGCCGATCCTTCCCAACTGCAGCAGGTGATGATCAACCTGTGCACCAACGCCCAGCAGGCCATGGACCAGGAGCAGGGGATATTGCGGGTGTCCCTGCGGGAAAAAGAGTTGAGCGGAACGGATGTGGAGGGCGAGCTCAACGTTTCCCCCGGGCCCTTTGTCGAACTCACGGTCAGCGATACCGGCCAGGGCATTGATGAAACAACCATGGCCAGGATTTTCGAGCCGTATTTCACCACCAAGGAGTTCGGCAAGGGCACAGGGCTTGGCCTGGCCGTTGTCCATGGGATTGTCCATGACTGCGGCGGCATGATCAAGGTTGACAGCGAGATCGGCAAGGGGACGGCCTTCCATGTTTACTTCCCGGTGGCGGCTGAGGAGGTGGACACAACCGCGGCCGCGACAGCGGATGACATCCCCGCCGGCCATGAGAGGATACTTGCCGTTGATGACGAAGTGGCGCTTGTCAGATATGAGAAAGTCGTGCTGGAGGGCCTCGGCTATCAGGTGACGGCCGTGACCGACAGTAGTAAAGCCTGGGAGATATTTCGCGACAGTCCGTACAGTTTTGATCTGCTGCTGACCGATCAGACCATGCCCGCCATGCCGGGTACCGTCCTGGCCGGCAAGATTCTGGGGATCAGGCCGGATATGCCCGTAATCCTCTGCACCGGCTACAGCTCGGTGATTGATGAGGGGAAAGCCCAGGAGATGGGGATCCGGCTGCTTATCATGAAACCCTTTGATAAAAAAGAACTGGCCAGGCTTATCAGAAAGGCGCTGGATGGAGAATCCCCGCTCTCGTAACGCGAACATGCAAACATGACGTCATGCCGGGCAAGGGGAGCGCGACCCGGCATCCAAGGTTTTTGCCCCGGATTCCCGCGCCGGGTCCTTTCCCGAAAAAAGGAGTAAGTTATGCAGTCAGAGGTGATCATCCGCCAGGCAGTCGTCGGCCCATACAAGGTCAACACCTATCTGCTGGCCTGCGGGCGGACAAAAAAGGCGTTGCTGATCGATCCCGGCGGCGAAGCGGAGAAGATCGTAAGGATGGTGCAGGATGAGGGAGTGGAGCCTCTCTATATCCTCAATACCCATGGTCACGCCGATCATGTGCTGGCCAACCAGAGGCTGCGGGAAGTTTTTTCCGTGCCGGTGGGCATGCATGAGGCTGATGACCTCTTTTTTGCAGCGGCAGAGGTCCGGGCAAAGTCCCAGCAGGAGCTTGGCCTGCCGGGGCCGGCCCCTGCCGATATCAGACTAAAAGACGGCCAGGTGCTGGAGGTGGGTGAGCTGCGGATCACGGTGCTGCACACCCCGGGGCATACCCCGGGATCGGTCTGTTTTCTGGCCGCGGGCAACCTGTTTACCGGCGATACCCTGTTTGTCGGGGACGTGGGCCGCACCGATCTGACCGGCGGCTCCCTTGCCGCGCTCCTCAAGTCCCTGCAGGAGAAGGTGATCGTGCTGCCGCTGGAGACGATCATTTGGCCCGGCCACGATTACGGCGACACGCCGACCTCGACGGTGGGCCGGGAGATGCGGGAAAATCCCTATATTACGGATTTTATCCTCGCTGGATAGGGGGGAGGCCTTGGACCCTCCTCTTAACCATCATGCGGCGGCTGACAACGAACCGCGGCAAGGCATATTTTCTTAAAAACCGAGCGACAATCTTGCGTAAAACAAAAATCATCTGCACCATCGGGCCGAAGACCGCCTCTTTTGAGATGCTGAAAAAGCTTGCCGACCAGGGCATGAATGTGGCGCGGCTCAATATGTCCCACGGCACCCTTGACTGGCACCAGCAGGTGATCCACAGCATCAAAAGGCTCAACCGCAAATTCGGCTCGACCATCGCCATTCTGCTGGACACCAAGGGCCCCGAGGTGCGCACCGGGGATGTGAAACGGGACCTGGTACTGAAGAAGGGCGGCCCCCTGACCCTGACCATCCGGCGGCAGGCGGAGCTTGAAGCAAACTGTGTCGAGGTGAGCTATGACGGCTTTGTCAATGAGGTGGAATTCGGCGATACGGTGCTCATTGACGGCGGCATGATAAGTCTGCTGGTCAAGGAGGTAACCCCGACGGATGTCCATTGCCTCTGCCTGGACAACGGCGTCCTGACCTCGCGGCGGCATATCAATATCCGCGGCAAGAGCGCCGATCTGCCCTCCATCAACGACAAGGACTGGCAGGATATCAATTTCGGCATTGCCCAGCAAGTTGATTTCATTGCCCTGTCCTTTGTCCGGGATGCCTCATCCATCGAGGAGCTGCAGCACTATCTGCAGGAGCGGAAAATGCCGATTGATGTCCTGGCCAAGATTGAAAGCGCCGATGCCATTCCCCATCTTGATGCCATCATTGCCGTGGCGGGCGGCATCATGATCGCCCGGGGCGATCTCGGCGCCGAGCTGCCCTATGAGGAGGTGCCGCTGCTGCAGGACGAGATCATCCGCAAATGCCGGGCGGCCGGCAAGCCGGTGGTGGTGGCCACCCATATGCTCGAGTCGATGATCGTCAATCCCACTCCCACCAGGGCCGAGGTGACGGACATCTCCCATGCCGTGCTGCAGGGGGCCGATGCCATCATGCTTTCCGGCGAGACGGCAACCGGGAAACACCCGCGCAAGGCGGTGGAGGTGATGGATGCCGTGGCGAGAAGGAGTGAACAACAGCTGGCCCTGGACCTGACCGTGCGGGTCAAGGTCACCAGCAAGCCCAAGGAAGAGATTGCCAGAAGCGCCGCCATTCTGAGCAACAACCTGCGGGCCGCGGGCACGCTGGTTATCACCAGGCGCGGCCTGATGGCGGTCCTGCTGTCAAAATGCCGGCCGGTGGCGCCGATTTTCGCCTTCACCAATACCACCCATGTGCGGCGCAGGCTTGGCCTGTACTGGGGCATTCATGCCTTCCGCATCAATTTTTCCAAGGACCCGGAGGTCTCCATCCAGCGCTCCATCGAGCAGCTGTTGCGGGAAGACATCATCCGGCCCGGCGACCGGGTCATCGTGCTTTCCGATATCCTGGCCGGCGGGAAATTCATCGAGACCGTGCAGGTCAGGAGCATATAAACGCAGGCGTTCTTTGCCCGGGTTCGCTCAGGGTTCGGATGGTTCACCGGTCAGTGCCGCGGGTTTTATGGTGAGCGGGCCGAAGCGGTTATTGATCTGATCAATGGCCCTGTTTAATTCCTTGCGGCCCGTCTCTTTGCCGGCGAACAGGTCAAGCTGCCGGGGCAGGGAATCTTCCCGCAGTTGGTCCACGGCAATCCCCACCAGGCGCACCGGTTTGGCCCCGGCCATGGTCTTGGGCAGGAGGCTCAGCACGGCCTGATAGAGTTCATGGGAGTCGTTGGTCGGCCGGGCCATGGTCAGGGAGCGGCTGACCGTGATGAAATCATGGTATTTGACTTTCAGGGTAACGGCCCGGCCCGTGAAGTGATGACGGCGCAGCCGTTCCCCCACCCTGGTGGCCAGGCGCAGCAGCTCTTTTCGGATCTGCGGCAGGTCCGTCACGTCCCGGTCAAAGGTCTCCTCGTTGCCGATGGATTTGGTGGCGTGGCTGCACTCCACCTGGCGTTCATCAATGCCCCTGGCGCAGAAATACATGTGACGTCCCTGCTTGCCGAATTTTTTTTCAAGAAAATCCAGGGAAAAACGGGTGAGATCATTGATGGTCCGCACGCCGAGCAGATTGAGGGTGGGCAGGGTTTTTTTGCCCACGCCCCACAGGCGCTTGATGGGCAGGGGGGCGAGAAATTCAGCTTCCAGGCCGTGGGGAACCACCGTCAGGCCGTCCGGTTTATTGAGGTCCGAGGCGATTTTGGCGACCAGCTTGCAACCGGCCACCCCGGCGGAAACGGTCAGACCGATTTCCTCCCGTACCCGCCTGCGGATCATCCCGGCAATATCCACCGCGGACCCGAACAGGCCCTGGCAGCCGGTGACATCGAGGAAGGCCTCATCCACCGAAATCTGTTCCACTCTGGGGGTATACTGGCGGAAGATGGCCATGACCTGCTCGGAAATTTCCGCGTAGCGAGACATGCGCACCGGCAGGAAAATCCCTTGCGGGCAGCGTCTGCGGGCAATGGCGATGGCCAGGGCGGAATGGATGCCGCAGGCCCTCGCCTCATAGGAGGCGGCGGACACCACCCCCCGGTCGGAACTGCCGCCGACAATCACCGGCAGGCCCTGCAGTTCCGGGTTGTCCAGCACCTCAACCGAGGCGTAAAAGGCGTCCATGTCCAGATGAATGATGTCACGGGTCATAAGAGGTCAGAAGTCAGTAGTCGGTAGCCAGAAGTCATGGGGCGGCAAACCATTACCGTCCTAAACTCTGCGGGCAACTGTTCTGTTTACCTGTTCCCCCCTCTTCTCCGGCTGCGGGGTGTTCATCTTACCGGAAACCCGCTCACCGCGCTACAACAAAGGCATCGGGGTAGCCGTTGCTGTTGAAGTCCTTTTCCATATTCCTGGCCACACTCAGGGTTGAGCCGGCCTGGACCTGGACCCGGTAGAAGAGGCTGTTGCCCCGGCCGAACTGGGTGATGACGGCAATGTTGCCCTGGCTCTTCATTTTCTCCTGCAGGCGCAGGGCATTATTCTTGTTGGTGAAGGAGCCGATCTGCACATAGAAATCCCCCTGCTGGAAATCCTGATGGGGCAGGAAGCGCGCGACTTCTTTGTCTCCCTGCCGGTACGTCCTTGCCTCGCCAAGGGCAGTCACCTTGACCTTTGCCGTGCCATTGTCGACAATGTCCAGTTTGCGGGCCGCAGTCAGGCTCAGATCAATGATCCGGTCCTTGACAAAGGGGCCCCGGTCATTGATCCTGACCGCCATCTCCTTGCCGTTCTCCAGGTTTTGCACCAGCACCAGGGTATTCATGGGCAGGGTCTTGTGGGCCGCTGTCGCCTCGTACATGTCGTATACCTCGCCGTTGGAGGTTTTGCGGCCATGGAACTGTCTGCCGTACCAGGAGGCAACGCCTTTTTCCTCATACCCTTCGGAGCTCGGCAGGGGGTAGTATGTCTTGCCCATGATCTTGTAGGGCCGCTGGGTGGGGGGGATGGCGGCGGGAACAGCGCCGGGGGAAGGGGGAGGCTCCGGCGTCTTTTTGGCGGCGCAGCCGTGGAGAAACAGCATGAAAAGAAGGATGGGGATGAAAAATAACTTCATGGGTTCCGGGTTGTCTGCTGATTTTTTGGCAAATTGCGCGGCTCCGGGAGTAGATCAAGGTTTTCCCGCAGCCGCTGTTTGAAAAAGACGCCGGCCTTGCCGATGGTATGGGGGGTGTAGGGCACCAGGCCCATGGCCGGGCCGCTGTCCGGGGCAAGGGCGTCAAAGACAGGTTCTCCAGCTTCATTGACATAGGTCAGATGCAGGTCCAGCAGGGGCCGGCAGATGTGCAGCATGCCCTGTTCATCCCGGCAGACAATGGGGAACTCCCAGCGCCGCAATTCATAGCCTTTCAGCCACAGGCCTAAATAGAGCTCGCCGCTGATCTTGTCGCTCATGAAGACATAGTCGTAGGAGGCGTCGCCGTACAGCGAGGTGGTCACCTGGTCTTCCACCTCGTAGCTGCCCTGTACATAGAGGGCGGCCCAGGGGTCGAACTCATCGGTGTCCAGGCGGAAAAGATGGGTGCCCTCATCGGTGAAGCTCCATTGGGCATGGCAGACCGCGCAGTCTGCCTTGTTTTGGTAAGCAGCATGGGCCGGATGGCGCAGCGGGGGCACCTTGAGTCTCTTGCCGGTGAGCCGGCAGGTCAGCACCAGGGTGCCGTTTTCCGTCGTAAGGTTGTCCAGCGGGATCTTGTCCCCTGGCTGCCAGCGGTGGCAGGATGCGCAGGTGATGGCCGTCCCGCCGTCCCCCATCAGCTCCGCCCCGCTATGACAGTCGATGCAGGCGAGTCCGGCCTGGTTGTGCGCGTCAGCGCTAAGCTGGTGATATTCCACCCCGTATGGCCGCGGGGAGTCGCCCTCCCTGGGGTAGGGGGTGCGGTAATCCCAGTGATAGTCGTGTTCAAAGCGGCCCACGTAATCCGCCCCGACAAAGTTGCCGTAGTGGCAATGCAGGCACTGGCTGTCAGGCGGGGATTTAATGAAGGCATGGGAGACCGCCTTGCCGCCGGCGAACTCCAGGTGGCAGGCCGCGCAGCCGGTGGCGTGCCGGGTTTCCGGATAGTTATCGCCGCCGGAGTAGAGGTGGCAGCCCAGGCAGCGGCGTCTGAGCAGGTCATCCACCAGGTCAAGGGGGCTGCCTATTTCCTCGTGCTGGGGGATCTCCACCAGTGAGGCAAGGTCTTCATCTGCGCCAAAGGCGCGGCGCACGGCGTTGACCTCCTTTTTCAGGGTGAAATGCAGCGAATTCCGCGCCTTGCCGAGCTGTTCCCCATGGCAGGGGCCGCAGGTCCGTTCAAGAAGCAGGGGATGGGCCGGCTGTTTTTGCATGTTCGCGTGGGCCGCCTCCGCCGAGGCTGCCGTGCCGCTGCCGCCGTGGCAGACGGTGCAAATGATGCCGGTATGACGGACGTCCAGCTCAATCGGATGGCAGTCCCGGCAGGAATAGTCCCGCACCGCGGCTGGGGCCGCAGCGGGCGGCGGTTTTTGCTCCTCGGTCTCATCCCTGCTGCAGCCGGTGCAGATGATGAGTATGCAGAAAAGTAGACGCAGGATCATGGCAACAGATAACCCGAAATGCGTAAAGAGTGCAAAAAAATACTGATTATTTATACAAATTTGTTGCCTGTGTTCTTGTCAATTTAGCAACTTTTTTTAATGGAAAATAGCAGGCAGTTGCTATATAGTGACCTTCATGAAAACAACAAAACAACCCCCCAAGACGAAATTTATATTTATTACCGGCGGTGTTCTTTCCTCGCTGGGCAAAGGGCTTGCCGCCGCTTCCATCGGCGCCCTGCTGGAGAGCCGCGGGCTCACCATCACCATGCAGAAGCTCGATCCTTATATTAATGTGGACCCGGGAACGATGAATCCGTTCCAGCACGGCGAGGTGTATGTGACCGATGACGGCGCCGAGACCGATCTCGACCTGGGCCATTATGAGCGTTATACCTCGGCCAAGCTGGGGCAGCGGCATAATTACACCTCTGGCCGCATCTATCACTCGGTGATCACCAAGGAACGCCAGGGCAAGTATCTCGGCGGCACCGTGCAGGTCATCCCCCATATCACCGACGAGATCAAGAACGCCATCAATCAGCTGGACGGCGACGCCGATGTGGCCATCGTCGAGATCGGCGGCACCATCGGCGACATAGAGGGTCAGCCCTTCCTGGAGGCGATCCGCCAGTTCCGCCTGGACGTGGGCCGGGAAAATTCCCTGTTCATCCATGTCACCTGGGTGCCGTATATCAAGGCCGCGGGCGAGGTCAAAACAAAACCCACCCAGCACAGCGTCAAGGAGCTGCGGGCCATCGGCATCCAGCCCGATATCCTGCTCTGCCGCACCGAAGCCCAGCTTTCCCAGGAGCTGAAAGCGAAGATATCCCTGTTCTGCAACGTGCCCACCGATGCGGTTATCACCGCCCAGGATGTGGAGAGCATCTACGAGGTGCCCCTCTGTTTCCACCGGGAAGGCCTGGACAACAAGATCCTTGAACTGCTCAATGTGTGGACCGGTGCGCCGCGCATTGAGCCGTGGGAGGAACTGATCCGCAAGATCAAGAACCCGGCCCACCGGGTATTGATCGGCATCATCGGCAAGTATGTTGATCTGAAGGAATCCTACAAGAGCCTGCATGAGGCCCTGGTGCACGGCGGCGTGGCCAACGACACCCAGGTTGAGCTGCGCTACGTCAATGCCGAGGACCTGGAAAACAAATCCGCCAAGGAGCTGCTCGCCGGCTGTCACGGCATCCTTGTACCCGGCGGCTTCGGCCGGCGCGGGGTGGACGGCAAGATCCGGGCCATCACCTATGCCCGGGAAAACAGGATTCCCTATTTCGGTATCTGTCTGGGCATGCAGCTGGCCGTCATCGAATTTGCCCGGCTTTCCGGCATGAAAGACGCCAACAGCCATGAATTCACCGCTGATACCCAGCATCCCGTGATCTATCTGATGAAGGAGTGGTATGATCACCGCACCCAACAGAAGCAGGTGCGGGATGAATCCTCGGACATGGGCGGCACCCTGCGGCTCGGCAGCTATCCCTGCAATCTGAAGCAGGGCACCCTGGCCTTTGCCGCCTATGGGGAGGAACATATCAATGAGCGGCACCGGCACCGTTATGAATTCAACTGTGCCTTCAGGGAGCAACTGGAGAAAAAAGGTCTGATCATCAGCGGCACCTCCCCGGATGATACCCTGGTTGAAATAGTGGAGCTTGCTGATCATCCCTGGTTTCTCGGCTGTCAGTTTCATCCCGAGTTTCAGTCCAAGCCCATGACCCCCCATCCGTTATTCCGTGATTTTATTAAGGCGGCCCTGGAATTTTCCCGAAAAATCTGATGTTCTGCTGATTTCGGTTTCTGCCGGCAATCCGCGTCACATTGTGAGTTGAGGAGTATCTATGGTTGACAAGCTCTTTAAGGTAGCCATAAGCCATAATGCCAATGATATTCATCTGTCCGAGGGTATCCCTCCGACACTCAGGATCGGCGGCAAAATGGTGCGCATGCAGGCGAAGCCGATGACCGCCGATGATATTGAACAGGCCATGCGGGCCCTGACTCCACCCCGTTGCATGGTGGAGCTTTCCCAAACCGGCAATACGGATTTCGGTTATGATTTCGGGGAAAGCCGTTTCCGCATCGCCGTATTCCGCCAGCGGGGCAGCATCGGCATGGTCATGCGCCATTTCCCCAATGTCATGTTCACCCTCGACGAACTGCAGATCCCGCAGGAGGTGCGCTCCGCCATGGTGCGTGAACGCGGCCTGTTTGTCATCACCGGTCCAACGGGCAGCGGCAAGACGACCACCATGGCCACCCTCATCGACCATATCAATTGCTCCTGCAGCAAGCATATCATCACCATTGAAGATCCCATTGAGATTGTCCATGTCCATAAGCTGTGCAACGTTTCCCAGCGGGAGATCGGCGTTGATGTCTTCACTTTTGCCGATGGCGTGCGATGTTCCATGCGCCATGATCCCGATGTTATTGTCGTGGGTGAAATGCGTGACGTGGAAACCATCCGCATTGCCCTGAAGGCGGCGGAAACGGGACATCTGGTGTTGGGCACCCTGCACGCCAGAACGGCCTCGGCGGTTATTACCAGGATTATCGCCGAGTTTGGCTCGGATGAGCAGGATTTCATCCGCATGCAGCTTTCCAACTCGCTGCTGGGGGTGATCAATCAGGTGCTGATCCCCACCGCGGACGGCAACGGGGTTGCCTCGGTGATGGAGATTCTCATGAATACACCGCCGGTGGCCAGTCTGATCCGGCAGGCCAAGGAAAGCCAGATCATTGACGAGATCCGCAAGGGGAAGAATCTGGGCATGGTCAGCTTTGAGGAATCACTGCGGCAGCGCTGTGTCTCCAAGGTTGTTGACTGGCGCGAAGCCACCCGCTATTCCCGCGAGCCGGAGAGTTTCAAGGTCAGGATGGAGAAGAAATGATGGACAGCGTAGCGGTCAAGGATTACTTCCGCATCGGTCCGGGCCAGCCTCTGCTGCTGATCGCCGGGCCGTGCGTGCTCGAGTCGGAGGAGGTCGCCCGCCGCATTGCCGCCCATGTCAAGGAGGTTGCCGGCCGGCTGGGGATATCCTTTGTCTTCAAGGCCTCGTTCGACAAGGCCAACCGCACCTCGCTCGCCTCCTATCGCGGGCCGGGTCTGGCCGAGGGGCTGGGCATGCTGGCCGCCATCCGCCGGGAGTTTCAGATCCCGGTCATTTCCGATGTGCATGATGTCAGCCAGGTTGACCAGGCGGCCAAGGTGCTTGATATACTGCAGATTCCGGCCTTTTTGTGCCGGCAGACCGATCTCTTGGTCGCCGCGGCCCGCACCGGCAAGGTGGTGAATGTCAAAAAGGGGCAGTTCATGGCCCCCTGGGATATGGAGCATGCGGTGGCTAAGATCAGGCAGAGCGGCAACCGCGATATTCTGCTGACCGAGCGGGGGACGACCCTGGGTTATAATAATCTGGTGGTGGATATGCGCTCCCTGCCCATCATGCGTTCCCTGGGGTGTCCGGTGATTTATGACGCCACCCACAGCGTGCAGCTGCCGGGCGGGGCCGGCGGCAGCTCCGGCGGACAGCGGCAGTTCATCGCCCCGCTGACCCGGGCCGCGGTGGCGGCCGGGGTGGACGGGCTGTTCATGGAGGTGCACCCCGAGCCTGAAAAGGCGCTGTGCGACGGACCGAATTCCCTGCCCCTTGATCAGCTTGAGTCATTGCTTACCACCCTGGTGGCGCTCCATAATATGGTTGCTGGCATATAGCTCATGACTGATAGGCTATTGCCGGGGAATTGAAGTCTTCCGCGAATCGCACTGTAGAGGCCATAAAGGAAATAGCATTGCCCATGCAAGATAACGACCCCTGTCCTGCTCCCGACAATGATGCTGCTTATCCCGGTGACTGCGAATTCACCCGGGCCCTGCTGCAGAAGGCAGCCAGCCGCACGGAAAATCAACAGAAGGGCTATGCCTGGCGTAAATGTCTGCCCAAGGCCAAGGAGGTGAAGCTGCTGCTGCTTGATGTGGATGGCGTGCTGACCAACGGCTCTATTTCCTACACCGATGAGGGCAGCGAGATCAAGACCTTTAATTCCCGGGACGGTTTCGGCATGAATCTGCTGCGCCAGGCTGAGGTGGAAATCGGCCTGATCACGGCGCGCAGTTCAAAGGCTCTGAACCGGCGGGCCCAGGACCTGAATCTCACCCGGGTCTACCAGGGGAAACGCAATAAAGTGGCGGTATTTGAAGAGATCATGGCCGAGATGCGGCTTGCCCCCCATCAGGTGGCGTACATGGGTGACGACTGGCTTGACCTGGCTTTGCTTGCCAGGGTGGGTTTTTCGGCCACCGTGGCGGATGCTGTTCCCGAGGTCATCGAGGCGGTTGATTATGTTGCCAGGCGTCCCGGCGGCTGCGGCGCGGTGCGCGAGGTGTGCGACCTGATCATTGATGCCAAGGGGCTCTATCCCGAACTGCTGGGCAAGTATCTGGGTTGAAAGTTAAGAGGCAAAAGACCGCAGGTGCGATTCGCGAACCGCACCTGCAATGATCCCCGTCGTTAATATGCTGATTTTACATTGATGTTTTTATGCTTTCCGGCCCCCGCAATCTCCTATGGATTATTCCCTTGACCCTGCTGGTGACCAGTCCTGTCTGGAAACCAGGGGTGGAAGAATTTCTTTCGCCCCATGGTCATCTCAAGGTGAAAACCGGCGATCCGGTGCAGGATAACAGTTTTATCCTGACCGATGTGCAGCTGAGCCGCTATGAAAACGGCCAGGCCGATCTGGTGCTGAGTGCCGCCAGGGTGCAGAGCGGCCGCCGGGGCAAGGATTCGTTTCATCTGCAGAATGTCGACGCCACGCTCTATGCCAAAGGCAGGGAGAGGGCGCATATCACCGGGGGCGAAGGCTTTTATGACGATGATAAACAGATTCTCACCCTGGTGGAGAATGCCGCTGTTGTTGCCAAAAACAAATATGAACTGCGTGCCGATGCGCTGCGTTATCTGATCCCGTACAAAACGGTGAAAACCGCTGCCGGGATCTTTTTCAAGAGCAAGGATACTACAGTGCGCGGCACCGGTATGAGCTATAACCTGGAGAGCGGGGCCTACCGGGTCGGCGGCCGGGTGTTCTGCGATGTGAATGAGGCGAGAGGGAAGAAGTGAGGAGACGTAGGGGGGCGCGAACCGCCCCTGTACCGCCAATCAGCCACCAGCCAAAGCGAGCAGCCTTGCCGCGTTTTCCCCCAGGATCTGCGCTTCTCTTTCCGGTCCCAGTTCCAGACTCCGCAGCAGCCCGATGGTGTCCTGCTGGGCCGCCCACGGCGAATCCGAGCCGAACAGCACCCGGTCAGCGGGGTGGTTCAGGATAATCTTTCTTGCCAACTCCTTTGGCAGAAATTCCAGGGAAAAGGCGATGTCGAAATAGACATCGGTGCCGACCAGCTCCTCATGCACCTCCTGCCATTGCTGCCAGGAGCCGAGATGGGTGGCGATGAATTTCAACCGCGGGAACTGCCGCATGAGCGCGGCGATTTTGGCGGGATCAGCCCGCAGCTCCCGGGGAAAGCCGATATCAAAACCGGTATGCATGACCAGGATCAGGCCGAGATCGGCTATGCGGGCAAAGACCGGCAGCAGCCGCGGTTCGTCAAGAAAAAAATCCTGATAGTAGGGGTGCAGCTTGATGCCTTGAAAGCCCTCCCGGTGGATTTCGTCAATCTCAGCCAAGGCCTGGGGCGATTCAGGGTGAAAGGAGGGAAAAGGGGTGATCCGTTCGCTGCGGATGGAGCGCGACCAGTCGAGAATGGAGCGGAACTGTTTCGGCCGGGTGGCAATGGAGCAGACCACGCTTTGGGTAATGCCCGCGCTATCCATGGAGCTAATCAGGGAACTCACCCTGCCGTCGAGTGCGGCGCGCACGGAGCCCTTCTGTTCAAGGAAAGGGATTGTGGTTGCCGCCAGGGCATCCGGGAAGGCATGGGCGTGGAAATCAATACGGAGCACGATCTTTACCTGATGGGATAGTTCTGTCTTTTGACTTCCTTCATGATTTTAATGCCGATATCCAGATGCTGTTCGGTGTAGTTCTCAAAGACCACCGAGGCACTGTCCTTGCTTTTGATCCCACCCTTTTTCAGGGGGAGATCCGAAACCAGCATGAGGGCCGCCGTGGGGACATTCAAGGCGTAACCGACGGAGAAGATAGTGGCGATTTCCATATCAATGGCGATGATGCGGTGCTTGAGGATGTACTCAATGAAGTCATTGTCAAATTCCCACATGCGGTAGTCCGTGGTATGCATGATGCCTGATTTCGGTACCTTGTTGACCTCCTGCATGATGACCTCTTCCGCCACCCGGTTCATGCCGAAGGTGGGCAGGGCGGGAACGTCCTTGGGCAGATAGTGGGCGCTGGTACCCTCATCCCTGATGCTGGCCGTGGGCAGCAGCAGGTCGCCGATGGCAAGGGCATCATCGATGCCGCCGCACATGCCCAGCATGAGCACGCATTTCAGTTCATCGAGAAAGGAGAGGCAGTGCATGACAATGCCGGCGGAGGGTGAACCAACCCCGTAGTTGATGATGGAGATATCGGTGTCATGGTCATGCACCACGCTCCAGTTGTTGGAGAGAATCTGTTTCCCGGTAATTTGGGCAAAGGACCTGATGTAACGGTGAAAGTTGCAGACCAGGATGTGGGAGCAGAACTCCTTGATCGGAGAACCGGTATAGCGTTCCAGGGTGTGACGGGCATAATTGTCCGGGCGCAGCAATGAGCTCATGAAGGAGTATCCCTTTTATGGTCAGCGGCAGTGTGGCTGCGGCTGGCTGTGTAATGTTAATTTCCAATTCCCGGCGGGGCCGGTATCGGTTATTATAACGGTCAAACCTTAATTATCAATTTTTAATTTTATTTCGGTGGCAAATGAAAGATAAAAACATCCCCTTGGACGAACGGATTATCCTGGCACTTGATGTCCAGGAGCCTGATACGGCAAAGGAATGGGTCAGGAAAACAGAGGGGAAAATAAAGTTTTACAAGGTGGGTCTGCAGCTGTTTCTGGCTGGCTGGTTTGACATGGTGGACTGGATTGTCGACCGGGGCCACAAGGTGATGGTGGATCTCAAATTTTTTGATATCCCGGAAACCGTCAAGCTTGCCATGATGCAGCTGCAGGACCGGGGGGTGACCTTTGCCACCGTGCACGGCAATGATCCGATTATCCGCGCCTCCCTTGCCGCCAGGAGCGGGAATGATAACGCTCTGAAAATTCTGGCCGTGACGGTGCTGACCAGTTTCGGCGAAGAGGACATGCGGGCCATGGGCATGACCGGCAGCATCGAGGATCTGGTGTACTTCAGGGCCAGACGGGCCCTGGAACTCGGCTGCGACGGGGTGGTTTCCTCCGGGCTTGAGGCGGCCAGGCTGCGCCAGGGACTGGGCGAAAAGCTGCTGATCGTCACTCCCGGCATCCGGCCGGGCGCCAATATTGACGACGGGGGCGATGACCAGACCCGCATCATGACCGCCCGCAAGGCCGTGGCCAATGGCGCCGATTACGTGGTGGTGGGCAGACCCATCACCAGGGCGGCCGATCCCCTGGGGGTCATCACCGGCCTGCAGGATGAGATTGCCGCGGCCCTGGGGCAATAAAAAATTCCCCTTCCTCCTTTTTCCCGCCGCCTGATGCAAAAAAAATAAAGGAAGCCCTTTTCCGGGAAAAGCAGCCCCTATCCTTTTCAATCCCTTGTGCTACAAGGTGGCATGGACGATTCCGCCATCGCATACCGCATAATTATCCCGGCAAACTTCCCATCCCCCGCCTCCTCCTTGCAAAAAATAAATTCTCTTTCAAAATTTATTTCTATATAATTTTTACTGTAATTATGAGGAAAATACTGACAATTCTGCCAGTGTCTCCTGGCGGATAAAGGGAGTTGCGTTAAGGGAAAAGCGGATATGGGAAAGGAACAACTTTTTGCAACCTTCATCCTTAACAACGATATCGAGATTGCCATACCCGCCGACCGGGTTGTGGAGGCAATCAAGGCTGCTGACAAGATTCTGCCGGTACCGGGCTGCGTCGCCTATCTTTATGGGCTGATGAACCTGCGCGGCAGGGTTATTCCCGTCATCAATCTGAAAAAGCGGCTTGCCATGGCTGACTGTGATTACGGCCCTGATCATAGAATAGCGGTTGTCCGGCTGGGCCGCACGCGCTGCGGCGTTCTCGTGGAGGACATCAAGGATGTGCTGCGGGTCGGCCAGGAGATGATTGAGCCCGTTCTGCCGGGCCTCCAGGGGGAAGACCGGATAGTTTCAGCCATTATCAGGCTTGATGACGGCCGGCGCCTGCTGGAGATTCTCGATCTGGACCTGCTGCTTGGCCAGGCGGCCGGGGATGAGAGCGTGGCCGGGCCGGAGATTGAGGAAGGGCAACAGCTGTCCGCCGGCATAACGGCGCAGCAGCGCCGGCAATATCTTGTTTTTACCTGCAACGGCATGGAATACGGGGTCGATGTGGGCGATGTGCAGGAGATCAACACCCTCTCCGGGCTGAATGACACCTTCCAGAGCGGCAGTATCGAGGGGGCGGTGGAAATGCGGGGCCGGATGATCCCGGTCATTGACAGCAAACTCCTGCTGACCGAGGCAAAGGGAAAGATCGCTCTCACCGAGCAGAGCCGGGTGATCATTCTGCTGGTCAGAAAAATATATTGCGGCATCATCGTTGACGGCATTCAGGAAATACGCTCCGTTGCAACAGCCGAGGTTGTGCCCGTCCCCTGCGCGAAAACAGGGAAGGGGGCCGGGGTGACGGGCATGCTGCATCTCGCCTCCGGCCGCGATATCATGCTGCTGGACATGGGAAAAATGCTGGCCGGCGAGCTTGAGGAGCTGGGCCGGGTGGCTGACATGTCTTCCGATATGGACGAAGACAAGAAAGTGGCAGCGAGTCATTCCCAACATCTGATCACCGGAAACAGCTATCTGATTTTCAAGGTGGAAAGGGATTTCGCCATTGCCCTCCACGATGTCCAGGAGATACTGGAGAACTGCCGAATCATACCGGTTCCGGCCATGGGAGGTTTTTTGTCGGGAATTATCGATCTGCGCGGGCAGATGGTGCCGGTGGTCAACCTGCGTCTTTTTTTCGGTTATGATTCGGTAGACGATGGAGGGGCCGGCCGCGATAAATATATCATCGCCCGCTCGGCGGAAGGCAGGGTTGCCCTGGCAGTGGATGATATCGTCACCATCCAGAAACAGGAAAAATTTTTTCATACCCCGGCCTTAAATCCCAGACTGCGTCCCCGCCAGGACATCCTTGACCGGACCATTGAATTGATCACGGAGGACGATATCAGCGAAAGCGTTCTGGTGATCAATGTTGAGAATTTAATCGGCAACTATCTGGAATTTGGTAGTGAAAAACCTTGTTAACAGGAATTTAAAACAAAAAGAAGTAAAGGAGACGGCAATGTGCCCAGCAGCTACAAAAAAAGACAGGAATAGCGGCGAGCAAACAGCCTATTTGAATGTGCTGCCTACCCCGGTGATGAGCGTTGATACGGATTTTAATATCACTTTTATGAATCCCGCCGGGGCCTCGCTTCTCGGTCTTACCCCCGAAGCGGTGGTTGGCCGCAAATGCTTTGATATGTTCAGGACGCCGCATTGCAAAACAGACCGCTGCGCCCTGGGGCGCGCCATGCGGGAGGACCGGGTGGTCAGCGAGGAAACCATCGCCCGGCCCAGGGAAGGGGTGATCATCCCGATCAAGTACACCGGCGTGCCGATTAAGGACGCCAAGGGTAATATCGAGGGCGCCCTGGAGTTTGTCCTTGATATGACGGAGGAGGTGCGGCAGCGCACTGCGGCCCAGCAGAAGATTAGTAACCTCAACGCCCTGCCCACGCCGGTGATGAGCGTTGATACCGAATTTAGCATCACCTTCATGAATCCCGCCGGGGCTTCAGTCCTGGGGCTCACGCCCGAGGAGGCCATCGGCCGCAAATGCTATGACCTGTTCAAGACCTCCCATTGCCGCACCGATAAATGCGCGGTGGGGCGGGCCATGCGGGAGGACCGGGTGGTCAGCGAGGAAACCATTGCCCGTCCCAGGGAAGGGGTGATCATCCCGATCAAGTACACCGGCGCGCCGATCAAGGACGCCAAGGGCAATATCGAGGGGGCCCTGGAGTTTGTCCTGGACGTGACGGAGGAGGTGCGGCAGCGCACCGCGGCCCAGCAGAAGATCAACAACCTCAACGCCCTGCCCACGCCGGTGATGAGCGTTGATACCGAATTTAGCATCACCTTCATGAATCCCGCCGGGGCCGCGGTCCTGGGGCTCACGCCCGAGGAGGCCATCGGCCGCAAATGCTATGACCTGTTCAAGACCTCCCACTGCCGCACCGATAAATGCGCGGTGGGGCGGGCCATGCGGGAGGACCGGGTGGTCAGCGAGGAAACCATTGCCCGTCCCAGGGAAGGGGTGATCATCCCGATCAAGTATACCGGCGCGCCGATCAAGGACGCCAAGGGCAATATCGAGGGGGCCCTGGAGTTTGTCCTTGATGTGACGGAGGAGGTGCGGCAGCGCACCGCGGCCCAGCAGAAGATCAACAACCTCAACGCCCTGCCCACGCCGGTGATGAGCGTTGATACGGCTTTTAACGTCACCTTCATGAATCCCGCCGGGGCGTCGATTCTGGGACTTACGCCCGAGGAGGCCATCGGCCGCAAATGCTATGACCTGTTCAAGACCTCCCACTGCCGCACCGATAAATGCGCGGTGGGGCGGGCCATGAGGGAGGACCGGGTGGTCCATGAGGAAACCATTGCCCGGCCCCGGGAAGGGGTGGAGATTCCCATCAAATATACCGGCGCGCCGATCAAGGACGCCAAGGGCAATATCGAGGGTGCCCTGGAATTCGTCCTTGATATCACCGCCGAAACCGCAGCCAGGCAGCGGGTGGCCAAGGCCAGTGATGAGGTTGTCAAACTGACCGGCATTGCCACTGCATCCAAGACGGAAATGCAGAATGTTTCCACCAGCATCACCTCCATGGATTCATCCATTGATAAGGAAGTGCAGCTGCTGGCCAACTCCAGTGGCACCATTGACGAGATGATCAGCTGTGTCAAGCAGATGCTGCGTGCCACAAGTGAATCGGCGGAAATATCCAGCGGGGTGACCACTGATGCCAAGGTGGGTGGAGAGGCGGCGGGTAAGGCCATGCAGCGTCTGGCCAAGATCAATGAATCCATGCTGATCAACAACGCCAATGTCGGTGAGCTGGCTAAGCAGTTAAGTAAAATTTCGGAATTTATCGACATTATCAAGGATATCGCCTCACAAACCAATTTGCTGGCCTTTAATGCCGCCATCGAGGCGGCCAGGGCCGGCGATGCCGGGCGTGGTTTCGCCGTGGTGGCCGATGAGGTGCGGAAACTGGCGGAAAAGAGCTCAAAATCGGCGGTGGATATCGCCAAGATTGTTAATGGAATCCAGGATGATTCCAAGGAAACGATCAGCTCCATGAAGGATGGGGTGAAACAGTTGAGCGAGGGGGTTGATGTTATTAAAGAGGCCCTGGGGGCAATTGAGAAAATCACCGGCGGCATCAACCGGATCTCCGCCTCGGTCACCGATGTCACCCATAAAGCCGAGCTCATCAGCGAAAACAGTGAAGTGGTGCGGAGCAATATCAAGGAGGTGGTCGATTCCTCGGTGCATAATCAGGATCTGACCAGCCATATTGCCTCGGCGGTTAAGGACGTGGTCCAGATTCTGGATCAGATCGTCACCTCTTCCCAGAAGCTGGCCCTGGCCACCAGTGCGGAAGACCGTGATCGCTGACGGCAACGGCAGCATGCTGGATGTCATCTATTCATCCAGGCTGGTGCTGAAGAAGTTCGGGCCGGATGATATGGACTTTATCCTGCACTGCAGCAACTGTCCGCAGGCTGCCGGCCGCTTCATGTCCCAGGAAAAGCTTACCCCGGAAAAATTTCAGGAGAGAATGGCCAGTCATTTTTACTGGAATGACCGGGCCAGGGCCTATACCATCGGCATCCGGCAGGGCGAACTGATCGGCCTCATCCGTTTCTGGGAAAAGCCGGCGGACAGCAGAACCGCTCTCGTCTCGCTGCAGATATGTCTGCCGGAGCGGCGGCGGCAGGGCTATGGAACCGAAGCCCAGATCATTCTGGTGAAGAGATTGTTCGACTGCTGCCGTTACGGGCAGGTGGAAATGCATACCGAGCAGGGCAATGTGGCCCAGCAGCGCTGTCTGGAAAAAATGGGGTTCACCTTCCTTGACAGCCAGGTTTACAGTGATCTGGGCCAGGAGAGAAGCGGCAAGCTGTACCGTTTGACCAGGGCGGAATATGACAGACTGCATGGCTATATATATTAGACATGAGGGGGCCGGGGCGGGGAGGCGCCCTTGTCGCCATGGTTCCCGGCTGAGTCAGGATAGCAGATGACCAAAAAGATCGGCATTATCGCGGATGCGCAGTTTTATGATCATCGCGCCTTTAATCCGGTGCAGGAATGTCCCGAGCGGCTCCGGCGGATCTATTTCAATATCCGCAGGCCGGAATTCCAGGATATCCTTCGCTTTTATCCGCCACGCTCAGCAACCATGGCAGAACTGCTGGCCATTCATTCCAGTTTTTATCTGGAGCAGGTGCGCAACCACTGCGTGGGGAAGAACCAGTTTGCCTATGACAAGGACACCTACCTGATGGAGGACTCTTTTCATACGGCAGGGCTGGCCGTAGGCGGCTGCCTGACCCTGGCCGACGCCCTGCTGGCTGATGATATCGATTACGGCTTCGCCCTGATAAGGCCGCCGGGGCACCATGCCGAGCCGGGGCGAGGCATGGGTTTTTGTATTTTTAACAATATTGCCGCAACGGCTGCTTATCTGCGCGACCATTACGGACTGGAAAGGATATTGATCTTTGATTTCGACGCCCACCACTGCAACGGCACCCAGGAGATCTTTTATGAGGATGACCGGGTGCTGGTGTTTTCCATCCACCAGGCCAACCTTTTTCCCCCCTGGTCCGGACTGATCGGCGAAGTGGGCGCCGGCCGGGGAACGGGCTACAACATCAATATTCCGGTCTATCCCTCTTTTGGCGACAGTGAGTACAGCTGTCTGCTCGGCAGGGTGCTGCAGGAGGTCATCTGCCAGTATCAGCCGCAGATCATGCTTGTTTCCGCGGGCTTTGACGGGCATATCCATGATACCATCAGCCGGCTCTGTCTCTCCACGGAGTGGTACGCCACGGTGACCCGCGCCCTGAAGTATTACAGCCGGACGTATTCCGCGGGCAAGCTTATGTATGTCCTGGAAGGGGGGTATAACCTGCAGTATCTGGAGGAATCGGTCATGGCGGTTTTCAGGGCCATGGCGGAACCGGCGCCTGAGGTCATCGGTTATCCGTTCTCTTCCCGGGCTCAGGAGCTGATCAAAAATGAGCTGGCCCCTGCATTAGGGCACAAATGGGTTCTTTGACGTAGGCGGAATGTTTTTTTTCGAAAAGACAGCTTGAGCCCTTATTTGCGGCAAAATCTTCATAGAATATCTTTTCGCCCGGCAGCTACCAGTGCAGCCAGATCTTGAACACCTGCATGACGAGCAGGGTATAGATGCCTGCTATCACATCATCGAGGACGATGCCGAGTCCGCCGTTCAGATGGGCGTCCACCCAGCCGGCGGGAAACGGCTTGAGGATGTCAAGAAAACGGAACAGAAAGAAGGCGATGAGCATGGGCACGGCTTTCACCGGCGCACCGATCAGGGCAATGAGCATGCCGATGATCTCATCGATGACCACCACGCCGGGATCGCCCCGGTCGAGAATCTTTTCCGCGCTGCCGGCGGCCAGGACCGCCACAGTAAAAATAATGGCCAGGGCAGCGTAATAGCCTGTCTGGGAAAGGCGGATGAGCAGAAAGTGCAGGGGGAAGGCGACCAGGGTGCCCCAGGTGCCGGGCGCTATGGGCAGGTAGCCGGTGTAGAGTCCCGAGGCAATGGCCATGATCAGTTTATCCATGATCCTCTTTCCTGAAATTTTCCAGGGGCGTCCTGGCGACTTCCCGGTAAACCTGTTGTAAGGGAATCCCCTTTGCCAAAGCTAGTCTGCGGCAATCTTCATATTCGGGATACAGGATGTCCCCGGCCGGCGTTGTCACCTTTTTAACGCCAATCTGCCCAAGGCTGGTGGCAACGGTCCCTGTTTCCCGGGGCAGGGTCCAGCGTCCTTCCCGGTGAAAGCGCAGCCCGATGGCCGTGCTCTCCGTCAGGATGCAGCGCTTGATTTCCCAGGCAGCGGCCGGTTCGGCCACCACCCGCAGGAGAAAGCCGGGCCGGCCTTTCTTCATCTGCATGGGAATTAAGGCAACGTCAAGGGCGGCCCTGGCAAAAAGCTGTTCGCTGAGAAAGGGGAAACCCTCCGGCTGCCAGTCGTCAAGGTGGGTCTCGATGACCTCCACCTCCTGGGCTTCCGTCACCTGGGCGGCAGTACCGATAACCAGCCGCAGCAGGTTGGGACGGCCGTCCGCCAGCTGGTGGCTGCCCGCCCCGTATCCCACCCGCTCTATTTTCATGGGCGGGAAAGGGCCGAAGGAGCGGCAGCATCCTTTGAGGATGGCCGCCCCGGTGGGGGTGACCAGCTCCTGAGCCAGCTCCGTGCCATAAACCGGCAGACCTTTGACCAGCTCGCAGACGGCGGGGGCCGGCAGGGGCAGTTTGCCGTGGGCGCAGTCGACCCAGCCCTGGGCCAGGGGCAGGGGGGACGCGATAAGTTGCTCAATGCCGAAGTAATGCAGCCCGATGGCCGCCCCGACAATATCAATGATGGCATCCGCCGCGCCGACCTCATGGAAGTGGACCTCGTCTGGCGCACAGCCGTGCACCCGGGCCTCGGCCTGGGCAAGTGCGTTGAAAACGGCCAGGGATGTTTCTTTTACCGCAGGGGGCAGGGCGCTGTTGTCAAGCAGTTTGCTGATGGTGCGCAAGGTGCGGTGCTGGTGGTCATGTGCGATGGTGATGCTGATTTTTGTGGCGGACAGGCTGCGCTGTTCTGTTTTGGCGGCGTGCAGCTGGTAGCCGTCCAGGGCAAGTTCGGCCAGTTCTTTTTTGAGGATTTCTTCGGGCAGGCCGGCGTCGAGCAGGGCGCCGAGAAACATATCGCCGCTTATGCCGGAAAAGGCGTCTACGTAAGCAACAATCATTTTATCCCGAACCGTACGCCGGTCTTCAGCGGTCTGCCCTGCAGAAAGGCCTGAACAGTCATGCGGTTGGCGCCCTCCCGCTGCACTTCCCGCACCAGGAGATAATCGTGACCCGTGGCGATCATCATGCCATCCCGGTCAATGCGGCACAGCGTGCCCGGCGGTTCCGTCGGTTCCCCGCTGATGACGGTTGGGCTGAAAAGGCGAAGGAGCTGCCCGTCGTACTCGGTGTGGGCCAGAGGCCATGGATCAAGGCCCCGGATCTGGCAGCTGATGGCAAAAGCTGATCTGGTCCAGTCGATTTCCGCCTCCTCTTTATTGAGCGGCGGGGCCTCGGTGGCCAGATGATTGTCCTGCCTGGCCGGGGTGAGTTCATCCTTGCGCAGCAGTTCCAGGGCCTCGACAAGCAGCCGGCCGCCGAGCCGGGACATTTTCGCCGCCAGGGTTGCCGAGGTGTCATCTGCTTTGATGAGCAGGCTGTCCTGCAGGAGGATGTCGCCCGTGTCCATCCCTTCATCCATCTGCATGATGGTGATGCCGGTTTCCCGCTCGCCTGCCAGAATGGCCCGCTGGACGGGCGCGGCGCCACGGTATCTGGGGAGCAGGGAGCCATGCACGTTGATTGTGCCCAGCGGGGGCAGGCGCAGCAGGGGCCCCGGCAGAATTCTGCCGTAGGCGGTGACGATAATCAGGTCAGGGGCAAGTTCCCGGATGGTGTCGAGATATTCCTCGGTTTTGATTTTTGTCGGCTGCAGCACGGGAATTCCGGCATGTTCGGCAAGGACCTTGACCGGAGGCGGGGTCAGTTTTCTTCCTCTTCCCTTGGGGCGGTCAGGCTGGGTCACCACCGCCACCACATTTTCCTTGTGGTCGAGAAGGGCCTGCAGGCTGGGAACGGCAAAGTCCGGCGTGCCCATGAAAATAATGCGGCTGATTTTATCGATCATCTTGCGTCGCCTCTTCCTCTTCCTCTTTGAGCTGCTTTCGGCGTTTTTTCTTGTACAGGGCCCGCTTCAGGGAGCTGAGATGGTCGATGAAGAGTTTGCCGTCCAGGTGATCGATCTCATGCTGGATAACCCTGGCAAACCAGCCCTCTGCCTCAAATTGAATCGCTCGGCCTTCCAGGTCCCGGGCCTGCACCTTGATATGGGAAAAGCGCTCCACATTGGCGGAGTAATCCACCACGCTTAAACAGCCTTCCTCGTCAATCACCGAACCTTCACCCTCCAGGATTTCCGGATTGATCAGCGGGATCAGCCTGTTTTTTTCCTCCTTGGGGCTGACATCCACCACGACAATCTGCTTCAGCACCCCTATCTGGTTTGCCGCCAGACCGACTCCCGGGGCAGCGTACATGGTTTCTGCCATGTCGGCGATCAGTTCCTTGAGCTGGGTATTGAATTCGGTTACCGGGCTGGCTTTTTTGCGCAGCAGGGGATTTGGATATTTTAAAATTTCTCGTATTGCCATTTTTACCAGGTTGATGTTATTGATTTAATTATCACAGTAACTCAATTGTAAATGTAACTTTTTTTTACCGCGAGCACTAGAAAAAAACAGAAATTAAAGAAAATGAAGGACAATGGCGACCCTGTTTTCGGTTTTTGCAGCCGTAGTCGCGCTGTGCAATTTCACCCGGTTGTGCCAGTGGTTGACGAAAAATGCGGAATAGGGCTTGTTGCTGGTATCTATTTCGCGAAGAAAACAAAAAATATTGCCAATTTGCCCTTGACGGCACTGGGTGGATACAATATCATTAGGTACTTTTACCTAGCTAGTGCGTATTTCCACAATAAAAATTATTATTATAATTAAGCATTGTGGCTGCTGAGGTCAAGCTGGATGTCATTTGTAACGGATTACCCTTGCAGCGCTGGTGAATATCTGAGCAATGAAAGCTCCCGGCAGCAAAGACGGATTGAGCCGGTTTTTTGCAGTGGCGGTTTGAGGCGGAGGGCTTCAAGCTGGCATTATCAATAATATGAGGAGTGTAAGGTGAGACCATGACGAAAAGAATGACAACAACAGCTTGCAGCGTAGGAACCCTGCTGTTTGTGGCGCTTTCCGTGCCGCAGATGGCGGCGGCGGAGGATTTTGACCGTTTTCAGATGCCGGTGAGCAACCCGGTATATAACGGCGATGCCCGCAATGTGACGATGGTGCGGCCCATTCTGTTAACCCAGTCACTGCCGGACAAGATCAAGGTGAATATCGGCGGCACGAAAGCCAAGGTGGATCTGGGGGGCGATGTGGATGGCGCGGCCCTGCAGTTCAGTTACGCCTTTAATGAACGCTTCTCGCTGGTGGCGGTAAAGGACGGCTATGTGGACTGTGAGCCAGACGAGACCCTGGATGACCACAGCGGCTGGTTGGATATTGCCGCCGGCCTCCAGTATTCCTTCATCTATAATCCGGCCCAGGATTTCATCGTGAGCGGCCGCCTGGTCTATGAAAGTACCAGTGGCGAGAGCGAGGTTTACCAGGGGAACGGCAGCGGCAATGTGGCCCCGGCCATTCTCTTCCTCAAGGGCTGGGATCAGCTGCAGTTTTCCGGCACGGTGGGTTTTGTCCTTCCCTTTGACAGTGATGAGGAAAACACCATGCTCTATGATTCATGGAATGTGAGCTATGCCGTGACCGACTGGTTCAGGCCGCTGGTGGAGCTCAATCATTTCCATGTGCTGAGCGCCGGTGACCGGGACCTGGGGGATGTCGAAAACCAGGCGGATCTGGTGGCGGCGATTGCCACCTTTAATCCCTGCGATATCATCAATCTCGGCGGCGAATACAACGACGATAACAAGGATCTGGTAACCATGGCCCTTGGTGCTCGTTTCCGTATCACCCAGTGGCTTGACATCGGGGCGGCCTATGAGTTCCCGCTGACGGACAATGAGGAAACATTGCTCGATGAAAGGATCCTGATCGATGCCATGCTGACCTTCAAGTTTTAATACAGTCCTGCCAGGAAACAACAAAAGCCCCTGTCATCCGCGGCGGATGCGGGGGCTTTTTTGATTTCACTTCCTGTCGATTTTCTGCCCGTTTGTCAGCGTGGAACAGGGCGCGGGCAACTCCCTGCTGCGTCGGTACCAGGGGACCCATGAGCAGTTTTGCCGGTTTTTTTAGTACTTCACCGGGAGCCCGGCTTCCTTCCAGGCGACAAGACCGCCGCTGACATTATAAACTTCCTTGTAGCCGTATTTAACCAGCATCTGGCCTGCCGCATAACTTCGGCCCCCCACCGCGCAGACAAGCACGATCGGCGTCTCTTTCGGCAGTTTGAGTTTGTTCTGCATGATGGCCCAGAACGGCACCAGCGTGGACCCCTCAATTGCCCCTTCCCTGAGTTCCTCGGGGGTGCGGATGTCCAGAATCACGATGTCCGGCCGTTTCTCAATCAGTGCTTTTGCCTCGGCAACCGTAATGGAGCGGAATGGAGCGGCGGGCTCCTGCGTAAATATGGATTTCTGTTGAACGGCTGCGGGTTGTTGTGTCTCCTTCTTCTCATCCGAGCAGCCGGCAATAAAAAATACGATGGCGAGCAGGGCAAAGAGAACAAGTCTTGATGAAGTGAAAGAAGCGTGCATGGTATCGTTATCGTTTGAGTTTAAAAGTAAGAGTGACTATGGCCTGTAAATAACAGGAAAAATTTTTAACAGAAAGCAGCAGCGGCTTCAAGCAATAACTTGCATGACCGCCACCGGATTTATGGGCGAAAAATCGCATGGCCTTTATAGCATGCTTTCGGGGTCCACGTCCACCACCATTGTGACTTTTGCGGTACGGACAGGGGGAACGGGATGGGCGGCAAGACCGTCGCACAGCATGTGCAGGGCCTTGCTGTCTGTTCCTTTCACCAGGAGCTGCCAGCGGTATTTGTCTCTGATTCTGGCCAGAGGGGCTGCCGCAGGCCCCAGCAGGCTGAGCCGGGAAATTTCCGCCAGTGGCCGTGCCTGCTGGGCGGTATGGGTTGCCGCGCTGCGGACAAGCTCCTCATTGTCTCCGGCAAAACGCAGGTTGATAAGCCGGGAAAAAGGGGGGTACTGCAGGGCCTGCCGCAACCGCAGCTCTTTTTCGTAAAAACCGCGGTAATCGTGATGCTCCGCATTGGTAATGGAGTAGTGGTCAGGCTGGTGGGTCTGGATAATGACCCGGCCTGGCTTGTCGCCCCGCCCCGCCCGGCCCGTCACCTGGGAGATAAGCTGAAAGGTGCGTTCCCCCGCCTTGAAGTCGGGCATGCCCAGTCCGGCATCGGCCCAGATGACCCCTACCAGGGTGACATGGGGAAAGTGATGGCCTTTGGTGATCATCTGGGTGCCCACCAGGATGTCAGTTTCCTGTTGATGGACCGATTTGAGGATTTTGAGAAATTCTTTGCGGTTTGTTGACGTGTCACGATCGAGCCGGGCAATACGGGCCTGGGGGAACAGTTCTCTGAGCGCCTCCTCCACCCGCTCCGTGCCGAAGCCGATTTCCTTCACCCGCGCCGAACGGCAGGAGGGGCAGATGATGGGGCTTCTGGCCTGAAAGCCGCAGTAATGGCAGGAGAGGATTTTTTCGCTCTTATGCAGGGTAAGGGAAATGTCGCAGTGCAGGCATTTGACCGGGTTGCCGCAATCATCGCAGATCATGAGATTGGCGTAACCGCGCCGGTTTAAAAAGATGATGCTCTGATCCCCCTGGGCCAGATTATCCTTTATTGCCTCAAGAAGCGGCCGGGAGAAAAAAGGGTGACCGCCCGTTTCCTTGCGGGGCAGGCGCAGGTCGACAATGGAAACTGTCGGCAGGGGCCTGTCTTCGATACGCTTTGTCAGAGTGAGAAGCTGATATTTGCCGCTGGAGGCGTGGTGGAAGGAGGTCAGCGATGGAGTGGCCGAACCGAGCAGCACCGGGCACTGCTGCAGTTTTCCCCGCAGCACCGCCAGATCCCGCGCCTGGTAACGCAAGGTGTCTTCCTGTTTATAGGCGCTGTCATGTTCTTCATCGACAATGATGAGCCCTGGATCGGTGAGTGGGGCAAAGATGGCCGAGCGGGCGCCGATGACAATCTGGGCCTGGCCGCCCATGATCTGGTGCCATTGATCAAAGCGTTCCCCCTGGCTGAGCCCGCTGTGCAGCAGGGCCACGGTCCTGCCGAAGCGGGAGAAGAAATGGGCCTCTAGCTGGCTGGCCAGGGCAATCTCCGGCACCAGCACCAGCACGCTCCGCTTTTCGGCAAGAACCTTGCGGGCCGCCTGCAGATAGATTTCCGTTTTGCCGCTGCCCGTCACCCCGAAAAGCAGAAAGGGGGTAAATGATTTCCGGCCGATGGCCGGCAGCAGTTCGGCCAGCACCGACTCCTGCTCCGGGGAGAGCTGGGGTGGTTCCGGGAAAAAGGGTGGTTCCTCGCCGAAGGGATCACGGAAAACCTGCTGTTCCTGCAGGCAAATAAAACCTTTGTCGGCAAGGGACTTGAGCGCCCGGCCTGCCCCGCTGTAAATATGGTTCAGTTCTTTTACCGGGACCATTAGCGGGAAACGATTGCCGAGCAGTTCCTGCAGCAGGGTCATGGTCTTTTTTTCAGATGTTTGCAGCCGGGCCTCGGTAAGGGCTGAGGCATTTTGTCCAGGCCCGGCGCAGATTTCGGTCTTGGCCTTGGCGCGGGTGGCGCTGACGGCTTCGCTGATGGTGACATGGCCGTCGTTGTGCCATGTCTCGAGCAGCCTCCGCCATTTGCCCGAGCGCCAGATGGGACGGACCCGGGCCGGGGAAAGGGTGCCTCGGGCCGTCAGCTCGGCCAGCCAGGCAGGGGAGTCTGCCCCATGGGCGGCATGAAAATCCGCCAGCACCTCTCTGCCTGAGGCGGTAAGGCTTACATGACGTTCACTCTGCTGGGTCAGGCCGCCCGGCAGGGCGATTTTAATGACCTCTCCCAGGGGATAGCGGTAATAGGAGGCGATCCAGCGGAAAAAGGGGATCATGCCTGCCGGGAAAAGGGGTTTGCCGTCCAGGACCTCAGTCACCGGTTTTATCTGGTAAGGCGCCGCACCGGCAGGCCTTATGGCCAGCAGGTAACCGGTGACCTGCCTGCGCCCCAGGGGGACGAGCAATCTCGTCCCCACATCAAGCTGCGCGGCATCCGCAGCCGGAAAACTGTAGGTAAGAGTCTCGGTGACCGGGGCAGCCACCGCCACTTCCAGGTGGATCATAAGTGGGAGGCGACTTCCTTGAGATGCTCGCTGAAATCTTCACAGAGATCAGGATGGCGCAGGGCAAAGGCGATGATCGCCTTGAGGTAGCCCAGTTTGTCTCCGGCGTCGAAACGGGTGCCGTCAAATTCAAAGGCGTACATGCCTCTCTTGTTTGTCAGGGCAAGCAGGGCGTCGGTGAGCTGGATTTCTCCGCCATGCCCGGGGGTGGTCTTCTCCAGTATGTCAAAGATGTCGGGCTGCAGGATATAGCGGCCGATAATGGCCATGTCCGACATGGTGGTGCCGGGCGCCGGTTTTTCCATCATGCGGTCGACCTTGATGACCCGCTTGCTTAAATGTTTGCCTTCGACGATGCCGTACTGAAATGTATCCTCAATGGGCACCCGCTGCACGGCCACTACCGATTCCTGCACTTCATTGAACAGGTCGATCATCTGTTTGGTGCATGGCGGCTCGCTCAGCACCAGGTCATCGCCGAGGAGCACGACAAACGGCTCCTGGCCCACCACGCTTCTGGCGGTCCAGATGGCATGGCCCAGGCCCAGGGGCTTTTTCTGGCGCACGGAAACAATATCGATGAGATTTGACAGGTGGCGCATCTCTTCGGCCAGCTTGGTTTTCTTCTTAGCGTTCAAGACGGTGTCAAGGTGGAAATTATAGTCAAAATGGTTTTCAATGGCAGCCTTGCCTTCACTGGTGATGAGGATGACCTCTTCAATGCCCGAGGCGACCGCCTCCTCGACAATGTACTGGATGGTGGGCCGGTCAACCACGGTGAGCATCTCTTTGGGGATGGCCTTGCTTGCCGGCAGAAAACGTGTACCGAGACCTGCAACAGGAATCACTGCTTTGCGTACTCTCATATTATTATCTCTTTTGGTTTGCTTTGCATGGTATAGTTGGAAAATCGGCGGGTGGAGTTCTGGATTTCGAGTATGGAGTTATGATTGCCGGCGCTGTTAACCTCATGTAATCTCGTGAGGTAAAGTGTGCTGATCCGTTGTTTCTGCTGCATTGCGATTCCGCCGCATCATGGTGAAGCGGTTTGCGTGACATTTTTCCGTACGGAACAGCCTGGATCTGAAAACCGTGAAGAAAGCGCTTTAGTCAACTCGAAACTCTGAGGCCAAAACTCAACACAGTAAAAAGTTTATCGTGTAATTATCAATTATCAATGAAGAATTGTCAATTATAACCATGCATCCTTTGGAAAAAGAAATACTGACGGTCGTCAGGACCGAGGGCCTTGTCGCCGCAGGAGAGGTGGTAGTTGCCGGGGTTTCCGGCGGGCCTGACTCCATGGCCCTGCTCCATGTGCTTGCCGCCCTGGCGCCCACCCTCGGCATCAGGATCATAGCCGTGTACGTCAATCACCAGCTGCGGCCGGCTGAGGCGGAAAAGGAAGGCTGTTTGGTTGAGCAGCAGGCCCTTTCTCTGGGCGCGTCTTTTGCCGCCTGCCGCATAGACGTGCAAGGAGAGGCGGTAAAAAGGAAGATTTCCATTGAGCATGCCGCCCGGGAGCTGCGGTATGATTTTTTCGGGCGGGTGGCGGAAAAATTTTTGGCTGGGAAAATCGCGGTGGCCCACACGGCGGATGATCAGGCCGAAGAGGTGCTGCTGCGGCTTATCCGGGGTACGGGCCGAAGCGGGCTGGCCGGCATGAAAATGATGCGCGACGGCAAGATCATCCGTCCTTTGCTGACCACGGCCAAAGAACTGCTGCTGGCCTATCTTGCTGAAAGGCATATCCCCTTTCTCACCGACAGCTCAAATCTTGAGCGGCAATATCTGCGTAACCGGGTACGGCTCGATCTCATCCCCTACCTGCGTGGCTTTAACCCTAACATCTCCGAGACCCTGCGGCAGACGGCGGCGGTGCTCCAGGATGAGGAGAAGGTCCTGGCGGCGTTGACCGACGCCTCCTGGGAACAGATGGCCGTGGTGTTGCCCGGCAATGCCGGCAACAGGCTGCCTGTTGTCTCTGTTGAGCTGGCTGCGTTTCTTGCCCTGGACCGGGCCCTGCAGAGGCGGATGGCGGAAAAGGTTTTTATTTTGCTGCAGAGCGCGCCGCAATTTAAAAAAATTGAGCAGATTCTGCATGTCGCGGCCCATGGGGAAACCGGGGCAAGGCTGCATTTCTCCCGGGGGCTGCGCATGAAGAAGGGCCGGCAGCACCTTGTTTTCAGCTATCCTGAAGGTAAAGTCGCCAGCAGAGGGAATCTGGATGAAGATTCTCCGTGGTGACAGGGCAGTGGCTTGACCGAAGGTTCCCCGGCCATTTTGCCTAAAAAAATTGCGCCGTTATGCAGGGTGGCTGTCGAGAACGTTTCTGACCTTTAGGGCAATTTCCCGCGCTGAAAGAGGTTTGGTGATGAAATTCATGCCGGCGCTGGCAATCTGATTCTCGCCCAGGTCGGAACTGATGTGACCTGACATGTATATAATTCTCATGGCCCTTTGGGAGGGTTGGATGGCCTGGGCCAGTTCCTTGCCGCTCAGGCCCGGCATGACCATATCGGTCAGCAGCAGGTCGATGGTTTTGCCGCCGACATCATGATACCGGAGGGCCTCTTCGGCGTTGTGGGCTTCAAGGATCTTGTATCCCAGCGGATCGAGGGCGTCCCTGATGAATTGCCGTATGGACGGGGTATCGTCAACCACCAGGATTGTTTCGTTTCCCCTGGGCAGCATATCGCCGGCCATGATAGTCTCCAGGTCCGGCTTGGCATGTGACAGGGGAAAGTAAATGTCAAAGGTGGTGCCCTGTCCCGGTGCGCTGGTCACCGAAATAAATCCGTTGTGCTGTTTGATGATGCCGTAAACGGTGGCCAAGCCGAGGCCGGTTCCCTTGCCCTGTTCCTTGGTGGTGAAAAACGGTTCGAAAATCAACTTCTGCGTTTCCTCGGTCATGCCCTCACCCGTGTCGCTTATCTGCAGCAGCACATAGGAGCCTGACAATACATCGTCGAATCCGGTGTGTTTTTCCGTATCTAGATGAACCACCTCGGAACTGATGCCCAGCCGGCCTCCCCGGGGCATGGCGTCCTTGGCATTAATGGCCAGGTTCATGATAATCTGTTCACACTGGCCCGCATCAGCCTGGATAAAGCATTCGGGCGATTGGTACTTGATATCAAGGGTAATATTTTCGCCGATCAGTCTTTTGAGCATCTTGGTCAGTCGGTCGATGACCGAGTTGAGATTGATGGTCTTGATCTCCAAAATCTGTTTGCGGCTGAAGGTGAGGAGTTGGCGGGTGAGCCCGGAGGCCATCCTGCCTGCCTGGTTGATCATCTGTATCTTGTCCCGGGCCGGATCGTCTTCGCTCAGTTGCAGGAGGATCAGTTCGCTGTAACCTAAAATAGTGGTGAGAAGATTGTTGAAATCATGGGCGATGCCGCTGGTGAGACGGCCGACCGCCTCCATCTTCTGGGCATGCAGGAGCTGTTTTTCCAGCGTTTTTCGGGCGGTGATATCATTGAACAGCACCACCGCGCCGATGACCGCGTTGTCCTCCAGGACAGGCGTGACGATATATTCAACCGGAAAGCTGCTGCCGTCCTTTTTCCAGAAAACCTCATCGGTGACAAAATGGGGTTGGCTGGTGGCAAGAGTGGCATGGACGGGACAGTCACAGACATCGTAACAGCTGCCGTCAGCTTTTGTATGATGGAGCAGCTCATGCTGATTCTGGCCCAGCATTTCCGCCTCGGTAAAGCCGGTCAGCCTGACTGCGGCCGGGTTCATGAAGGTGGTTCGTCCTTTGGTGTCGACACCGTAAATCCCCTCGCCGGCGGATTCCAGCAGCAGCCGGTTCTGGCGGTTCAGTTTTTCGATCTGCTGGTCGGTCTTGATCCGCTGGGTGATGTCCCGCATGACCACCAGTGATCCGGTCAGCTGTTCCTGGTCCTGGAACTGGGGAATGGCCATGAATTCATAATAGCCTTCGGGGCGGCCTTCATCCGTGGCAGGGAGGTGAATGGTGGCCCGCTGGATGGATTTGGTGGCAAAGGATTGTTTGCACAGGCAGTTCTCCCGGAGAAAATCTCCGGCTTGGCGGCAATAGTCGCAGGTTTTGCCGATAAAATCAGGGGCAAGCTTTAAAGCTGTTTCATTGGCCCAGGTGATGACAAAATGCGGATCAATCAGGAAGATGTTGTCCGGTAAGCTGTTCAGGATGTGGCGATGCCTTATTTCGTTCATGGTCAGGGCCTTTTCCGTCTCTGTCCTGACCTCGATTTCCCTGTTGAGTTCGTTAATCAGCATACCCTGCAGTTCTTTTGATTTTTCAAGATTGCCGATCAGGTTCTGGAAACTGAAGGAGAGAAACAGGATGCACAGGGCGCCCAGACCTGCAGTGATCAGCAGAGAATGGATGATGAAGTGTTTTTTCTCCGCGATCTCCGGGGAGATGTCCTGCACGGCGATGATGCCGCCGATGGGTTCCTGGAAGCAGTTTTTAAATCCTTGCAGGATATGGATCAGGTAAGTGCGCCCATCGTGGGCGATCTGTTCCGTGGCGTTGTCGAATGTGAAGTCGGCGGGGAGAATTTCCGCAATAAGCGGCTTGTCTTCCACCAGGGTATGTGACCCGAAAACCTTATGGTGTTGCGGGTTCCCGGATGCCTTCTCCCAGAAGGAGTTGGAGAAAAAGGCTGATGTCTCTTTAGCGGTGGCGCGGCGCAGTTCATCGACGATCTCGTCGGTTCGGATGCCGATCTCCACTGCCCCCACATACCGGCCCTCATGAAAAACCGGGTGGATGATGCGGTAAAATGCGCCGTATATGCCGATTTCATAACCAAAAAGAGGCTTGAGGTTATGGTGCACTTCCTGCACGGCGGATCGTATTTGCCGGAGGTCATCGCCATAGAAGTCCGGCTTATGCATACGCAGAAATGAACCGCCGTCGGGCAGATGGAAATGCATGACATAGATATACGGGTAGGATTTTTTCAGGGCATCATACATGGGCCGGGTAAGCCGGTAAAGTTTCTCCCTGTCCCGTTCGGCAAATGCCTTGATATTTTCCGGGTTGCTCGCGATAAAGTTGCTGAGCCAGTTGTTGTAAACGGAAAAATAAAAATTCTGGGTGGAGGTGAAGACGTGCTGAAAATCCTTCTTCTCCTCAATAAGATAAGCAGATATCTGTTTGTTGTATGTTGAAACCTGGTGGAGGGAGTAAAAGAGCGAAAGTGCGGTGATGAGCGAAGTGACGAGCAGGATCGCCTTTGTTTTAACGGTCATTTTCAAGGATGCAAAAGGGTGCATGCGTTGTTGAGAAATCTTTTGGTGATGCAATTCCTGGGGGTATTCTCCCTGGGATGGAAAAACTCCTGCCAAGGCTGCTATTAACGGTTAACGTAGCCGATGGGAAATCATGCTGTCAAGAGATTTGGTCTATGTAACGAATTGTTTTTCCCTGGTTTTTTATTCTGCAATTTTCGCCCGGTCTCAGGACTGCGGAGACTGGCCGGGATTTCAATAGGTTAGTTAGGGTAACAGGTTGATCTGCCGACCGCCAGCTGGTCCGTGACCCGTCAGGTACTCTGCCGTAATGATGGGGATAAGCACTTCATGTAATACAATGTGGCATTTAAAAGTCAAGGGTAATTTTTTAAAAAATTATCTTATTTGTTATTAAAAATTGCTGGGTTATTCCCAAAATGGGATATTTTGGTTTCCTATTTGATTGTATTTGGCTGACAAGCAGATGTTGTTTCTGTCTTGGCAGGAGTGGAACCTGGAACGCCTCAGAGAAATCGGACAGTTCAGCTGGCAGGAACAATGCAAATAAATACAGGCAAGGAACTTTTCGATATGGGACGCCGGCTGCGCGGACAAAAATCTTTACGGTCAGGTTGATTCATGGTAAATGGATGCAAATATGATCTGTGGGCGGGTAGCTCAGCTGGATAGAGCGTTGGCCTCCGAAGCCAAAGGTCGTGGGTTCGAATCCCGTCTCGCCCACCATAGTAATGACAAAGGTTTGCCGATAAAAGGGCAAACCTTTTTTTATGGGTTATGTCTATATCCTGCAGTCCTATTGCAAAAGGGTGCGGGCTACTAACGATTACCGCTCAGGCGACAGGACTTTTCATATCCTCCATGGCCGAGAGGTATCCACGGTTGCCTCGAGCCCCTTCCCCCGCGTTGTGGTTTCTGGGCGCTTCCCGAAGAGGTTGCCGGGTGGGCCCAACGCCTGCCATTCTCTGCTGATCTGCCCTTGTTGTTGCCCCAGCGCCGCCATATTCGTTTTTTGCCCTCGGTCAAGGGCGACTTGAGCTGATTGCGGGCAGATCCCGGTAATTTTTTTTTTCAGATGTTAATTCCCTTGTATAAAACTCTCGTCCTCTGATAAAGTTTATTTAGTCTCCCAACATGTCCTTTTTGCGTCCCGAAAAAGGGGCAGATTTATTTTGCATCAGATGAGGTGGAACATGACGGGGCACAGAGTTGTCACATCATAAAATGACGAAATGGTTGTTGGAGGTCCTGTAAAAAAGATATGGTTTTTTCCCCAACTCTGTGGCAGGGCAAAAGCCTTGGTCATGAGGGCAAACAACCGCAAAGATGTGCCGTTTTTATTTTAAGTGATGTGCTGCTGTTCCACTTGTGGAGGTAATAAAAATGAAAGAGTGTCCTTATTACGGCGGAACCTGCGAAGGCACGAGTTGCCATTTATGGCAGGATGAAAAATGCGCATTTAATAATGTTCTTTACAATATCCAAGCCGGGGAAGAGGGCTATCCGGAAAGCCTGATGACTTATGTTCCTCCCCCTGCTGATGAGGATTTTGATCAGTTATAGTCTTGAGGTTTGCCGGTGACCGGTTCCCCAAGGTTTTTGCTGTTCTGGCAACAGTTTCTGCACCGCATCGGAGTAAATTGCGGCAGAGGTGGCTGAGCCCCTGTCCATTGGGTGCAATCACGAATTCCAGCCCCTGGGGCGGGCCGGGCCGGCATAAATTGTTATGCAATCCCTCGCAACGGGCCGGTCGATATCAGATACTTTGTCCCCGCAGCAACAGGGGGGCAGAGTAATATTTCAAGCACGGCCCCTGCCGTCCAACCCCTTCCCTCCAAAATGTGCGGCTGCTTTTTTCAACGGATGAGGCTCCATCATGAGTGCCTGCCTGGTTTGCGGTCGCCCTCTCTTTTACGATTCCTGCACCAGACTGGCCAGGGTCAGCTGCTGTAACTGCTCATCATCCAGCGCTACCTGCAGGGGCATCAGTTCCTCCTGCAGATCCGCCACCATTTCCGCGGATACCGTAAAGGTATTGGCCATGCCGGCCAGGGTCTGGGGATTTTCCTTGAGCAGTTGGCTGATGTTGATATGGGACAGGGCGGCAAAGGGGGCGAGGCCTACCTTGAGTGCCATGACCATCCTGGCCTTGGCGCGGAATTCCCGCAGTTTCACGGCAGGAATGCCGGCCGGTGGCGCAAGGGGGTTCATGGCCAGGAAGTCGCCCAGCACGTTGACCCCGGCCGTGGCCAGCGCCGGGCCATAGATATCTCCCACGCCGTCAATGCTGCGCGCCGCGAGGCCGGCGCCGAAGCCCCGGATTTCCTCTTGGACGGCCGGCCCCTGGGAAAAATCGAGACGCAGGACCCGGCACAGGGTCAGTCCTTGCGTGATGTCGATGCGGGGATGCATGACATGGTTGATCATGAAACCGCTGTCGGCATCTGCCGTGGCATTGCCGCCGAACAGCCCGAATTCCCTGACCGGCTGGAAGCCGTTGGCCGGGAAATCCTCCCGGGTCAGTTCGATGCTGATCTGCAGGCGGCCGGTTGGCGTGGCGGCCGGCTGACCCGTGCTGTCCAGGAAAATGATCTGCTCGGTTGCGATGGGGCGGCGCAGGATTTCCTTATAGAGCCTGGTGCTGGCCGGCTGCGGCTGCGGCAGGGCCGCATCCCACTCTTTGAACCCCTCGCCCACCGCCAGATACAGGATGCCGCCAAGCCCCTGCTGGCCTTTCATCAGCGCGGCCAGCAGCCGGTTGCAGCCCCCGACGATGAGATTAGGGCGCCAGCCCCGGTCGAGCCGCACTCTGTTGTGACCGTAAAAAAGCAGGTCGTTATAAAAGCCTTTTATCATGTGGGCCATTGTCTCATGGGCCAACCTGAGAGATATCCGGCCGGCCTCCGGGTGGAGCGCCAGCGCTTCCCGCCTTCGGGAGATCCGGGGACAACGGCGATGTACTGCCACAAACCCCCATCCCTCCCTAACCACTCTTGCGGTGCGGCGGTCCGCCATTTCCCGCATTGATCGGCATCTGCCGTCACGGCGGCGCCCCACGCGGAGACCGGTCGAAATTTTGTCCTCTCAGTTGCAGCCTTGTTTTTCTTTTTACATCATTATGCTTGCTCTAACCGGCCTCCGGGTGGAGCGCCAGCGCTTCCCGCCTTCGGGAGATCCGGGGACAACGGCGATGTACTGCCACAAACCCCCATCCCTCCCTAACCACTCTTGCGGTGCGGCGGTCCGCCATTTCCCGCATTGATCGGCATCTGCCGTCACGGCGGCGCCCCACGCGGAGACCGGTTAGAGATTATCTATTCCCTCAGTTACAACCTCATTGCTGTTTTTCCCACACTGCCAAGTTCAATCCGACCGGCCTCCGGGTGGAGCGCCAGCGCTTCCCGCCTTCGGGAGACCCGGGGACAACGGCGATGTACTGCCCCAAACCCCATCCCTCCCTAACCACTCTTGCGGTGCGGCGGTCCGCCATTTCCCGCATTGATCGGCATCTGCCGTCACGGCGGCGCCCCACGCGGAGACCGGTCGAAACAACGTATCTTATTAGCCTTCCGTATATTTTCTTAGATTTTCCGGCAAGGTCCTTTTTTTCAACTCATTGGTGACCGTGGTAATTTTCATGGCGGCGATCCGTTTCAGCAGCACCGGGTTCTTTTCGGCATCCGCCTCCTTGGCCATGGTTACCAGCAGTTCCCGCTCCTTAGGTTTGCTGGCATCGGCATGCCGGGCCAGTACCAGCTGGATCAGGGGATCGTTCATGCGGGCCAGCACCGGGACAATGGTGTCGAAGCAGTCGTAGTATTTTTCCTTGAATTCAGGGATGATCTGCTCCCAGCAGTTTTCCCGGCAATTTCGCAGATACTGCACAAAACTCTGCACCTTTTCGTCCGGGGAATCAAGGATGCCGGTGCGTTGAAATTCCTTCCATATCATTTTTTTGTGGCTCATTGCTCAATTCTCCGCAAAGATGTAAACATACCAGTAAAGATCCACCAGTTCACTGCCGCCGGATTCATTGCTGATCCGGATATAGACATCGTACGTGTCACTGCCCGACCACGCCCGGTAGACAAATTCATGGCGGATATCGGCCATGCCGCTGCCGGTAACGCTGGTAATGGCGACCGCCGGCATATAGATCCTCTTTAATCCGTCGGCCCAGCTGACGTTGGTCTGTACCAACTGGGTGACATAGGTGCCGGGCGCGAGATCGACTACACTGCCGCTGTTCACTACCGTGAGATCAAGTTTGGCGCGGGTGACGGTATCGTCAGCGATCTTGGCCGTGGTCACCGAATCGTCATAAATTTTTGCGGTAGTGACGCAGGTATTGACCAGTTTGGCGTTGGTCACCGAAAGATCGGCCAGCTTGGCGTTGGTCACGGCATTGTTTTCCAGGCCGCTTGTGCCGATCATGTTGCCACCGGCCCCGCCGCTGTGGTCATGGCCGGTGGCGGCAAAGAGGATCTTTGACTCGTTGATGGCGGCATCGGCCTTCACCTGGTCATTGCCCACCACATTGAACCGCAGCTGGCCGCCCTTGGTCAGCGATTCGTCCAGCCGGTTGCCCACATTGCCCTTCATGCCCCTGGCGTCGATGATCTCCGCCGCCAGGTCGGAGAGATTGATGCCCACCGTGCGCAGGTCCTCGATCTGCGCGGCCAGGATGGTGGTATTGCCGGCCGCCCGTTTGATGCGGGCCAGGGTGTAATAACCATGGCCGGCCGGAGGAGCGGGCAGGGAGACGGCGCCCTGGGCCACGCGCACCGCCCATTCGCGCCTGAGGCGCACGCAGGACTCGATGCCGATGGCCGGGTTGATCAGATTGCCGTCCTCGCTGCTGTCCACCTCGCGCTCCCACACATCGATATAGACCAGATCCTCTCTGGCGGCGATGGGCGTGGTGAGCGGGGGGATGACCGCCACCCCCCAGCGGGCGGCCAGGATGGGATTGTTGTACAGTGGCTGGCTGCTGTAGCGCATGGTGCTTTCCAGCATGGCGTCCATGCCTTCCACCAGGATGCGGCCCGCGCCCAGGGCCGTGCCGTTGCCGCCCTGGATATCGAAGTTGTTGGTCGTGCCCGCCGCGGCCAGAATGCGGAAGCCGTCGTTGCCGCTTGGCACGCCGTTGCCGGCAAACCATTTCAGAAAGGCCTGCAGTTCATACTTGCGGATATCCTCCTGTTCGTTCCAGTCCGCATCTATGAGTGGCACACCCTGCTGCAGGCGGACACCGACATAGTGTTTTAACCGGTCAAATGTATTTCTCGAGAAGTTGCCCATATTGTACACCCCTTGCAGTGAAAGTCAGTTCACGGTTTACCGTTGCCGGGTAAGCCCGAAACCTGGGAAAGTAATGTCATCCTGCAGCAGGAGAGGGCATGGCCCGCTCCTGCCCTGCGGAACGTTTTTTTATTAAAAAAACAGGCGGATCATCCTGATCAGCGTGGCTGATGCGTCTTTATGAATCACCGCATGTCTGATTGAATTGATCATGTAATCCGCGCCGTTAAATCTGCCGAACAGACCGAATTCCCGTAAAGGGTAGGTGGTCAGCGGCGCCAGCGGCGCGGGATAACCCGGGGCCAGGATTGCCGTGATCTGCAGCCTGCTGGTCGGGGCCGCCACCTCGTTGTTGTCTTCGTCCAGATAGGTCATGGTGAGACTTGCCGCGGCAATGGGCGGATTGTACGGCGCCACCAGTGCCGTGGCCGTGGGGTCCGGGGCAGGCACACCGGCGCTGTCCCATGTTGCCAGCCCCTGGCCGAAGGCCAGGTGGTGAATGCCGTCGGTGGGGTCGTTGCGCATGAAACCCGCCAGCAGGATGCGGCACCGCTCGACGATGGTATTGCTGACCCAGCCGCTGTCGTGGATCACGCTGCCGTCTGCCGTTTTCAGGATATCCCGGTATATGCCCTTTAACTGATTGCCGATATGTTCCATTACTCCTCTCCTTCTGTTACACCGACATGCCACGTCCTGAAGCGGGTGCTGACCGGCCCGGCGGCAAAATCAACACTGCCGCCCGCGGTGTACTCCGTGCTCCAGGAGCGCAGCCAGCGCCATTCCGGAATCCGGTCGGCATAACTGTCGGCGGGTCCGCTGTAAACCTCGGAACTCACCGTTGTCAGGCTGTCTGTATATTGCTCTTCAATGAACCGTGCGTTTTCCGCGGTGGGGAAATCGTAGGTGTAGATCTGTTCCTTGTAGATGGCGGGCTCGATGACAAAGACATAGCGCACCTGGATGGGCAGAAACTGGTGCAGCACCCCGCGCAACAACTTCTGGTTGCGCAGAATGAGGCCCGGATCCTCAGTGTCCGGGGTGAGGTAGATGCCCAGCGTCTGGCGGGAGTACCAGTTGCTGTCCGTCATTTTGCCGTCCACCCCGACATCATGGGTGTAGGCCTGGAAATCGGTGAATTTGCCGCGCAGGGAGTTTTTGGCAATGTTGGCCGCCATGCAGCTGACACTGCCGGCATAGCGCATATCCATGGTCTTGGTTGCCTTGTATACATCGCTGCTGTATGTGAGGTTGCGGTTGGTCCGAAAGAGGACCATTCTCTCGCCGCGGAGCAAAAGCGGCAGGGGATAGCGTTCCGTATAGGGCGAGCGGCTGATTTGCTCGGCGGCGGCCCAGGCGCAGGAGGCGGGATCAAGTCCGGTGCGCCACAGGGACCAGCTGCCGCTCTGGTCCGAGCTGAAAAAGATCTCGACATTGCCGGCCGGCCCGGCCAGGGCAACGGGGTCGCTGTCGTTTACGTCCGCCGTATCCTTGGGTTTGAGCAGGACGCCTCCCCAGTCCGCGCTGTTTGCCGGATCGACGGAGCCCTTGACCCGGCAGGCCACAGTCCACCTGGTCTGGCCTGGGAGGGCCGCCGGCTCCTTGCGCGACCAGAGCACCATGAGCCGCTCCACCGCACCGCTGGTATGAGCGAGCACAAACGGCTCGCTGTCAACCCTGGCATCGAGCCCGCTATCCTGCGGGAACAGGGCAGGGGAGGCGAGCTGCCAGTCCGTGCCGTCATGACGGTTGTACTTCATCTGCCAGCGGCCGGCGTCCAGCTCCAGCCAGAAGAGCCAGAGGCCGCCGCTGCTGTCCGCCGTTGCCGCAGGTGCCCGGCGCTGAAGCAAATCTGTGCCGAAGGTTGCCGCCTCTGACCACGCCCCGGCGCTTCTGCGCTGGTAAAGAATGCGCCAGGTGCCATCCTGCTCGCTGTAGGAACTCCAGAAGAGCCACAGGGTGGTGCCCTGCAGGGCCGCGGCGGGATGCTTATCAATGTTCCGGCTTTCCGAAAGCGGACTGCTCGGCGACCAGCCGTCTGCCGCTGACCAGGTTTTGTGCCAGATATCCCATCGGTTCATTTTGCGGGTATGATAGAAAAGCCAGATGGCGCCGTCCGCATCGGTGACTGCCGCAGGCCGGCCCTCATAGGCGAAATTCAGCGAAAAGGGCTCTGTCGCCTCCTGCCACTGCCCTTCCTCATCAAGGCGCATGGTCCACAGGTTGAGCCTTTCCGGGTTGTTGCTGAGAAAGATGTTGTGGACAAACTCCTTTACCCTGCTTTCCCAGTTGGTGAGGCGCTTCACCGTGGCTTCCACCGTGGGGATCAGCCCCACGGTTTTGTAAAGATGGGGGGCGTTGCGGATCTCGTTGCGCTGGGCGTCGATTTCCAGCCGGTAGTCGATCTGCCAGGCGATCCACTGGGCCGGCAGGGGCAGCAGCCGTCCGTCCATGCGGTCCGTGTTGTGCAGATCGAGTGCGGCGCCCGCATGGCTATAGAGCAGATCGAGCATGCTGCCCGGCACCTCGAGAAAGCGCCTGAGCTGGCCGGCCTGGCCAAGCTCCGCCGGCACCTCGGCAGGGTCGGCGGGCAGCACCGTGTCATAGCGGTGATAGATGCGCGGCAGCTGGTCAAACATCCGGGCTCCGAACCCGTATGCCTGCGTGGCCATGGCCACGCAGCGGTTATGGTAATCGAAGGCAAAGACCGGGGGGGCTCCCAGATAGGGAAAGAGGGTGTAATAATAGTGGGTCTCGCCCTGCAGATTGCTGTCGATAATGGAGTAGAGCGCCTCGCCGTCGGCATTGAAGCCGCTGGCAAGCTCTGTTCCTTGGGCCACGATGACGCCGTCCTGCGGCGAGACGGGAAAGGTCTTTTCCCGGCGCACCACCCTGATGCCCGGGAAGCCTGCCGGATCAGGGTTGGTCCAGGAAAGCGCTATCCTGTTGCCTTCAGGACAGGCTGCTGCTGTTATCGCCTTGAGACGCATGGTCAGCTTTCACCCTCGATAACGATTCTGATGCCCTTGGCATAGGCCGGGACACCTGCGGGAATAACGGGGATCTCATTTTCCTTCATGGTGATCTTGCCCGCCGGTTCAACATAACCGGCCGGCTGATTCTGGCGCCTGAACTCGCTGATGGTGACGTAATCCACCCCTTCCACCGCCTCGATCGCCTCGTAGAATTTGGAGAGATAGATGGTCTGGGCGAAATCGACATTGGCAAAGGCCAGCAGCGCGGCCGCCGCGGCCATCACCTTTTCCTTCACGTCATCAGGCGGATAGTAGCTTTTCACCCCGATGGCGGCGGTGATGTAAAGCTTGACATAATCCACATCCTCGATGGTGATAATGGTGGTAACCGGCCGCTTGTCCTCGAAGTAGGCCAGCAGACCTGCCTCCAGCACGTCGCTCACCCGGCCGCCGCCCTCGGGTGCGACAAACAAGGTGACCCGGTTCCAGCTGGCGGACACGGCCCGCACCTTGCCCACCCCCTTGAAGTCCAGGGCCAGGGCCTTGTAGTCATCCTCGGTGACCGCCCGTTTCAGCGAGCGGAACACGGACGGGGCGTGCATGACGGCATGCTTGATGCTCTCCCGTTCCGCGCCGCCGGTGGCGGCCTCCGGGTTGGTGGCCTTGATGCCGTTTAACACCAGCTGCGCGGCGTCGACGATGGTTTGGATGGTGCCTGCCGGGGTGTTGCCCTTGAGCCCCCCGCCCACCCGGTAGGTGGCCCTGATGGTTGCGCCGCCTGCGGGTATGGCGCCAAAGGTGCCGTCGCCGAAAATGATGGTGGCCGAGTCCTCATCGTCAATCTCCACGGTGTAGTCCTTCTGCTTTTCCCGGCTGAAGGCCAGGCTTTCCTGCAGGGTCCACTCGTCAATGGTCTCGCCCAGGCTGGTGGTGATAATGATATCCCGGTTGATTTTCTGGGTTGCCCCGGCTGAGCGTAGGATCAGCCCGGCATGGGCCAGGGTGAATCGCTGGTTTTTGCCGCCGTCGGAAAAGCCGATGATCTCGTTTTTAACCAGGCGTCCCTCCTCAACCGGCACGCCCCTGAAGTATTTCTTGCTGGTTGCCGGATCAACGGACAGGGTGCTGCAGTCAATCACCAGGTTGTCCTCCCGGCTGTATTCAAAGCGGACGCTGGGCTTGTCCTTCTGGCTTTTGGTGGCAAAGGCGTCGCCCCGGCGGAGGGTGATGACCGCCGTGCAGGCGGCCGGAATGGTCAGGTCCAGGGTGGCGGAGGCCGGGGCAGCGGTGGCCAGCCGGTAGCCGATCAGTTTCAGGTGATCAATGACGCTTCGTCTGCTCTGGGCCGTGCCCAGGAAGCTCTCATTGGCCACCCGGTCCTGATAGTAGCTGAGGATGTCGCCCATGTGGGCAAAGAGCTGCAGCAGGACATTGCCGAAATCGGCCTCCGAGGCATAGCTTTTCCACTCCGGCAGCCTGGCCGGAATGAGTTCCCGCATGGACTGCAGCAGGCTGTCATAGTCCCGGGCCATGTAGTCCACAATGGTGTGTTCGTCTATCTTCTTGATCTCTGCCATATTCTTACCCTTCGGGTGGTAGCGTTCCAGCGTTTAAACGCTCAAACGCTTGAACGTCTTTATCGAAAATGTATCCGCACCGTCTCCCGGCTCAAATCCTGCCTTCTGGTGTAGGAGATCTCCACGGTGATGGTCTCTTCCCGGGACTCCACGTCAACGCCGTCCACGATGATGTCCTCATCCAGCCAGCGGGCCAAGGCCTGGCCGATGGTGAACTCCATGGCCGCGGCGAGAATGGTGTTGTTGGCCTCAAACACCAGGTTGAAGATGCCGCAGCCGAATTCGGGCATGTTCACCCTTTCGCCGGGCGCGGTAAACAGCACCTGGATAATCTTGCCCCGGATGGCCTCGTCGCCGCCGCTGGCGCTGATGCCGCCCGCCTTGTTCACCGCAAAGGGGAAGCCGAATGTGGTCACTTCACCTGCCATGGCTGTCACTCCACATGTCCCTGTCCTGCGGGATAATTGGTCTCGGTAAACTGCAGATTCCCGTCCTCGGCCGCAATGGCCACACTGTGCGAGTGGGCGCTGGGCGCGGCCGTGCCGGTGGAACCCTGCACGCTCACCTTATCGATGGTCTTGATCTTTTTGATCTCCATGTTCGACTTGATATGGGTGACCACGCCGTGGGCGATGGCATGGGAGAGCTTCTTCCAGCCGGCGCGGATATCCGTCATCTGCTCCTCGCTTGCGCCGTCAATGGGCTCCATGACCTGGCGGATCTTGTCGTAGATCGCCTTGGTCATGCCCTGGGAGGCATTTTCGTCGCCGATAATCAGGCCCATGGTCGCATTACTCCACCTTTATTTTTTTTGACAGCAGGGCATTCACCCCGGAAAGGGCCATGGTGAGATCGACCATGCTCCCCGGAAAGAGCGGGGTCGGCGCCCCCAGATTGCCCACATGCTGATGGGTCATCAGCCAGTTGATCAGCCCTTCCATGCACACCCGGCCTGAGCCGCCATTGACCTTCACCCCCGGTCCCGCCGGGAAACCGCTCATGGCATCCATCTTGATGGTGTTGCCGTTGGCATCAGACACCTTTACCCCCTGGCTGTCCATCTTGATCTCGTTGCCGCTCATGTCCGTGCAGGTGATGCCGCTGCTGTCCAGCAACACCTGGTTGCCGTTCGCGTCTTCAATGGTGATGGTGCCGGCCCCGTCTTTAATGGTGATGCCGTTTGCGTCCAGGGTGATGACATTGCTGTTCACCGCCTCGACGATGGTGATCAGCTCCTCGCCGTCCTTGTCCTCGAACTGGATGGAGTGGCCCTTGACCGTTTTAATGATCTTGCGGGTGGGCGGGTCCTGCACCCCGCCCTGCTCCGCGCCGTCGGGGTCATTGGGTTTGGGCAGCTCGCTCTCGCCGTCCGGCTTGCTCCAGAAGGCGCCCACCCAGATGGGAAACTCCAGATCCCCCTCTTCAAATTCAACCCACACCCCGGCGTTGACCTCGGGGATGAACAGCATGCCCTGGTTCGCCTCCCCGCCGTATGGGACACAGGCTGCGGCCCAGCCGGTGACAATGTCGTTGCCCAGAATGCTCGGCACCTTGAGTTTTAATCTGCCCAGATGCTCGGGGTCGGCATTGTCCACCACGATACCACGGTATTTGCCGTAATAACGGTGTTCCACCTTGTCCACCAGTCTGGCAACGATCTTTTCAAGCGACAAGTAATCCCCTCATCTCTTTCTTTCCCTCCCATCCGTAGGTGCACCCCTTGTGGGTGCCCTGAATCCCATGTGGCGCCAAGGGGCGGTTTGCGAACCGCTCCTACAGCAGCCCGGAAGAAGAGGATGAAAATTCTTCCGCGCCGGTGGGCAGCAGGGCGTTGCGTTTGACCTTGAAGAGCTGCCGGTAGCCGTCATCGGTGAAGATGTGGGTGACGTGGCTCACAAAGTAGACCCCGCTGTATGTCTCACCGATGCCCCTGATGGTCACGGTTTTCCTCGATTTGAGGATGTGGCCGTACTGGTTGGCCTCTGTTTCCCCTTCCCCTTCCACAAACCATTCGCCCTGATGGTACAGTTCCCGGCACAGGGCAGTCATCTCCGGGGTGCCGGTTGCTGCGGTGCGGCCGACGAAAACCTGGGCCGGATTCATGCCCGGGCCGAGATGGCTTGCCGCATCATCAGCGCCCAGGGTCGTCTGCTCACTGGCAATGGCCTCGGCCTCCAGCACCTCTTTCGTGTTCCGGTCGATCTGGAACATGGCCACATTGGCCGGGCTCAGGGCATTGACCGTGAGCGACAAACGGTTGACCGTGGTCTCGCTGCCGAAGTGGACGGACAGCACCGGCTGGGGCGGATCATCCAGCCGCGGTTTTTTGAAAAAGGCCGTATCGCCCTCCACATAGCACGCAAAGCCGTTGCGCAGGGCCAGTCTTTTTAAAAACTGCATGTCCGTCTCCCGCTGGATGATGGTGGACAGCGCCTCGTCATGGATCACCTCGGTGTCCTCCACATCGGGCGTCAGGCCATAGGTGCCGAGGATCTCGGAGGCGATATCGCTGTCCTTCTTGTTCGGCCAGTCTTTAAGCTTCTCCTCCCGGTCCATGAGCACGCTGGCGTCCATGCCCCATACCTCCAGCACGCAGCGGGCCGGGTCGCCGTCAAAATAAGGGGTGACATGGGTGATATAGCCTGTCATCAGCTCATCGTCCGCCTCGCTTAACCCGGCGCGGATGTTCACCTGTTTCCAGATCCGCAAACGCTCGTCATCCAGGATGCCCCACGAGCCCCCCTGGTCAAGCAGCAGGGAAAACTGCATGCGGAACATGGCGGCCAGTTCAATGTCATGCTCAACCTCCAGACTGATGAGCCGGGGATAGAGGTCGCTGATCTCCGCCCCGTCAATCTCGATGGTTAAATGCTCGTTTTCCATGGTGCGCTTTTTACGCCGGGCCGTCAGGGGCAATGATAATCTGCCTGCCGATCCGGCCGATATTCTCCGGCCGGCCCGCGGTAAAGCCGGCCGCGTTCACGGCTGCCGCAAGCTCGCTCTCAGTAATGTTTATACTGTTGTAGCTGACGATCACCGACCGCTCATAGCTCTCCGTGGCGACCGGTATCGTCTCGCCGGCCACATTCAGGCTGTCCTCGTTGAGCAGCACGGTTTCCGCAAACCGGTATGCGTCAACGCCGATGAGCGCGGCAAGGCCGGCGGCAAGCTGGCTCCAGGGCGGCTCATCCGCCTCGTCATCATGGGCCAGGGGAATGCGCACGCACCTCATCACCCCTGAACCGAGCAGGTCAAGGGGCGAGGAGAATTCCGGGTTGGCATCAATGATGCGCCACCATTTTTTTGGGGCCTTGTAATATTTGTAGGCCAGGTGATCGAGCCGGTCGCCCTCCTCGATGGTGTGCAGGAAGGTGCCGCTGGTTTCCGGCGCGGCGCGCAGGGTCACGGACTTGAGCCTGCGGCCCTTGGCGTCGATGGTCACCGCGAATGGCTGTTTTCTGTAACGTGAGTTCTTGAAAAACATGGCTTATCCCGGAATCACCACATCGGTTATATTGACGAGATTGGTCACATTGAGCACGGACATGACCTCTTTCATCGCCTTTGAATATTTAAACACTGGGTTCGGCCCCTCGATCACCGTCAGGTTCACCGCCACGCTTGCCCGGATGGGGTTGAGATCCGTGCTGAACTCCGTCTCCGTGATGTTCATGCTGTTGATGTTCACCGGCAGTACCCTTTTGCGGCCCCAGATGAAGAGAATCATCGGCGGGTTCTCCCCGCGGGTGAAGGAAAACCCGCCGGATGAGCCGAGCAGCGCGCCCAGCGCCGCGCCCAGCATGCTTTCGCTCTTGGGGTAGACCATGAGTTCCAGGGTGCAGAGCTGCGGCATGATGCCGAACTGCTCGGTGATGGCGTCGCCGTCATTGAGCTTGTCCGTCGCGTCAAGGCGGATGTCAAAGGTGATGGACTCCTCGCCCACCTGCACCTGCTGCTGCCGTTGCAGCTCCAGCAGATCGGAGAACTCCTCCCGCTGGTGAAACTGGCGCAGCGTCGATCGGCTGGCCGCAACCCTGGTGGCTCGTCCCTCCTCGGTCTCGCCTGCAGGCCCTGTCTGGGCCGGGGCATTGGGTACGGAGAAGATCAGGCTGCGGTTCCTGGTAAGCTGCACCGGATTGAACTGGAACGGCACAATAAGGGGAGGGATGCTGAGTCCATACTCCACAAAGGCCCCGCGCAGTATTTTCGGTTTATTGGAAAAGCCGCCCGACATGATTATTCCTTATAAAGTGTATTGCCGCCATGTTGCCCCAACAGGGCGGGCACAAGGCCCGCCCCTAAAGTCTATAATCTGATGCCCTGCAGCCGATCAATGATGCCCTGCAGCGGCGGTCTGTTCTCCGGCGCCAGGGCAGCAAGCATCAGGGTCAGGGTCGCCACCGTCTCTTCCGTGAGTCCCAGGTAACAATAGCCTGTTTTCTCATCAGTCTGTAATTCCATGCTGTAGCCGAACTTATCCTTATGGGATCCCTCGTCGATTTGCAGTCCGCGCTGTTCCAGGATGGCAAACAGCCGGCCGTATTCCCCGCTGCTGATCACCGCATTGCCCCAGAACGGTTGGTCCTCAAGCCAGTCCCGGCGCGAGGCCGAGACCAGATGGGCCCGGTAGAACGGCTTGTCCTCGTGGCCGTTCCAGACGATGCGCACCGAGAAGTCCGGGCTGTTTTTCAGCTGCTCATGCATGGTGGAAATCCATAAATTTATCCGTCTTATCCTATTTTCCCCCTCAGTTAAAAGTCCATCCCGGAAATTCCGAAGCCAGTGTCATCTGGTGGGTGGTCACCAGCCCGCCCCCGGGACTGGTGGGGGTATGGGGTGATACGGTTCCCGCCGTGTCAATGGAAAAGCCGTAGGCCAGGGAATCGAGCCTGGTCACCGTGGTGCCGTTCACCCCGTTGAGCGACAGCACGGCATCCCAGGTGGTGGTGCCGCTGGCCGGGGCATTGCGCGACGGATGATCGATAAAGGTGGTCGGCCGTGCCGCCGCCTCGGCGTCGGTCCAGTAAAATGGTTTGGTGTCGTCATTGGGCCGCGGGTCAACATAGGGGGAGGTGGTCCCGCCCAGGGGCACATTGGTGTCAATGGTCTGGGTCCAGCGGTAGCCGTTCGGGTAATCCGGCGAACTGGTGCCGTTGGTGATCTCCACCACAATGCCCACCCCCCTGGACTCCGTGGCAAAGGAGGTCAGCGAGGCGTTCTGGTCCTGCTCGCCGGCGGTCTGGTTGGTGCTCTTGTCCGGCAGCCGCGGCGCAAATGAGCCGTTGTTGTTCATCTGCCCGGTTGCCGCATCGGCCGAGAAGTTTGTCAGCCGGATGCGGGGCAGGGACTGCCCGGAGGCGTGACTTTTATCTCCCATGGCCTGCATGGCCTGATTGCCCATGGCCCGCTGCAGGGACTGGGCCGCAGGCGGCTGGATGTCGGCATGGGTTTGGGCCGCGGCGGCGGCATTGCGGCTCCAGCCGGCGTTGTCGTGATCACGATGCTGTCTGGTTTTACGAGCGGCAAACATGTCAGTTAGTCTCCTCGGTTTCTGGTAGAATCAGTGCGGTTGATGGTTTCCTCATTCCACAGCTTGCCAATTTTCTCGAACTCCCGCCTGACCCCGTGCAGGATATGCTTCATGCTAATCTCCTCATTGCTTTCCGCGGCAAGGAAGGCGGTATTTAAGACAATGTTGCGGATGCTGCCCCCTGCCACCTGGAAGCGTCTGGCCAGGAAATCATAGTCGATACCGTCACGCACCGGCGCCTCCCCGGGAAAATGGCTTTTCCAGATGCGGGCCCGCAAGGCGGCATCCGGAAAGGGGAACTCGACAATGAAGCGGATGCGCCGGGTAAAGGCCTCATCCATGTTGGAGCGCAGATTGGTGGCCAGGATGACCATCCCCTCATACTCCTCCATCTTCTGCAGCAGATAGCTGGTCTCGATGTTGGCGTAACGGTCGTGGGCGTCCTTGACCTCGGTGCGCTTGCCGAACAGGGCGTCCGCCTCATCAAAGAAGAGGATGGCGTTGCTGCGCTCCCCCTCGGCAAATATCCGGTTGAGGTTTTTTTCCGTCTCGCCTATGTACTTGCTGACCACGCCGGAGAGATCGATCTTGTAGAGATCAAGCTGCAGTTCAGCCGCCATGACTTGGGCCGCCAGGGTTTTTCCCGTGCCCGGCGGGCCGGAGAACAACACGCTGAGCCCCCGGCCGTAGGCCACCTTGCGTTCAAAGCCCCATTCGGCAAAGACCCGGTACTGATGCTTGACCTGGGCGCAGATCTCTTTGAGCAGCGCGGTTTTTTCCTCCGGCAGCACCAGGTCGGCCCAGGTATATTTCGCCTCAATCCTGACGGACAGTTCCGAAAGCCTATGATGGGACTGGCTGCGGCAGGCGGCGGACAGCCCGGAGAGCGACAGTTTCCTGTCCCGGCCGCCGGCAGCTTGCAGGGTATGGGCAAAACGGACCGCCTGCCCTATCTGGCCGGGGGTCAGGGCGAAGCGCCGGGCCAGCTTGGCCGACCATTTCCTGCCGATGTCAACCGGTTCGGCGGCCAGCATGTTCTGCCAGACCTGCTCCCTGATGGGGACCTGGGGCGCGGGCACGACAACTGACAGGAACTGCAGCTCGTCAAAGCATCCCTCGCCGGACCAGGCCTTTTCCCCGGCCAGGAAGACCAGCCAACCGTACTCGGCAATGGCCCTGGCCGTCTTTTTCAGCAACGCTCTGCCCTTATCCGCCCGCTCGGTCAGGACGTCGATGTTGTCGAAAAAAAGAATAGAGCGGGTCAGCAGCCCCTCCCGCAGGGCCAGCCGCACGGTGTTTTCCCATTCCTCGTCACCTCCGGGCAGCAGCTCCAGGTCGACCACCAGCATGGGGCACTGCAGCTCCCGGCACAGCGCCAGGGCCAAAGTGGTTTTGCCGCTGCCGGCGGGGCCGTGCAGATGGATCACCATCTTCTCCCTGATCATCTCCCGCCTGATGTGGCGGCTGGCAAGGTGTAGCAGCAGGGTCTTGATTTCCGGCGCCGCTGCCACCTCATCCAGCGTTACAGTGGGGGAGAGCAGCCGGGCGCAACGGTTGAGCCGGCCATCCAGGGCGTTGTTGCCGATGATGAAATCAACCATCCGGCGGTCCACCTTGAGCAGCATGGCCAGATCAGATGCCCCGGACGGGCTGTGGGGATCAGGCACGCTCTGCAGGATGCCGCTGCGCAGCAGCTTGGCGTGGCCGGCAAACAGCTGGCGCAGCTGCCAGCGCTCCTCGCGGCTGTCGGCCAGCAGCTGCAGGACCAGATCCACGGACGGTTTTTTGCGGGTGATGTCGTTCTGCAGGTATGCATAGAGGGTGTCGTACCTGCGGTCCAGCTCCGGCGCCAGGCAGATGACCAGGGCCTGTAGTTCAATTGCTGACAGGCCGAACATCCGGGCCAGGCAGGGCAGGGCAAGAAAGATTTTCTCCTCCAGGCTTGCGGCCACCCTGGCACTGATCTCCTGGCTCAGCAGCTCAAACTGCCGGCGATTGGCCATGATCTCCGGCGGATCGGGGCGGATGCCCTCGCCTTCTTGCAGCAGCCGGTCAACCTGGTCAGGGGAGATATACAGGCCGCTGCCGGGCTGCTGCTCCGGCATCCCGGCCCGCAGCCTGAGCACCTGCCGGCTGATCAGCAGATCCAGCCGTGTCAGCTCATCAGAGAGATGAGCGAAACTTTCCCCGTAAGGCAGGGCCCGGCTGGCATCCTTTTTCATGGCCTGCACGCTCACGGCGTCACCTCAAAGAACAGGGTCTTTCTCGTCATGTGGGAGATATCAACCCGTATTTCATAAAAACCGGGGGCAAGGTCGGCCGGGATGGTGACGCTAAAGGAGTCAGCCGTCAGCTCATGGCCGGCGAGGACCGGCCTGCGCATCAGTGACACGTATGCCTTCCAGCCGGCGAGATTTTTGCCGCTGACCGTCACGCTGGCCCCGGCCGGGGCGGCCATGGGCGTGATCATTTCCACCGTGGGCGGCAGAAAGGGGGCGGCTACCTGGGGCACGCCGATGTGCCGCACCCGTTTGGCCATGGTCCGTTCGCTGGCGGACAGCATGTCGAGCTGCACCACCGCCACCTCATAGGCCACGGAAAGCCGGTAAGGCTGGGCAAAAGTGCTCCACACCGTGCTCATCTCTTCCAGCATGATGGTGGAGGGCATCACCTTGATCTGCTCCCTGGCCCCGGCCAGTTCGCCTGCCAGATAATCCGCCGGGATGACTGGGTTCTCATAAAAAACACGCATCGCCTCGCCCAGGATCTCGTGGCTTGCGGCATTGCCTGTCTGCTGGTCGTTGATGGCATAGGGGGTCAGCAGATAATGAAGATGCAGGGACAGGGGCGGCGGCATGAGCCGGGCCGGATTGTCGGCCCTGGCCTGCCAGTCCATGTTCTTCAGCAGGGGGCTTTCCTGCACCTTGTACAGATAGAGGTTGACCCGCCGGTCAACCCCCTTCTCGTGGGGTGACAGGATGGTGACATCCACCTCCGGCGTCAGGGTCATCTCCCCAAGCAGGAGGTTGCGCAGCGATTCGCTCACCAGTCCTATTGCTGTGGATACGCTCACGGTCGGCCCTTTATCGGATCATTTTTAACGTTGTGCGAGCCATGTAGCTCCGTTCCCAGAACGCGGCCGGAAGGCGGCCACGGCTTCTGCTGCCTGATATGCGGTTGATCACCACGAACTGCTGCAGGGGTGGTGGTTGCGGTGTTTCCCGGCCGGACTGGGTGGTTTGCCCATTGTCCTGGGCCGCTGTTGCCATGGTTTTTTTGCTGACCAGCTCGTAAAATGTGCGCCGCAGCTCCTCGATCTGCCGGATGCCAGCCTCATCCGGCTGTCTGGCCGGGGCCACGGCGGTATGCCGTTCTCCGGCCTGGAGTTCCACCCGGGCCTGTTCCTGCTGCTGCACTGCCACGGCGGGCTGTCGTCCAGGCGTGGCAGCGGTGATTTCCTCCGCGCCGCCGCGGGCAGCGTTTTTGCCAGCCGTGCCCCTCGGCAGCGTGCTTTTCGGGCCTGTCGCAGGGGTTGGTTCGTGGGACGCGGCCATGGTGGCCGCCCCCCGCCATTGCGCCGTCACGGGCATCGGCGTTGCGGCCTGGGCTGTCAGTCGCCGGTCAAGGGGCGGCTGGGCAAGTTCCTCCCCGTGGGACAGGTGCGCGGAACGGTGGGCTTTGTTTCGTGCCGCACCGGGATACCTGGTTTGTTCGGCGTGAAGGGGCAGGGACGCTTGCGGCATGGCGGGCGGCTGGTCCGCGGCGGCGGGATGATCACTTGTTTCCTGCACCAGCGCGGTAAAGACCTGCCGGCCGGTCGACCGGCCGGGGATGGCCATTTCCTGTCTACCGCCTGGCGTTGCCTCTTTTTGCCCGGCTGCCGCCTGGGTGCGTTCTCCCGCCTGCCCGCTGTCTTTCGCCGCCTGCCGGGTTTTTTCCCCCCCGGACAGGGCAGGTATGACCGGCGCCATGGCCGTCATCATCGGCGCCGGGGGCTGCGGTCTGGCATGGCGCGGAGCCTCATCACCGCCGGGGCGGGGAGGGTTTGCCGCCGCAGGCCTTGCCAGGGGTCTTTCCCCGGTCCTTGCCGCTGGTGGCGCTGATGCGGCGCGCTGGGCGTTGCCGGCCGCCGGCCGGTCAACCATGGGGGAGTGGCCCGGGGCCACGGCCGTGGCGTCCACCTCCTTGCTGTCCGGGAGGGCGGTAACGCTCTCCATGTCGTCGGCAGGGCGGTCAGGGGTCCGGCCGGACAGCGGCCAGGGGCGAGAAGGTTCTCCGGCCGCCGGCTGCATCTGGTAACGGAAGGCCACCGGCGGCACCGGCCCTTGCCCCCGCAAGCCGCCGGCCGTGTTGTCCGGCAGGCCGAGCAGCGCACGAACCATTCTCCCTGCCGGTGTGCCGCTGTCACCGCTCTGCTGCCTGGGTCGCTGTGTCGTGCCGTTTTTTTCAGAATGCATGGTTCAACCGTTCCATTTCCCCGGCGAGAATCTCGATGTAGCGCCGCCGGTTCTCCCTGGTCATGCCAAGGATTTCCTTTTCGCTCCAGTGATAATGATAGGCCAGATAGTGCACCTCTTTAAGCAGCAGATCAAGCCGGGTGGTCAGTTCCGCCAGGACGAATTCCTGCAGATCGAAGCAGGGGGAAAAGGTGCTTCCGCACTCCGGGCAGACCGCCTCCATGTCGAGGCCGACTTTGGGGGCCAGACTATCCATTTCCCTTTCAATTTCCGCCTTGGCCGTGCTGGACAGACTGAGGATATCTGCCATAGCCGGCGGTTGGACAGGGCCGATGCTCTGCACGCAACGGGCCAGCAGGCGGTCGGCCGCCAGCGCCTCGTCAGTGTCGACCAGATGCATGATCCTTTCCTGGTCCTCGCCGTTGGGCAGCCGGAAGCTGACGGTGTGGCCGCCCGCTTCCTGGCTGAGGCGCATCTCATAAAAGAGAGACTGTTGCGGGCACGGGGTTACCGGGATATTGTCCGTTAAAAAATCAATATCCAGCCGCTCGCCGCATTCCGGCCGGGAACAGGTGATAACCGCCTGGATGTGGTGGCCGAAGGTCATTTCCCGCAGTTTAAGCAGCAGAAAGAGGCGGTCACCCACCAGCAGGCGGCGCACCGTTTCCTCGGTTACGTCAACAATGGTGCCGATGCTCTCGATGCTGTGCCTGAGCACGGCGGTGACCAGGGTCGCCGTGGCCGTGCCGTTGCGGTCGGCCACCATTTTTTCGGCAAAGCCGGAGAGCGGAGAAAGCACGACCTCCCTTAAGACCTGCCCGTCACCATCCACGTAACCTCCCGGCAGCTGAAATGTGATGCGCTGCATGGCGCCCCTTATGATTCAACCGGTTCCGTTACCGACGTGTCGCGCTCCCAGCCCTCATTTTCCAGCTTGATGGTCTGGATCATGACCTCGTTGCCGCCGGCATCAAGCCCGGGCAGGGCCTGGTATTCGGAGACCCAGCAGCGGTAGACCTTGTAGGACAGCACCTTGCTGCCCTGCAGGTTGAAGACGTCGATGACGATATCCTTGCGGAAATTCTTCAGCGACATGGAGGCGTCGCTCTGAAAGTTATTGATCAGGTTGGCCCACTCCTCAAAGGTGGTGTCGTGGGTTACGCCGGCCTCCAGAGTGATGCCGTCATAGGAGGTCTTGCCCGGCAGCTTGCGGCTGGTGCTGGGATCACCCCCCTCCCGCCATTCCTTCACCTCAGTGCTTTTCTTCAAAGCGCTGCATTTGGCAAGCCCCGCCACGTATTTGCCGTCCCACTTGATTCTGAACTTGAAGTTCCGGTAGGGATCGAACCTGTGGGTGTTAACTGTAAACTGTGCCATATCTTTTCTCCCCCATTGCTCTTGGGCTATTTATGATTTTTCAACTTTGTTAAATCTGCAATCCGCGATCCGCATTCCCAAATCAGTTCTGTCCGGCCTTCTGGCTGATCTTGACCACCACGAATTCCGCCGGTTTGAGCGGCGCGAAACCGACCAGCACATTGACGATGCCCAGATCGATATCGGCCTGGGTGGTGGTCTCTCCGTCACACTTGACAAAGAAGGCCTGGGAGGGCGTGGATCCCTGGAAGGCGCCCTGGCGGAACAGGGTCATCATGAAGGAGCCGAGGTTGAGCCGGATCTGGGACCAGAGCTCCTCGTCATTTGGTTCAAAAACGGTCCACTGGATGCCGTTGTAGATGCTGACCCGCAGCATGATGGCCATGCGGCGCACGGCGATGTATTTGTATTCGGGATCAGAACTCAGCGTCCGTCCGCCCCACAGTATGATGCCGGAACCTGGGAATTTGCGGATGACGCAGACGCTTTTTTTCTGTTTGTTCAGGGTGCCCTGCTGCACGTCTGTGAGATCGGTCACCAGGCCAACCGCGCCGCCCAGCACCGTTTCCGTGCCGGCCGGGGTTTTCCAGACGCCCCGCTTGGCATCGATTTGGGCATACATGCCGGCCACGAATCCCGAGGGCGGAACATTGATCGGTTCGGTGGAGAGCCCGGTGGGGTCGAGGGTTTTCAGCCAGGGAAAGTAGACCGCGCCATAGGAGTTCGGGGTATTGATATCGTCCCGGTACTGGATGGCGTCATCCAGGCTGATGTCGTCCCGGTCCATGTCGGCGATATAGAAGCAGTCGGACAGCGGCCGGTTGCGGCAGTAATTCATGCCGGCGTCGGCCACGGCGGTGGAGCCGATGCCGGGCACGGCAATGAGGGAGACGTCCCGGATGGTGTCGAGCCAGGCAAAGGCGTTGGTGTAATCGGTGTCGTTAAGGGGCAGGGTGCCGTCGCTGCCGGGTTGCACCGCGCTAACCGGGCCTGCCACCGTATCGTCGCCGAGATAGAAGTAGTCTTCGGCCGGGGTGTTCTGCGGCCGCATGGCGGATGAGCCGTACACCTCGGTGCCGCCGTTTCGCCTGCCGAGCCTGAGCGCCCCGGCGGCATTTTCCAGCGGGTCGCTGGCCGCGACAATCTCCACCTTGGAGGCGGCGCTGGTGTTGCCGGAGGCGATGCGCAGCATGTTGGTGCCCTGCACGGTTACGGTGACGTTGTAAGTATTGGCCGGCGTTGATTCCCGCAGCGGGGTCATGGCCTGGATGGTTGCGGCGATGGCGGCGCGGATATCGTCAAGATCGCTCACGTCAGCTGCCGCCAGGGCCGCGGTCAGATCCACGGTCCGGTAGCCGTCGTTGTTGATGTTGATGCGGAATTTCCGCTGGTTGGCGCCGAGCAGGGGGCCGCCCAGGGTGATTGGCGCGCTCTGGCTGTAACCGGCAATCTGGTTGTTGTTGGCCGTGTTGACCGATACCGTGATATATTTTGAGGCGGTGTTGATGACCGTCGCAACAAACTCTGGCGAGGCGGGATTCATGGACAGATTCTCATAGGCCTCCAGCTGCACCGGGTCCTCATCGGGTTTTGGGTTGTCCTGATACACCGTCAGGTTGAAATCGTTGGCAGGATCATCGGCTTTGCTGCTGTCAATGATCACCATGATGTGGTTGCCCCAGACGCCGGCTGATTTGGCGGCAATGGTCATGCTGTTCTTGACCGAGGTGCCGCGGTCAAGGATGGTCACCGTGGCCGTGTCGGCTCCGGCGGCAACACGGCCCACATAGCACTGGGTGCCGCCGTTATTGAAGAACTGGAAGACGGCGTGGGCCAGAAAGTAGTCGTTTAAGAATCCGCCGTAGCTGGTCTGGAACTCGGTGAAGTTGAATATTTTCCTGACGCTGCCGATCGGACCGCGTTCCGCCACCCCGAAAAAGGCCGCTGTAGATGTTCCGGCAGCTTCTATCGGTCTGACGCCGCTGGAAATCTCTTCCACATACACACCCGGATACGTTAAAACTGCCATACATTCCTCCTTGTTATTTAAGGATTTGTTTTCTTATTTTTTTGTAACTTTTTGTGTAGCCTTTTTTGTTTTTGCCGCAGGCGCAGCCGGCTTCTTTATCTCATGCAGTTCTATGATATTTCTGCCCTGCAGCCTGGCGAGCCTTTCGTTGTGGGCAATTTCCACATCGATGATTTCCCCGGAGGTGTCACCGGCATTTAGATAGCAGGTGCGGCCGCTGTTTAGGCGGATCATGACAGGTCGATTCATTTTGTTGCGTATCGTGACGGCCATATGCAATCCTCATCAAAATTTATTCATTATGATTGAACGGTGTTGCGGAGTTGCCTTGCTGAACGTGTAGCGGGAAATGATCAGATAAAACGCTTTATGTAGCAGCAGCAAAAGGGGTGCCAGCAGCGGAAGGAGGTTGTTTTCCGGCTTGATAATGTCGCTGTTCCGGCAGGTTATTTTTTACCCTTTTGCCAGGTAGCGGCGCGCTTGGCGGATAGGCAGAGGAATATGTGACAATGGTTTGTTACCTGGGCGTGTTACAGCGGGAGGTTTTGCGCGGCGGCCGGTTTTTCGGCAAGGAGATTAAATGTTGTCAGGTAAGACAAAGTCCTCAGATGGGCGGGGAGGGAAGGCGCGAGAGGAAGCCCGGGTGTAGATTTTGTGTAACAGGCTTTCCCTGCAGGGGGCGGATGGGAGGTGAGAAATGTGCAACCAACCGGTTGCTGGATGCGAAAGGCGTGGTGAATTTATCAGAAAAAGAATAGGATGAATTACAAAGAAAGCAACAGGCAGGCAGTATGGAAGAAAGCAAGGATAGGACAGGAAGAATCATCGTTCTGCTCAGGCAGGCGGAACGGCTGCTGCGAGAAAGTGCAGCCGGCCGGCCCATGCCTCGTCCGGAAGAACTCGCCGGGATTGTCCATGAGCTTGAACGCCATCGGCAGGAACTGCAGGCAGGAATGGAGAAGTTCCGCACCGTTGCCGATTATAGCTGTAATTGGGAATACTGGCTGAGTCCTCAAGGCGAATATCTCTACATATCGCCGGCCTGCGAAGAGGTAAGCGGCTATGGAGCCGGAGAGTTCGCCGCTGATCCAGGCTTGTTCTTTTCCATCATTCACCCGGATGACCGGGTTAAAGCCGTAAGGCATTTTGCCGAAGAATTATTTGACAGCCCCCTGGAAAGATTCGACTTCCGCATTGTGACAAAGGGCGGGGATGAACGATGGGTCTCCCATGCCTGCCGGTTCGTGTATAATGCGCAAGGAGAATTTGTCGGCCGTCGGGGCACCATCCGCAATATCTCTTACCGGAAGGGGATCGAAGAACGGTTGCTCAGAAGTGAGGAACGCCTGCTGCTGGCCCTTGATGCCTCATCCGACGGGGTCTGGGACCGCAATCTGTTAACAGGCGAGGTTTATTATGGGGAAAACTGGCATCGGGTGCTGGGCTACAGCGACGAAGAGGCCAAGAGATTGTTTCTCTCCTGGGAAAGCCTCATGCACCCGGATGACCGGCAGAAAGCCCTGGCAAAGGTTGAAGAGCATCTCAAGGGAACTACCTGCCGTTATGAGGCGGAATTTCGCATGCGCAACAAGGCAGGGGAGTGGCAGTGGATGCTGTCAAGAGGCAGGGTGGTTGACTGGGATGAAGGGGGGCGTCCCGCTCGTTTTGTTGGAACCCATACGGATATTACCTATAGGAAGAATTTTGAAATAGAATTGCGCAATGCCCACGACGAATTGGAGCACAAGGTTGACGCCCGCACCAAGGAGCTTGAAGAGACCAATATTGCCCTCACCGTGCTGCTGAAGAAAATAAGAGAGGATAAGCGGGAATTGGAACATCATATTGCCGCCAATGTCAGAACACTTGTCGAGCCCTACCTGGCGAAACTGGGAACTGGCCGGTTGACCGCGGAGCAAAAGGTGCTGGTGGATATTCTCGAGGCCAATCTCAAGGAAATCGTCTCTCCCTTTACCGGCACATTATCATCAAAATTCGTCAAACTCACGCCGGCGGAGATTCAGGTGGCAAACCTGGTAAAACAGGGAAAAAGAACCAAAGATATTGCCGAGCTGCTTAGTCTTTCCCCTGGGACAATCAATATCCACCGGAAAAATATCAGAAAAAAACTCGGACTGACAAACCAGGGGGGCAACCTCCAGTCGGTTCTTTCGTCAGTTGCCTGATCATTACGAAAAAACACCGGATCGCCTGGTGTCAGGGGGAATCGGATAGATATTTTTCATATCCATTTTCTATATAAATTTATACCATTGTGTTTGCGCTGTTATCAGTTAATTATAGTAAAATTACCTATCAGCCTCTTTGCCGTCGTTGCAGATGAAAAGCGGCAGTGGCTCAGGATGAAAAGGCAACTGAGATTTACCAAATACCTCAAGAAGATGGATTTGTTGAAATAGTGGAGCAGGTTAGGGGATTGGTTATGGAAAATATGGGCGACAAGCTTCGGTTGGGGGTTTTTCTCGTTGAGGATATCGCCTCCCAGGTTGCCGATAGTGAGATTCGTCAATTCTTCAACCACATTGACAACGTGACGGACGTTTCTGAGATTCAGACAGATAACGGGTCGCCTGTGCGCCGGTTCTGCTGGGTCAGTGTGAAGAATCCTTTTGCTACAGCCGCGATGCTCAAAGGCATGGAAATCGCGGGGCGCAGATTGCAGATGCGTTTAATGGGCTATCTGTACCCAGCGCAGCAAGATGGCTGATGCCAGTCAATTTCCCAGGGCTTTCGCCAAGTGCGTCAACAGTGGTGTGAGCGCCGATGGAAAAAACCTGAGGGTGAAAAATGGCCACAAAGACGCATGACGCACAAGAGGAAAGGCGGCAGCACCAGCGGTTTAAAGTGAAAAATACGGTTTTTGCCATGCTTGATTCGCATCCTGTCGGTCATGCCGCTGCTGTGCTTGATGTAAGCATGGGAGGAGTGGGTTTGCAGTATTGCAGCAGCGAGGCTTTTGACTGTAACTGGAAAAGGCTGGATGTGATTTCCTCGTATGATAATTTTTTTCTGCGCAAGCTGCCTATTGAAATAATCTCCGACCAGGCAATCGACAAGGAACAGGGCAACGCACCTGAAGAGGGAATAAAACGGTGCGGGGTGAAATTCAACAACCTGACCTTTACCCAGCAGGCCTTGCTGGACATATTCATCAAACAGAGTACCACCGGCGATGAAAAGTGAACGTGCCACCCCCCTGTCCTGTCAATAGATGATACATGTCAGGACCGCCAAGGCAACCGGCTATGGAGGATTTTCCATGGTAAATACAGAGCGCAGGAAAAATAAAAGACTGAAGGTTAAAACCGGCATTGCCGGCCTGTTAACCCCTGATATCCTGAAAATCGGCAAGATCATTGACATCAGTGTCGACGGTCTTTCTTTTATCTGCCGGGAATGCGATCTGCCGATAAACAGCCCGGTTGAGATGGATATCCTGATCATGGACAAGGACCTTTTCTTTGCCAATGTCCCCTGTGTCATTGTGGCAAAAAACGTCTATGACGATATGGTCAATTTCGGCTCCACACGCATGAAACGTTGCGGTGTGAAGTTCAATTCCCTCAAAATAACTGAACGTCTTCAACTGGATTCCCGATTTTCCCGCGAACAAAATCGGGGCGCCTCCATGTGAAAGTGGCATGAAATACGGTGGGTTGATGCGCATTTCATGAGTGGCGCCGATTTCTGTCCAAACTTCTCTCAGCAAGTCTGCTCTGTTCAATAATGCCTGTTGCGCAAACTTGTCGCTTGTGGCAGTCTGTCGTTGTCGCAGTTTTTTTGCGGCCACTATCTTTATTTTGCTCCGCGTATCTTTTGCTTGTTGCTGGCCATGCTGGGTATTAAGGGATCTTGGTGGCAGCAGGCTTGTTTTTTGCCGCGCGGGCCTGCCTGTTGATTTAATCTCTGAAATTCTGAAATTGATGGAGGTGCGCTCTTGAAGGCCGGCGGCTATTACCTCGGTGTGGATCTCGGTTCCGTGAGTCTGGACGGCATGGTCGTCGACGGTGCCGGCAGGCGGCTCTGGTACGCTTATCGCAGGGTGCAGGGCCGTTCCAGGGATGCGGTGGCCATGTTATGCCGGCAGCTGCTGGATGAATGGATGAAACCCAACAAGGTGAAATCGTTTGCCGGCGCCTTGGCCACAGGCAGCGGCAAGGAAATCGTGCAGGATATGCTGAATATCCCGGCAATCAACGAGATCGTCGCCCATGGCACGGCGGCCGCGGGATTTGCCGGGGGCCGGGCCTCGGTGATCGAGATCGGCGGTCAGGACTCCAAATTTATCCTCGTCGATGAAAAAGGTCCCTATGACTATGCCATGAACGAGCTGTGCGCCGCGGGCACCGGGGCCTTTCTCGATGTGCAGGCGGAGCGGCTCGGGCTCTCCATTGAGGAGTTGTCGGCCATGGCGGCCGGGGCTGAGACGGTGCCGGCCATGGCCGGTCGCTGCAGCGTTTTCGCCAAGTCGGATATCATTCATCTGCAGCAGCGGGGGGTGCCGGTGGACCAGATCGTGGCCGGGCTCTGCCATGCCCTGGCCCGCAATTACGTGGCCAATCTGATCCGGGGCCGGGAGGTGATCAGACCCGTGGTGTTTCAGGGCGGGGTGGCGCTGAACGACGGGGTGATCCGCGCCTTTAAAGACATTCTGGCCCTTGACGAGGCCGACATCATCCGGCCGGAGATGCCCCACATGGCAGGGGCGCTGGGCGCCGCCCTGCTCTCTGCCAGTCTCTCGGCCGGCCTTGACGCCGCGCTTGTTGCGCGGGCCGCATCCGAGGTCCCAGCCGGCAATGGGCAGGACGAGGGTTTTTCCACCCGGGGCTGGCAGATGGATGAGGCCGCGGCCCGCATGCTGAAAGGACTGGAAGAAGTTCGTGTGGTACGCCCGCCTGCTGCCGGCGAACAGGTGTTCATCGGTCTTGATATCGGTTCCATCAGCACCAAGGCGGTGGCATTGACCGCGGAAGGCGTGCTGCTGGCGGAGGTCTATATTTTTACCGCTGGCAAGCCGCTTGATGCGGCCAGCCGCGCCTTGGCCTGCCTGGCGGAGAGCATCCCTGAGGCGGCTATTGCTGCGGTGGGGGTTACCGGGTCCGGGCGGAAGCTGGTGGGCCATGCCGTGGGCGCCGATCTGGTGGTTGACGAGATAACCGCCCAGGCCAAGGGGGCCTGGCTCGGTTCGGCTGAGGTGGACACGGTCATTGAAATAGGCGGTCAGGACGCCAAGTTCATCCGGCTTGGGCAAGACGGCACGGTGATTGATTTTGAGATGAACAGGGCGTGTTCGGCCGGGACGGGATCATTTATCCAGGAACAGGCCGTGCGGCTGGGGGTGGATCTCAAGGAGGAATATGCGGAGCTGGCCCTCAGCTCCCGCAAGCCGCTGCCGTTCACCAGCAGGTGTACTGTTTTCATGGAGTCCGATCTGGTCCATCACATCCAGCAGGGCGTGCCCCTGGCGGATCTGCTCATGGGGGTTTCCCAGGCGGTGGTGGAAAACTATATTGACCGGGTGGTGCAGGGCAGGAGCTTCGGCCGGCATGTGGTGCTGCAGGGCGGGGTGGCCAAGAACCGGGCCGTGGTGCAGGCCTTCAAGAACAGGCTCAATGGAGCGGAGGTTGTCGTCCATGAGCATCCTGGCATTTCCGGGGCAATGGGCATGGCGGCGCTGACCCGTGAAATGGTCCGGGGTAAAAACGCCACGGGACCTGGCTTTACGACCTCTTTCAAGGGTTTTCGTTTTTCCACCGCGCACCGGGAGAGCTCCTTTGAATGCCTGGGCTGCGAGAACCGTTGCCAGGTCAGCGCATTCCATTTCCAGGATGGGAGATTTCATTTCGGCGATTTGTGCGGCAGATATTCCGAGGCGATCAGCGGGCTTACGCCGGGCCGGGACCTGACGCCGGACATGACCGAGGTGGTCGGCGACGGCAGCGAGTCTGAAAATTTCATTGCCACGGTGGGTATCCCCCGGGCCCTGCTGTTCCGCGAGTTTTATCCATTCTGGAAGCAATATTTCCGGCAACTCGCCATCCGGCTGAAGGTGTCTGCGCCGTCGAGCAGCGACTGTCTCGCTCTTGCCCTGACCCGGCTGCCCGCTGAGACCTGTCTGCCGGTCAAGCTGCTCTTCGGCCATGTGGCCTCCCTGGAAAAGGCGGGGGTTGACGCGGTTTTCATTCCTTCCATGTCCCGGCTGCTGGACGGGGTAAGTTGCCCCTATATCCAGCACGGGGCCTCCATGGTGCAGGCCAACTTCGACGCCATCAATGTGGCCCCCCTGCCGCTGCTTCCTGACTTGCCGGTCAGGGAACGGGAAAAGCTCTCGCTACGGGTGGCCGAGGTATTCGGGGTGGACAGCGCCGCTGCGGATCTGGCCTATGAAACCGCGGCAGGGGAACTGGCAGCTTTCCACAAGAGCATCGAGTACGACCCGAGCGCTGCCGGGCCGCGGGAGAAACCGCTGGCGGTGCTGCTCGGCAAGCCTTACAATATAAGCGACCGTTTTGCCAACATGTCCCTTGCCGCCAAACTGGCCAAGGCCGGATTTGATGTGATCTCCTATGAACAGCTGAGCACTGCCCTGGCGCTGCCCCTGCCCGACCGCTATAACAGCATTACCTGGGCCTTCAGCCGGCGCATGCTCAAAATCGGCATCTGGATAAGCTCTGCCTCTGACATCTATCCGGTGGTGGTCGGCAATTTCGGCTGCGGGCCGGACTCATTCACCTTTCCGCTGCTGCAGGAGATTTTTGCCGAGCGGCCAAGCCTGTTTCTGGAATTTGACGAGCACCGGGCCGATGCCGGGCTGGCGACCCGGGTCGAGGCCTTCGCCCACCGGGTGGCAAGCTGGCGGGACAAGGCGGCCCGCGGTCCGCAGCTGGGGCCGAGGGACGACATCCCCACTGCTCCCCGCAAGAGGGGCAGCCACGCCACCCCCCCGGATGCAGCCGGCGAATACATCATCCCTTATTTCTCCGACCATGCCCATGCCTTTGCCGGGGCGATCAGGGCCGAAGGCATCAGGGCGCGGGTGCTGCCTCTGCCCGATCACTCTTCCTATGAGGCCGGAGTGGAATTTTCCGGCGGCAAGCAGTGCCACCCCTTCCAGCTCATTGCCGGTGACCTGATCAAGCTGGCCCGGGGCGGGGATCTGCCCCAGGGCGCCGCCTACCTCCTGCCCACCGTTGAGAGCAACTGCATGATCACCCAGTATGTGCCCACCATCCAGCTTTACATGGATAGACTGGGCAGAAACGATGTCCGGGTGATCAACGTCAATTCCCTGGAGCTGTTTGACCGGTTTGGCGCCATGTTTGTCTTCAAGCTCGGCAAAGCCATCCTGGGTATAGAGTACCTGAGCAGAATGCGGTTTGAGATGCGGCCCTATGAGCTGGAAAAGGGGGCGGTGGACCGGGCCTATTTTGCCGCGCTCGACACCATCCTGCAGAGCCAGCTTGACAACAAGGTCAACCGGGGGATCATGCGGGCCGCCCAGCTGCTTGACGCGGTTCCCACCCGGTCAAGGGGCGGGAAGCCTGTGATCGCCGTGACCGGTGACGTCTATACCAGGGTCAATCCGGTGGCCAACGGCGGACTGTTCGATCTGCTGGAGGAGCTGGGCTGCGAGGTCTGGCCGTCGCCGACCCTGGTTGATGTCATCATGACCGGTCAGGAGGTCCGCGCCCGCCAGTTCTGGGAGGCGGGCAAAACACGGAATATGATGTCGTCCTGGGGCCGGGTGCTGGTCAATAACCTGGGGGCTGGTTACGTGGGCAAGAATTTCCAGGGACGTCTGGTCAATTTCAGTGAGCCTCATGCCGAAGAGGTTCTCCGGTACACGGAGGGAATTTTGCCCGGCGAGCCGGAACTGCTCGTTTCCCTGAACGTGGCCAAACATGTGGATTTTGCCAATAAAGGAGTGGACGGCATCCTGAACGTTTATTGCCTGAACTGTCTGGTCGGCACCGCCACCACCTCGGTTTTCAAACGGTTGACCGAGCGTATTGCCGGGGTGCCGATCATGCCGCTGGTCTTTGATGCCATGGGCCGCACCCATGTGCGCAACAGGGTGGAGGCCTTTGTCCATCGGGTCGAGCGCAACAGGGAGGAGAAGCTTGAACGCCTGGCTGCGGGCATCGGGCAGGATCGCGGGAACGGCGGCGGCCATGTGGCCCGGCTCAAAGAGCTGCTTGATCAGAAGCTTTCTGATGTGAAGATGCCGAATATGAAGTTGTCCGCGATCAAACTCCCTGATATGCGGATGCCCCATGTGCGGTTGCCCGAAGGGCTGTGGAATTGGAAAAAGAAAAAGGACAGCGACGCAAACGGTCTTTAGGCCTGAAAAGCGTATGTTTTCAGGCCGGTGGCGGTTTGTGTACAAGAGGTCAGGATCATTTATCGGCAGCTGCAGCAAGATTGCCTGGCCGGGACCGTCACCACGGTTAAAAGGCGGTTTCCACGGCAATGGACTTGATCGTGCCTTCCGACTCCTGCAGCGGACCTAACGGATTTTTATTATAGACGTATTCGTCAACCTGGGGCTTGCCGCCCCATATCTTATACACGACCACATCATCCTGCAGAACGATTAACGCCTTGAATATCCAGCCTTTCTTTTGTGATTTTCTTTTAAAGTTGAATAAATCGAGAACAACATTGCCGTATCGTTTGCTTTCCATGTTGCTGAGGGTCAGATTGTAGCCGTAGCATTTATCCAGGGCGTTTAGGCAATTTTGCATGCGCTGGTCCAGATCCTCTTTGCGGAAGGAAGAATTGGGCATGAACAGTTTTGTTAAATCGAGGTAGGTGAGAATCTCAATATTGGTGTTTTGAAAGGGATCAAGGGAGAGTGCATGCAGATCGTCCTTGGTGGTCTGATAGGGAATCACCTTGTCAAAGGCATCTTTTGCCTGGGCAAAGGATTGCCAGGGGGATTCGACTCTGTTCCTGGACACTGGCAGCAATGACACACCGCAGGCGGAGAGGGTAAGGCATAGCAGAGTGCCGCAGATTAGATGCAAACCCTGCCTGGCAAAACTGATCGGCAATTTTTCCATAAGAGTCCTGTCATGCTACAGGTTGTGCCCGGAAAGTTTCATTAGACTATTCTAATGAGCATGTGCTGTGGACGCAAGGGAAAAGGTCGCGATGCTCTGCGCCTGATGCCCAGGGAGAACTAGGGGGATTCCTGCGTGCCAATGAACGGTGCCGCGGGCGATGATAATTGCCGGAGCGGGGAAACCTGCCTGGCGGCTTTTCCCTCCGGTTACATCCACAACCATTGGCTTTCACGCCCTGGCAGCGCCACGATACATTTTACGGCTGACAGGCGAAGGTATTCTATAGCCGGCTCATTGCCGTGTTTGACGATTGGGCTCCATGCGCCGGGTAAAGGACGGCGACAGGAGATAGAGCAGCAGATAGATGAGGGCGATATAGCCGAAGTAGGGGGTGAAGAGGCAAATCAGCAGCAGCAGCATGTTGAAGCGTCCGAACCAGGGATTGCTGTCCATGAAACGGCCGATATGCAGATAATGCACGGGGTAGAGATTCATGGCAAGTGAGGCGATAATCATGATGGAGAAACAGAAAATCCCCCAGAATGGGGCGGTGGCCATGGAGGTTTCCGCCGCCTGGCTGAACATCAGCAGCGGGGCGACAACCAGCAGAGCTGCGGCCGGTGTGGGCATTCCCTTGAAAAATCCGGGGATGGGGGCGCGGTCGATGGTGAAATAGATGAGGCGGGTCACGCCCAGGAAAAAATAAGCAGCCGCCACCACGGTGGGCCAGGGTTTGTCCAGTCCGGCTGCGGGGTGGTCAGCAAGGGTTATGTAGAAAATCAGGGCCGGAGCCAGGCAGAAGCTGATGCCGTCGGCAATATCATCCAGCAGGCTTCCCATGGTTATCCCCGACCCCTTTTTCTGCTGGGGTGAGGGCTCCGTCAGTCCGAGTCTGCGGGCCACAGCCCCATCAAGCTTGTCAAAGATGGCGGCGCCGACCAGAAACAGATATGCCTGGCGCATGAGGCCCTGATGGGTAAAGATAATCGCCAGAATGCCCATCAGGGCATTGAGAACGGTCAGGGCATTGGGGAAAAAGGCAAGAATGCGCCGGCGCAGCAGGTCGTCTTCATGGCATACCTCGTCGAGCAGTAACGTGCCGTATTTCCGGCACAGACCCGCTATGGAACCGAAATTGATGATCAGGAAGATGATTTCGATGATAAAGTATGTGCGCAGCGGCAGGTTGGCCAGCCACGAAATGAAGATATAGATTATCGAATCACCCTTGCCGGGCAGGAAAAAGGCATGGATGTAAAGCAGGGCTCCCACCGGGGCAGCCACCATGGTGCGCAGCCGGGTGAACTCCATGGTTTCCGATTCGAAGCCTTTCTGGATTGCACAGCTGCGCACGAAGTGGGCAAAACTGTCCCGGATCAAAACCGTGATGCACAACACGAGTACCAGGATAGCGTGCAGAATTTCAGGCCTGGTATGATCCGGGGCGATGAAGATGAGACGCCACATCATGCCGGCGGCAACAAGCGGAAAGATGATCGAGTAGACGATTTTATCCATGACCCGGTCAGCCAGGTTGGCCATGGTCGCATGGGGAGGATAGCGGGCCGCGAACCAGCCGTCGACAACGTCAAAGCTCATGGAGATCAGCAGAAGAAATACTCCGGTCACATACAGGGGCAGGCTGCGGTTCCACATGACGGCGATGGCGCACACCATGCCGCCGAGAACGAGCGGGGGTCTGCCGTAAATCAAAAGAGCGGTGAGCTTTTGCGGGAAATTTTTTTTGCTCTGCATGTTTTTTCACACTTGTTTAACGCTGGATTGGGAGATAACGGCATCACCGGCACCAAACGCTGCAATCATGGTAAATCCATAACCACCGGCCAGGATTTGTCATGTGGTTTTCCTGGTTATTTCTTCCCCTATCCGTTTCTTATAATAAAAAATCGGTCAGTCACAAGTAGTTGGCAGTGTCATGCCCAACTTGGCAAGGTTCCGGGAGCTCCTGCAAAATACGCCTCCCCTGCGGGGTGTGGCTGCGGTTTTGCTGCCCGGGTGTCTCTTTCATGCCCGGTGATATTGTTGTCATGCCGGCAAGGCATTCTGGCGCATGACACAGTGAAAATAGTTTATGTGGCGCATGTCGGCAACTTAAAAAACGTCAAAGATCTGCAAGGAGACACAAATATATCGGTCTGATGCAAAAATGGCATGACCTCCAGGGGTTGCTGCTGATTTGCCGCATGATGTTTAACGGAAGATGGCTGGCTGTCAGCAATGATATAGAATAACAGAATATTGATTAATGGGGAAGGGGTTACGAGCAGGAGGCGATTGCGCCTGATTGGGGGGGAGTTGCGCGTGAGCTATGGAATAGCGGGCGTTTTTTGTTTAACAGCGGGCAATCCTGGCTAAATTCCCTGGCGTCAGGATGATGCTGTTGATCTCTCTTTGGGCTTCCGCCGGGGTGCGCACCACCCGGATGTCATCTGACGGGTCGAAGAGCGCATGAAGATTTTTCATCATCCTCGCGATACCGTATTGCAGCTGGGTCGCACCGATGAAGATAGTGACCTTTATGTCTTTTTTATTTTTCAGTTCCGAGAAGCGAATTGGAATTATTCGGGCGGTGTGGCTGGTAAAATCGAACTCAATATCATCGGCGAAATGAACGACCTCAATATACCCTTCTTTGATGGTTGGATCGTTGGTGACCGCCGTGAAATAATCGCAAACATCGTTAACGGTCTGTCTGCCGGAATGGTATGAATGCAAGATGCCGCTGTTTGGATCAAATTCATAGGTGGTGGGCATAGGGTCTTACTTCACATCTTAGCTGCTCCTGAAAATAATGGGGAAAATTTCCCGGCGGAATGCTGGGCGCAGCGTTCGTGTCACATGGTTTCGTGCTGAAAAATAAGCCGCGCGGCAAGGTTTGCCTTTTCAGCACTGAGGGGTTGCAGAGCGCCGAACTCTTCACTGTTATTTATTACTACTGGGTCCGGATGTCTTTTTCAAGGATTATATTTGCCAGGTGTAAAAAATATTCAAGGTAACTATTTGGATTAAAAGAGGGTCGTGAGATACCGCTAAGTGGGTCCACCCCGTGGTTGCTTTGCGATAGTGATTTGCCAGGTTGTTCCTGTCAATTTTGTGGCATGGATGACAATTGTGTGTCACATGTGACATTTTTGTCTGAATGCCTGGCCCGCTCTGTACATAAATTTTCATTTTGTCTGGCGGAAAAAATCTCCATATCCCCCGGCCCCCAAGAAAACCGGGAAAAGAAAAGGATCCGCGGCAGGCGGGGAATCCCCGGCAATCTGCTGGCATGGGCCTTGCTCCCCTGCTTGACAAAGCCGTCTTGTTTTATTAAGCCTTATTGTTATTTATAATAACGATTTATTCGATAGCCTTAACCGATGCATAGCAAGAGACGACAGGGGCAGCCGCAATATTTGATGGAGTGCGCCTTCTGCTGCCTGGCCGGCAGTGAAAATTCGGCCCCATCCCTGTCTGAAAAAAAGAGCTGCCTGCGGCTCCATCAATCAGGCGGCCAAGGCGCGGGGGAGAAGCCCCTGCCATCATCAAGGCTTTCCGCGTCATTCTGGGCGGCAACTGAAGAGAGATGTCCGTTATGAAGGTTTTTCAGCAGGATTTGCACAATAATGTGAAGAGGGAGAAATGTCATGAAAAGTGGATTTGCGGTGCTGCTATCGCTGGCGCAGTTGCTTGTTTTTTTTATTCTGCCGGCCCAGGCCGCCGACGAGGTGCACCTGTCGGTGGCGGCTAGCATGACCGATGTGTTCAAGGAGCTTGACGCGGCCTTTGTGGCCGGCCATCCCGGGGTGGCCATGCTGCCCAATTTCGGTTCCTCCGGCGCCCTGGCCAAGCAGGTTGTCCAGGGCGCGGCGGCCGATCTTTTTATTTCGGCCAATGCCGAATGGATGACCTACCTGGAAAAGGAAGGGAAAATTGCCCCGCCAACGGTGCGTGATCTGGCCAAAAATACCCTGGTGCTTGTCGGCCCGCCAACGGTGTCCGTCAACGCTCTCAGTGATCTGGACGCCATGCAGCGGATTGCCATCGGCAGTCCCCGGAGTGTGCCGGCGGGTCAGTATGCCGAGCAGGCCATGCGGCTGGCAGGGGTGTATGAAAGGTTAGCAGCGGCAAAGAAACTGGTGATGGCCCAGGATGTGCGCCAGGCCCTGCTGTATGCCGACCGGGGCGAGGTGGATGCCGCCTTTGTCTACCGCACCGATGCGCTGTTGGCTACCAAGGCGGTCATTCTCTATACGGTACCGGCTGATCTGCATGACCCCATTTCCTATCCTGTGGGGCTTACGGTCGAGGGGGAGAAAAACAGTGCGGCCCGCGTTTTTTATGATTTTCTTGCAAGCCCTGACGCCATGAAGATTCTTGAAAAATACGGCTTTGGCGCCACAACAGCGGGCCAGGCGGCAGGCGGCCGTTGAATGGCGGCACGAAAGCTGTAATGACATCTGCAGGAGACTGAATTATGCTGACCCTTGCTCCCCAGGATATGCAGGCAATCTGGCTGTCGGCCCAGGTCGCCACCGCGGCGACCCTGTTATCGGTGCCGTTCGGCTTTGGTGTGGCCTATCTCCTGGTATTTGTGCGCCTGCCGGGCAAGGCCGTGGTCGAGGGATTGGTGAATCTCCCCCTGGTGCTGCCGCCGGTGGTGGTGGGCTATCTGCTGCTGCTGCTCTTCGGGCAATCAGGGGTGCTGGGTCCGCTCTTCCAGTCGCTTGGCATCCGCGTCATCTTTACCCTCAAGGGGGCGGTCATTGCCTCGGCGGTGGTCGGCTTTCCCCTGCTGGTGCGTTCCATCCGCACCGGCATGGAAGACATTGATGAGCGCTACCTGCAGGCCTCACGCACCCTGGGCGCCTGCAGGTGGGACACCTTGCTCACCATCATTGCCCCCCTGTCCGGCCGGGCCGTGCTGGCCGGCATGACGCTGATGTTTGCCAGAAGCCTTGGGGAGTTCGGCGCCACCATTATTCTGGCCGGCAATATTCCAGGAGTCACCCAGACCATTCCCCTGGCCATCTATGAGTACACCAACACGCCCGGGGGCGACCGCATGGCCCTGTCCCTGTGTCTGGTCTCCATCGGCATCTCCTTTGTCGTCCTGCTGGCAAATGAATCCGTCTCCCGCCAATTCAGACAGAGGGCAAGACGATGAACCTTGATGTCTCGGTGCGCAAGAATTACGGTGGATTCAGCCTTGACGCGGCATTTGCGCTGACGGAAAAGCGCTGCGGCATCTTCGGGCCTTCCGGCAGCGGGAAATCAACCCTCATGCATCTGCTGGCCGGCCTGCTTGAGCCGGATGAAGGCAGGATCGAGCTGGCTGGTGAAACCCTTTTTGATTCGGCCCGCCACATCAACGTGCCCCCGGAGAAGCGTCGCATCGGCGTGGTTTTCCAGCACGCCCATCTTTTCCCCCATATGAACGTGCGCCGCAATCTGCTCTATGGCTGGAAGCGCACGCCCGAGCAGGAACGCCGGATCAATCCGGAGGCGCTCACCAGGGTGCTGCAGCTTGACCACCTGCTGGACCGGGGTGTCAATTCGCTTTCCGGCGGTGAGCGGCAACGGGTGGCCCTGGGCCGCACCGTGCTCGCCTGCCCGCGTCTCATTCTCATGGATGAGCCGCTGACCGGGCTGGATGAAGAGCTGAAATATCAGATCATCCCCTATCTGAAGAAGGTTTTCAGCGAATTTGCCCTGCCGCTGCTCTTTATCAGCCATTCCCTGCATGAAATGCGGTTAATGGCCGATGAGGTGCTGGTTTTTGAGGGGGGTAAGGTGCAACAGCGTCTGCCGGCCGAGGAGCTGGCGCGCAGAAGCCTGGTAACGGGCAGCCGCGGCTATGCCAACCTGCTGACCTTAAGCAGCCCCCGGCCACGGGGGGATCTCTGGCTCCACCGCTGGGGACGAGTCGAACTTGTCCTGACCGAGTCCGGAGCGGCGGACGATAACGTCTTTGAGCTTGCCGCCAAGGATATCACCCTGTTCAAGCGCGATCCCGAGGCAAGCAGCGCCCGGAATCTTCTTCCCTGCCGGGTTGCCGGCATGTTCGGCGCCGGCAACCGGATCGGGGTCGAGCTGGCCTGCAGCGGCGGGCGCCTGGTCTGTCAGATCGTACCGGAGTCGGTCCGCGAACTGGGGATCAGGGAAGGCGCGGAGGTGATCGCCGTGATCAAAGCCTCCGCCTTTCGTCGTCTCTATTGAACAGCCGGGAAAAAGAGCCGCCGCAAGACACGGTTTTTTGCCAATCCTTTTCAATATCGGTTCCAGCCACCTGCGGTTACACGGGTTCTCGCAGTTATGCTTGCTTTGTCCTGGAAAAAACTTTACTTGCCGCATCAGTATCAGTAATCTTTGTACAGGTGCAAAAAAGTGAATTTGTCCCCAGGCTGCGGCATACCCCTCCCACAAAACGGATAACATGTAATAATCCCCAAGATGAATACCTCGCAAATTCTGTCAATCATTCTGGTGTTTGTTGGCGCGGGTTTTTTGTTATCCTCAATTTATTTCAGCCTGCACATGCTGAAAGGGGTGCCGGGTGCCTTTCTGGCGAGATGGAAGGTGCTGATCGGCCTGATGCTGTTCTTCCTCTGTGGCTATCTTGTTTTTATCGTGGGACAGCTGAAACAGATTGACCTGCCCGCGGAGCTTGTCACCGGCATTGTCTTTTTCGGCGGCGCTCTCTTTGTTTTTCTGATCATTAATCTCAGCGAAAATACCATCGCGACGATAAGAGAAGGCGAGCGGCTTTTGCGGGGCGCCCACGATGAGCTGGAAATCCGGGTGGAAGAGCGGACCTTGCAGCTGCAGCAGGCCTTGGCCGAGCTTGAACAAGAGATTGGCGAGCGCCGGAAGTCTGCCGCGGCCCTGGAGAATGTCAACGCGGAACTGCTGCAGATATTGAATTGCGCTGCCGAGGGCGTACGGGTTGTCGATAAGCATTTCATCATGCGGCGCGTCAATCGCACCTTTGCTCAGATGGCCGGGGTTGCCGAGGAACAGTTGATCGGCATGCCTTGCCATGAGGCCTTTGTGAATATCTTCTGCCATACCCCGGATTGTTCATTGGTAAAGATTCTGGGTGGAGCGGCCAATCTTGAAAACGAAAAGACATTAACACGAAAGGACGGCAGAGTCTTCCCCTGTGTCATCACAGCCTTTCCCTATTACAATAATAAAGGTGAGTTGATAGGCATTGTTGAGGGGTTCCGCGATATCTCCCAACACAAGAAAATGGAGAACATGCTCAAAGAGATGTCCGTTACCGACGAACTCACCGGTTTGTTGAACCGGCGGGGCTTTCTTGCCGAGGCGAAAAAACATCTTCAGCTGGTCGACCGGGTAGACCGATCTCTGTATCTGCTGTATGCCGATCTCGATAACATGAAAATGATCAACGACAGCCTGGGCCATGAAACCGGGGATCAGGCCCTGGTTGAGGCGGCGGACGTGCTGAAAAGCACCTTCCGTAAATCCGACGTGCTGGGCATCGGCCGATTGGGGGGAGACGAATTCGCCGTCCTCATGTTCAGCACCTTTGAGCCATGCTGCAATCATCCTGTCCGGCACAGACTTGAACAGCAGATTGCGGCAAGAAACCACCAGCCAGGCCGCGGTTATCAGCTGTCGATGAGCGTGGGCATTGTCCGCTATGATCCGGAACATCCTTGTTCGGTGGAGGAATTCCTCGCCATGGCCGATAAGGCGATGTACCTGTGCAAAAAAGAGAGGAAAAACCTTGGGCCGGATTCTGCGGATGGCGGCAGCGCAACAGCCTCTTGAACTGAACCTGCTAACCCGTTGTAATAAAATAATATCGTCGTCTGGTTGTCAGTGACGGCTCCTGATAAAGCTGTCACGCGACACTGTTTACTGCCCCATGCCGCCAGCCGCCCCGCCACGAAAATGCTAAAAGGCATTTTCACAAGTCTGATGATTCAAGGTTCTGATGTGTCTGGTTTGGTCCGGGGCTGCGAGACTCTTTCCCGGCTGTCCTGCCTTCTGCTCTGCGGTTTTATTAAGACCGTGCGGCTGAGCCCTTCTTGTTGCAGTGATTTGGCCGTCAACAATTTTTTCCAGTTTTTTTACCGTATCCTGTAATTGGCCGGACAGGACATTGAGTTCCTCCGAAGCAGCGGCTGACTCTTCGGCGTTGGCGGCATTGGTCTGGGTGACACTGTCCATTTCGCTGACGGCTGTGCTGATCTGGTTGATACCCTTGGCCTGTTCCACGGCAGCAGTGGCGATCTCATTGACCAGTTTATGCACTTTTTCCGCGCCCTGGGAAACTTCGGCAAGGTTGACATTGCATTTTTTCACCAGTTCCGAGCCGTGATGGATTCTTCTTGCCGATTTTTCAATCAGTTCACTGGTATTTTTCGCCGCTTCACCGGCCCGCAGGGCAAGATTTCTCACCTCAGAGGCCACAACGGCAAAGCCGGCACCCGCTTCTCCGGCGCGGGCTGCTTCAACGGCGGCATTGAGGGACAGGAGGTTGGTCTGGAAGGCAATCTCATCAATGGTCTTGATGATCTTCTGGGTTTCCTGGCTTGCGGAGGCAATGTCGTGCATGGCCACGGTTAATTCCGTCATGGATTCGTTGGAGCGGCTGACTACATTTTTTGTTTCCGTCATCTGGACGTCCACTTCCCGGGCATTGCCGGCATTCTGCTTGGTCATGGAGGACAGCTCTTCCAGGGAGGAAGAGCTCTCTTCAAGGGCGGCAGCCTGTTCCGCGGTTCCTTCGGCAAGGAGCTGGCTGCTGCCGGCCACCTGACTGGAGGCATCGGCAACGGTTATGGCGGCTCTGTTGAGTTCCGCAGTTATCTGATGAAGCGGTTTGACGATGGACCGGGTGACAACAAAACCGAGGAGCAGCAAAGTGCCCAGCGGCAAGGAACCGCCGAGCAGCATGGCCCAGGAGGTCCGGGCCAGTTCTTTTTCCACATCATCAACATAAATCCCGGAACCGATGAACCAGTTCCAGGCCGGGTGCAGCTTGACAAAGGAGATTTTCGCTGAAGCCACTTTTTCCCCCGGCTTCTCCCAGTAATAATCGACGAAACCGCTTTTGTTTTTCCGGCAGACATCCGCCATTTCGGCAAAAAGTTTCTTGCCCTTGCTGTCAGCCATGCCGCTCAGATCCTGTCCCTCCAGTTCCGGTTTCATGGGATGCATGATACTCTGTCCGCTTGTGCTATTGATGAAGAAATATTCAATTTTCCCGTAGCGCAGATGCCTGATGGCGGTTTTTGCCGCGGCCTGGGCCTGTTCAACGGAAAGATTGCCGTCACTGCTCAGTTTGGCATAGTGGTCGATCACCCCCCAGGCGGTTTCGACCACCTGCTGGGTCTTCACGTTCTTCGCATCATATTTTTCATGCTTGAGTTCGAGGTACCCTGCCGTCAGGAGGCCGGTAAAGGTCATGACGGTGACTGCACCGATAATAAACATCCGCACCGACAGTTTGAGCTTATTGATGCTGAACATGTCAACTCCCTGGTATGGTATCAATTGTAGACAAGGTTTAGGGTTTGTGCTCTCCTGGCGATATGCATGAGTATGGAAATGAGTTCCTGGAAATCGACCGGTTTGAGCAAATGGTAGGCGACCTTGTGCTTTCTCGCCTCTGCCTCCAGTGATCGCGGGTTGTCACCGGTCATGGAAACGATTTCAATTTGCGGGGAGAATTTTCTGATCGGCTCAATGAGATCCAGCCCGTTGCCGTCAGTGAGGTTAACATCAAGCAGGGCGAGATCGTAAGTGCGGGCCCCTGCTTTACCCAAGGCCTCCTTGCATGTTGGGGCAATGTCCACAGCAAACTTGCATTGGCCGAAAACACGGCGCAGCATGCGCTGGATCTGTTCATCATCATCGACGATCAGCGCGGTTAATTGCCGGCCCGGTAAAATTGTCTGTGTCTCTGTTTGTCTGAAAGCCGCATCCATTATCCTGTCCTCCGTTCAGAAAGGAATAAAAACCTGCGTAGCAACCACATACACAAGTAATACCAAAAAGCGTGCCAATGGAAATATTTGCCATAATATGCTGAAATTATAGTATTTATTGAGCAGGTGGCAACGGAGCGGTACTGCGGGAAGGGAGGAATTGGGGCATTAGCGCCCTCTGTTAAGAGGGGGTATTGATTTAACTGGTTAATAATAGTGATATTTTACGGAAAGGGGCAAGTCCGGTCAGCAAGGGGCATGAATGCCCTATTTTTTTAAGGATGCCCGGTCGATGCCGAACTGTTTCATTTTGCGGTAAAGGGTTTTCCGGTCAATCCGCAGTGATTCGGCGACCTTGCCCTGGCGCCAGTCTGCCTGGGCAAGAATTTTCAGCAGAACCTCTTTTTCCAGTTCTTCCAGGATCAGGCTGAGTGACTTTCCTTGATAGTCAAGGTGGATGGCGTTGGTGTCCTTATCCTCAGGCGACTGTTCGATGAGATCCAGTCCCATGAAATCGAGTTTTTTCAAGGTTACCAGCCGGTTGATGGTATTGTGCAGCTCCCGCACATTGCCGGGCCAGTCATAGTTCTGCAACGCCCGGTGTATCTTGGCAGTGATGGGAGGGACCTTGTCAGGGGCATATTGCGTGAGGAAATGTTCCACCAGCAGGGGGATGTCTTCCTTTCTCTCGCGCAGGGCAGGGAGATGGATGGGGATAATATGGATGCGGTAAAGGAAATCCTGACGCATCATCCCTTGCTTGACCGCCTTTTTCAGATCACGGTGGGTGGCGGCAATGATACGGATATCGGGCTTCTTCCGCTCCGTGCCGCCGACCGGGGCATATCCCCCGCCTTCCAGGGCTCGCAGGAGTTTTACCTGCATGTTTAAAGGGATTTCTCCCACCTCGTCCAGGAAAAGGGTGCCGCCGTCCGCCAGATCAAGAAAGCCGTGTTTGTCTTTGCTTGCGCCGGTAAAGGCTCCTTTCTTGTAGCCGAAGAATTCACTTTCGATGAGGTTTTCAGGGATCGCCCCGCAGTTGACATAGACCATGTCGCTGTTTTTCCGGTCGCTGTTTTCGTGGATTTCCCTGGCAACCAGTTCCTTGCCGGTTCCCGTCTCGCCGTAAATAATGACGCCTGCATCGGAGGCGGCGGCGTTGATAATGGCCTCGTAGACCTCCTGCATGGGTTTGCTTTTACCGACCAGTGAGCCGAATTTATACCGGTCGGCCAGGGAGGAGCGGAGAAGGATATTTTCCTTGCGCAGGTATTCTTCCCGTTCCCGCAGCTCAAGTTCGGTCTTTTTCCGTTCAGTAATGTCGTTGAGGATGACCTGTATTTCTGTGACCTGGCCGCTCTCGTTTACCATCGGGGCATGAACCGCGTAATACCATCTGCCGTCCTGCGGATTCTGTATTTCCCGTTTGTGGCCCTGGCCGTAAAGGAGCAGATCCGGACTGCACCATTGACATGCTCCGTCAAAGCCGAAAAGAGCCTTATGGCATTTCTCCCCTGTGGCGTCATGCCCCAGATATGTGATGAGCGCCGGGTTCATGTAGGTGATGCGGAAATCATGATCTATGGTGAAAATAAAACCGGCGAAATTCTCGATGAGGGTGAAAAACTTTTTCTCAAGCCCTTGCTGATAGGCCTTGTTTTCCCGGATAAGGCGCGCCTTATCCAGGGCCTGTTGCACCGAGTGCTCGATAAAGGCGAAGTTGTCAATGGATTTGGTGAAGTAATTCCAGGCGCCTAAACGAAGGGCCTGAATGACGTCCGCCCGTTCGCCTTCGCCGGAGAAAACGATCACCGGGGTGTCCGGGGCATCTTCCCGTACGGTTTGCAATACCTGAAAGCCATCCACCTTGGGCATGCGCAGATCAACGAGGATGATATCCGGCCGCAGGCTGTGAAACAGCGCAAGGCCCTTTTCCCCGTCTTCGGCGGGAAAGACCTTGTACCCCATTCTGTTAAAATAATTCTCCAGCACCTTCAAGACCGCTGGGTCGTCATCTATGCAGAGGATGGTTATCTCTTTACCCATGGTTGCCCCTGTTGAGCACTTGTCTGATTTTGCGCAGCATATCACTCATGAAAAAAGGCTTTTCAACATATTCCCTGATACCCATGGCCAATGCCTGCTCTCTGTTCACCAGGTCACTGTGCCCGCTGCAGAGGATCACCGGCATTGCCGGCTTGATCGCCATGACTTGCCGGGCCAGTTCCACCCCGGTCATGGCGGGCATGGTCATGTCGGTGATGAGCAGATCAAACTTTTCGGGATGGTGTTGAAAATCCCGTAATGCCTCGGTGCCCGAGGTATGGGTCGTGACGGCATAGCCGCTGTCCGCGAGGATTTCTCTGGCTATATTAAGAATCACTTTTTCATCATCAACGACCAGGATATGTTCCCGTCCTCCCCGCACCGGAGAATTTTCAGGCAGAGAGGCGGCTTCTTCAACTTCGCCGGCCAAGCGGGGCAGAAAAACATGAAAAGTGGTGCCTTTCCCCGGCTCACTGGCAACAGTGATGTGGCCGTTATGGCCCTGGACGATGCCGTGCACCACGGCGAGACCCAGGCCGGTGCCCTCTCCCACCTCTTTGGTGGTGAAATAGGGTTCAAAGATTTTAGCCAAGGTCTCTTTGCCCATGCCGCTTCCGGTATCGCTTACCGCAAGCCTGATGTATGGCCCCGGGGCCATGCCGCCGGGGAGGCTGGCATCCGTTTCCTTGATTTCCATGTCCTGCAGGGTTACGGTCAGAATCCCGCCGGTGTTGCGCATGGCATGATAGGCGTTGGTGCAGAGGTTCATGATGATCTGATGGATCTGGCTGGGGTCTGCCAGGGCCGTGCCGGACGAGCGGATATCCTCTTTAATCTCGATGGTTGCGGGAATGGTGGCGCGCAGCAGCTTGAGGCATTCCTTGATGAGCAGGGCTATCCGGAAGGGTTTTTTCTGCTGTTCCGACCGGCGGCTGAAGGTGAGGATCTGCTTGACGAGCTCTTTGGCCCGCAACGCGCTTTGGTATATCTCATCTATATCCTCCTCCACCCTGGCCGGATCATCCCTGTCCAGCCGGGCCAGTTCACTGAAGCCGAAAATGGCGGTGAGGATATTATTGAAGTCATGGGCTATGCCCCCGGCCAGGGTGCCGATGGCCTCCAGCTTCGCTGCCTGGCGCAGTTCTTCTTCCAGTCTGGCGTTTTCCTCCGTCATCACCTTGCGTTGGATGATGCCGGCCAGGGTATGGGCAATGGAGGCGAGAAATTCTTCCTCTTTGGGGTCGCGCGTATGTCCTTCCGGTAAAAAGATGCATATCAGGCCGATGGTTCTGTCATCCAGCAGGATAGGCACGGCGTAATGGCCGTGGGGCGGCATGGTGTCATCGCGCCGGGTGTGGCGTTCGTCACCATGGCCGGCAAATTGTATTTCGCCGGTCAAAGCTGCCAGGCCGCATAGGCATCGGCCGAAGGGAACCGTGGCGCAGTGTGCCTGCAGCTGTTCAGGAAAACCGGCGCCTGCTTTAAGCACCAGCACGTCCGGCTCGTCCTCAACCAGGAAAATAAAGGCCTTTTCCTGGTGGGAAAGCCAGCGTAAGGAAAGGATCTTGTCTATGGTGGTGGACAACAGTTCATCAAGGGGGATATTCTGCAGGGAAAGTTTGAGAAGAGAGTTGATGATCGTCTGGATTTCGTAGTTGCGTTTGATTTCCTCCTCGCCCCGTTGGCGTTCAATGACTTCGAGGGCCAATTCCTCGTTGGCTTTTTCCAATTCGATGATTTTCTGCCGCAGTTCAGGGTAGTAGCTCTTTCTGATTGATTTTTCCCCTAAGCCGATGATTTTCTCATGCAGCATCCCCCATTGACTGTCATCATCAGAACGCCTCGGCATAGATCACCTCGATATCCCGTTTGTCAAGCCGCCTCGGATTGGTGACCAGACACGGGTCGTGCAGGGCCTTGCGGGCCAGTTCCGGAATATCGGTGATACGGGTGCCTGTTTCCCTCAGTGTTTTGGTAATGCCTGCCGCATGTTTCAGGCCGGCGATTTCCTTAAGCAGCGCTTCCCTTTTCTGCTTTGCCGCCATGCCCCGCATATCCAGGCCCAATGCCTCGCCGATTTTCAGGTAACGCTCCGCAGCGTCCGGGTAATTAAATGAGATGACATGATCAAGCAGAATCGCATTGCATTCGCCATGGGGCAGATCAAGATAGCCGCCAAGGCTGTGGGCCATGGCGTGCACGGCCCCGAGGCTGGCATTGGAAAAAGCCAGCCCGGCCTCGAGACTTGCCTGCATCAGGCTGGTGCGCAATTCCAGGTCAAGGGGATTGGCGAGCGTGTTGAGCAGATTGGCGCGGATCAGCCGGATCGCCTCCAGGGCATGAATATCGAAAAGCGGCGAATGGGCGCTTGATACGAAAGCCTCAATGGCATGCACCAGGGCGTCGATGCCGGTGCAGGCGGTGAGATAGGAATCCATGGTCTGGGTGGTCGCCGGATCAATCAGCGCCACATCCGGCACCACCGTCTTGCTGATGATGGCGATCTTCACCCGTTCCCGGGGATTGGCGATAATGGCAAACTGCGACACATCCGCTGAGGTTCCGGCGGTGGTGGGGATGCAGATCAACGGGGGGCCAGGCACGGTGACATTATCGATCCCCTCGAATTGCAGGATGTGTTTGCGGTTCATGCTGACAATGCCGATGCCCTTGGCGCAGTCCATGGCGCTGCCGCCGCCCACGGCGACAATGACATCACAGCCGTTGCCGCGATAAAACTCAGCGCCGCTCATCACCTCTTCAGCGCGGGGATTCGGGGAGACAGCGGAGAAGACGACACTGGCAATACCTGCGGCATCAAGAACATCCTTGACCTTGCCGCACCACCCGGCGGCAATGACCCCCGGGTCAGTGACGATCAGCACTTTCTCTGCCCCGAAATTGGCGGCGTATCGCCCTGCGAGATTCAGGGAGCCGCAACCGAAAACGAATTCCGGGGCGACAAATTTTCTCAGTTCCTGCATAATTATTCCTTGGGGCAAGAAAATGCGTTATCAAAAACCGGGTTGCACAACAATACCACGGGGTCGTATCCCCATGGCATAGTATTATGATGCAATCCGTGGCAAAAAAATGTCAAGGCTTAAAGCAGGAAGAGAAACCGTAAACGATCACCGGGTGGTAGCGCCGCAATACCGGTGCTGTTTTCATGTCGCCCGCTTCCGGCACTTGCCATGCCATGGTGGAACGGGATATAAGATAGAGGCGGCAGTTAGTTGTTTTTCACGGAAGTTTTTCCTGGCGGAGCAAGCTGTAACAGATGTTACTTTTTCTTGAATCGCACCTGGCGGTTATCATCGGCGTTCTGCTCGCCGTGGCGGCCATTGCCCATATGCTCCAGCAGCGGCGCGCGCCGTCCAGCGTCCTTTCCTGGCTGCTGGTCATGATCCTGCTGCCCTATGTGGGCATTCCCCTGTATATTATGCTCGGCGGCAGAAAGATGGCGCGGATCGCCCGCCGGAAAATGACACTGCAGCTCAATGAGAACCATATCCTGCCGCTGGCCCAGGCGTCGCCTGTCGACCGCGCCCTGCGTTCCCATAATGTTCCGGCAGCCATGCTCGGCAACAGCATCAGATTCTGCCCCTCGGGCAGGGAGGCGTATGATTGCCTGGTGCAATTGATCGAGCAGGCCAGGGAAAGTCTCTATATCTCCACCTATGTTTTTGCAGGCGACGCAACCGGGCGGGACATCGTCCGGCGGCTGGCCCGCCAGGCCGGGCAGGGGGTGCGGGTGCGTCTGCTGCTTGACGGGGTCGGTTCGCTGAAAACCGGGTCGGCATTTTTCCAGCCGCTGGTGCGGGCCGGCGGAAAATTTGCCTATTTCATGCCGGTATTCTACCATCCCTTGCGGGGCCGGGGCAATTTGCGCAATCACCGGAAAATTGCCCTGGCGGACGAGCGGCTGCTCATGGCCGGCGGCACCAATATCGCCGATGAGTACCTGAACCCGGATCCGCATGCACGACACTGGCAGGATCTCTCCTTTGCCGTTGAGGGCCCGGCGGTCCGGCCATTTGTTGAGCTTTTTGTCTCCGACTGGGCCTTTGCCGGGGGCGAGAATCTGCCCGTCAGGGATTTCAGCGACAGCCTTCCTGCCGATGCCGGGCGGCAGGGCATACTCCAGGTGGTGCCTTCAGGGCCGGATTGCCGTCATGACGGGTTGTACGAGGCTATCCTGTCGGCGGTTTTTGCCGCGGAGAGACGGCTGTGGATTGTCACCCCCTACTTCGTGCCGGATGACGCCCTCACCCAGGGGCTGGCCATTGCCGCCCGGCGGGGGGTTGATGTGCGGATTATCATGCCGGAGAAATCAAACCATCCCCTGGCTGATCTGGTGCGGGGCAATTATCTGCGCAGTATTCAGGAGGCGGGCGCGTCCATCATGCTCTATACCGGCGGCATGGTCCATGCCAAAGCCATGGTGGTGGATGACAAATTGGCCATGGCAGGGTCGGCCAACGTGGATCTGCGCAGTCTGTTTCTCAACTATGAGGTGGCGCTTATCGTTTACAGCGCAGATGAAATCAAGGCAATAGCGTCCTATATCGACAGCCTGACAGGCAAGACTGTCCGGGGATATCCGCCGGCGGGCATGCTCAGGAGGCTGCATGAGGGCATGGCTCAGATTGTCGCACCTCTTGTCTGATGTGAAATTGTGCTCGACATTTCCGCTTCACTTTGTGCATCATATTAAGAAGATAATTTTCAAAAAGCGATTCAAGCGTAAAGGATAAACCAATGTATAATGTTTCGCAGGAGCAGTTGGAAAATATAGATGTGGTGCTCAAGGAAGATCTCCTGTCCATAGGAGTGCACTGTGCCATTATCATCGATGTGGCCGGCAATACCATTGCCCAGCTGGATAATGATCGCTGCTCTTTTGACGTGGCTTCCTTTGCGGCGTTGGCCGCGGGCAATTTTGCGGCGGTGGACGCCATGGCCAAACTGGTGGGGGAACAGCAGTTTTCCCTCCATTTCCACCGGGGAGAAAATGAGAGTATCCATTTCAGCAAGGTCAATGAGGATATTCTGCTCATCTGCATTTTCGGCCAGGATGTTTCCCTGGGCTTTCTGCGGCTGAAAACAACCGAGGTCATCGATAAGATAAGATTAATCTGGGGAAGATGATTGCGTGAGAGGTAACCCGTGGGATTTATTAATGTAAAGAAAAAAGAAGTACAGATTAAAATCGTCTATTACGGGCCCGGACGGGGCGGTAAGACAACCAATCTTGATTACATCAACAAAAAATACAAACAGCGCATCAAAACCGAAATGGTGAGTATTAAAACGCACGGCGATCGGACCCTCTTTTTTGACTTTCTGCCGGTCGATATCGGCAAGATCCATGGTTTTGACATCAAGATCCAGCTCTATACCGTGCCAGGTCAGGTCAAGTATAACGCCACCCGCAAACTGGTGCTCAAGGGGGTGGACGGTATTGTTTTCGTGGCTGACATGCAGAAGGAGAGAAGGGAGAGCAACTTGAAGTCCCTTGAACAGATGAAGGAAAATCTGCTCAGTCATAATAAGGATGTCTTTAAGATACCGCTTGTGCTGCAGTACAACAAGATCGACCTGAAGGGCCAGGGGATTCCGCTGCTGACCGTTGAAGAGATGGAGCAGGACCTCAATCAGGAACTGAAGGTGCCTTTTTTTGTGGGAAGCGCCTTGACCGGGGATAATGTGGTGGAAACGCTGAAGAAGATTATCTCGATGACGCTCATCTCTTTCCGCAAAGAACTGCAATAGGAGACTGACCATGATCAACGGCGCAGAGAAGATAAAGGAGCTGAAGGCTGCCATTCTGGCAATCGAGTGGGAGATAACCGACGAGGCCATGGACATCCTGACCATGGCAATCAAGCCGTTGCAGGCGCAATGGGCCGGCAAAAAACCGCTTCTCGTCTGTCTGCAGGTCATCGGTACCCTGGGGCAGTACATCAAGAAGGCCAGGGAAAAAGCCCATCCCGAGGCGATCAAGCTTCTGCCTGACGTATTCGCCACCCTGGAAACGGTGATCACCGATGAGAGCATGGATGACGGCCGCAAGATCGCCCTGGTGCGCAGCGCCGTGGAAAAATATAACCGGTTGAAGGCGGAGCTGGCAAAACCGCGCAAGGCGCCTGTGCGGGAAAGCCCGCCGGTTGCCGTGGCGGGAAAACCCGGAGTCCAGGCCCCGCCGGCCGCGGGCCAGGGGGGGAGCACCATCAGGGATCTGATGGAGCAGAAGGAAGACCAGGCGGTTGACGGGGCGTTCAATGTCATCTTTCAGGAAATGGTTGCCGACGACCGGGGTGGCGCCAAGGCGGCGGCGCCTCCGCCGCCGGCCATGCCGTCGGTCGGGGGAGTGGCCGGTCCCGACGCCAAGGAGGTGGTGCTGGCCAGGGTCGATGATGAGGATTTTCCCGAGGCAGACAGTCTGCTTGATGATTTCTTTTCCGAGGGCGGGCTGGCTTTTTCCCTGGACGAGGAGAAAGTCGGGGAGCAGACCGCCGCAGCTGATGAGACGGTGGAGGTGGACATCGGCCATATCGAGGCCAAGAAAGAAAAGATGGCCGAGCCGGAGCGGCCGGTTGCCCGCCTTGAGGAAGAGGAGATCACCGTCGATAAGCTGGCCAGAATTATTCAGAACATGAAATACGGCATCTCGGCCAAGGTGTTAACCCAGCTGGCCGAGGAAATCGACACGCTGCGCAATCAACACCCCGGCCACAATTCGGTGTTGTTTTTCCTGGAGGTGATTGGCAGCGTGGGCCGTCATCTTGCCGGGCATGGTGATGTGGCCGCTGATCTGTCGCGTAATATGCTGCAAACCGTCTATGACCGGCTGGCCCATTCCCTTTTTACCCTGCAGCCCCAGCAAAACCTGCTGCCGTCCCATCTGGAGACGATACGTGATTACAGCACATGGCACGACCAGGTGGTGGCGGAACTTGCACAGCGGGCCGCCGCCGCACAGTCTGTCATGGTCTCTGGGGCCGAAGGTGAAATGTCCGCGGAAATGGCGGCGGCGGTCAAGTCCATGGTCCGCCAGGAAGTGGACCAACTCCGCAAGGAACTGCTTGAACTCATCGAAAACAGATAAATGGCCGGGGAGTCGCAAGACCGATGCTGGTATTTTGTGAGGAGTGCGGAAAACGTTATTCCTTTCCGCCGGAAGAATGCGAAGCCGGCAGCGGTCAGTTCCGCTGCCGGGCCTGTGGTTTTCTCATGAGCATCACGCTGCCTGTGCCGGTTGCCCGGCAGGAGGGTGCGGGCGGATTGCCGCCGCAGCCAGCCGATCCGGCCGGCGACGGCGGCCCCGCAAAAACCGCTAAGGACATTGTTTAGCAGCCTTCAACAGCTTTTCCCTCGCTTTTAATCTTCACTTTCGTGCCCACCGGAAAATCCCCGGCATTGCTGCCGCAGTCCAGCGTCACTTTGTTGTCTTCAACAGCCACTACCGTACATTTGCCGCTGGCGGCCAAGACCGTTCCGGCGGTGCTGAGAGCGAATGCGATGGCCAAGAGGGTGCTGATTGTCTTTTTCATGGTGTTTCTCCTTTTTTGTGTTTGTTGTTGCTGTGTTGCCACGTTAGCTGCCGTGACATTCATTGCATTTTGTCGGTCCCGGCTTCTTTTCCCCTGCTTTCTGCATGTTCTTGTGGCAGTTCTGGCAGATGGCGTGCATGGTCTCTTTGTATTTTTTCGGCCCGCCGCCTGCCTTGATGGCCTCGGTCAACCGCTGGCACTTGTCGGCGCCGGTGATCGCCTCACTTGACTTGGTCCCTGCATGGCAGGCGGCGCAGGTGAAGGCATCGGTGTACGGGTGAGCGGCAAAGGCGCTCTTGCCGAGCAGGTATTTCTCCGCATGAAGTTTGTGGCTGAACTCCTTCACCTGCTTCTTGTCCGGGTCAAGATCCGCTATCTGCGGGCAGCTTGCCTGCACATTGATGGTGATCTTCTCCGGCATCTGTCCCGCCGGGTTGGTCTCACCCGCGGCCGGATCAGCCGGCAGGGTCAGCAGCATGGCCACGGCCCAGGCAGAACCGATCATGGTGGCCAGGGTGTATTTCTTGTTCATGTTTTCCTCCTTTACGAAAAGTTTTCTTTGTTGCTGTTCAGGTTGTTACCTTTTGCCTAAAATGTACGTCTGGGAAGAGAGAAAAAATAGAGGACATCGGCCCGAATCTGGCGGGTGGCGGGCCGATGTCTGGTAGACATCCCAGTAAAATCGACAGGTTATCCGGTGGATGGTAGCCGGGCTGCCGGGCTTGGCCGGGGGCCGGACGTGCTGTGCTGCCCCGGATAATTCCTCATTGGCGGCGGCTCGGGTTTTATGGTGGCGAAAAAGATGAGAAATCCTGTGGCGCGCCGGCGGCATAATTGTTTATGATGGGGGCCTGAAAATTAACTGAGAAGTGACGGATAAAAACGATGGATATGAGCAAGATGACCAGCGGCGTGCCAATGGTCAGAATTGATGGCGCCAAGGTAAGAAATCTGCGGGAAACAAAAGGTTTGACCCAGCTTTTTCTTGCGACATCGGTGGGAGTGACCACTGACACGATCTCCCGCTGGGAAAACAAGCGTTATCCGACGATCAAAAAAGAAAACGGCCTGAAGCTGGCCGAGGCCCTTGAGGTTGAACTTGAGGCAATCCTGGAAAGCGTGGAGCAGGAAGAGGCGCCGCCGGCTCCTGCGGGCTCGCCTGTGGCCGACAAGCCTGTTGCCAAGTCGGATGAAGAGCCTGTCCTGCCGCCGGCGGCCGAGGCGGCTGCGGTGGAACCGCCCCTGCCGGTGAGGGAGTCGCCATCACGGAAGAAATTCGCCCTTGCCGCGGTGTTATTCATGGCCCTGCTGTTTTTGCTGGGCTGGTGGCTTTACCCCGGCGGCGAACAACCCACCATAACGGCAAGCCGCCTGCTGCCCAAACATGCGGTGGCCGGCAAGCCCTTTCCTGTGGCCATCCATGTTGCGAGCAATTCCACCGATTCCCTTTCCCTGATTGTCCGGGAGAACCTGCCGGAGGGCGCGGCGCTGGTGGCTGCCGTGCCTTCTTATTCCGACTATGACGACAAGGCCCGGGAAGTGAAATGGCTGCGGAAAATCGATGGCAGCCAGGTCTTTGCCTATATGGTCAAGATCAAACAGCAGGAGGGGGCAGCGGCGTTTGCCGGCAAGGTGGCCGTGCCCAAGGGCGCCGGGCAGCAGATTGACGTCGTCGGCGATTCCGTGGTGCAGATGGCGCCTTTCCACTGGGCCGACGCCGATGCCGACGGCCGCATCAGCGATGAGGAAATTCTCACTGTTTCCGATGAATTCAGCGAAATAAAAGGCCTGCCGATCAATATCGATCAGGTTGAGGAGATCTGGCTCGGCTCAGGCTATGTGTGGAATGCGGAAAAAGAAAAATTCGAGGTACTGCCCTAGCAATGGTATGGCGGAGAGGGATCACAACGCTACGGCGCGAAAGGTTGCCCGGCAGGTCAGTGCCGCCGGCTCTTATGGCAAATGACAGGAAGGAGGTTATGATGGGCTGTCACCGGAAAAGGATGTTCTTGTTGTTCATGCTGCTTGCCTGCGTAAACCTGTTGGCGGCCCGGCCGGCATCTGCCCAGGATCTGGTGAGCGGCAGATATATTTCATCTGCCGGCAGAAGTATCGTCCTTGATCTGGATATCAAGGGACCTTCCACCGGCAATCTCATCGTTCACCAGTTTCTGGCCGCCGAGGTGGACATCCTCGCTTCCTCCCCGAGCCTGGTAAAATTTGACAGAAAAAGCGGCAAGGTTCAATGGCTGATCAAAAAGGTGCAGCCGGGCAAAATCCGCATCAGCATGGAACTTTCCGAGCCGCTCCAGCCTGGCCTGGTCAGGGCGGAGGTGCGCTGCCGGGATCAGAAAACCGGGCGGCTGGTGGAAATTGCCATCAATCCGTGAAAAAATTGTTTTACAATATCGGGCGAAGGAGAAGGCATCTGGCAGCAAATCAACCGTGATTAATCCGCGAACCGCGGATCAGCCGTTTCAAATTGGATATTCCGTAAATTGCATATTAGGCATTTGTGAAATGTAATGAAATCTTATTGTTACCGCATTTGTTTTTTGTGTATTGGCCGGGTAAACAAAGTTGTGCCATGTTTATCCGTCTAGCTAACCGCCATCTCCGCAAGCGGGAACAACGAAGCATGAAAGTCAGTATTTGGCCGGAAATTTTTTATGTCGCATAATGTTTTCACTGTTAGTAATTTCAAGTAGTTAAAGGGGCTTTCATATAAATAACTGGTTGGGGTTTGGGCATCGCTTACGCACCTCGTTTGAAAAGTATCAAGAGGGGAAAATTACTGAATGAAGGAATATATAGGCAAGAACCGAACTGAGAACCTGAAATGGCTCACCGATGTGTGGCTCAATGTCGGCCCTCCTGTTTGTTTCCTTCAAGGTTTCTCAGGGGTTGGCAAGACTGATCTCGCGCGTGATTTTCGCGAACTAGCGGAAAAGCTGGGCATGAAACCAGCTGTAATCAACGAAATCGCTGACCGACCTACGCCCAATGTAATAGAAAGTCTCATGGAGTTATCCCTTGTGCTCAGCCAGCAAGGTCTCCCTGAAATGGAACAAGTGCTATTCGAACAAAAGGCTCCGAACCTTGCTTTCGCCCTCGAAAGAGTATTGCAACGTAAGGTGGTCATAATTCTGGACGAAGCACAGCGGTTTTTCCATCCCAAGTCCGGCGCTCCGGTGCCTGAAATGAACGGCGTCCTCGCCTTTCTCCGAAACCGCCAGAATTTGCCTGGCAGGTTGCTCCTTTTAAGCGACCGCATCGTTGAAGAGGCTCGCTGGTCAGAATGGATTCCGAAACGCACGTTAACCAAATTGGAGCCGGAGGAAGCAATCATTGTTTTAAATACCCGGCTGAAGGAATCTGGCGTTGAGGCAGAGATTTCCGAAGTTCGGAAAAAGGAAGTTATCCGCGATCTCGACTTTAATCCGCGAGCAATCGAGGCTCTGGTGGGTGCGCTCCGCTACGACACACTGGATGAAATCATTAAAAGCAATCCCGGCCTCTGGGACGTCCGGGACAGGGAAATCTCCCGCGAGTTTCTCAGGGCTTTGGAGCGTGATCTCCTAGAGCGGACAATGAAACATCTCGACCAGTTGCTTCAGCAGAAGCTTTGGCGCCTCGCCGTGCACCGCCGCAGTTTTAAACGCGAGGCGCTGGACAAACTTTGCGCAAACAATACTGAAGCCAGCGAACTACGCTCCATACTTCTAACCCGCTATCTCTTGAACTCTTACAAAGGCATGCTTGCGCTAAACCCCATCGTAAGGGAGATTTCGCTGGACCATCTTCGACAGACATCCGAGGAGTTTAAGCAAGCACATTCCGCCGCTGCCGAATACCACCTTCGCCATTTCAAGGCAAAGCAAATAGTTGGCACACAAAGTAAGTTGGGCGAGTCCTTCGCGGAGCTCCGTTATCATTTTGTGCAAGCAGGACGCGAAGCGGATCTCAGTTTGATCGGACAAAGGTTCACCGACTATTTAAAGCAGCAGATTAAGTCAGTTTCGCCAGTGCCGTCCGACCGAGAGGAACTGGACGAGCGCATTGGCGTTCTCAAGATCTTGCTTGGAGACGGGGGCGCCAAAGGTCTGGAATATCATCTTGCCCGTTGCCTGGCACATCGAGGCAAGCATGGCGACCTTGACCAAGCAATCAACCATGCACATCGAGCACTCGACCGTGGAATTGCTGATTCCTGGGTTCTTTGTGCGGACCTGCTGTCCAAGGTCGGCAAGATCGAAGGCGATGATGGCGCGGTGGCGCTGCTCAAGAAAGGCATCGAGGTCATCACGCCCGACAAAAACCTGTTTTCGCTCTACCAGATTGCCGCGGACCTGCTGTCCAAGGTCGGCAAGATCGAAGGCGATGATGGCGCGGTGGCGCTGCTCAAGAAAGGCATCGAGGTCATCACGCCCGACAAAAACCTGTTTTCGCTCTACCAGATTGCCGCGGACCTGCTGTCCAAGGTCGGCAAGATCGAAGGCGATGATGGCGCGGTGGCGCTGCTCAAGAAAGGCATCGAGGTCATCCCGCCCGACAAAAGTCTGTCTTCGCTCTACCAGATCCTCGCTGAAGTCCATTGTCGCGCCGGTCACGTTGCCGAAGCGATTGAATCTCTGCGTGAAGGCTTGAGCCATATTCCAACCGAATTTGGCCGCCACAGATTAGAGGAAGATGCGCTATACCTCTGTGCGGCCATTGGGGATACGAAAACTATAGAGGAAATTCTCGCTTCAGGCGGTAATGATGCTATCGGGCCACAAGCAAAAGCCCTGGGCACAGCGCTTCAGTGCCAAATGAAGGACGACTGGAAAGGGGCCGCTGAAACGGCCGGTAACGCGAGGCAGCAATTCCCAAGAAATATTCCATTACTTGCCATAGAGGCATTCTCTCTTCTTGCGGTCAATGATGACAATGTTGCTTGGGCGGCGATGTCGAGCTACCCCAATCTGGTCTTCGACACTGGGAACCCGCTTGGCTGGCTTGCTACATTTATTCATCTACGCCGCGGTGCGCTCTCGGATGCCTTGGTGGCGTTAACAACCTATCTAGGGCGTTCAGCTGACGAAAGTCGTGAACTAAATGAGCGATTTCTTCTCCGACTGTGGGACCAGCAAGTGATTGCTCCGAAGAGCCGCCGCCTGTGTTTCCATTTTCCGATAATGCCTGCTTCGCTCAGCGGGCTGAGCAAAACAGTCTGCCGCGTGCAATTCGGTGCGCCCGTTTTCACACCTCAAGCCGCGCCAATTCCAGATATAGCCGCGAACGCCTTGCCTACTACAGCGACTTTACCGGAGATTTACGTTTCATATGCCTGGGGTGAAGACTCCACGGAAGCGGGCCGACAGCGGGAAGAAATCGTGGACCGCCTGTGCGATGCTGTTCAGCGTTCCGGGAGGGTTATCGGAAGAGATAAAGACAGAATGCGTGGCGGAGACTCTATCGAGCGATTTGCCCATGAGATATCGAAGGCCAAACGGATTGTAGCGGTTATCAGCGAGAAGTCGCTACATTCCGAGTTCTGCATGGCCCATGAACTTTTTCGGGCATTTCGCCGGTGTGACTATCAACGTACCGAGTTTCAGGAAAAGGTCATCGCTGTGGTCATGGACGACGCCAAGCCTTTGCTCAGAGACAATCTCACGCTTGTGGCACTGGCAAAGGCGTGGCGTGAGCGTATGGAGAAACTTCGAACGGAACTTCAGTCCGTGGACCCGACTCGAAAATCCCCAGCGTTGTGGATCTTTGTGGACATGATGGAAGATATGTGCCCACGACTTCCTGACATGCTCGGAGCCCTCAAAGATATTGTCATGAAACGCGGTTTTGACGAAATCGTCGCAGATGGTTTTAAGCAGATCATTGACCGACTACCAGAGGAAGATCGGAGGGGCGTAGGAGTCTAAGTGTCTGTTTCGCATTGTTTTTTAACGAAAGTATCAATGGTAAGCAAGTCCCCCAACAAGTCGTTTCACGCAAATGCGGCAAACGGCGCCGCACTGGTGAACTCTGCGTTATGGGTAATCAAAAAATACTTACCAAACCCCAAATTTTCACACATATTTTCACACATATATAATATATAAATAATTGTGTGAAAAGAGGTGTAACATGGCTACTAATTTAGCAATTGATGACAGTCTTATCGAGCAAGCCCAACTGTTGGGAAAACATAAAACCAAAAAGGCAGTGGTAACAGAGGCACTGGAGGAGTACATACAACAAAGAAAACAAAAAAACATCCTCGAGCTTTTTAACAAGATTGAGTACGAAAAAGATTACGACTACAAAGAGCAGCGGAAAATAACATGAAAATTATTGTCGATACTTGTTCTGGTCCCTTGCTCTCCGCCGCAATGAATCCAACTCAAGCTGTCTTGTCGATGAATTGGCAGAATTAATAGCAGAAGTACGGGTGCAACTTGTTGGGCCAATTCGCCAGGAACTGCTTTCCGGCATCAAATCAAAAACTCAATTCAACAAGCTGAAAAAGCATCTTTCCGCATTTCCTGATCTCCCACTGCTCTCCAGCGATTTTGAACTGGCGGCTGAATTTTCTAATCTGGCAAGGAGCAAGGGAATTCAAGGTTCAAATGCTGATTTCATAATTTGTTCTTTGGCATGCAGCCACAAATGACAATTTTCACGACGGACAAAGATTTTGAGTCATATGCATCTGTATTGCCAATCAAATTATATGAGCCCAGATTGAAAGACAAAAAATAACAACCCATGACCAGGCGCTGCATTTGACGCCGACAACAGGCGGCAAGCCCAACAGGGTACGCAGGAGGTATGGGTCGCGGCAAAACGACCATACCTCCTGGTAAAGACAGGCTGCCGCAGCAGCACCACCGCAATTTTTCTTCTCCCGGCAACCGGGTCTACTCTTTTTTCAGCAGTTCAAACCGGCCGTTTTTGACGGTCAGCATGGTAAAGGCCTCAATGCCCAACCCGCAGTGGTCTTCCGCGGTAAAATTAAACTCGCCGGCTGTGCCGTAAAAACCTTTGATATTTTCCAGCGCTTCCCGGATCTTGGCGGGATCGGCGCCGGCCGTTTCAATCGCCTGCTTGATGATCAGCATGGCATCGTAGGAATGGCCGCCAAAGGTGCTGACCTGTTCGCCGTATTTGGTCTCATAGCCGGTCTTGTATTTCAGCAGGAAATCCTTCCGTGGGCCGGGCTGAAGGAGATCTGCGATCATCAGCCGGCTGGCGGGAAAGATAATGCCCTCAGCCGCGGCGCCGGCCGCCTCCACGTATTTGAGATTGGCAAAGCCGTGGCTCTGAAAGATCGGCACATTCCACCCTGCCTGGCGGATGTTCTTGGCGATGATGGATTGGGCCGGCACCACCGACCAGTTGACCACCGCCTGCACCTCGGCATTGGCCTTGATCTTGGCCACCAGTGAGGCTAAATCCGTGGCGTCTTTATCATAGGTTTCATCTTCAACAATTTTAATGCCGTATTCCGGGGCGATTTTCTGCAGCTGCTCCTTGCCCGCCTTGCCGAATCCGGTGTTGTCGGTCACAACGGCGATGCTCGCGATGGACATCTCGTTCATGGTCATGAAGATCCGCCGGGCGGCGAAGCTGTCACTGGGGGCGGTCTTGAAAACATAGGGGGTGACCGGCTTGACGATCAGCTCGGCCGAGGCGCAGGAGATGAGAATGATGCCGGCATCTTCACATATTTTCTTTATCTTCAGGGTCTCGCCGCTGGTGGAAGGGCCGATGATGGCAAAGACCTTCTCTTCCTCGATGAGCTGGCGGGTGAAGGAGACGGCCTTTTCCGGGCTGCCGCCGGAGTCGCGGTAGATGAGTTGCAGCTGGTTGCCGTTGATGCCGCCGGCGGCGTTTAGTTCACCTTCAAGCATCCGCAGTGAACGGGCCGCAGGCCCGCCGAGGAATGAGGCCGGGCCTGTTTCCGCCAGAATAACCCCGATTTTCAGCTGGCCGGCCTGGGCAGACACTGATGACAGGAGAAAGAGAGTCAGCAGCAACAGCTGCGACAACAGCCTGGTCCCTGAATGTGCAAATTTTTTCACGAAATTTCCTCCCCGCTTAAATAATAGTTGGGTTAACGGCATCATGCCATGGGCAAAAAAACAACAGATCGGTATTTTTACCTATGCGGCATGGCGTGTCAATGATTTTTCTCAGACAGCAGCGGCGTGGACGGGGGAGGCTTTCTCAGAACAGGCTTACCAGCATGCGGGTGCCGACGAGGTAAAGCAGCACGGCGAATATGCGTTTCAGCCGTTCCACCGGCAGGCTGTGGGCCAGCCGGACGCCAAGCGGGGCGGTCAGGACGCTGGTGAGGATAAGTCCCGCCAGGGCCGGCAGATAGACATAGCCCACCGCATAGGACGGCAGATCGGCGCTGTGCAGACCGTTGTAAATGTAGCCGATCGTGCCGGCGATGGCGATGGGAAAGCCGATGGCAGCCGAGGTGCCGATGGCCTCATGGACCGGGATATTGCACCAGGTCATAAAGGGCACGGACAGGGTGCCGCCGCCGATGCCGACCAGGCTGGAAAACGCGCCGATGACATTGCCCACCCCGAACATGCCCACCGGGCCGGGCAGCTGGCGGGAGGGTTTGGGCTTTTTGCCCATCAACATCTGGGTTGCCACATAGTAGAGAAATATGACGAAGAATCCCTTGAGGAAATTGCTCGACAGGCGGGCCGCGAGACAGGAGCCGAGAAAGGTGCCGACAAAGATGCCGAGCACGATGCGGCGCACCACTATCCAATGAACCGCCCCTCTTTTGTGGTGGGCCCAGAAGCTTGATGCGGCGGTGAAGATGATGCTGGCCATGGAGGTACCCAGGGCCAGATGCATGATCAGCTCATGGGGGATCTGCTGCCGGGTGAAGCAGAAGACCAGCATGGGGACGATAACCAGTCCGCCGCCGATGCCGAGCAGCCCGGCCAGCACGCCGGACACCGCGCCGACCAGCGAGTAGGTTGCAAGTATGGTAAACATGAAGATTCTCCGGGGTTGGGTTAATTCCTTTATTTTTTCACAAAAAGCTGGCATTCCATGCCCGAGCTTTCAAAGACGACCTGGGACGGCATTTTTTTCGATTTAAAGCCCATGGCCCGGCAGCCGTATGGATGGGCAGGTTCATGGGTGATAAAAAAGTTGCGGCAGCCGAAACAGTTGGGGCGCTTCGGCGGGTTCTGCTGGGTAGTCATAGGGCAATTGACAGGTGCTCGCGGGCGGTTTTTTCCAGGCCCTTGATCAAAACGTAGCGGCCCAGGGGGATAACCCTGCAGGGCAGACTGCCGACAAAAAGGGGATTGTCGCACAGCCCGCCGGAGAGGTAAAGGGTCTCGGGTGAGCCGCTGAAACGGTAGGCATTGAGCGCAATGCCCTTGACAAAGCGGGCCACCGCCTCTGCCTCGGTGATGCCGGAGGTCACGGCGTCAAAGATGTGGCTCATGCCCAGCACCCCGCAGGTGATGGAAAAGGTTCTGTCCGGCACCGCCAGTATGTTGTAGTCGAGATTGTAATATTTTTCCAGCAGTTCGATGGTAAAGCCCATGGAGGCGCCGCATTCGCTGTTCCAGCCCATGTCGGCCAGCTTGCCGTGCCGGTAGGAGACGTACTTGATGTCCCGGCTGCCGCAGTCCAGCAGCACGTAATCCGGGGCCGCGATCAGCTCCTCGCCGCCCCGGGCCAGGGCGGTCAGCTCGTTGACGTAGCGGCCGCTGAAACGTTTGCCGTTGTGGCCGGTGGCCAGGTCGACCCGCAAATCCTTGGGCAGATCCTTGGTGGGGACGAGATAGGGCTGCCCGGCCGCTTGGGCGAGATCAAGGAATTTGCAGTAGGAGGTGCCGAAATCAGCAAGCAGCATGGCCGACTCCTGAAAGTTCGAGAAAGGCCTGGATCTTGGCCCGGGTGCTGCTGCTGCAGGTCACATCCACATCCAGATAGAGGCCGCGGGGATGTTTGGCGGCCAGAAATTTTGCCAGGGCGGTCTTGGCGCAGAATGACTGGGCAAAAAATATGGTGGGCACCTCGGCATTAAACCGCGCTTCAAGTTCCATGTCGGCCGGGGTCTTGTTTTCCATGCAGCGGGTCCAGCCGTAAATATGGGTGGTATCCGGAAATAAGCTGAGCAGGGAGAAGTCCCTGGGCGGCACCCCCCAGAACCCGGCGGTGGGCTGGCAGGGAGGAAATTTTTCCGGTCCATAGGGCGCGGCGCTCTGGACGCCTGCGGTAATTTTCTTGAATTTTTCCAGCAGGGCCATTTGCGTCTCGCAGAGCGGATGGCCATAGGCGGCATGGTCCTCGTTGCGGGTGCGGATGACCGGGATGGGCAGCATGTCCCGCAGCACGGTTGACACGTGCAGCGCGCAGTCGCATTTCCCCGGCCCCACATCGATGAAGATCATGTCAAGTTCCAGATGCAGGGCATTGAGCACCGCAGTGCGGAGGATGGCGCAATACACCCTGGGCAGAAAGGGGGCGGTGATTTCCATGTCCGTATTGACCTGGGGTTCGTCCAGATCATGGATACGCACCCCCATGGCGTTCAGCCGGCCGATGACTGCCAGGGGTGGAATGCCGACAATGCCGACCCTGGCATCCGGCCTCAGCTGATCAAATGCATTTTCCAGTTTCACGTGCCCTCTATTGCAAATTCACGAACCGCTATATCCGGTTCATCCGCCACAGCAGAGCCAGTCCGATCACGGTAAGGATGACATGGATGGACCAGGAGGCGATGAGCGGGTTGACGTAGGCCGCCTGGGCCAGGGACTGGGTGACGTTCCACATGGCCCAGGCAAAAAAGGCAAGCACACTGCTGATGGGAATGGTCATGGACAGATCTCTATTCCATTTCCGCTGCAGGGAGTGCATGAGCGGAATGGAGAGCAGCAGCAGCGGCACGCCGAGAAAAATGAAGGACAGACGCTGATTGATCGCCACCGTGCCCTGCCAGTCTCCCTGCTTGACGCTTGTCCGGGCATTCTGGTGCAACTCGGAGAGGGAAAGCTCGGTGACCCGGTAAGCCGGGACAAAAAATTGCGCCGGGGTGTCGGGCAGGGCGTATTGCAGCTCAGTGAACAGTTTGATGTCGTAGCTGCCGTCTTCCTGGCGTTTTTTCAGCTGCCCTTTTTTGAAGGTCCAGCCCCGCTCCGACCATGCTGCTCTCTGGGCGGTGAGCAGCACGCGCAGATGCTGACGTGAGTCGTCCCACCCCGTATAGACGAACTGGGTAAAAACGTTGTGTTTCGGATCCGGCCGTTTGAAGGTGTAAATCCCTTTTGTTCCCCGGTAAAAGATGCGTCCTTTTCTGACAATGCCGTTGGTGACCTGCTCGTTGACCTCCTGATACCAGATTTCATTGGTTCTGGCATTGGTGCGCGGCAGAATCCATTGGGCAACGGCAATGGTCAGGATGGTGAACAGCAGTGAGGCGGCAATGATCGGCCCCACGATACGCGCAAGCGAAATGCCCCCGGCGTTCAGCGACATCTGTTCCCGGTTCTTGCTCAGCAGCCCCAGGGTGATGACCCCGGCCAGCAGAATGCATACAGGCGCCATCTGATCGTAAATAAAGGGGATTTTGAGCAGGAAATAGGTAATGGCCAGGCCGAGTGATTTGCCCGCCTCGGTGAAATTGTCTATGCGTTCGAAAAAATCGACAAGCAGGTAGATGGCCACCAGCGAGACAAGCACCAGCAGCAGATTCTGAAAGAATTGTCTGAAGATATAGCGGTCAAGCAGTGTCATGAATTCTTCTTCTTTCCCGGTCTTGGCAGAATGCTCTGCGTGCTGTGGATGATTCTGAGGAAAAAATCGATCAGGTTCAGCGTGCTTTCCCGGTTGGCGAAACGGAGAATATAGAGAGTCAGGCCGGCGAAGATAACATTGGGTATCCACATGGTGATGGCCACGGGCAGGGGACTGCTTTCGCTGAAGGATTTAACGGTGGTGAGCATGACATAGTAACAGATGAAGATGATCAGTCCCAGGGGCAGGCCGATGGAGCGCTGTCCCGGCCTGGTGCGCAGAGCAAGGGGCAGACCGAGAATGGTCAGGATAAAGCATCCGCCGGGCAGAACCAGGCGGAGATGGTATTCTATCAACCGGGCAATGCTGGCGGCTGATTCCCGGCCATGGCTGGCCACATAGTCCCTGATCTCCCGCTGGGTCATTTCACTCTTGCTGATGGAGTTTGCCTGCTCGTCATCATTCATGCCCGGTCCCTGCAGGGGGATATTGATGCGGTAAGTGGCAAAGCTGATCGTCTGGGTGCGGCTTTCTCTGGCCTGGTGAATGGAGCCGTGATCGAGCTGCAGGGTAAGCAGCATGTCCGGCATGTTGGCGATCAGATAACCGTTTTCCGCGACGATGGTGAGGGGATTGCGGCTGTCCCGGTGGTCGGCCACGTAGACGCCCTGCCATTTTTCCGTCTCCGGATCCTTGTGATCGATATAGATCACCACGTCCGGCAGGCCGTCACTGAATTTTTTCTCATCCAGCCCCTGGTCGATTTTCTCCTTGGCCAGCTGAAAAAAGAGTTTTTTCATGGCGGTGGTGCCGCTTGGTATCAGGGTGGTGGAGAAATAGCCGGTCAGCAGGGAGGTGCACACGGCAAAAAAGATGACCGGCGGCAGCATGCGGTACAGGCCGATGCCGGCGGCTTTTAGGGCGATCAGTTCATTGTCGTTGCCCATTCTGGTGAAACAGAGGATAACCCCCAGCATGCTGGCCATGGGAATGGCAAACAGGAAGAGATTGGGAACCATGTAGGCGCAGAGCCGGGTAAAGTCCGGCAGGTTGATGCCGAAGCTGATGATGAAATCAAACAGGGGAAGAATGCGGCCGAGAAAGAGGATGGCCGTCAGGATTGCCAGGCTGGCAAAGAAGGGAGCCAGTGTCTCGGTGACGAGGTATGTGAAAAGTAACAGGGGCAATTTCAATTATCCATTATCGTTTGCCGAGGGGCGGTCATCGTCTGGCCAGCATGAAGCCGAGAAACACCAGGCCAATGCCGGCAATATTGCTGGTCAGCATATAGGTCAGCGCTGTCGTATATTCACCCGCTTTCATCAGCTGGCTTGCCTCCCTGGTAAAGGTTGAGAAGGTGGTGAACCCTCCCAGAAAGCCGGTGAAAATGAAAAGCCGCCAGTCGTTGGTCAGCCGGGTTCCCTCGAAAAAGGCCCACAGATAGCCGATGAGAAACGAGCCGATGAGATTCACCGCCAGGGTCCCAAAGGGAAAGGCCGTTGAGGTGTTGCGCTGGATGAAGACGAAAAGCAGATAGCGGAAAACACAGCCCAGGCTGCCGCCGGTCATTATTGCCAGGATTTTTGTCATAAATATATTGAGCTTGTTGGCGTTAGAGTGTTAAAAACATCTCAATTTATCATATTTCCCCATATCTAACACTTTTTTTCGAACCAGGACATGCAACCATTTGTTTTCGCCATTGCGGTTGCGGCGACTGCCCCCAGCCTGCATGACAACACCGGGGATATCGACCGGCTTAAAAAGGCGGTGGCAGCCGCAACGGGTATCGCCCCACGGATTCCCTTGCGCCGTATAGCGGATATTGCCGCAAATTTCAGGAAATCCGGCTTCAAGGGGGCGGCCATCATCAATGATCTGCCGGCCGGAGCCGTGCTGGTAGATTTTGTCGCGGAGCAGCCCCGCATGCTGCCCGCCATGGCGCTGGATCTGGGCACCACCCATCTTGAGGCCAGTCTGATCAATCTGGTAGATGGCCGGGTGCTGGCCAGGGGCAACCGGGAAAACAGCCAGATCGAGTTCGGCGCCGATATTCTCACCCGCATCCATTATGCCGCCAAGGATAATGGCCTGCGCCGCCTGCAGGCAGCCGTCGTGGCAGCGATCAACGAGCTGGCCGCGGGGCTGGCCGACAAGGCCGGCGAAAAAAGAGAAAATATCCGGGCGCTTGCGGTGAGCGGCAACACCACCATGGTGCACCTCCTGCTGCAGCTTGATCCCTGCCACCTCTGCCGGGAGCCCTACATCCCCCTGGTCAACAGTCCTGATCCCTTTGCCGCCGTGGAGATCGGCCTGGAACTTCATCCGGCGGCGCCGGTGTGGGTCATGCCCAGTATCGGCAGTTATTTCGGCGGGGATCTCATCTCCGGCATTGTGGCCAGCGGCCTGGACCGGCAGGAGGAGACCTGCATGCTGATTGACGTGGGCACCAATGCCGAGGTGGTGGTCGGCAACCGGGAATGGCTGATAGCCTGCGCCGGAGCTGCCGGACCGGCCCTGGAGGGCGGGGTGGCCCGTATGGGCATGCGGGCGGGACCCGGCGCCATCGAACATGTGGAGATTGATCCGCAGACCCTGGAGCTGCGCTACCGCACCATTGACGGCGGCAAGCCGCGGGGCATCTGCGGATCAGGCATCATTGATCTGGTTGCCTGCCTTTACCTGGCAAGAATCATTGACATCCGCGGCAAATTCAGGCGGGAGCGCTGTGCGGAGCGTTTTGTCGATACCCCGCAGGGGCTCGCCTTTGTCGTGGCCGGCGCCCATGAGGCGGCAGGCCACGAGCCGGTGGTGCTGGGCCAGGTGGACCTTGATGCCGTGATGCGCTCCAAGGCGGCGATGTATTCGATCCTCACCACCCTGATCAACCAGGTGGGGCTTGCGTTTGCGGATCTGCATCGTATCTATGTGGCCGGGGCCTTCGGCCGTCATATTGATCCGCGCCGGGCCATCACCCTGGGCATGCTGCCCGATCTGCCGCTCACCACCTTTCAGGCCATCGGCAACAGCTCGCTGGCCGGTGCGGAACTGGCCCTGCTCGAGCGGGGCGACAGAGAGCGTTGCCTGCAGCTTATGGGCAGGATCACCTACCTGGAACTTAACGTCAACCAGGAGTTCATGATCCGTTTCTCCGGCTGCCGCTTCATCCCCCATACCGACACCTCCCTGTTCCCCTCGGTTCCTGTTTTTGATTAAGCGGAGAACTCCGGGCCGCGATAAAACAGCCTTTGCCCCAGATGAATAAGGTGGCTGATTGTTGGAGTATTTCAGAGGCGGTAAACGGTTACCGGTTTTTTCCGGCAGTCATAATGTATTGTGGGCGGGACATGGAACGCAATCCTGCCCTTGCCAAATGACCACCCTGTTCCTGCCGGTCTGTTTGGCGCAGTAAAGTGCTTGGTCGGCCCGTTCCGTGAGCCTTTCCAGGGAATCGCCTGCTGCATATCGGGTGACGCCGGCTGAGATCGTGACCGGAAACGGGATTTCCTCACTGCAACCCGCGGCAACGCCGCACCGAATCCTCTCAGCACAGACAGCGGCTTTCGTTTCATCGCAGGCAGGCAGCAGAATGATAAACTCTTCACCTCCCCAGCGCGCGACTGTATCATAGGGTCTGCATTGCCGTTGCATATAGCGGCTGACTTCCCTGAGCACTGTGTCTCCCATTTGGTGCCCGTGGGTGTCATTGATTTTTTTAAAAAAATCCAGGTCGAGAAAAATAATTGACATGTAAAGGCCCTGCCGGTCGGTTCTGGCCGCCTCTTCCTCAAAGGCCCGGATGAAATGGCGCCGGTTCGCCAGGCCGGTCAGCGGGTCCTGGGTCGACAGTTCCCGCAGTTCTTCAACCAGATTCTTGATCTGGGTGTCTTTTTCCTGGCGTATGGTGCCGAGTATGCCGAACAGTGCCCCGAATAATAGCGGGTGCGCAAGAAAAAAACACTGGAGTGGGCTCTGAAAAATATGAGTAAAGGCCGGGGCGAGGTGGCCCTCGGCCGTGAAAGTCATTGCCAGAGAGACTGTAACAAGCGGAATAGGTAACCCCCAGAGAACCCCGAACCAGATATAAGGGTTCTTGAACAGATTATAGCTGTGCCGGCGCAGGCATGCGGAAAAGAATTCCCGTACCTGGTCTGTGAACTTGTGTGGCATTGGGGAACTCCTCATTTCTTCGGGACTCGGAAATGTTATTTTGTCTTCACCCCGCTTCTGTTTGAAGGCCGAAGTCCTTTGGCCGCCCGCTAGGTTATTTTGTTTAAATCGCAACTTTTATCCTTCTTGTAGACCATGCTGTTTTTAATTTTGCCACGTTTTTTGTTAGGGCACAACAAGTAGGTGCCGTTGCCGTATTGATTACCTTATTTTATCCGGATATTCTCTCGATATTTCATGTGTTTTGCCGGCATGCTGATGGGTAATTCCCGGGCAGGAAGAATTTCCGTGGCGCAGCTTGCCGAGTTTGCCGGCATTCATTCTGTAACTGTTTTGAATTACGCGAAAAGTTTTGTGGATAAAAGTTGACAGAACGGATGCGGCAGGATTGAAATGAGAAAGAGATGTGGCGGCTAAGGTTCGCCTCTCATGATCCGGCTTCGCTTTCATGCGAGTTGGTTAAACGGATCTGATGCCGCAATGGGGGGATTAATCATAGGTGGCATCTCCATTTTCTGATCCGTTTGTTTTACCTTAAAATATCCTGCATCGTTAGAATGCATTGCGTATTCCCCGGCTGGAATAACTGAAGATAAACAGAGGTTATTACCGCCGGCTTAAAAAACAGCAGTTTCCGGCGGTGAAAAACTCAGCACCAAAGGCCGTCTGATAAACCAGCACCGGATTTACTTTTCTCGTTTCTCTTTTCAACCTGTCTTTTCTTTTTATTTTTTCTGACTCTGGTTCTTTTTCTTGCTCAGTCTGGCCCTTCCCTGGCGTTATCGTGGGGGTTGGGGAGGGCAAGATATGCGAACCTTCATCTGTTCTTCTTGCCGGCGTGTCATGCCGGCCAATCCCAGGGTAAAAAACCAACGCTACTGCGGCCAGGATGCCTGCCAGCGCGAACGCAAACGCAAGTGGCAGCAGGCCAAGATGGCCACCGATGCCGATTACCGTGCCAACCAGCGCGACGCACAAAAAGCCTGGAGCGAGCGACATCACGACTACTGGCGCCTGCGAAGATTGACCCAACGCGCCCCGCCGTCACTTCCCGCCACACCCCACCCCGCCCGTGCCGCCCCCGTCAAGATGGACGCGTTAACCGTCAATTTCAACCTGTTTCCAGGCAGATACATCATGACGCCCATTGGCCAGGCCGGCCGCAAGATGGACACGTTAATGGTTAAAATAGTCCCACTTTCAACCAGATAGCGCAGCCGCCAAAAGGACTTGATAGCCTTTCCACCCAGCCCAGTTTAGGATAGCGGGCAGGAGGTGAATCCATGATCGCGAAAACACCACTCATCGCCCACCGGCTCAGAACAATCCAGGGCAGCTTCGCCGTCATCGAACACCGTTTTCTGCGCGGAGGCTTCTGGAACGTGCTCAGCCACCATGAACTGCTTCTCTATCTCTTCCTAATCCTGGTCGCCGACCGGCAGGGACTCTCCTATTACAGCTTTGAGAAGATCTGCTCGCTGCTCGCCGTCTCGGTTGATGAATACATCGCGGCCCGCGACGGCCTCATCGACCAGGATCTCATCGCCTTTGACGGCCGGCTTTTCCAGGTGCTTTCCCTGCCCGCCGCGCCGCCCACGAGCCGCCGTTCACCACTGGTCAGCCGCGGGGACATGGAGCGCGCCGATCCCGCCACCGTCCGGCAACTCATCACCAGATACCTGGGGGAAAACCATGATCGATAAACGCCTTGTCTTTGAAATCCATCGTCTGGCCCGCGAAGGCTGGTCAAAGAGCAGCATTGCCAGCCAGCTTGCCCTCTACCGCGGAACCGTGGCCAAGTATCTGCGCAACCCCACGCCGGAACGCAAAAAAATCAAACGTCCCAGCAAACTCGATCCCTTCGCAGACGAAATCAGGGAAATGCTCGGCCGCAGTCCACGTGCTTCAGCCGCGGTCATCCGCCAGCGGCTCGCCGCCATGGGGGTGAGCTGCGGCATCAGCATCGTCAAGGACTATCTCCGCACCATCAGGCCGAAACAGCGACGCGCCTTCATTCGCTTTGAAACCGCGCCGGGCGAGCAGGCCCAGATCGACTGGGGACACTTCGGCTCCATGGCCTATGGCAACACCATCCGCCGGCTTTACTGCTTTGCCATTCTGCTGTGTTACAGCCGTCTGCTCTACCTGGAGTTCACCCATTCCCAGAACCAGCAGACCCTGCACCGCTGTCTGCTGAATGCCTTCCGGTTCTTCGGCGGGGTGCCGAGGGAGCTGGTCACCGACAACATGCTCACCGCGGTGATCGAACGCGACGGACCGCTCATCCGCTACAACGAGGCCTTTCTTGACTTCCTCCGCCCCCTGGGCATCACGCCAAGGGCCTGCAACCCCAGGCAGCCCCAGGAAAAAGGCAAGGTGGAAAAGGGGGTCGTCCATTACATCCGCCACAACTTCTGGCCGCTGCGAAAGTTCAAAGACCTCGCCGACCTCCAGGCCCAGGCAATCGACTGGCGGGACTCGGTAGCCAACATCCGGCTGCACGCCACCACCGGCGAGAGGCCGATCCACCGGCTAAGCGCCGAAAATCTCGCGCCCCTGCCGGAGTTTCTTCCCGACTGTCGCGAGACCGCTGTTGCCAAGGTTCATACCGATTTCGCCATTCGGTTCGACGGCAACTCCTATTCCACTCCGCCCTGGGCGGTGGGCAGACAGGTGGTCGTCAAGGCCGATCACCATACCCTTACCGTCTATCTCAAGGACAAGGCCATCGTTACCCACGAACGTTCCTGGCTGCGCAAGCAACGCATCGAGCTTGCCTGCCATCGCGAGGCCGCCGTCAAAAGCATGCGCCGCCAGTGGCAATCCTCCGAGGTGGCGGCTTTTGCGGCCCTTGGCGAGGAGGCCAGGCTCTATCTCGAACACCTGGCGAACGCCGGTCTGCCGCTACGCAAAAACGTGGCCAGGCTTCTCGCCCTCAAGGACGGCTACGGCTTAATCGCCTTCAACGCCGCCCTCAAGCGGGCACTGCTCAAAAATGCCTATGGCGCCCAGTACATTGAAAATATCCTGCGTCAGGACAGCACGCCGGTCAAAACCCATCCGCCGGTCCGGCTGCAAGAGGAACGGCTCAACCATATCCGCCTCGAAGAGCCGAACCTTGCCGAGTTCGATGCCTTTGTCCTCAAAAATCGGAGGTAGCCCCATGCAAGTCACCATCGACATCGTGCGCCAGGATCTCAAGCGACTCAAGCTCTCCGCCATGGCCGCAAGCCTTGAGGCCGTTATCGAAACGGCCAGCCGCAAAAATCTCGACATCCTTGCCGCCATCAAGCTCCTGACCGACATGGAGCACGAAACGCGCTGGAAAAACAGCATCGGCCGCCGTTTCATCCAGTCAAAACTCACCGAACAGGTGAGTATCGACCAGTTCAACTTCCACCATCACAAATCGCGTGAGGAGCAGAAAAGCAGAATCCTCGCCCTGCTCAGTATCGATTTTATCAACCGCCAGCAGGATGTGATCCTCATCGGCAATCCCGGCACCGGCAAAACCTGGCTGGCCAAGTGCATTGCCTTGGCCGCCTGCAACGCCAACCGCAAGGTGCTCTTCACCACCGCCGTCGATATGATCAACCACCTGGTCGCCGCCCAGGCCGATCACTCCCTGCTCAGAAAACTCCATCACTACCAAGCTCCTGACCTCCTGGTCTGTGACGAGTTAGGCTATCTTCCGCTCGGCTCCGAGGGCTCGAATCTCTTCTTCCAGGTCATCTCCCAAAGACACCGGCTGCGGTCAACCATGCTGACCACCAACCTGCCCTTTGCCGACTGGGGAAAAATCTTCGACTCAACCACCGTGGCCACCGCGGTCGCCGACCGGCTCGTCTACAACTCCGAGGTCATTATCCTGGGAGGACCAAGTTATCGGCGTAAACCTAAATAGCCTTATCACCACATCACGGTTAAGACACCATCGCCAGCACGTCCCGTCAGACTGCAGAAAGCCCGCCGCTTCTTCTCTGCCATGGTAATAAACGCCATACTGCTAATCCCCCTGGACGACAACGCGCAGTTACGCCCTCGCCATGCACCTGCTGCATTTTTACCCGGCCGATTCTGCTGGTTTTCTCACCGGCGGTAATAGAGGTAAGGCCATTGGCGCAGGCTGAGAGCAAGTGGGACAATATGCTTGAGAAGTGGCGCAAGCCCGCAGGCGTGCAGGCGCTGCTGATGGTTGCCGTAATCGCGCTGCTCATGCAGGGGTGTTACGTGAGCCGGCCGTTGCCTGAAGATGAATTTGACAGCTGGCTGCGGAACTGCCCCTGGAAGCTGAAGCCGCTTGCCTCTCAGGCCGGCCAGGCGAGTTGAGCAACCCGTCTCATTATATTGAACAAGCTGGGTTGATTTACGCCCCGCATGGCGGCCTGATCCCCTGGAAAAGATAACCGGAGATAAGGGGTCAGAAAGTGGCTGATTAATGCCGGTCCTCTTAGATGTCCATCCCATCGCCTCGCAAATGTTTTCCGGTGCCGGTAAAGATGTCCGGCATAATGAGTTGTTTTTTTCCCCTGCCCGGCAGCGGTGGCACTTATCCCCTTGACAAAAGGGCCTCCTGCCAGCCTAGACTAAAGATGTACGCATCTGTTTTGCAGCACCCCGCAATGTCAATCCCGTTTCCCGTTAAACCAAACAAGTTCCGGAGCACCCGATGCGCGACATTTTGACTACCTGCGTCTACTGCGGCTGTGGCTGTGGCGTCTATCTCCACGAGCACCGCGGTCAAGTGGTGGGCTCGTCGCCGAGCAGAAATCATCCCGTTTCCAGAAACAACCTCTGCGTCAAGGGTTGGCATCTGCATGAGTTTATCCATCATCCGGATCGGCTCAGGCAGCCGCTCATGCGCAAAAACGGACACCTCACGCCGGTCGGCTGGGATGAGGCCATGACCTATGCCGCCCGTGAACTGGCAAGGATAGCCGGAGAGAGCGACGGCAAGGCGGTGGGGCTGCTGAGTTCTGCCAAATGCACCAATGAGGAAAATTATCTGCTGCAGAAATTGGCCCGGGCCGCCCTGCACACCAACAATATCGACCACTGCGCCCGGCTTTGACACGCCCCCACCGTGGCAGGTCTTGCCACCACCTTCGGCAGCGGCGCCATGACCAACTCCATCAATGAGATTGAAAACGCCCAGGTGATGCTGGTCATCGGCTCCAACACCAGCGAGGCCCATCCCCAGGTGGCCCGTCGCATTTTTTCGGCCATGGACCGGGGCGCCCGGCTGATCGTCATTGATCCTCGCCGCACCCTGATGGCGGGAAGGGCGGATATCCACCTCGCTATCCGGCCGGGCACCGATATCCCGCTGCTCAACGCCATGATGCGCATCATTCTTGACGAGAATCTGGCGGATGATCTTTTCATCGAGATGCGCACCGAGAATTTTTACGGTCTGCGCGATATGCTCTTCCGCATTGACCTGGACGAGACGGCCCGCATCACCGGGGTGGACCTGGCCAGGATACGCGCGGCGGCCCAGCTTTACGGCCGGGCCCAGAAGGCTGTGATCTGCTACTGCCTGGGCATCACCCAGCATGTCTGCGGCACCGCCAACGTGCAGGCCATTGCCAACCTGGCCATGCTGACCGGCCATGTGGAAAAGGAGGACACCGGTGTCGATCCCCTGCGGGGCCAGAACAATGTGCAGGGGGCCTGCGACATGGGCGCGTTGCCCAATGTCTTCCCCAGTTACCAGCAGGTTGACATCGATGACTTCCGGGAGAAATTCGAAAGGGCCTGGAATGTTTCCCTGCCTGTCCAGCCCGGTCTCACCCTCATGGAGATGACCCATGGCGGCAAAAACGGACCGCTGCGGGCCATGTTCATCATGGGGGAAAATCCCATGCTCAGCGACCCGGGTATCGCCACGGTTGGAGAAACCCTGGACAACCTCGAGTTTCTCCTGGTGGCCGATATCTTTTTGACCGAGACGGCTGCGCGCGCCCATGTGGTGCTGCCCGCCGCCTCCTTTGCCGAAAAAACCGGGACCTTCACCAATTCGGAGCGCCGGGTGCAGATGGTGCGCCGGGTGATCCCGCCGCTGGGGCAGAGCCGCACCGACGCCGACATCATCATGGAGCTGTCGAGCAGGCTCGGCTATGCCATGGATTATGAGAGCCCGGCGGAGATCATGGAGGAGATAGCCATGCTGGCCCCGATTTACGGCGGCATGCAGCATGACCGACTGGAAAACTCATGGGGCTTGCAGTGGCCCTGCTGGGACCGCGGTCATCCCGGCACCCCCTTTCTGCACAAATATTATTTCACCAGGGGCAAGGGGCGCTTCATCCCGGCCGTGCATGAACCGCCCGCCGAACTGCCGGATGATGACTATCCCTTTCTGCTCATCACCGGCCGCATTTATCATCAGTATCATACCGGCACCATGAGCCGGCGGAGCCCCCTGCTGTCCCGCGAGGCGGGCGAGGCACTGCTGCAGCTCCATCCTGATGACGGGCGCCGCCTCGGGGTGCGCAGCGGCGATGTGGTGCGCATGCGTTCCCGGCGGGGCGAGGTGCAGGTCAAGGCGCAGCTCACCGATGTGGTGAAGGCGGGCGAGGTGTACACCACCTTCCATTTCAGCGAGATGCCGGTCAATGTGCTGACCATCAGCGCCAGGGACCATTTCTCCCAGTGTCCTGAATATAAAATCTGCGCCGTTCATCTGGCAAAGGTCTGCGACCCATGACGGATAAATATATTCTCAAAAAAGATCATCTGCTGCCCCTGCTGCGCAAGCTTAAGAAAAATCACCGGCTCATCGCCCCGCTGCGGAACAGGCACGGTGACACGCTTTTTACCGAGATCGACCAGCTCGATGATGTCCGGCTTGATCTTGCCAATCAGCCGCAGAACTCGCTGAAGCAGTTTTTCTTTCCCCAGCAGGAGGTGCTCTTCACCTATCGCAATCCAGGCCCCGACAGCTACCATTTCGAACCCGCGGCCGGGGAGAGTCCGCCATCCCTCTATTTCGGGGTACGGCCCTGCGACCTCTCCGCCGTGCTCTACATGGACGTGGTCTTTTTAAAAAACGCCAGGGACCCGCATTACCTGCACAGGCGGCGGAACTCCATTCTGGTGGGCCTCAACTGCAATGGCCCCTTTGCCAACTGTTTCTGCAACGCCACCCGCAACGGCCCTTTTGTCGATTTCGGTTTTGATCTGCAGCTCACCGACCTGGGCGACCGTTTCCTGGTTGAGTTGGACCGGTCCCGGGGGCAGGAAATCATCAGTGCCTGGCGGCAGTTTTTTGCGGCAGCTGACGACAAGGATGTCAAGGCCCAGTACCAGGCCTTTCTCGAGGCCAGGGGCAAATTCAGCCTGCAGGTCCATCTTGACCTGGCGGCCCGCAGGCTGGCCGATGACCAGGTGTCTGAGTCGGTCTGGCATGAACTGTCCATGCGCTGCCAGGATTGCGGCGGCTGCGCCTATATCTGTCCCACCTGTACCTGCTTTTCCATCCGCGACCGGCAGACCTCGGAGAGCGGGGGGGAACGGATCAGAAACTGGGATGCCTGCACCTTCAGCGGCTTTACACGCATGGCCGGTGATCATAACCCGGTGGACCGGCAGATGCGGGGCATCGAGAAAAGGTTCAGGCACAAGCTCCAGTTTGATATGAAAAAGGATAACCGGCCCAGCTGCGTGGGCTGCGGGCGGTGCGTCAATATCTGTTTCGGCGGCACGGATATCGTCCGTTTTATCAATATGACCTGCTGTGAGAATACATGACCATGCCAAGTCCGGACAAGGATCTCTACCGGCCAAGGCCAGCGGAGATCAGAGAGGTGATCGTGGAAAATTCCCAGATCAAGACCTTTGTCCTCGCCTTTGCCGACCGCGAGTACAATGCCTCATTTACCTATCAGCCCGGTCAGTTCATGATGGTGTCGGTGCCCCATTGCGGCGAGGCGCCCATCTCCATTTCCTCCACTCCGGCCAAGAGCGGCACCATTCATTTGAGTGTGCGCCGAGCGGGGAGACTGACCGCGGCCCTGCATGACATGAGGCAAGGGGACGCGGTCGGTCTGCGGGGGCCGTATGGCCGGCCCTTTCCCATGACGGATCTTTTGGGCCGGGATCTGCTTTTCGTGGCCGGCGGCATCGGGCTCGCCCCCCTCAGGTCGGTGATCAACACCTGTCTTGCCGCAGGCCATGACCGCCGCATCACCATCCTCTACGGCAGCCGGACCCCTGCCGATATCGCCTTTAAGGGGGATCTGGCCACCTGGGGGCAAACGGCCGGGGTCAGCTGTCTGCTCACCGTTGACCGGACGGAACCTGGCTGGGCTGGTGAGGTCGGGCTGGTCACCGGTCTCTTTGCCCGCTGTGCCCTTGACCCGGATGAAACCACGGCCCTGGTCTGCGGGCCGCCCATGATGATCAGGGCCGTGCTGGCGCAACTGGCGGAGCGGGGCGTTGCCGACGGCAACATTATCACCACCATGGAGCGCCATATGAGCTGCGGGGTGGGTATCTGCCGGCACTGCCATATGGATGAAAAACTGGTGTGCCAGGACGGCCCGGTGTTCACCCTGGCGGAACTCAAGCAGCTCAAGGTGATGGAATTGCAGGGGTAATGAAAAAATTTTGGCCAGCTGCTTGGTGTAAGTGAGATGTAAGATTTGTTGCCATAATATGATTATCAGGTGCAACCGGCCACCGAAGAAGACCATTACCAACAGCCGGGACGCAAAAGGAGAAATGGTATGCTGCCTGTTAATCCTCTGGTTTATCTGTCGGAAACGGAACAATGGGTGGGCACGGGCTGGCTGCCCCCGGTGCCCGATCTGCAGGATTATACGGAAACGGAACCGGAGATCGCCGCGATGGCCAAAAAGCTGGGAGTGGCGGCCGCCAAAAAGGAGGCCCCCTCCCTGCCGGCCAAGGCGGATCTCAGGAAGTGGTGTTCGCCGGTGGAGAATCAGCAAGGCCTGCAGTCTTGCACGGCCCATGCCGGGGTCGGCATTGTCGAGTATTATCAGCGCCGGGCCCATGTCAGTTATCTTCAGGGGTCACGCCTCTTCGTCTACAAGGTGACACGCAACCTCATGCAGGTGACGGGAGACACCGGCGCCTGGCTGAGAAACACCATGGGCGCGCTTGTGCTTTGCGGTATCCCGAACGAGAAATACTGGCCGTATACCGATGCCGATCCTGACTTTGACCGGGAACCGCCGAGTTTTGTCTATGCCGTGGCAGACAATTATGAGGCCTTGCGCTACTTTTGCCATGACCCCCAAGCCAATGTCCAGGGCAATAAAGTGCTGGCCAGCGTCAAGAAATATCTTGCCGCCGGCATTCCCTCCATGTTCGGCTTCTGGGGCTTTCCCTCGTGCGCATCGGCAGATGTGCAGGGCGGTATTGCCTTTCCCTGTGACGGCGAGCGGGCCCAGTGGGGCCATGCCATCGTCGCGGTTGGCTACGACGACGGCATGAAAATCACCAACACCATGTGCAACCGGGTTACAACCGGCGCTCTGCTCATCCGTAATTCATGGGGTGCGGCTTGGGGTGATAAAGGCTACGGCTGGCTGCCGTATGCCTATGTGGAACACAAGCTGGCCCTGGACTTCTGGTCCCTGCTGAGCATGGAGTGGGTTAACACGAAAAAGTTCGGTATCTAATGCTGGGAGAGGGTGGTTGCCAATGAGCAGACAGAAGACATGCAGTATTCTTGCGGCAATGATTGGCGCGGTGTTCCTTGCCGCATCACCGGCCTTTGCGGCCGGAGGGGCGCCTGGCGCGCAACAGGCCCAGGACAACGCCACCTGGACCTATGCGGGAAAAACCGGTATCGGCACCTCGTATGAACGTTATGTGGATCGACGGTACAGCGACACCGGCCCCAGCGGGCCTGTTTCCAGGGTGTGGTTCTCCATCGCCCAGGGTATCGTCACGGAAACCGCCTATGGCAGGATCGACGCGGCCCAGATCAAGGATCTGCAGTTGCTGGTGACCGGTCCCGGTTTTTTTGACGAGGAAAAAACCGCGACCGATCACCGGATAGAATATCTGGCAACCGACGCAGCAGGCCGCCCCACCTCCCTGGCCTACCGGGTGACCAATACGGACAGGGACAACAAGTACGCCATCGAAAAAAGCATCTTCACCGATCCGGACCGGCAGACCCTCTTTGTGCGGGTCAGCATCACGGCCAGGGAAGACAATATCACCCCCTATATTCTCATCAATCCGCATATGGGCAATTCCGGCCGCTACGATGTGGCCTATGTCGGCCGGGACCAGCAGGGCGGGGGCTATCTCAACGCGCGGCAGGCGCATGAACTTTTCTTAAGCCTGCGCAGCACGGCGAGCCTTGAGCGGATGTCCGCCGGCTTTGTCGGCAGCTCCGACGGCTGGCAGGATCTGCACGACAACGGGGTGATGGACTGGGATTACGACTATGCCGACGACGGCGGCGGCGATGTGGCGATGATGGCCAGGCTGGCAACGCTCAATGCCGGTCAGACCGCCACCTTTGATCTGGCGGTGGGCTTCGGCGCCACCCACAAGGAGGCCATGGCCGCGGCCGATGGCTCCCTCAAGGAAGGTTATGAAGCCCTGCTCGCCAAGTATAACGGCGCAGGTTTGGCCGTGGGCTGGGAGGATTACCTGAACTCGCTGTACCGCCTGCCGGAGATGGTCGGCGCCACCGGCGACAACGGCAGACTGCTCTATGCCAGCGCCATGGTGCTGAAGGCCCTGGAGGACAAGCAGAACCCCGGCGCGCTCATCGCCTCGCTTTCCATCCCCTGGGGTGATACCTCCACGGCCAACGAATACGCCACCGGCTATCGCGCCGTCTGGCCCCGGGATTTCTACCAGTGCGCCATGGCATTGCTGGCCCTGGGCGACCGGGAGACGCCGCGGGTCGCCTTTGATTACCTGCCCAGGGTGCAGGTGCAGTCCAGCCATGTGGAGCGGGACGGCATCACCATCGACAGCAGCCGGCCTGGCTGGTTTCTGCAGAAGACCCAGGTGGACGGCCGTCTGGAGTGGCTGCAGATCCAAATGGACCAGACCGCCATGCCCATCATGCTCGGCTGGAAGCTGTGGAAGAACGGGCTATTGTCCGACGATGACCTGGTCGGCAGCTACTGGCCGATGGTGAAACCGGCCGCCGAGTTTCTCGCCAATGGCGGCCATGTCAAGGTGACTTTTGCCCAGGGCCACAGCGAGGAATACACCGTGCAGCCGCCGTGGACCAGGATGGAGCGCTGGGAAGAGCAGTCAGGTTTTTCGCCCTCTACCGAGGCGGCTATCATCACCGGCCTGCTGGTGGCGGCCGACATCGCCCGCCAGGTCCATGATCCGGGCGCTGCCGCCTGGTATGAGGCAAAAGCAGATGCCTTCGCCGGCAAGCTCATTGCCACCCTGTTCACCACCAGCGGGGTGTTGACCGGCGGGGAGAAAAACGGCCGATATTTTCTGCGCATCACGACAAACGACAACCCCGACGACCGGGGGCAGATCGTCGGCAGCAACGGCCGGCCCGCCATCAATGAACAGGAGGTGCTGGATGCCGGTTTTCTCGAGCTGGTCCGTTACGGGGTGCTGGCGGCCAATGACGCCGCTATTCTCGATTCGCTGCCTGAGCTCGACGCCATGGACCTGCCGGAGAATCTGCGGGTGAAGTATGACTTCACCTTTGCCGGGCAGGCCGGGTTTCCAGGCTGGCGGCGCTACGGCAACGACGGCTACGGCGAAAGCACGGCCAACGGCGGCAATTACAGCGGCGGCGACCCTCAGCAGCGGGGCCGGGTGTGGCCGCTCTTTACCGGGGAGCGGGGCCATTATGAGCTGGAACGGATCAAGGCGGAGAACCACGGGCAGATCACCCAGCAGCAGCTTAACGAACTGAAGGCCACCTATGTCCGGGCCATGGAGCATTTTGCCAACGAGGGGCTAATGCTGCCGGAGCAGGTGTTCGACGGGGTGGGAGATAACTCGACCCACCACTATGCGGTGGGTGAAGGCACCGACAGCGCGACGCCGCTTGCCTGGGCCCATGCGGAGTACATCAAGCTGGTGCGGTCGCTGACCGACCGCAATATCTGGGACTCCTGCCAGGTTGTCCGCGACCGCTACGCCCCCCGTTTCAAACACAGCTTGCCGACGCTGTTCCTGCGGGGCACCTGCAATAACTGGCAGGCCATGCCCATGGTCCTGAAGGCCGATTTCACCTGGCAGGCCGACCACGTGCTGTTCGGCGACGGGCCGGACGAGCGTTTCAAGTTCGACGTGCGGGGCGACTGGACGGACAACTATGGCGACAACCCCCTGCGGGACGGCAAGGCGGACTCTTTTGGCGCGGATATCCCGATCAGCCAGGGGGCAGGGACCTATACCATCACCTTTGACGATAAGACCTCTGCCTACAAGGTGACGAAGCACTGATTGCCCTGCGCCCGGCTTTTCCCTCTCAGCCGGGACGCACGGGCTGCTTGACTGCTTTGCCCGGCATAGTGGAAAAAACCGCCTGATCCGCCAAAAAACCTTACCCGCGCATAGCGACCTGCAACATAGCGGTTCCGCCAATATGATGTGGACGCTCCCGCGCCTCCGGGTTATAGTAATTAAATCAACAGGTCACCTCGTTACTCTGCCTAACGCCTAAGGTAATGCGATAATGTTTTTCCGTAATTACAAAATTTCCTTAAGAATAGGGATAATCATAGCCATCTTCTCCCTTATCATTATCGTGCTCGGGATAATTGAATTTGTGAGCATTGGAAAGATCAAAAGGGGCATGGAAGAGATCATCAACGAAAATAATGTGAAGGTTGAACTCGCCCAGGAGATGCGGTTTCTCGCCCGGCATAAGGCGGTTATCATCAGGAATATCCTGCTGCTGCAGGAGCAGGCTGATAAGGAATTTGAACTGACCCGCATTGAAAAAGAGGAAAGAGACTATGCCATGGCCAATGCGAAACTTGTCGAAATAGTCAAGGATGAGGAAGGCAGGGCGATTCTCCAACGGATCATCAAAGGGCAGGAAGAAACCAGACAGTTATGGGATCAGGTCATTGCCCTCGGCCTGGCCAACAGGGGGGAGGAAGGGATTAAATTTTTGGTGCAGGAGGTGCGAAGCCGGCAGTGGGGATGGCTGGACAGCCTGAACGACATGGTCATTCTGCAGAAAAAATATGCCGCCACCAGCTATGAAAAGGCACTGCATACCTACGTGACAACGCGCAACACCTTCATCATCATCGATATATTGTCCATCATTATCGGACTCGTTGCCGCCGTGTCCATCACCAGAAGCATCACCGGCCCCCTTGCCGATTTCGCCCGGAAGGTGGACCGGATCGCCCACGGTGACCTGTCGGTGTCCGTCGATTACAGCGAAAAAGATGAGATCGGCCTGCTCGGCAAAAACATCAATGACATGGTTGCGATGCGCCGCCAGAGCGAAAAGGAGCTGGAAGAGTACCGCCTTCATCTTGAAGATCTGGTGAAGATCCGCACCGAGGCCTTGAACCGGCAGCGGGAAAAATTCATCTCGGTGCTCATTCATGATCTGAAGGGGCCGGTGACGCCCATCCAGGGCTTCACCCGGCGACTGCTGGCCGGCAAGGCAAAATCCCAGGAGGATGTGGAAAGATACCTGAAGACCATCGAGAAATCTTGCCAGCAGCTGCTGGATACCATCGAGACGACTTCCAAGGACCTGCGGGACAAGTCATCCCTGGGGATCTTCAAGCCGGAAGAGCTGGACCTTGTTGATCTGGTCATTGCCGTGACCACGAGCTTCATGGCGGAACTGGAAGACCGGAAGATTGCCGTTGCCATCAACGGATTGGACCGCACCGCCTGGGACACCCTGGATGAAATCAGATTTACCGGGGACTGTTGCCAGTTGAAAACCTTGCTGGAAAATCTGATCGGCAATGCGGCAAAATATGCGAAACAGGCAATTGCCCTGGAGTTGCGGCAAAATAACAGTGATATTGTTTTTACCGTTACCGACGATGGCCCCGGGATAGCCGACGAATATCATGAAAAAATTTTTGAGCAGTATTTTCAGGTGCCCGGCAGCCGCAAAGGAACCGGTATCGGGTTGTACAGCGTCAAGAAGGTAGTGGAAAATCACCACGGGACCATTACCGTGGCGTCAGTCCCAAACAAAGGGGCGCGCTTTCAGGTGGTGCTCCCTTGTCCGGTGGCGGGGCGCGCTTGAATAGCCTTTCTGTTGGCGACGGTCGTTATTTGTCTGCCGGCAGGCTTGTCCCATCCCGTTAACCTAAAAGACACCAATGATGTCCCGCAAGTATCCGACAAAACCGGCCAGACCTGCTGCGCGCCGTGGCGGTAACGGCCGCTGTCTCCTGCTGCTCCTGCTTGTGCTGCTGGGCTGCGCATCCTGTTTCCCCAGGACCAGGACAGCTGCCTGGGTCATCCGTCATGATGTGGATTCGCCGCAGAAGATTGAGGAGGCCTGCGCGGCGGCGAGGCAGGCAGGATTTGATGAACTGCTGGTCCAGGTGCGGGGCCGGGCCGATGCCTTTTACCGCAGCGACATAGCGCCATGGCCCGAAAGCCTGGCCGGGGCACCGCCCGGCTTTGATCCCCTGGCCGAGATCCTGGCCCGCTGTGACCCCCTGCCGGTGCATGCCTGGCTCAATGTCTATTACCTGTGGGGTGATACAGTCCCGCCGGAAAACCAGGCCCATCCCGGTTCCCCGGCCCAGCCTTGGATTTTAGGCGATGATGAGGGCAGGCCCCTCACCGATTACAGCGAATTTGCCAAAAAACTGAACTGGCTGGAAGGGGTGTACGCCGACCCGGCCTCCCCCGAATACCGTAAGCTTTTTCTCCAGGTGGTGCGGGAGCTGGTAAGCCGTTACCCGGTCAGCGGCATTCACCTTGACTTTATCCGCTATCCGGGGGACTCCTTTGGCCGCGGCGGCGCGCTTGGCCGTGAGTTTGCACAAGAAATAGGCCTCGACCCCCGTCTGCTGCCCGACCATCTCAACCGCGATGTGGTTTTTGACTGGCTGCATGGCCGGCAGTCCCCGGCGGACCGGGTTCTCACCACGGCGGCCCTTTACTGGAAGGAGATGCGGGCCGCCCAGGTGTCGCAACTGCTCAGTGAGGTGCGCCGGACCATCAAACAGCATGGCGGGGATGACATCAAGCTCTCCGTTGCCGTATTGGCGGATGCGGGACAGGCCTTTCTGGAAAACGGCCAGGACTGGCGGAGCTGGTCCGCCGCAGAGCAGATAGACGCCCTGTATCCCATGGCCTATTTCGGCAGCAGCCAGCGGGTGGGGGCGCAGCTGCGCGAGGTGGCCACGGGCCAGACGCCGGGCTCGCCGGTCAGGATCTGGGCCGGGCTCGGCGCCTATATCAAGGACTCCCGGCGGATTGCCGAGGAGGCCCGGATCGCCAGGAACAACGGCTATAACGGCATTGCGCTGTTCAGTCTCGGCCATCTGCTGCACGGCCCTGAGGCCATATCGGCCTACACCGGGGTTACCGGGGGCCTCATCTCCTTTTCCAGCGACCAGTTCATCCCCCTTTGAACGAGTTGCTCCCCGGGCGTGCCTCAGGAAACAAGTGACATGCAAGATGACCCGCTCAAGAAAATCCTGGCCAAGGCCATGGGCGGCAAGCTGCCCCCCCTGCCGGCGGCGGACCTTGACGGGGCCGTGAACGAACGGCGGCAGGAATTTGCCAAGGCCGTCAGCGAGACCATTCCCCAGGCCCTGGCCCGGCTGCGGAGCGAACCTGTCATGCTGCCCGAGAGTGCTGAGCTGAGCGGCATCTTCCGTTTCGCCCATCGGCTGGACGGCACGGAGCGCTGGCAGGAGCAGGAAAACCGCTGCGCCGAGGCCAGGGAACGTCTGCTGGCCGGCGAGGATTTCGCCCAAGTGGCCGCCCAGATGTCCCAGGGCGCGACAAAAGAGCTTGGCGGCCGGCTTGGCCCCCGTTTTCTTGATCCGCTTGCTGAGCTTGATCAACAGCTCAGCCGGTTGACGCCTCAGGAAATCAGCCCGGTTTTCGAGGTGGACAACGGATTCTGGTGCTTTCGGCTCGAAAACAGGACTGCCGGGCAACCCATGCCATTTGCCGACATGCCCTGGGCTGCCAAGCGCATTCTCCTGCGGCAGACCCTGCGCCAGCTCATGGCGGATTAATCCCGGACGGAACCCTTTGGCGCTGAGGCGCGTTTATGCAGGATACCAACCAATTCCCATCGACCCAGGACCGGAGGACGCGGATGCTCAATATCTATTTTGCCGGGGCCATCCGGGGCGGGCGTGAAGATGCCCGGCTCTATGCCCAGCTGATCTCTTACCTGAAAACATTCGGCACGGTGCTCACCGAGCATGTCGGTGATGACGGCCTGCTGCGGGAGGAGAAATTCTTAATCGAGCAGGAGATCTACGAGCGGGATATGCAGTGGCTGGCGGTTGCTGATCTGGTGATCGCCGAGGTTTCCACCCCCTCCCTGGGGGTCGGCTATGAAATCGGTCTGGCCCAGTCCTTGGGCAAGAAGATCTTCTGCCTGTACCGGACCGGGCAGGGCAAACGCCTCTCGGCCATGATCGCCGGCAACCCGGCCCTGCGGGTGGAGAGTTACACCCGCCCCGCTGAAGCGAAAAAGCTGCTGGCCGGGTGGATCGCGCAATTGCGCTGATGAGAATGCGGATGGGTCAATGAGGCTGATTGCGGCACCATCGGTGGAAACGGGGGCTCATGCCGTCCAGGCGATACGCTGTGCGGATTATCTTGGGGCTTATTGAACAATTCATAAAAAAGGAGGCTACAATGATCGAGTTTCGCGTTGATGAGGAGCGCTGCATCCAGTGCGGCGAATGCGAGGTTGAATGTCCGGCCGGGGTCATCACCCTGGAAGAGTTCCCGCAGATCACCGACGAGCAGGGTTGCTTCCAGTGCCAGCACTGTCTTGCCGTCTGCCCGGCCGCCGCCATATCGATTCTCGGCAGAAACCCCGATGAGAGCGAACCGCTTGCCGGCAATATGCCGGACCCTGCCCGGCTGGCAACCCTGATCAAGGGGCGGCGGTCCGTGCGCCGTTATCAGCAGGAGGACCTGCCGCCGGAACTCATTGACGAGCTGCTGGCTATTGCCTGCCATGCCCCCACCGGGGTCAACGCCCGCAGCGTGCTGTTCACCGTGGTCAGGGAGCGGACGGTCATGAATACCCTGCGGGCAGAGGTGATGACGCGTCTGGCGCAACTGAAGGAGAGCGGGCAATTGCCGGAGGGCTTTGTCGGCCAGTATCTCGGCCGGGCAGTAAAAGCCTGGCAGGAGGGGGGCAAGGATGTCATCTTCCGGGGGGCGCCCCATCTGCTGGTGACAAGCGCCCCGCAGGACGCCCCCTGTCCGGTGCAGGACACCCACATCGCCCTGACCACCTTCCAGCTCATGGCCCATGCCCGGGGGGTCGGCACGGTGTGGGACGGCCTGTTCATGATGGTGGTTTCCCTCTGCCCCGACCTGGTTGGGCGGCTCGGCATCCCGGCCAATCACACCCTGGGATATGCCATGGCCTTTGGCGCGCTGGCGGTGGAATACCACCGGACCGTACAGCGCGGCCCGGCCCAGGTCAATGTTGTCAAGTGAAGGGGTGGGGGAGGAACCTCATGCGGAGAAAGCGGCGTTCTTTTTTCCGTTGTTGACCGGCTTGCGGGAGAGGGGGCGCCGAAGGCGAACTGACTCCCTGGATGGCCATCACGAGCTGGTATTGATGATAATGCCGGTTTCCTGCTGCAGGTTGGTGATTGTCGCGTCCTCAAAGGTGAGGGGGACATTACGGGTCAACCGGCAGGCCTCATTATCGGAGCAGTCATAAACATTCAGGGCGTACCTCCCTTCCTTCTTGGTAACAACCAGATGAAGCGGAAGACCGTTGGCGGTCAGGTCCGCATTGACCTGGGTCAGCACATGGCGGAGGTCTCTTTCCGCCGGCGCTATGGCGGCAGGGGTATTTTCCTCAAATATCCTGGCCCGATAGTTAGCCCACGCCTGTCTGAGGGCTGCCCTGCCAACAGGCCGCGCCCTGCCGGCAGGCAGCGGTGGCTGGACTTCATTGGGGATCGGTGCTGGTTCTCCGCGATCAGGGTTAGGGTTTTTGGTCTCATAAACCGCCAGCACGTATGGAGTCCTGTCCGGATTCAGCAGAAAGAACGGCACCGGAAATGGGGTAAATTGCTGGGCTGCAAAGCTGGCGGCAATGGGAGTCGGCGTCAGAACGGTTGTGGTTTCCCCCGCGGCAAGGGTGGGAACCGCCGCCGCTTCGACCGCGGCGACTGCCACCGCCGCCGCCTGCTCCGCCACCCGCGGTGCGGCAGCAGGGGCTTCCGCTGCGGCTGACGTCACCCTGGCGGTTGCCGCAGCCTCTGCCGCGGGGGTGGTTCCCTGGGGTGTGACGTTCAAGTTGAGCAGCGCCTGATTGCTCAGCAGCTCATTCTGCTGGACGGCATTAAGGTTTTGCAGGGTTTCATCGGCCGCCAGCTGCGGAGGCGTCTCATTGATCAGCAGCGTATCTGCCTGCGGCTGGGACACATAACTCAAATTCTGCAGGGCCTGGTTACGCAGCAGTTCGTTTTGCAGCATGATGTTCCCCTGCGTTGCCTCGGGGGCAGCCAGGGGCGGAGGCGTCACCTTGATCAGCGGGGTATTCGTTAATCCGCCGGGTGCGGAATTGACGGTTCGCAGCGTCTCATTCATCATCAGCTCATTCTGCAGGATGGGATCCGCTTCCTGGGTCGCGGCAGCCGCCGCCTGGACCTGCTTCGCCCCGCTCAGCCGCCGGGCATAAGCCCCCCCTCCTGCGCTACTGCTTGCAATTTGTTGCGCTGCTGGCGGAATCGGATTGATAGTGGTAATTTCATTGGCTGCCATATCATTTCTCCATTGTGTGCTGTTCCCTTAAGTAAACCGTAGGTGCCAATGGTGATAATGTCAAGCAGGTGCAAGGAGCGTAGAGCATTTCCTTGGCGAAAAAAGATTGAGTAAAGATATCGGCCAGTGCTGAAATTTTGTCCGGCAGCCGCTGTCAACAGCCTTGCCAGGATCAAAGCCCCATTGCAACAACCGCGCACCGGGTGATGGCCCTTCTTGCAACGCAGGGGCGGGCATGAAACCAGTCCCTGCGTTGCAGTCGTGCCGGGGATGTCCCCGGAAATTTACCTGCGGCTGGCTGGTTAGTATTTTGTCCCGCTGAAAGTAGCAAGATCTCCATAACTATCTTTTGAAACTCCGTTCACGTAGATTTTATCCCTGCCCAGCCATGCCTCTGTAATGGTCACCTTATAGTTTCCTTCAAACAGGATGTAGCCGGTGACTTTACATGTGCTCTGCACAGTCAGTTTGCCGCCTGTGGTGGTGATGGTGTTACCGTAGGCATCAGAGAAGTTCACGCCGGCCAGAATGCCGCCGCTTGAGTTTACGACGGCGGAACCCCGTGACCAATATCCGCCGTAATTGGAATAAATTCGCCATTTTCCGGTGGCATCACTTTGCAGGCATTCAGCCTGGGCGATGGACGCGAAAAGGGAAATCGCCGCACAACAAGAAAAAAAAGCCGCTAATCTCTTCATTTTTTTGCCACTCCGTAAGTTAATGTTTTAATAATTTGTTTTTCGACACTAAAAAAATATTTATCAATTTTTGTGCCATTGGCTGGATGGTTGCTGGGTGCCGCTATTTCAATGAGTTGCCGTATTGCAACGTATTGACCGGCGAAAACAGGCTTGTTATTCCGCTTACCAGGAACAGGTTCCCGGAAAACCGCCTGGAACTGTCTTTGCCCTGGTCAGGCATGTGCTCTGGGGGCTGTTCGTGGCAAATCATCGATCAGGACCTCGGTTCGCATCTGCGCAGCGGTTTGGATTTATCAGTCCGTTTCCTGCCTGATTCTTAATAACAAGGTCATTTGGTTGTCAATAGGGCAGATTGCCACAGCTTTGCAGGGTTGGGCATTGCTTGTTAGCGCCTCACTCCGTCTGCGGGGGCGATTTACTATCAAGTATCTTGTGACCGTCCCATATCCGGTTGAGGCTGTTCCAAGAATTCATCTATGGATAACATGCGAAATTTCCAGCGCTCATGTTGAAGTTACTTGGAAGCCCATACGAGATGAGGAGGGGGGAATTGCCCGCGGGCAGGGAATTAGGGGGCATTTTTATTGAAGGGCAAAAGCGGATCCGGGCCATTTTTGCCCCAAAAAAACGCAGATTAGAGCTCCACCTGGTTGCCCAGTTCGACCACCCGGTCTGGCGGGATTTTAAAGAACGAGGTAACGTTCCAGGCATTGCGCGACATGAAGATAAAGAGTTGTTTCCGCCACTGGGCCATGGAAGCGCTGCCGGTGGGGAGCAGGTTCTCGCGGCCAAGGAAAAAGGAGGTGGAGTAGATATCTATCTCCAGGCCTTTTTCGCTGAGCAGCTCAAGAATCCTCGGTATGTCGGGGGTCTCCATGAAACCATAAAATGCCTTGACCCGGTAAAATCCCTGACCCAGGTTTTCCACGTCCACCTGTTCCTCCGGAGGAACTGTCGGCGTTTCCGCTGAGATGATGGAAAGCATCAACACCCGTTCATGCAAGGCTTCATTGTGTTTGAGATGGTGCAATAAGGTGTTGGGGATGCCTTCGGGATGGATGGACATGAAGACAGCCGTGCCGGTTGTCCGCTGGGGGCTGTATTTGGCAAGGTCTTTCAGAAAGACCTCGGCGGGAGTCCGCATCAACGCGTAATGTTTGGCCAACAGGGCACGGCCATCGCGCCAGGTAATCATGGAGGTCAGGATAATGGCGGCAATGCTGATGGTTATCCAGCCGCCGGCAGCCACCTTCAGCATGTTGGCGCCCAGGAAGGAGCCGTCGAAAAGCAGGAAAATGCTGATCAGGGTGACGCTCTGCCAGGGCGGCCAGTTCCACTTGATCCGGGTGACCTGAAAGTACATCAAGGAGGTGATGGTCATGGAGGCAGTCACGGCAAAACCGTAGGCCGCGGCAAGACGGGAGGATTCCTTGAAAACAAGCACCAGGGTCAGGCAGGCAATCATGACCAGCCAGTTCACCGTTGGGATGTAAATCTGGCCCTTGGCCATCTGCGAGGTATGGATGATGCGCATACGCGGAATGAAACCCAGTTGGATGGCCTGCTGGGTAAGCGAATAAACGCCGGATATCATGGCCTGCGAGGCAATAATCGTTGAAATGGTGGCCAGGGCGACAAGGGGGTAGAGCAGCATCTTGGGGGCCAGGGCAAAGAATGGGTTGACATGGGCCATATGCGGATTCTGCAACAAATACGCGCCCTGGCCGAAGTAATTAAGCACCAGGCCGGGGAGAACCACCGCGTACCAGGTAATTCTGATGGGAAGACGTCCGAAATGGCCCATGTCGGCATAAAGCGCCTCGCAGCCGGTAATACAGAGAACCACGGAAGCCAGGGCCACAAGGCCGTGGGTATGATTGATGGCGAAATAGTTAACCACGTAATAGGGGTTCAGGGCTGCCAGTACCTCCGGTTGTTTGAGGATGGACAATAATCCGAGCAAACCAATCGTTCCGAACCAGACAATCATGACAGGGCCGAAAATTTTGCCGATTACCGCGGTGCCATGGCGCTGAACGAAAAAAAGGGCGGCCAGGATCAGGCACGTCAACGGCACCACGTAGTTTGCCGCGGCGTGAGTGGCCATATTGAGTCCTTCAATAGCCGACAGCACCGAAATGGCTGGAGTGATCACCCCGTCGCCATAGAGCAGTGACGCCCCAGAGGCGGTGAGGATGGTCAGAATGGCCCACCGTTTTTTGCTGTCCTTGAGGCGTTTGCGCAGTGTGGCCAGCAGGGAAAACGTCCCGCCTTCCCCCTTGTTGTCGGCGCGGAGAACAAAAATGACGTATTTGAAGCTCACCACGAACAGCAACGCCCAGAAGACCATGGAGAGAATTCCCAGGATATTGGCCGGAGTGGTTGCAACCCCATGGCTGCCGCCGAAACATTCTTTGATGGTATAAAGGGGGCTGGTGCCGATATCGCCGTAAATGATCCCCAGGGCGGCCAGAGCCAGACTGGGCAGAGGATGGCGGTTAGCGGTCACGGGCGGATGGGCTGCGGGTTGAATAGTGGCGCTCAAGGGCTTTCTCCTGTTTATGCCTGCCAAGACTTGTAAGCCTCGGGAGGAAATAAACCGGAGGCTCTCATTAGCTTACGAGGTTAGCTGATGGGCTCAGGCTGAGAGATGCCTTACGCGTGTGCGATACGCCCCGCAAAGATTGGGTCCCCCGCTCCCGCTCCTGCGGGATTAAGCATGGTGAATCTGTTTCATTTTCATTTCATGAAAAAAGCTAATTATCCTCCTTTTTTAAAAATTTGCAATTGAAAATAATACTGCCCGCATCCTGCACGGGGAATTATTTTCAGCAGTAAAAAACGGCCGTTCACCGCCGCCCGTCGAACAGTACCTTGGTCTCGCCCGCCTGGTTTAGAACCAGGGTGCGGTGGTGCAGCGGCTTGAGGTCAGGATGGAAGCTGATGTTCAGCAGGGTTGCGTTGGGCAGCTCGCGGTGGAGCATCTCGAGGATCAGCCGTTCGCCCTTGGGGTCAAAGGCGTCGGTGGCCTCTTCCATGAACACCCAGGCTGGCCGCTGGAGCAGAACGCGGGTAAGGCAGAGTCGCTGCTGGCCGCGCTGCGGCAACTCCTGTTGCCAGTTGGCCCGGTCGTCCAGGCGCGGGGCAAGCCAAGCCATGCCTGTGCATTCCAGCGCGTGCCGGATGGCGGAGGCGGGGAAGGCATCCGGCGGGTGCGGGTAGCAAAGCACTTCGCGCAGAGTTCCCTCGGGCAGGAAGGGGCGCTGGGCAATGAACAGTATGCCGCCGTCGTCCGGCAGCCGCACCCGGCCGCTGCCCCAGGGCCAGAGCCCGCCGACCACCTTGAACAGGCTCCCGGTCACCACGGGGTCCCCCGTGATCAGCACCCTTTCGCCGCGCCGGATGTCAATGTTGAAGTGCTCGAGCAGGATGCGGCCCGATGGTTCGGCGATGCAGAGATCCTCGATCACCAGATGGGCGCGTTCCGATCGTTCCAGGACGATGCGCGGCCCGGCCGGCGCCTGCGCGTCGGCATCCAGTTGCAGCATATCCTCGTGAAGTGCCAGCACGCGGTCGGCCGAAGCGCGGCAGCGCGCGATCTCGCCGATGTTGTCCACCGGCCAGGAAAGGGCGGAGGTCAGGCGCTGGAACGCCTGGGCGGCCTGCATCAGGGTGCCCAGCGACATCGCCCCGAGGATGTACTGGGGCGCGGCCACCAGGATCGGGAATACCGGCAGCAGCGCGCCGTATCCCGTCCCGAAGGAAACCAGCCCCAGGTAGGCCAGCGACTGCCGGTTATATTCGCGAATGATCTGGCTGAATCGCGCCGATGAAACGGCCCGCTCCAGTGGCTCGCCGCGCATGAGGGCGATGGCTTCCGTGTTCTCCCGCGCCCGTGACAGGCCGAAGCGAAACGTCGCCTCCGCGGTCTGCAATCCGTTGGTGGCGCGCACCAGCGGGCGGCCGAGTATCCAGCCGAGCGCGCTGCCCAGGCCCGCGTAAGCGAAGGCCAGCGGCACCATGTAGCCCGGCACCTGAACCTGGGTGCCGGGAACGACGATCGCCCCGGACACCGACCACAGGATGTTGATGAAAAGACCCAGGGTCATCAGCGAATAGACCAGGGTGTGGCCCATGGCGATGGCGCTTTCCGTGGCAATGCGGATGTCCTCGGCGATGCGCTGGTCTGGGTTGTCATGGTCGCCGGCGCTGAAGAAAAGCAGCCGGCGGTGGCGGCCATCCGCCATCCAGTTCCCGACCAGCTGCTCGGTCAGCCAGGTACGCCAGTCGATCTGCAGCCAGCGCTTGACAACCAGGTGCGCCGCCGTTACGGCGACCGAGATCGCCAGAATCAGCGCAAAAACCCCCACCTGGAGCAGCACACCCCGCACGGAGCGCTGTTCGAGGGCGTCAAACAGCGCCCCCTGCCAGTAGTTGCCCCATACCGAGAGCCCCACTTGCCCCATGGTGAGCAGAAACAGCAGCAGGGTCGCGCTGCGGACCTTCGCCCGCCGCTCGCAGTTCCAATACGGGCCAGCGAGGCGAAGCACCTGCCGGAGAAAGCGCTTGCGGGTGCCGGGCGCTGGGCCAGGGGTGGCGGCCGGCGCTGGATCTGGCGTCGCATCAGTCATAACGGCAATTTATAACAAATTGTCGAGAACATTGGCGGCGTAAACTCTTTTGGGTGAATTCCGCATAGGGGTAAAAACTTTTCTTCCCAAAGGGAGAAGTGCCATGAAAGCGGAGATCAGCGTACAGGAAGTAAGGGAAATTTTCAACGGGATACCGCAGCCGCCCCAAAAGCTTTATGGGATGATCCGCCCCATTTAGTCCTGCCAGTCCAGCACAGCCGTCACCGGATAATGGTCCGAGGGGAAGAGCTTCCCCTGCCGCGCCCGGTCAATTTGGGCGTCGGTGACGCGGAAGTGATCGGAAACCAGGATCCAGTCAATGGGCGCCATTTCTTCCGGCTTGCCAAAACCGTGAAAGGTTGCTTCACTGGCCGCGGCCGGATGCACTTGCCGATAGGCGTCGGACAACATGCCATCGCCGGTCAGGAGCCGGTAGGCGGCTGAGTCCTTGTCCGCGTTGAAGTCACCCGTGACGATGACCGGGGTTTGTTTTTGCGCCTGGTCAAGCCATTGCCGCAACAGTTGCGCGGCCCCGTCAATGGCGGTGGGCTGGCAGTCAAAATGGGTGTTGACAAAGGTGAGGACCCGGCTTGTTGGCTTATGGATGAGCCTGGCCCAGGTTGCCGTGCGCGGGAAGATGCTGCCCCAGCTCTTGCTGCCGGGGGCCTGCGGGGTGTCGCTGAGCCAGAAGACGCCTTGCCGGACGAGGTGGAAGGCGGATTTTTGCAAGAGAAGCGGGGCCATCTCCAGCGCCGTATCCCCTTCACCTTCGCGGCGCACGCCATGGAAGTGGTAGTCCGGCAGCTGTGTTTTGACGAAATCGGCCTGGGCGTCGTCGCGGCATTCCTGCAGGCCGAGGAGATCCGGGGCAAAGGCTTGAATTCTGGCGAGGGCGAGGAACTTGCGCTTGTCCCAGCGGTTTTCTCCGTCCGCGGCCGGGCCGTAACGGATATTGAAGGTCATTACCTTGAGCATGGACGATGGTGTCATTGAACTCCGCCGTTTACTTGAGCTAAATTGGGGGCAAATTGGGGATGTCCCCTTCGCCCATGTTGGCTGCTACTTGCCTTTCCTGCGAAATAGGGTGATGAAACTGAACAAACCGGAAGCTAATAGATAAAGAGATCCAGGTATGGGTACTACCACATCACGGACTAACCAGCTACCTGTTGAATAATGACCTTCATCTGGGCTTCTGCCGTTGTTCATGTTGGCTTCAGCTGCATATTTGAGGACCCCGTTAAAATCATATATGAATAGGTTGGCAACTGTTTGCCCTGTGCCATAGGGGGAAGCGTCTGCTGAATACCCAGATGTTCCCAAGATGTACTGATCAATATAAAGCGTACCTATCATGTTTAGTAAGGCTTGTGCATCTTCAGTCCCTTCTACCCATTCAAGTTGATTTACTAAGAGTCCTGTATGCATAAATAGTGTTTCGATTTCAGAAATTGAAGCATATCTGAAACCTTTTGATGTGATAAAATCTCCTTCGCCGCCCATGATTTGATTATAAGAATATCCTGCTGTTTCTGTAAGATCCAACCATTCAAGATTTGTTTCACAATCTCGCGTCAGGAGGTGGTCACCTCCTGTTAACCAGTCAATCTCTACCAATGCCCCTTGCACGGTTAGGGGCTTAAATAAAAGAATTACAGCAAACAAACCAAAGATTGTCTTATTCATGCAAAACTCCTTTCCATTCTATTACAGCGACCTGCATCACCAGCGGCGCAACAAATGAAAAAGCAAATGAAAAAGGGGACAGATTTATATTTTATTCTTCTTGGGCCGTCCTGGACCGCGCAATTCAATTCGGCGACCCAATTTTCGTGAAATTTCCTTTTCAAACTTGCTGTTCGCCGTCAATTGTCCCCGTTGAGCCGCCTCACGGATCAATTTCCATTCCCCATCCGGAACGGTCCCACAAAGCCATTTTGCGTACTTCTCCGCCCTTTCATTTGCAGTATCAGCAAGGCCCAGATAGAAAAGATCGAGATCGAGCCATGACTGTTCTTTGATGCCGGTCTTTGCAGGACAACTTGACCAGGCATATTGAGAAGGGTCTTGAACCATACCCGCACGTACTGGATTCAACTCCACGTACCTGCAGCAGGCAAGCAGATATTCATTTGCATTGATCGGGCTTGACTTGTAACGGCCTTCCCAGAGCGAACCGCTCCGTTTCTCCATTTTGTTGACATAGCGGGTCTGTCGACCAGCTACCCGTTTCATGAGCAGACCCAAATTTTCAGCTTGATCTCCCGGATCGATAACGAGATGGACATGGTTGGTCATCAGACAGTAAGCGTAAACTTTACATCCCAACTCGATTTTCCATTCCCGGAGATTATCAAGGTAATACTGGTAATCACCATCTCCAGCAAACACCACCTGTCGGTTGTGACCGCGCTGAATGATGTGGTGCGGACAGTTTGGCAGAACTATTCGGGCACGACGTGGCATAAAAAAAACTTACCATCCGCCGAAAGGAATGTCAAAAAAATAAATCTGTCCCCTTTTTTTCAGCAGGCTGATTCTTGGATCAGCAATATAATCAGCGACTTCATGTCGCAACGCATGCCAGGTGGTGTGGGGGCTGGGGGAGAAAATCCCCCGGCTACCCGATTATACATCCTTTATTATTAAAGCCATTCGCGCATAAATAGCTTTGAATGCCACGATTCCTGCCCAAATTGCCAAAACCACTGAGATGAAAAATAGAATTCCAAGAAGGCTTTGGGGGAAAGTAGAACTGTCTAAGAACAAGACGACCAGTGCTAAAGGAATGAACGAGATACTACAAATAATTGTCGCAACCAGAAACGCGACAATTATTGCTAAAATTTTTGATCCCTTTTTTTCTTCCTGAATTCTGTTTTCAGTTATTTTATTCATCTAGGTATAACTGCAAGCTCACGGGGCCGGCGTGGTTTTTCGCCGGTCCCGTGCAGCGAAGGGTTAACGCTTATTTTGATATCCAAACTCTTTTGAATTGGTTGGATTCTTTTTCGTAATAGAAGACTGATTTTGCCCCCTCAAATTGAAACAATTCAAAAGAATCATTGGTAACGTTCAATTCCGCTTTGTCTTCACCCGTGATGTCTTGATAATAGTAAATTGTTTGAGGTGTTAGGGACTTTACACCGGTGTATTTGATGTCGCGATATTCAAGAGATGCAACTTTATACCATCTATACACTTGGTCATTGGCTGTACATACAAACACAAAGACGGCAAGTTCTTTATTATTATCATCAATTGCTAATAAAGCACCATCCACAAGACCATCACCGTTGAAATCACCAACAGCCATCTCGTAACGATACCTATCTTCATCCCGATTCGGTGAAGCAAGCTCTGCTTCATTAGGTCTGCGATAACCATCAGGCATGCTTGGACCACCAGCCATTACAATAGAAGGTAACAAAAGGATGATTATAGAAATAACTTTCTTCATATTGATCGTTAACGTAAAGTTGAGGGGCGCGCAGCTTTTGGCGCGTCCCTCTCGAACGCCATGTTCAAGTAAGCCGCTGCGCGGCAGTTTCCCCACCACTTTTCATGCTATCGTAATTTCCCTTCCATTCTGACCGTTTTTTCTCAAAAGCCACTTTCGATTGATCCATCCCACCCCCTTGTCTGTTA
>JBFMAY010000001.1:0-358163 GCA_040755455.1 Thermodesulfobacteriota bacterium | reverse complement strand
TGGCAATGGGTATTCGTAAAAAAGTTCTGATCAGTATCGGTGTGGTCTCTCTGAGTTTGACCGTAATCTTCTATTTTCTTTTTAAAAATGTCATTCTTAATAATTTCGACATAATAGAAGAGCATAATGTGCATGACAACATTGCCCGGATCAAGGCCATCATCGATTATCAGTCCAAGTCCCTTGATACCATCACCCACGACTGGGCCAGCTGGGATGACACCTACGTTTTCATCCAAAATCTCAACAAGGAATATGAGGAAGCGAATATTGTTGAAGAGACATTCCTTTCAAGTGCGAAAATTGACTATCTGCTCTACTTCGATACTGAGGGTAAGCTTGTCCACGGAACCTTCTATGATTCTGGGCAAAAAGCCCTGATTCCTGTTCCCGCCAATTTCCTTTCGCAACTCGCCGATCACAAACAGCTTTTCCACCATCCAACCAACGACAGTCATTTCACCGGAATCATTATGATTTCCGACGATGTCCTGCTCATTTCCGCCCGGCCTATCTTGAAAAGTGACGGAGAAGGGCCGACCCGGGGCACGCTGATCATGATGCGTATCCTTGACGAGACGCGAATTCAGACGATACAAGACATAACCAAGATGGATTTCTCCGTGCATATTATCAATACGCCTCTACCTCATAACGACTCTTTTGCGATTCTCGACACCATTCTGCTCAACCCTGACAATTTCATCATCAGACCCCTGGACAACGAACTCATAGCCGGCTACGGCGTCATGAAAGACATCTTCGGCCAGTCTCTTCTTCTTCTTCGCCTGACACTGCCAAGAACCATTCACATTCAGGGACATCGTACGCTGACTTATCTGCTCTGGACAACTATTATCACCAGCATCACCTTTTCTTTTGTGGTCTTCATTATTCTGGACAGACTGGTGCTCAACAGATTGGCTGTACTCAACAATGATGTGTTGAAAATCAGCAAGTCAGCCCATCCGGCTTTCCGGGTTCAGGTATCAGGCTCAGACGAATTCGCCAGCCTGTCCACCTCGATCAATACCATGCTGGACGCCATTGACAAAAACCAGCTTGAACAGAAGGAAAAAGAGGTACGGCTGCGCACCATAGCCGAATTTACCCGTTCCGGCCTCTTTATCACCCAAGGTCCGAAACTCATCTATGTCAACTCCGTCATGGAGCTTATTACAGGATACACAGCTGAAGAGCTTTTCAGCATGAACTGGTGGGACATCTTTCATCCGGATTACCGGGGATATCTGCGTTCTAAAATCATGGAAACCCAGAAAGTCGGATCACCCCCGGAGCAATACGAAGTAATGATCATCAAGAAAACAGGTGAAGAGGGATGGCTTGATTTACGTATCAAACATGTTACCTTTCAAGGGAACCCTGCAAGTTTTGGTGTATGTACGGATCTGTAAATCACATTTTTGCACAACTTCCCCCAAAAAATATAGCATGTTTTTGGAGGAAGAGATGGACATCACTTTATACTGGCAAGAAATTTGCTGTTAAAATTTACCATGGCAGTACGCATCACGAAGTCTGTTATGATAATGAATCCGCTTCCTGTATCTCAGCAAATCTCAACATACATCCATAGAAAGGGCTGGCCTCAATGCCTGTCATCAATAATAAGACCCAAAAAGAGCTTCTCGACGAAATAACCAGGCTGGAATCCCGCATTGCGCAACTGGAGCAGAGGCCCCCCGGAGTACGGAATGACAATGCCGACTGGCCCAGAAGATATCATTTTTTCGAATCCTTTATTAATGAGTTGATTGAACCTCTTATAGTCATTGATACGAATTATAAAGTTAAATACGCCAACAAAGCCGCCTATCAAATCTCCGGCAAGTTATTTTTCGACAAGGAAGAGGAGATTCCTTGCCATAAGTTGCTTTTCAACTCTGACACGAAATGCGATCAGAACGGCCAAAGCTGCCTGCTGCAGAAAGTTATCCAGGAGGGCAGGCATGCCACCATGGATTACACGATTCCACTGGCAAACGGTGACAAAATTATCTACGAGCTTCTCGGCTCACCCATCTGGGGGCCTGATGGAACCCTGGTTGGCATCGTTTCAACCATCCGGGATGTGACCCAGCAACGAATTGAACAGAAAATGCTGGAAAACGGCCATGATTTTCTTGAGCTGCGGGTTCAGGAAAGAATGAATGAACTGATCGATCTGAACCAGGCCCTGCGCCAGGAGATTAAACAACGCCAAGAGATCGAACAGCAAATGCTCTGGTCCAAGGAACAGGCGGAACTTCTCTACCAGCTATCGCCCAGTGCTATTTTCACAGTGGATTCAGATCGCTATGTTACATCATGGAACAAGAGAACAGAGGAGATCACCGGTTACTCCCACGACGAAATCAAGGGCCGAAAATGCTTTATCTTCTGTTCGCAGCCATGCATGCTTCTTTCCGACGAGATAGCAAAACCCATCATTAGACATGAATGCACCTTGCGCACCAAGGATGGGCGTAAATTATACATTTTGAAAAGCTCGGACTTCCTGCGTGACCCCAACGGCAAAGTCATCGGCGGCATTGAATCCTTTGAAGACATCACCCAGCTTAAACAAATGGATATGATGCTGCGCAGCGAGAGAGATAAAATTCAGGGAATGATCGCGGCAATCAAACAGGGCCTGCATATTATCAATGCCAACTATGAGATCGAGTTCCAGAATGATGTCCTGAAAAATATCTTCGGCGACCAGATTGGCGCAAAATGCTATAAGGTTTACAAACAGCGCAATGAGCCCTGCTCCAACTGCCGCATGCACAATGTTATTAGAAACAACCAGATAGAGCATGGCGATGACATCCTATTCCAGGGCAGGCATTACAGCCAGAGCTATGCCCCTTTCAAGGACACTGACGGACAGACAAAATGCCTGGTGCTCCTGCGGGATATCACCGTCGAAAAGGCAAACAGGGTGAAAACTCTGCGTACCGCCCAACTTGCTTCAATCGGAGAGCTTGCCGCGGGCGTTGCCCATGAAATCAATAATCCGATCAACGGTATTATTAATTATGCCCAGATCATCATGGATGATACCGAGCCAAATGACCCGAGAAATGTTTTACTGGCACGCCTGATCAGTGAAGGGGAACGCGTCGCGGATATTGTCAGCAAACTCCTCGCCTTTGCCCGCCAAAGAGAGGATGAAAAGGACTCCTTCGGACAAATTGATATCAAAAATGTACTGGAGGATTCATTCTCCCTTTTTGAACATCAATTTCTCAAAGATGGAATTATTACCCACATATATTTTCCGGAGAATATCCCGCCACTGCGAATTCACCCGCATCAGCTCCAGCAGGTTTTTGTCAATCTGCTCAGCAATGCCCGGCATGCCTTGAATGATCGCTACAAAGGCTCAGCCCCCAACAAACTTCTTGAGATCAATACCTCCCTGGTGCAAAAAGAGAAAGGAAGCCAGGTGAGAATTATGTTTACTGATTATGGAACCGGTATTGACAAGCAAATAATCAATATGGTTTTCAACCCCTTTTTCTCCACCAAAAAACCAGGGGAAGGGACAGGTCTGGGATTGAGTATCAGCCAAAGCATAGTTCAAAGTTTTCAGGGCCAGATGTCACTGGAAAGCGAGGCCGGGAAGTATACACGGGTAATCATTGAACTCCCGGTCCAGACAGAATGATAAGCCAAGCAACACGAGGACAAAAAAATGCAACCCCCCTCATTGAACAGTACTGACAAAACGATTTCCACGGCAGATGAGAATGCCTTCTGGGTTTCCCTGAACAAACAGTACCAGTTTCTGTCATCCATAATCGATGAAGTTGTTGATCCCATCATAGTTATCGGCACTGACTTCCGAGTGAAATTTGCCAACAGGGCAGCCTGTAACTTTGCCAAATCCAACGCCTGTATTCACGCAACCGAACCATTCTGCTACAACCTGATTTTTGACTCAGACATCCCCTGCAATAAAGCAGGCAGAGACTGCCCGCTGATCATGGTGCTCGAGAGCGACTCAACGGCCATTATAGAAATTGAACACATCCGGGCCAATGGCCAGAAACGTTTTTTTGAAGTGCAGGCCTCCCCGCTCAACAACAAGGATGGTGAGCTTCTGGGAGTTGTTGAATCGTTCCGGGATGTCACAGAGAGAAACAAGTACGCGGAGATGCTGGAGAAGGGGCACGAGGAACTGGAACAGCGTGTTTTTGAGCGGACGGAAGAGTTGGTGAAAAGCAATGAGATTCTTGCCGAGCAGATCACCCGCCGGCAGGAAATTGAAAGAATTCTCCGGGGCGAAAGGGACAAATTCCACTGCATGCTGATGGCCATGAAACAGGGGATGCACATCCTCAACGCCGACTATAAAATAGAATTCCAGAATGATGTGGTTCTTTCCCTGCTTGGCGATGCAATCGGGCGCCATTGCTACGAGATCTATAAACAGCGATCCAAACCCTGCGATCCGTGCCTGATGACTGAAGCCATAACAACCGGCCAGGTGCAACGGGCTGAGGAACTTATGAGCAATGGCCGTTATTTCAGCCAGAGCTACTCTCCGTTTAAGGACATTGACGGTAACACGAAGTGCCTCATCCTGCTCAACGATATAACGGAGGAAAAGGCCTATGCGGCAAAAAAAATCCGGACCAGCCAACTGGCCTCCATCGGCGAACTGGCAGCCGGAGTTGCTCACGAAATCAACAATCCCATCAATGGCATCATAAATTATGCCCAGATTCTGCTGGACGATATTGGGAACAAGGAGACAATCTCTCCAATACTCAAGCGTGTTATCTGTGAGGGCGAGAGAATTGCCGATATCGTCAGCAAACTCCTTTCCTTTGCCCGCCAAGGAGATGATGACAGTCAGGCATTTATGGAAACAAACGTGCCTGATGTCTTGGAAAATTCTCTCGCTCTGGTCCAGCATCAGCTGATAAAAGATGGCATAATTATTGCTATTAATATTCAGCCAGATGTTCCCAATGTCTGGGTGCATCCACAACAGCTTGAGCAAGTCTTTATTAACCTTTTCAGTAATGCTCGATATGCATTAAACGAAAAATTCAAAGGAAAGGACAAAAACAAACGGCTTGATCTCCAAATCACTACTACGTTCGAGGCAGGAAAAATCTATGTCCGGACATCGATCAAAGATTACGGCATCGGCATTCCCGCCGGCATCATTGACTTTGTCTGCAATACTTTTTTCTCCACCAAAAAATCAGGAGAGGGCACCGGGCTAGGTCTCAGTATCAGCCAAGGGTTGATAAAAAAGTTCAACGGTTTTTTACGTATCGACAGCGAACCTGGGCACTATACCAACATCATGGTAGATCTGCCCGCTTACAAAGGTGGCCAGCATGATGGACAGCATTGACAGAATCGGTATGGATGAAGGGACGAAAAAAAATAGCGCCATATTAATTGTTGATGATGAAGAAAGTCTGCGCCTCACCTTCAAGATGTTCCTCAGCAGAGAGGGTTACGGACCAGTACTTGTCGCCTCTTCCTATGATGAGGCCTTGAGCCTGCTTGAAAAACAGCAGTTCGATCTTATCATCAGCGATATTGTCATGGAGGGTTCTTCAGGAATTGATCTTCTGCGCCGCGTCAAGGAAATTGGCAGGAAATGCCCGGTGGTCATGGTAACTGGCTATCCGAACATCAATTCAGCGGCTGAGGCGGTCCGCTTAGGCGCCTTTGATTACCTGGCCAAACCCGTTAAAAAAGACAACCTTCTACGGACGGCGCGCATGGCTCTCCAGCAGTATGCCCTGCACAAGGAAAATGAGCAGCTCATCCTGGAAAAAGAGAGATATCAGCAGTATCTGGAGACCGTATTCCGCAGCATCAAAGACCTTGTTGTCACCGTTGATGCCGAAATGATGATCATTGACATGAACAAAGAAGCACGTAGGTGGCTGGAGAAACTTGACCCAGGCACCGAGCCGAAGGGAAGGATTGATGAACTGCCGTTTTTTGCCGAAATTTTTGGCTTTGATGCCCAGACAGTGCTCAAAAATGAACTTGAAGTACCTGAACACCGCATGGAATTTGAATTTGAAGGGCATGATGTCACCATTTTCAGGGTCAGCGCGGCCCCCCTGCTCACATCTGACGGTCATTTCCTGGGAGTTGTCCTTGTTGCCCGGGACGTGAGCCGTCTCGAGGCTCTTGAGCAGCGGGAGAAACGATTCGGCCTGCACAGATTAATTGGCAGCAGCAGGGCCATGCAGACAGTCTATACCCTTATTGAAAACGTGGGCAAGGTTGACACAACCGTGTTGATTACAGGAGAAAGCGGCACAGGTAAGGAACTTGTTGCGGAAGCTCTGCACGCCGAAAGCCACAGAAGAGATATGCCGCTCATTAAGGTCGATTGTACGGCAATACCGGAAAATCTGCTGGAAAGCGAACTGTTCGGCCACAAAAAAGGATCTTTTACCGGGGCGGATCGAGACCGCAAAGGACGTATTCTATCGGCGGACGGCGGCACTCTTTTCCTTGATGAAATCGGGGATATTTCGCCGATGATGCAGTTGCGTTTGCTGCGTTTTCTGCAGGAACGCACCTTTTATCCCGTTGGCGAAGACCAGCCCATAAAAGTTGATGTGAGGGTCATTGCCGCAACCAACGCTGACCTGAAGTCCCAGGTCATGGCTGGTAAATTCCGGGAGGATCTTTATTACAGGCTTAAAGTCGTCGATATTATCCTCCCCCCCCTGCGTGAACGCTATGACGACATTCCTCTTCTGGTTAAAAAATTCATCGATCGTTTCAGTAAACGACTCGACAAGCCTATTAATGGCATCTCAGACCAAGCGATGGGACAGCTTGTTAAACATAAATGGCCAGGCAATGTAAGAGAACTGGAACATATTGTTGAACGCGCCTGCGTTCTTTGTTCAGGGGCAACTATCACTCTGTCTAATCTACCCCTTGAGCTCCAAAACCAGGAGAGTGTAGATATTCCTGAAAACGCCGCCTTAGCCAATTTGCAGACCAAAAACGCTGAATGGTCAGACAACGAAGGAGAACGTATTTTAAATACATTGCGCATCACTTACGGCAACAAAGCCCAGGCCGCCCGCATTCTCGGTATTGACCGCAGCACCCTGTACAGAAAAATAAGACAATATGATATTGACCTTTCTCAGCTCGAACTGAGTACTTAAAAGATCCTATGAACTACCACTTATTGCGGTAAACATTATTTCTAATGTAATCGAGCAGGTCCACCCTGACCTCATTTCCGACGGTTGTGTAATGCGAGAAAAAAACAGCTCGGTTTTCACGCTACCGAAAAAACTCTCAGCAGGCGAATTATCCCAAAATCACCTTTCCGGCTCATGCTGCTGATCAACGGATATATTTTCCTCCTGTTCCAGCGCTTTTCATGTTTTTTTTATTTTCCTATCAATTATTAATATCTAGATTCTTTTTCAACAACAAGGCCCAAAGCTTGCTTTAACAAAAAATTAAAGGATAATATTGTGTAAATAATGCCCAAATTTATCTGTGGAGGTTTTAATGAATTTCAGCTTTCGCAATTTTTTGATTCTTCTTCTGGTGGCAGTGGCTGTTCTCATCGCTATAAATTTTTGGAAGGCGGAAAATAAACTTCCCTACGTTGATTATTCCACTTTTGTGGGTCAGTTAAACGATAAGGAGATTATAAAAGTTACCATACAAGGCGGATTGATTGAAGCCACCGACAAATTTGACCGGCAGTATCAAACATTTGCCCCTGATATCCAAACTATTCTGGAAAAAATTGAAAAACAAAACATTACTGTTACCACCCGTCCCGCCAAGGGAACATCCTCCTTGCTTTTTTCGCCCCTCCTGCTGATCATTGTTTTGGGAGGGTGGATGTATTTCTTGATGCGGCAGCAAAAGGGCAGCGGCTTTACCAAGAGTAATGCCCTGATAACACCGGAAAAAAAACTCAATATCACCTTTGAAGATGTTGCAGGTATTCCCGAAGCCAAGGAAGAGCTTGTTGAAACCGTGGAGTTTCTTAAAAATTCAAGCAAATTCACCAAACTGGGGGGGCGTATTCCCAAAGGAGTACTTCTTCAAGGGCCACCTGGGACAGGAAAAACGTTGCTGGCCAAGGCAATTGCCGGTGAAGCGGGTGTTCCATTCTACAGCATGAGCGGATCTGATTTTGTTGAAATGTTTGTTGGTGTCGGCGCATCAAGGGTGCGCAATCTTTTTGAACAGGCGAAAAAAAACGCTCCCTGCATAATTTTCATTGATGAAATTGATGCAGTCGGAAGAAGCCGAGGAGCAGCAGGAGCACAAGGCGGCCAAGATGAAAGGGAGCAGACCCTGAATGCCTTACTGGTTGAGATGGATGGCTTCAAATCAGGGGAAACAGTCATCATAGTTGCAGCAACCAATCGACCTGATGTGCTTGACCCTGCCCTTCTTCGTCCTGGGCGTTTTGATCGGCAGGTAAATATATTGCCCCCCGATGTGAAAGGAAGAGAACAGATTTTAGATGTGCATGCCAAAAAACTCATCATGGGCAAAGATGTCGCGCTGCAAAAGGTTGCCAAAAGCACTCCGGGTTTTACCGGGGCAGAGCTTGCTAACCTCATGAATGAGTCTGCGTTGATGGCGGCCCGCAAAAATAAAAATTTCATCGAAACAGTTGATATTGAAGAGGCGAAGGACAAAATACTGATGGGGGCCGAACGCAAAGGAATGGTTATCAGCGACCAGGAAAGAAAGGTAACGGCCTACCATGAGGCTGGACACGCCATTGTTGCAGAATTGCTGCCCGAAGCTGACCCGGTTCATAAAATAACTATTATCCCCAGAGGAAGGGCAATGGGTGTGACGCAGCAGGTTCCATTAGACGACCGGCACTCCTACTCAAGGGAGTACCTGAGAGCCAGAGTAATGACCCTGCTGGGCGGCAGGACAGCGGAAGAAATTGTTTTCAACCAGTTTACCACTGGTGCGAGCAGTGATCTGCAGTCCGCCACGGAAATCGCCAGCAGGATGGTTTGCGAATGGGGCATGAGTGATCTGCTCGGTCCCCGTGCCTATGTCGTTGCCGACCAGAGTTTTCTTCAGACCGGTTCCATAAAGCGCTCCTACAGCGAAGAAACAGCCCAGGCTATAGATATGGAAATCAACAAAATCATAGAAGATTGCTACCAGGAAACTATGATTATTCTTGAAGGGAAAATAGCCTATCTCCACAAACTTGCTGAAACACTTCTGGTGTCGGAAACCATCGATGCTGAAGAGGTCAACATCATATTAAAATGCAAGGAACTTAGCCGGTTGAACGAAGAAATGTTGCGAGGCAAGCAACAGCGAACACGTCCAACATAACGCCACACATCTGTAGCTACAAAAGTGTGGCATGCAACACTTTTTGCCACACTTTTGTGTAGCACCCCCCTGCCGAATTGAGCCGTTATTCATTTTTTTATTTTCTTCTCGCACCCTGACACGCTACTGATTTTCTAAAACTACAAACACACCACACATTGGCACTATTCATGCTTAAAGCTTATTCAAATCGGTTTTGCAGGCGCAAGCCACTTTAAATTCAGGGTCGCGTTTTTGAATGGCCTGACCTTTTCATCCATTCTCAAAAGGAGAAAGAAAATGGGTTTTAAAAAAGAAAAACGACTTGGCCTTGCTGCATTCATCGCTATGGCAGCACCATTGGTCCTGCCAATAAGCGCCAAGGGAGAGGTCTTTGAACTAAGCAGCCTTGCCAACCTGTATGAGGGGGTAAGCTTTGATCATGACATGCATATAGAGGCAGTTGAAAACAACTGTTCACTATGCCACCACCACACCGCAGGCACCCCACCGGAGGATCAAACGTGTATTCCATGCCACAAAAACAGCCCCGAAGCTGAATCACCGGCGTGCAGCAGTTGCCACCTCATCGAACCGTTTTCCTCAACCAATCTGTCAATAAGCGAAAAAAATCCACTTCGTCACCACAAAGTAAAACCAGGGCTCAAAGCTGCTTTTCACCTGAATTGTATGGGTTGCCACCAAGAAACTGGTGGACCAGTTGGCTGCCAGGATTGTCACGCCATGACTGAAAAAGGCGAAAAATTTTACAACACAGGACAATACACACCAAAAGCAGGCAATGAAACAGCTCATCATTAAAAGTTAACCGAAATTGACTCAACGCATAGGTGAAAATATGAAGAAATTGAACAGGAGAAATTTTATTAAGGGTAGCCTAGCAGGAGGTATCGCTGCTGCCACTGCCGCTGGCAAAGCCAAAAATGCCTCAGCTGCTGGGGGGGATTTTGGCGGTTATCCTGATAGCATGGGAGTGCTGGTGGACTTGACCAAATGTGTAGGTTGCCGCACATGTGAAGCAGCTTGCAACAAGGAACAGGGTCTACCTGAACCAGATAAGCCTTTTGATGACTACAGCGTCTTTGATGAGCACCGTCACGGAGGATTGCCTCGCCGTACTACAGAAAAGGCCTATACTGTGGTAAACCGCTATAAAGTTGAAGGACGTGAGCACCCGCTTTTTAGAAAAATTCAATGTAATCACTGTAATGAACCCGCTTGCCTTACCTCCTGTTTTGTAAACGCCTACACAAAAACTCCTGAAGGGGCGGTTATCTATAACCCCAAGGTATGTGTCGGTTGCCGCACATGCATGATTGCCTGTCCGTTTTATGTTCCTGCATACAGTTATTCAAGCCCAATTAATCCTGTCGTCAAAAAATGCATCATGTGCTATGACACTCGCCTTAAATTCGGACGTCCTCCAGCATGTGTTGAATCTTGCCCTCAAGGCGTAATGACCTTCGGCAAAAGGAAAAACCTAATTGCTCTTGCCCATGAAAAGATTGAGGGAAACCCGGGAAAATACGTCGATCACCTTTATGGAGAGCATGAAGTAGGTGGTACTTCGTGGATGTATCTCTCTGATGTGCCATTTGAAGAAATCGGCTTTGATACACACCTCGGCAAGGAACCAATTATCAGTTACGTCAAGGATTTTCTTGCCATTGTACCCATGGTTCTCTGCATCTGGCCAGCGTTGTTCACTGGCTTTCATCTCCTGTCAACCAGGAAGCAGGCAAATCAAGAAGAGTCGCCCAAGGCATAACAGGAGGGGAAAAATGAAAAAATTAATAGCTGAAGGCTTCCAACCCATCGATACACTCATAAAGCCAAATACCAATAATCCTTGGTCATGGAAAGATAAACTGTTTCTTGGATTAACTCCACAGGAATACATGAAGCAACTTTTCCGTAATCCTTTCAACTGGATACTTGCCATCATTTATGCGGTCGGGATTCCGATACTTGTTGGACGTTTCGTTTTTGGCCTCGGCTGGGCTACACACAGCTCCTATGATTATCCTTGGGGGCTCTTTCTTGGCTGGGGGCTGTTTGTCATGGTTCCCTTATCAGCTTCCGGGTTCATGATGGGAACCACTGTAGAACTTTTCGGCAGAAAGGATTTCAAGCCAATCGAGCGCCTTGGTCTGTTAAATGGACTGCTTGGCTACTTCTTCGCTGTAATATTTCTTCAGGTAGACCTCGGCCAGCCATGGCGTCTTGTTTACCCAATGTTTGTTTCACTCGGTCCTGCAGCGGTACTCTTTCTGGTCGCCTGGCATGTTGCCACCTATCTCTCTGTGCAGGTTGCTGAGTTGGTGCCGGCAGCAAGCGAGCTAATGGGATGGGTAAAACCCAAAAAATTCATCAAAAGTATTGTATTGGGTCTCACCATTGCAGGAATCATACTTTCCACCCTGCATCAGGGCGCATTGGGCGCACTCTTTACCTATGCGCCCGGCAAGGTTCATCCCCTCTGGTATTCGGCGGCCTTCCAATGGTTTCATTTTTTCTGCTCTTCCATATTTGGCGGTCTTTCCATGCTGATTGTGGTCAGCACCCTCAGCAAATGGTTCTTGCAATGGCGATGCGATGCTAATTTTACCAAAAATCTTGACAAGATTACTCTGGGAATCGCCAAGGGTTGCTCTATGGCCCTGATCACCTACCTTGTTATCAAATTGGTTGCACTTGCCCATGATAATGAATGGGGATATCTTCTTTCAGGCTGGGGACAGCTGTATATTTTCGAAATCACTGCAGGTGTCATTCTGCCGCTTGTTTTCTTTACCATGGCCATTCGGACGAACAGGGCCGGACTTGCTCGCTTTGCCGCCTTTACCGCGGTATTCGGCATCGCCTTAAACAGATTGAATACAGCCCTGATAACCTTTAACTGGCAACTTTATCAGGAAATTCCTCACTGGCGCGAGGTTGTAATCGCCATAACCGTATATGCCACATACATTGTGGTTTACCGGGCAGTTCTGTATCGTCTGCCTATTCTTTATACGTGGCAGGGGGATTCCAAATAAACACCGTTTACCTTCACATGTAATTATAAAAAACAGGGGAGACACCTGTCTCCCCCGCCATCTCAAGGCTGACAATGACACTTCCACTCAAATCAACCATCTACACCATTTACCTGGCAGTCTTCGCCGCCTTGGTTATCTTGCTCAGCCAGGGAGTCCGCCAATATCAGCTCTATCAGGAACATGAAGCCATTATCTCACGGACAGAGAATCTTATTTTTCAATATTCCATCATCCGTGAACATGTCTCTGAGGCCCTTCTGGGTAGTCAGCAATCAAAACTTTCCGGCATTTCTACTGAAATGGAAAAACTCAACGCCAACTTGACAGACATTCTGAGCGAAAAAAGCATAGGGGATGAATATAAACTGACTTTTTTAAACAGTATTGATCTGCCAGGCATCATCCTCCTGCTGCGAAAAATCGAATCTGGCGCTGAAGAGATTGAAAACAAACGCAATCTAAACAGTGAGATGCGCACCCTTGGAGAAAGACTCATCCTCTTTGACCGGGTGCTGGTAAATAACGCCAAAAAAAAGTTGATAGGCTTTCAGAATATTATCATCGGCTCTGCCACTTTTGTCGTCTTTTTGCTGGTGACAGTCCTGACCCTTTTTCATCGCCAGTTGATTATTCCATTACTGCAACTTATCAACAAAAGCAGCAAGGCCGTTTCTGGCCAGAACAGCAGCATTCAGATAAATTGTCCATCCCAGGAATTGACCATTCTGACAGGCACAATGGTTGATCTGCTGCAGCAACGCGATGACATGCAAAGCCAACTGCACCAATACCGTCAAACCATTACAGATCTTGCCACTTCGCTGAAAGGATTTTTCGCTGTAATTTCTAGTGAAGGCAACATTCTTGACATCAGCAGCAGTATTGCTGAAAAATGCGGCTTCAGCCCGTCAGAGCTTATCGGCAGGCAATGGTGTGATTTTTTCATTATGCCGCACAATGAAGCTGGTACAAAAAATTCCACGACGCAATTTCTTGAGAATCTTACCACGACATGCCAAACTTTTCCTATGTCACTGACAACAAAAACACACAACCCCGTCTCGCACATTCGTTGCAGTTTCGTTAAATATCCTGAGGGAAATGATAACACGTATCAAATAATCTGCCTGGGGCTTGATTTATCCGAAGAGCACACAAAAATAGAGGAGTTAGAACAGTGCCTTGCTGCTGAAAAGAATAAAAAGGCGGAAATGGTTCGTGTTTCTCACTTGGCCGTACTTGGAGAATTGTCGACTGGTGTTGCCCATGAGGTCAGCAATCTCACCAACGGTATCATTAACTATGCCCAGGTTTTGGCTGATGCCTCCTGCGATCCTGACTTTGAACTTGAACGGGATAAGCTTTTTAAGAAAATTATCGTGGAGGGAGAAAAAATAGCCGGCCTTGCCAAAAACCTGCTCGCCTATGGGCAGGATGATGCACAATCAAAAGAACTTGCCCCGATTGAAGAAGTTTTACAGAACTCCCTCAATCTCATGAGTCACTATTTCCGCATTGACGGAACCACGGTTGATACAAACTTCAATACCACCTTGCCATACAGAACCAATGGCCGACAGATGCAGCAGGTTTTTCTCAACATACTGAACAATGCCCGCCGTGCACTCAACGAACGCTATTCGCAAAAGGATATAAATAAAATAATCAGGATCAGCACCAATGAAATTGAAAAAAACGGGAAAAAGATGATTCGACTGATTTTCACCGATTTTGGCATCGGCATATCAGCTGAAAATTTAAAAAGGGTTTTTGAGCCTTCATTTTCAACAAAACCGGCATCAGAGGGCATTGGTCTGGGGCTTACAGTCAGTCGCGAACTTGTTGCCCAGCACCATGGAGAAATTTATCTGGAAAGCCAGATAAATGATCATACAACGGTGACGGTAGAGCTGCCGGTTAATTAACCACTACAACTGTATCCGGCGGGGCGCCCAGTTCGATCCAACCGGCAACCTTGTTTGACGAAAGATCAACGACACAAACTCCCCCTTTATTCTCATCGCCCACATAAAGCCACTGGCGAGAGAGTGACACATCCATTGCACAGGGCATACCACCTACCTGGATGCTTCGGGAGACATTAAGTTGACCGGGCCTCAGCAATGAAACATTACCTGCCCCATAATTCGAAATATAAATATGGCTGTTACCGAAAACAAGCCGTCTTGGTTTGACGCCCACGTTAAAACGTGCCTTGTTCCTGCCACCGGGAAGCTCAAAAACCGACACCGAATTACTGGAACTCTCTGCCACAAAGAGATAGTTATCCCGCGCCAGTAAACCATCTGGTGTTCCTCCGGTGTCAACCGTATTGACGATCGTCAAGGAAGTTGCATCCAAAAAATATACCTTCTGGGCATATGCGCAGGAAATCGCCAGCAAATTCTGCTCCTCAAGATAGAGCATATACTTTGGGCGCGAGCCGACACGAATCTGCCCGTCAACAGTACCGGTTTGCAGATTGAGACGGACCAGATTATTGCCCATTTCATCCAGCAAATATGCCCACTTCCCATCCGAACTGACCGCCATATAGGTTGATTTTACAGAAAGGGGTATCCTGATTTGATCGATCAACCGATTCGAGGTCAGCTCGAAAATCTTAACCGCAGAGTCCTTCGGAGCAAGCACAAAAAGCCTGTTTTTATCCAGGTTCGCTATAATAGTTGTTGGCTTGCCGCTGATGCCGATGGAACCGCATACCATATTCACATCTGTTCTAACTATGTAAATGGTATCAAGTTCCGGACAGGAGACATAGGCCAGATCTGTCACAAGGGGAATACGCTGCAGGTTAATGGTCATTTTTGGACTTAACATGGCGGTTCCCTGCATGGAACCGGCAACATCCCATGTCACGAAAAGCGATGTACTGTCTCCTTTGGTAAGGCTGAGCTCAACTGGGAAATTGATTTCAATAACAGGGTTGTCTACAGACAGTAAAACCTTTTCCCCCTCTCGTTCAAGGGCAGCCTTTTCAACCGTAAATCGGACGCTCTGGTATCGACCGGCCGGAACCCCTCCTCTGCCGGCAAGAATCTGTCCGTTGGATCGCATGTCCTGGCATAGGATTTCCTCCCGTGCAGTCCTGAGAGGGAACCACGTATTATAAGAACCGAGCTCAAGATTGCTGATTTTTATCCACAAATTCGGCCCCTCAGGCTCTTTCAAACGCAAGAAGACAGAAAGCTTAGCGTCTCCGCTGCTTTCCTGAAAAGCTGCACGGGATAAGGAATCGCCACTAACCGCTCCTCCCTGCTGACAACCGCCAAGAAAAAAAATCCCACAGAGCAGAACGACCAAATACGAGATGATATTTTTTGCTGCAACCAAACGTGCTTTCATAATAAAAAAACCTGCTTTTTTATTCATCGAGAAACAGCCTGTTAGTCCTTGGTCGTATGACAGACAGCACAACCATTATATCCGCCGCCAGGCCACGCTTTATAATCCCACCGTAGAATAGCCTGATACGGAGTCCCATGAGCACGATGACATGAGAGACACATGACAATAGCATCATCGGCAGCGGTATAAATGGTGCTGTTTATTGACTCTGTTTTACTTGCGGTGGCAACCGGGGAGATGACACTGTAGAGATTATTCGAACCTGAGCCACCATTATATGCCGTATATTCATCCGTCGAAGAGGCCCTGCCCATATCAAAATCGGTAGGATGCCGCAGCCAGACACCGCTGCTGCCGAAAGTGCCGGAAGCTATCTTGCCCGCACCCTGATGAAAGTTGCCATGGCACTTGGCACAGAGGCTGCTGATGGTGCTGTCATCATTCTCCGTCTCCGAGGTTCTATCAATGCCGTAATATTTGTTATGGCGAGTGCTTTCAGGACGATACTCATATTGCACATCCTCCCATCCCTGCACGGAATAGAGAAAGCGATAACTTTTCGCCAAAGTCGAACCATCCTTCCAACTGGTCATAACATTGGCATGGTGGGACTTCATCATGGACCGGATTTCCCCGCTTACCGTCCGGTCGCCATGACAACCACTGGTACCGGCGCACGTGAGCTGTGTGCCTAAATCAACCCCGCCTGGTGGGATATTGCCCAATCGGCTGTCAGAGGCAGCGATACCGTTCACATTATGACCGGTTGCCTCCAGTCCGCTGCTCACCCAGTAGAAATTTCCACCAGCCAGAGTAGTTGTGTCGCCCTCCGTGCCTGTACTGCTGTATGTCGGCGGGTTGGTCTGCAGAACATATGGCGTGGTACGGCTTCCAACACTATTATTCCCCTGATGACAGCCAATACAGTTGGTATTGAGCAAGCCTTCATTTGGGGTAAATGATAAATCCATAGCGCCATCTACCATATTCTGCACAACAGCAGTGCCCCCCTGGCTGTTATGCATGGTATGACAATTGCCGCATTGCCCCGTAACCTTGGCATCGCACACAAGAGGAAACAGGATCAAAGGCAGCGTAACCAGTACCTTGACACCTTTTGTTGTCTTCATGGTCACCCCTTTTAACGGCCAAATACTTCTACTCGACCATTGCCCTCTTCTACAACACAAAGATCTCCCCACGGGTCAAATACTATTTCGATCGGAAAATAAAGCTCACCACGCGCCCAACCCTTGCCAAAAACGGCATACTTAAAGCCCCCCTGTGCGTCAAAAACGGCAATGTTCGCCAAATGGCGATCAAGAATGAAAACATCGCCAGCAGGACCAATTGCCAGAGAGACAGGGAACTCCACCTTCTGCCCGACATCGAAATTCTTTATCAATTTTCCATTGCCGTCAAAGTGTACCACCTTCTTATCCAGTTGATCCAAGGCCCAGATACCATCGCTGGTGAGTTTGAAATCAACAATGCCAGAGGTACAATCCGCACAGGATATCCAGCTCTTCACAGAAAGATCGCTGCCCAGTATGGCAATTTGTCCAGTTTCTTTATCCAGGACATAAAAAAAACCATCCTTGAAGTCAATGCGATCCAGCGCAAGGCTCCTTCCACCATCCTTTATGATGTGCGTTAAAATTTGTTTTGCCTTGACATCAATACTTGTCAGACTGTTACGTCCTTTCTCGACTACCCAGATAACATCGGCGTTATCACGAACAATATCATAAGGAATCTGTAACTTGCCTTCCGCGGTAAAGGCATGAAGAAAATCTCCTTCACGGGAAAAAGAAAGCAATCTGTTGCCACCGCTATCGACCACATAATAACGTTGTCGCTCGGCATCAATATGCAGGGCAGTAGGCATGACAATAGCTTGACCGGAGCCTGCGCCGTCAAGGGTTGCCTTCCAGGTCCAGGGCCCGGCAGCCAAGGAAGTTGTCGCGACGATAAAAATTGAGGCTACCAGCAATGCTGACTGGCCCAACATATTTCTCACGTACTTCATAGAGACTCCTTCACAAATCGGCATTCTGTAATCGAAAGTGCTGAATCGATCTGCCCATCAGTATCTCTTATGACACTGAACACACAAATCCTTCGATCCACTGTATATCAATTCATATTTAAAATCAGACCCCATGGGCAGATGACAGCTGACACACGTCACCATCTGACCTGTTCTCACATCCACAATCTTTTCCCCAACCGGGTGAGTGAATTTCCCCTGGGTTTCATGGCACCGGGTGCAAATGGCATTGCCATCGCCCCGCAGCATGGCAAGCCTGTTTGAGCCATGCACCTCATGGCATTCTATACACAATCCCTGTTTCGCCTTCGGATGCCTGTAAAGTTTGTCTTCATACCGCGCAACAGTATCATTATGACAGCTACGGCATACCTGCAACTGAGTGCCTTTTAACAAATTCTTTTCATTGCCGGCATGGGGTGAATGACATGCCACACATTTATTTTCTCCCTTACCCGTTAAATGACTGTGCCGGGTAAGCATTCCGGTTGCAACTGGTTGATGACACCTGAGACAGTTTTGGGTGCTGCCCTGTATTTCGCCCTTATCATGACACTCTTTACATCCTTTGGCAAAAGGGGCATGGAGGACGTCACGCACAATGCCTTTGCGCCCGCTGCCATGTGGATTGTGGCATGAAAGGCAGTTGCGCAGACTTCCGGGATAATTCACATGGCCATTCTGCAGATCCTGGGATTTATGACAGGACAGACAGACCTTATCAGGTTCATCCTTAAGCAATTGGCCGAACAAAGACTGATGAGGGCGGTGGCAGGAATAACATTGTCCCTGGGCATAAGGATTGTGGGTATATTGATATTTCTGCAGCAGTTTGTCATGGCAACCAAAGCAGGTTGCGCTCAACTGCTCCTTGAGAAGCCCATTTCTGGAGCTTGCATGCGGCTCATGGCAGGCAAGGCATTGCCCGCTGCGCACAGGCTGATGGACCATACCCTGCTTGAATGCTTCCTGCTGCTTCTCATGACAGGAAAAACAGAGAGCGGAACCTTCCTTTTCCAACAACCCCTTAAAATGTGCCACATGAGGATTATGGCAGGCGCTGCATTGGCCCTGGGCCAGTGGCCGATGGACAACCTTGCCGCTGAAAGCCTCCTTTTTGTGGCAGTTAAAGCAGACGGTATCTGCTGCAGCTGCTATGGGCAGAACTATGGCAAGCCAGGAAATGACAACAATTCGATAATAATATGACATTATTTTCTGCCCTCCCCAGGATGACACGGACTACATTTGCCTTCAGCAAACGGTTTATGACTTACCGGGAACAATAATCCCTTTGCCGGGCCGCCATGCGGATCATGACACTTCAGACAGGATTCATTGGCCGGACGAATTCCTTGATGTACGGCAGTAAATCGTGTTTCGGTGAGATTATGACATCGGGCGCAGAGCAAACCATCTTTTTCAATGACAATTCCCTTATTTTTGGAGGCATGGGGCTCGTGGCAGACCAAGCAATCCTTTGTCGCCGGATCATGCGCCACACCTTCCTGCCAATACTTGGAAATCTGCTGATGGCAGCTGAGGCAAAGAGCCGGCTGTTTCTTGGCAAGATTTTTCTGGTATGCGGAGCCATGGGCTATATGGCAGGCAGAGCAATTGAGATCTTTAAACGGTCCATGCAACACAGGGTAGTCATTGATCACTTTTTCCATTCCCCCATGACAGGCAAGACACCGCTTGCCGGGATTTTCTTTCTGGCTGTAAACATAATCTCCTGCATGGGGAGAGTGACATTTCTCGCACTCTTTTTTAGCAAAAGGGGCATGAAAAATAATATTCTCATTCTGTTTTTCCAGAACCTTATGACAGGTAAAACAAAGCTTGCCGCCGACCTCACTTTCCTTTAAAAGATTCTTTCTTTCCCCTTGGTGGGGCTCATGACAACGGCTGCAATCACCGTTGGCAAAAGGGGTATGCAGGCTAAAGCTGCCCATCTCGCTGGCACTCTTCTGATGGCAGGCAAGACACATATCCCTCTCATTCTTAATAAGTAATCTTCGTTCACCAGCGTCATGAGGCTTGTGACAGCCAAGACACTTGCTCTCTGCAGCCGGAGAATGCGAAACGCGCCCCTCGCTGTACAATTTTTTCTCATGACACTTATAGCAAAGCTGCGAAGACTCACGGGCCAACAGCGCCACCTGCTGCGAAATGTGCCCCACATGGCAGGAAAGACACTGTCCCTTGCCGAATGGGTCATGGCTGCTTTTGATCTTGCTCTTGTCTGCACTGGTGTGACAATTTACACATACCTTGACGGCGGACATGGCAAGCATATAGCTGTCTTCGCTGGCATGAGATGCGTGACACTTCAGGCAAAGCCCCTCGGTATAAGGCTTATGCTGGCTGGTCATTTTCATGGTGCTGCGCGGATGACAGGTTAAGCACCCTGCATTTGCATCGCCTTTGATCTGCAACTCCCCTTTTGCGCCTATCTGATGACAACCGGCACAATTACCCTCCACCACCGGCTTATGCACGACCGACTTTAACAAATGAAGGCCATCTGAACTGTGCGGGCTGTGGCAGAGAACACACTTTCCTTGCACCGGATAATCCCGGTGACTTTTACGAAAAGCAGCCTGATCAGTCTTATGACAGGAAAGACAGAGGCTGTCCTCATCCTGTTTGAGGAGGAAATTCACGTCTGATCCATGATTTACATGACAGCTGGCACACCCTTCTTTAACAGGGGCATGCACATTCGCCCGGGAAAATTGTTTCCTGTCATGACATGTAAAGCAGATCTCCGGGCTGCCTGATTTCAGCAGGCCTTTATAAGTACTGTTATGTACCTCATGGCAGGACTGGCAGCGGCCTTCAGCAACAGGCTTGTGCACAGATTTCTTTTTGCTCTCCTCTTCTTTCTGCCGATGACATACAAAACACTGTTCAGGCAAATTCTGACGAAGATAAATTCCGCCGATCATTCCATGATGAAGATGACAGGCCTCACAATTGTCTTCTTGCACAGGTTTGTGAACGACTCCCTGTTTGAAAGCGGCAGCCATATCGGCGTGGCATTCCACACAGCTTTTCCGCGGCTGGCGCACCGGCTGACTGCTTACGCAGGAAACAAGCAAACTAAGGATGAACGCAAGTCCAAAAAATAACTTAATTTTATTTCCCGACATGAAGATCACCGAGCTCCTTTTTAATTTTCTCCCACGTGCGGTTGTTTATTTCAATAACCGATTTTTCCTTCAGAGCGGCAAGATACTCATTACGTACCTTGGAAAATTTTTCGTTATCAACCAGGCCGGCAACTTTATCGTGTACATGGTCAAAAGGCATAGGGGTGGCGGGAGTCCGTTTTATCAATTTAATGATTGTATGGTGACCTTTTACAACAAAGGGACTACTCGCTTCTCCAATCACAAGATTATCGATAACTTTCTGAACAATAGGATCAAGATATTTAAACTGCATGTTCTGTACCGGTACTTCACCGGAATAATAACGGGACGCAACCTCTAAGAGATCAACGCCTCTTTTCATTTCCTCATACATCTTATTAATAAGGTTTTCCTCATCCTCCACCACGGCTATGGAGACCATTTCAGGTTGAGAAAATCGATCCAGATTTTCCTGATAATACTTTTCGATATCCTGCTCACTGACCTGAACCTGCGGTCTAAAAAGGCGTTTTTCAAGTTCCTTTATCAGACGGTGTTGAGTATAAAAAAGGTAAAGTGGCTTCAAAGGTTCTTTTCTTTCATAATGCTCATCAAGTGCCCCTCTTGTGGTAAGAGTCTGGGCAAGCACTCCATCAAGGAGCCTTTTTTTCCGTTTAGTTGCCTCTTCAACATCAAAGCCATACTGTTTACGGAACTGCAGTTCCTTATTGACGAGTTCCAGAAAAACTCTCACCGTATAATTTTCATTGTCCATGGAAACAAGAATCTGATCAAGGAGTTCTTCATTAGCAGAATCCAGATTCAAGGCATCAAAAACCGGCTGGTTTATTTTAACCTGATATTTTTTCTTCAATTGCTCGACAAGTTCGACAGTAAGTTCCTGATCCTTTATCTCCCTGATCTCATTGGTGATCATTGGTTTGAGCAACTCAAAATCCTCAGCATCGTATCCTTTCTGTTCCTTGAGACGGATGATGACATAACCTTTACTCCATTGAAAAGGCTCGGACATCGTTCCAAGGGTCAAACCATCTACCACAGGACGCCACTCCTGCTGGAGCTGGTTGCTCCGTGACCATTTTTCCTCATAATACACGGAATTCTTATCAATAACTCTCGCTTCAGCCGCAAACTTGGCAAAATCGAGATTTCCTTCTTTTATTTGTGTGAACGATTTTTTCGCCACGGCCTCGTCATTGAAATAAAGTATCTGCAACTGTAAACGGGGCAGAAATTTTTCATCATAACGGTCTTTCAGTTCCTTATCCGATATTTTAATACGCGAACTGACCTTATCACCCTTATAAAGGAGCAATGTTCGAGCCTTGAGGAATACATCTATTTTATGGCGGTACTCAGGTTCATTATAAAGCTCCATTTTTTCAGCCTCCTGAACCAACAAATGCCAATCAACAAAAGGGTCAGGTAATTCAGGGAAATGAGTGTCCTTTTCTTTCCAGTTTATCCACCAGTTTTTAAAATCGTCAGTCGTGAAATTGCTGCCATTTATGGTTACAAGTTTCTCTGCTCCCCAAGGCCATGCATACACGACACCGGAGGTTGACAACATCCATAAAAAAATAACCCCCCACAAAAATCCTATTTTCCGCATTGCTTCATTCCTTCGGCGAACCATTCTTCAATTATCTCATCAGACATGATCCGACTGAGTTGAGTCACGCTATTAACGAGTCCAAAATGCATAACAGTCCGATAATCCGAACCCTCCCGCCTGTGATGGGTTGTCCACATCGTTTTACCGCTTTTGGCGTCATAGATTTGCAATGTCAAAGCCAAAACAGGATTTACATAGTTATCCCCCATTTTTTCTTCCATTTCCGTTATCCTGGCACTGATCACGAGCTGAACGTCAAGACGGCTGCCAACCACCTTGATTTGCTCAATATCAGGAAGTTGATTAGGAAATATACGCAGTTCCCGATAAATATTTTGCACATCACCCTCAGAGGCGACTGCAATTCCGCCAACGCGGTTTAATTCTGCAGCAAAGACACGTTGGGAAATAAAATTGCCCTGTTCAAAACGGCTGGCATTGATAAAGGGAAGAAGAGCCACGGAGCAGACACTTTCACCTTCATAAACATTTTTTTTTTCGAGAGAAGGCCTCGATGATGTGCAGGAACTGACCCCTAAAAGAATTGCAATGAGTAAAAATGGAATGAAATATCTGGATTGTGCAAAATTCATAATAAATGATCTGCTCGTTAAAATTCTGGAACCCACTCTTGCTGCTTTGGTGGTTCAGGTGCGTTATCCTCAACAGTAATTAATTGCATAAGGTTATCAATTTTTTTCTGAACCTTATTGCCTAATACATCCTTCATATTGACAAAACATTCAAGCTTCCTTGAATCTGATGGCGAGGGAAATGGGATAAGGATGTCGACAGGAAGATCACTTCCCTGACTTTGCAGTAAGACTTCGCCGTCCGAATACATAATTTCGGCACTCCAGAAATCAACGGGTATCGCATTTTCAGAATCCAATGTTACGATGAGATTTTCATTACCTACTGCCGCGTTTATCCTCGGATTTGGCGGATTACTCTTTAAAAACACCTTTTGCGTTGCCACGGAGGGATTATTAGCCCTGTCCCATACCTTCAACACGATTTCATAGATACCGTCTTCAGCCTTATGACCATCTGGACGTTGCCCTCGCCAGACAAACCGCTTGGGCAGAGCACCTTTATTCTCCGTGCCTGCCATTACCTGCCCGGTCATGCTCTGAATAAATAAGGACCAGCGGGAAAGCGGCTCCGGATCCTGCCAAACCGGAGTAATCGGCAGCCTGTCATTAAATGCTATAAAATTGTTCACTCTTTTTCCAGCAACTTTTAAACTCAACTTAGGTGAACTCGTGTCAATCTGATAATTACCGACAAAAAAAACCAGCGTTCTGCCTGATTGACATCTTAAAACAAGACTGACAGGCAAAAAGCCGTCCCGGCCGTCCGGCGCAGACCATACAACAGAGTAGGAATTAGGGGATATCTCCACCATCTCAAGATAATTATCATCACCCACCATAAGCAGCACTTGTGAGATCGTTTCGCCCCCTGCCGGCGGGCGGATTTTAACTGCGCAATTCACCTCATCCCCCGGTTTGACATGCTGTGGCGAAAGTCGTGTTGATTCAATAACTATGCATGGATTTTGACCGGTAACTTCCAGAACAGCCGGCCAACTGCTCAGCAGTTGCTGAGCAAGAACCGGAAATAAATCATCGATACTTTCCGGCTCATCAATGGCCAGAAAATTTGAGATGTCAGCTTTGCTCACCCCACCGACCTCAGTCCATACTGTACGGGCATCACTGGTGCGTACCAAGGTAAGAACCATGCCGAAAGCTGCCAGGGGTAATTCCTGCCGCTGACTGACTGTTCCAAAAAGAACGAAGTCGGCACCCAGATCATCCCGCACTTGATAAATATGACTTGTCCCAAGAAAACCAAGCCATCTGATACGATTCCTGGACATAAATGAGATAATCGTATCCCTAGGTATGACATCAATCCCTCGTTCCTGCAAATTCTGCTGTAAAAAATCTGTAAGAGTGAAATTTACCCCATTGCGGCCCTCACTCAGGTCTTCCACTGGAAAAACAGCCACAGTGACAGCCTGGGCATAAGAGGCAATCAGAGTGGGCATGATCACCAGCATTATAATGAGGTAGTTTTTCATACTAATCGAAACAAATTATAATTTCTCAGTAACCCGCAATAAAATTTACCTGCAGGAGGATACAAGGCTTTGGCCCATGATTTTTATCACGACACCTCTCGTATCCTTTTTTATGGTTTCACAGCTGCAGGCTCTGCTTCTGCAGCAGTTTCAGCTGGCACCGCGTCATCAGCCGCAGGCTCTGCTTCCACAGCAGGTTCAGCTGTCACCGCGTCATCAGCGGCAGGCCCTGCTTCCACAGCAGGTTCAGCTGGCACCGCGTCATCAGCCGCGGGCTCTGCTTCCACAGCAGGTTCAGCTGGCGCCGCGTCATCAGCCGCGGGCTCTGCTTCCACAGCAGGTTCAGCTGGCACCGCATCATCAGCCGCAGGCTCTGCTTCCACAGCAGGTTCAGCTGGCGCTGGCTTTTCAACCGGGGGGGCCGCAGCAGAGGGCTTAGCAACATCAGTCGCAACAGATACCGGCTTAACAACCACTGCTTTATCAGCTACTGGTTTAACGGCCACGGGTTCAGTACTCACCGGCACAGGGACGTTTTGCCTCTCCGGTATGGTAGAGAGAAGTTCCTTGGCAAGTTTAACGGTAACCTTGTAAGCATCATCCGGGGTAATGCCAAAAAGTCGTCCTATAACGGAATCTCCTGCATAATGGCCGCTGGCCTGCCATAATACAATACCTGATTTTATTTCGATAAGTCGCAAGGTTAGGCTCATTTCAGGAACAATCACCGAACCAATCCGTTTATCCCCAGCCATATCGACAGAGCCTAGCATTATAGACTGTACATTGAGGCGCTGCCCAAGTCTGGTGAGCATAAGCTGGCTCACCGGAGAGCCGGGGTCAATAGCCTCTTCATGCAAGACACTGTCAACAATACCCTTATCCACGACGTCAAAAATATTCATGGCCAGAATCTGTGTGTTGACCACGTCCCTGGCAAGTTCTGCCGCGTATTTTTGATCCGTATTATTTTCCAGAGGAAGAACACTGATCCTGTTGACAAAGTCAAGTGTCACATCTTCTCTCATAAAAGAAATTGTCGTTTTCCCAGAACAACCTGCGAGTAAGGAAAAACACATCAACATCAGTAAGGAACATAGTATTCTTTTCATGAACAGAACCCTTGGAAAATTAAATTGTAAATGTTTCTCATTTAAAATTCAAACATCAGTAACGAACGACAAACTGACCTCCGAAAGCGAATTCAGTTTCATCCTCATCTTCATCAATTTCATCTTCTTCTATATATGTACAATAGGCATGCATTGAAAATATATGATTAATAGTCCAGTTGTAACTCGCACTATAATCATCTGCGTCATCACTGTGATCATAACTCAAATTCAACTGTGTCTTATAAGTAGGAGCGAGGGTCACACTGAGATAATAAATAAATTCAGAAGATTCCTCACTCTCCCATTCCTTGCCACCACCAACCTGCATGGACAGAATATCAGATGGCCTCCAGCTCGTGCTGATGAGACTGGCGGCAGTCCATGTGGAATCACCATCTTCTGTCGAAGTGTCATCATTTGTTGAACCTTCATTATTGGTGTGAGTATATTTTTCTGTCAGATCAACCGTCAGTTGAGGGTTCAGTCTTGCGGTAAACTTCAAGGTTGAATTAAAATCCTTCCCTTCTGCATCCGTCTCTTCATCATGATCGGTTATGTACGCCAGATCGAGATTCGAGGTCAAATCAGGAAATATCAATGCCGTCAAAAACATGTTGTAATTATAGCTGGTGCCTGTTTTCTCATCCGCTTCATATTCATCGCTGCGGGTAACGCCATAATTGACATCAACGGTTGGCAGCAGCAGAGATGTGAAACTGATCGAGTAAAAGCGTGTTTTCTCCTCATCTTCAAGCTCTATCTGATCAACTGATTCACTGGCGCTGAGGGTAGAAGAAAATATCAGGCTGGGGGTCCAGAGTAAACTGGAAGAGTTATAGGTCCGGTCAATATCGTTTCCCCTTGCTGTTTCACCGTCTTCCAGTATCAGGTTATACGTCCAGTGGAGATCAGGGTTTATACGTAAACGGACCGAGGTATCGCCTAAATAATTGAAGGAATCGGTTTTGCTGGTATACTTTTGGCCCGCTTGCCCGGTAACCTCGGTATATGCTTCGACTTGAGTTATGGTGAAATTATCGTCTGTGGGAATATCATCTTCCACCAGCATAATATATCTGGCGGTTAAGGTAGGAATTCTCAACTCAAAGCGTCTCTCTGCGTGGTTGTACGGGAAGGGTCCCAAATTAGTCGCCCGATCCACATAACGCCAGTTGACACCGTCATTACTGTAATAGACAGTCCACCGGAAAAGGTCGAGATTCCCTTCTTCCGTTTCAGACAGATCGTCTCCAGTATAAATATAGATTGCATCGACCGGCTCCTCAGCCGCTCTTTGATTAATGACGACATTATAGCGGTCATTGGCAGCAACAGGGGCAAAACCAACCGCTAACTCCGTCCATTCAGGATCATCATCGGAATCATCAGGATCAACTCCGCCGCGGCTTTCGTAACTGGAACGGGGTATTGGCACCAACGCCGTGCCGCCGGCTGCAAGTCTCGTTTCATAATCCTGGGTGTTTTTGGAATATTGCCCGAGGAAAGAAACATTTAAACGATCCTGCAAGAAAGTTTTGTCAGTTGTCAGACGGGCGAGCTGATTGGTTGATTTATCATTGCTATTGGCAACAAAATTATCCGACTCATTCAAGTCTATATTGTAATAAATTTTAGCCAGCAACAAATCCCAGTCAATATTGAAACCGCTGGAAGTGCTCTCGGTGTCAAGCCGGCTTGGGCTCTCATCATCAGTGGCGCTGCTTGCTCCGTAATTAAGTTGCACCACCGGCCAAAGTTCCTTCTGCCAGTTGCTAATCCACCTGCCCTGCCAGTTACTGCTGGTCATATCGGGTCTTTCGGAGTTCCGCAGCTTATTCCATGTGCCGGAAAGGTCAAAATAAAAGAAATCATTAATAATCTGGTAGTCAAGCGACGGGGTGATTGCCTCTGTTTCACTTCCCTTCTTGAATGTCGAAGTATAGCGGACAGTTTCGTCAATACTCATCACAGGGGTCAGCGTCTGGTCAAGCTCCATGGTCGTGCTCTGACTGACCTGTGATTCGCTTCCTTCATCTTCTGTATGCTGATACGTTCCGGTGCCGGTAAACGACAATGGCTTTCCCTGCGCAAGACCGTCACAGAGAAAAACCGTCAGCAACAGGACAAAGACAATGCCGTTATATGTTCTCCCTCCCCGCATCACCGGTTACATTCCACAGATAATTAACAATAAAAGTATATCATTTTCATTGAGGCACCAATCCCTTTTCCGCAAAATACCAAATGACATGAGCACCAAAATTATCTAACTGTTTATTATTGAAAATGCAAAACAAATCAACTACATGCTGCATTGATTTGTTAAAAACACAACACCAGCGAGATGAGACAAAAAAATTCCGGCCTGGAAACGATTAGGAGGGAAGGGGTATCGTTTCCTGGCCGGAATTTATCTCATGCGACAATCTTTTCTGTTGTTAAATTTACATAACAATAACACTTACACCCTGTTCATCAAACATCATCTTTGGTGGTATGACATACAAAGCAACCACATGTGTCGTCACCGCCAGCAGATACACATGTATCATAATCCCAGCGCAGCAGATCGGGTTCTATCGAACCATGAGCCCGATGGCAGGATATACAGTTCACTATCGCATCTCCGCTGTTCGCAAATGGATTTGAAATATCAACCGTAACAACTCCACCTGTCGTACGGTTAGTGGCCACAGGAACAAGGGGATCGTAGGCTGTGTAAGATTTATACTCCACACCGGCCGCAAGTGCATTCATGTCGATATCAGTTGGATGCCTGAGCCATGCGGCACCAGCGTCGATACCTGTATCGGCGCCTGCAGTATCGGCACCTGAGTGGAAATCACCATGGCACTCCGCGCAGAGATAGTTGATGCTTTTAATTGCATCACCGGATGTAGGCATAGCATCACCACCAGTACCAAGCCTGCTGACGCCGAAATATGTATTATGTAGAGTGTTGCCGATGACGGCATCATTTTCCCATGTGGGATCCTCTTTGCCGATAATGCCATAAAGAAAACGGAAACTCTTGGCCGTTGTCGTACCGTCGATGGCTGAGTCGTCAGCGTGATGCGCGCCGGAGATGGCGGTAAAATCGTCTACAACCGTACCAGCAGTATTCTCATGCGTGCCATGGCAACCATACGTACCTGCACAGGTAAGTTGCTGGTTCCAAGTCCCGAGCGTAACCTGACCATTGGCATTAAAATTTGCATTCCAGCCTGGAGGAGTTAAAGCCAAAGCGACATCCTGATTAGCAGCTTTTAAACCGACAACATTATGTCCTGTACTATCAGTAGTGTTTACCCAGTAAAAGTTGCCCCCGGCAAGGACATCAGCCGGTTCTCCAGTGGTCAAAACCATTGGAATGTTGTTTACAATGAGTGAAGTAGTGGGGCTTGTATGGCAACCGATACATCCGCCAGTGGTCAACGCCCCATTTGGGGTAGCACCATAAAGTTCTGTGTCGCCATCCTGACTGTTATGCATTGTATGGCAGTTCACACAAGGTCCAGTTGCCTTTGCACCAACAAATTGCGGGGCCATCAAGGCAACACCAATCAGGCCCAACCCCAGCGAAAATACTTTCATTCTTTTAATCATCTGAGTCCCTCCATCTCGTTAAGTTGACTTTTTGATACGGCTTAATAAGCTAGTTTTTTTTAAAAAAAAAAGGAATATGGCAAATTGTCGCAGGATTCACTCCGAACCCTTTCGCCTAACCATCAAACAGGCCACGCCATATGCCGCCCAATGCCGTAATAAAATTAACAAGTCCTATTATTTTGACTAGTTAGCCTATTCATTATTAGAATTATTTCATGTCTGCTGAGATCAGCAAGGGTCCCATTATCAACTCCTGCCACTCATCATTTCTTATATCTTTTTTTGCTTGTGCCACTGCCACAGTAATTTCCAATTTGACAACACGCAATCAAATTTTGCCGGTCATCGTCAGAAATTCACCACTCATCAACCGGCCCGGAAACATTTCAAACCTGCCCGTAATCATCGATTCCCTTCAGGGACACATCACCACAACATTTTTGGGCATCTTCCCGACAGAATGATTTTTGCAAGTCTTCCCTCCGCCAAAATGCCGGTCCTCCCGGACGCCTCGCAAAACTACAATCTGCATCCTTGTTTCTCTTCGAATTTCTTGGGGATCAACACCTTTCACTCGGCACCCCCAATTGAACTCGCTCATCAATTCGTCATTGAAAAACTTTTTATAGCTTTACGACTATAAATTAACACATATTTCGCCGAAAGAACATGTGGCAAATTGTCGCACCTTAAAAAAAGTGTAACAAATATGTCTCGCGTTATTAAATTTTGTTATTATCATTCAGCAGGGACAGGGAGACAGTTGTTAACCATCCTGTAAAGGGATAAGAGAACAGCTATTAACCGACTTATAAAAGGAACATTCGCGGCAGGTAGCAATTCTTGTTGCAGTCAATCCAGCTATAGTGCTTTGACTGACTGATCCCGCAGTCGCCCAGCAGATTCGGCCGAAATGGGGGTATGCAGAGCAGTGGCGGGAAGGTTCCGTCTCAATGCCGCATCCAAGATATTCCCAGCAGGGGGTCATCTTGTCCTGCTCTTCGCTTTGCAAGGGAAAATAGAGAAAAAACTCCGCACCCCGGCCGACATCATTTTTCACGCTGACAAAACCACAGTGTTTTTCCATGATTTTCTTTACAATAGTTAAACCAAGACCTGTACCGAGTCCAACCTTTTTCGTAGTAAAGAATGGCTCAAAAATGAACTGGATAACCTCAGGGTCAATACCCTCACCCGTGTCACTGACGGAAATGGTCAAATAAGGCGCATCATGGATGGTTGCATGGCCGGTTGCCATGGACAAAACTCCACCTTCCGGCATGGCATCGATAGCGTTGCAGACAAGAAAATCCAGGGCTTGCTGAACCTGCACGCTGTCAATCTTAGCATTGGGCAGACCCATTTCGTAAAATTCTTCAACGACAATATTCTGCTCTTGGCACAAGGCGCGATAACTTGCGCATGAGGACTGTGCAGGTTTGCTGATCTCCGTTCGCTTAAGTTCTACTTCCACAGCGTTGCTATAAACAAGGGTATCCGCCAAAATTTTCTCAATCCTAACAATTTCATTGATGACTTTCGCGACATACTCTTGGTCTCCGACCGCGGCTGAATTATTTTTTTGCAACTTGAGCGCTAAACCACCAACGACCATCATGGAATTTTTAATCTCATTGGTCACATCTTCCGTTAACCTGCCAAGCGCGGAAAACTTTTCCGCATCGATTAATTTCTGTTGCATCAGCTTGATATTTTCCAGTGCATGCGCAAGCTTTTTATTGAGATCATCCACCTTTTTTTTGTCACGATTGGCCGTTTCTGATAACAACCCAAGAGGCACCGTAATGAAATAAAGAAATGCGATACGTACGGCAAGATCAGTCCAATTTATATAATCCAGGAGCGAAGTGATGCTGAGGAGGTAAAAAAAGGCGGAAAGGGTAGCGGCAAGCAGACCGAAGCGAAGTCCGAAATAAATAGTATGGAGACATACAAGAAGATAAAAACCGAGAAAAAAACTATTTTCAAAACTTCGCTCAGAGTAAACCAGATTTGAAAGAAAAATAATGTCAAAAAAAAACGATGCGATATAGACTTTTCTCAGCCAAACAGGTCTAAAAAAGATAACGATGTAACCGGCGATGCTGTAAAGGGAAAAACCAATCAGGGTTTTGAGCAGAAGAGCTTTTTCACTGGCAGAATAGGGTACCAGCAACAGCCAGCAAATTCCGGCAAAAAAAGAGACGACTCGTAAGACAAGAAAGGTTGTATCAACTTCGGAAATAACAGCTGAAACTGTTTTCCATTGTTGCCGCAGAACTTTTCGTTGAGCTGTTAACACCTCAAATTGTAACATTGGCGGGGGTCCGTCTCAATTTCATTCAACGGACACCCATGGGATCAAATTCATCAAAATCTGTCTATTTCCCTCTGCGGATAAAAAATCTAAAAAACCCACTCTCATCTTTGGCCCCGAGAAACTCATGTCCAGCCCTTGCGCACCATCCTGGAAGGTCATTTTTTGATCCCGGATCAGTTCCCAACACCTCAAGAACCTCTCCTTGTTTAATTTTATTGATAAATTGCTTTGTTTTAAGCAGAGGCATAGGGCAACTCAATCCTTTTGCATCGAGCGTCAAATCGGCTTTCAGTTCCATCTCTTCCCCTCAATTCCCAATCATAAATTACCATTAATCAATTGACATCTTCGGATAAAATAGTATTTATCACACCTTATAATGAGACTAAATGTGGTAAAATGTCGCACATGCGCCTAAAGCTAATGATTCCGGCACGTTTCAGATTTCCATCCAGAACAGGGGAGTGACGAGTGAAATCATGTGAGCTGAAGATCATAAATGGCCGAACATACAACAGCACCGGTCACGACATAACCTTTCTCTGGCTTTTGCGCATCAGATGGGCCATTCTGGCATGCCAATTATTCATGGTATTGGCGGCAATCAGATTTTTTCATTTACAGATTTCCTTGAGGTTTACCTTTCTGGTAATCGGGCTTGGCCTGATCAGTAACATTTTTCTTTATAATCTGCCTGCGCCGAAAAAAATTATTCCATGCTGGATCCCCGCGCTGGTAATGTTTTTTGACATCATACTAATGACTGTTCTCTTTTTTCAGGTCGTTTCCATCTATAACCCCCTGAGCATTCTTTACATCATTTATATAGTCCTCGGGGCACTTCTGCTGGAGCGAAGCTGCTCGTATGCTCTCACAGCCTTCACTTTAACCTGCTATGCCATCTTTTTTTATTTCTCAGCCCCCTTACCACTTGATCAATCTCTTCTAACCGCATCGCACCATTATATCGAGAACCCTGAAATCCTGGCCATTTTCAACAAGCAGTTGGATGAGCATCTCAGCTCTCACAGCTATTTCATGTTCTTTATATTCTCCCTTGTTGCCTTGCTGATTGTTTATCCCGTTGCCCAAATTAAAAAAAACATGGAGGAACAGGACGAGGTATTCAAAGAACTTGATGAAGAAAGAATGCGTAACGAAAGACTGGCCTCACTTGCCACCTTTGCCGCCGGTGCGGCGCATGAATTCTCCACTCCACTGTCGACTATCGCCATAGCCTCAGGAGAAATGCTCTACCATTTCAAAAAGCATGGCGGTGACAAAAACCTGATCGACGATACCCGGCTGATTCGCGATCAGGTGGCCAGATGCAAGGAAATCCTCTTCCAGATGTCAGCTGACAGCGGCAAGCTTCTTGGAGAAGCTGTTGACAAATTCAGCATTAAAGAGCTAGTTTATGAGGTTATGGCTCTTTTTAATTTTGAAAATCTGCAACAGGTCAAATTCCATAACAAAGTTGGCGACATGCAGGTTATAATGCCTGTTCGCACCCTTACGCGGACCATTAAAGAGCTTATGAAAAATGCCATGGACGCATCGGAACCTGGCGCGCCTATCGAACTGACCTGCTGGAAGGACTCCCAATTCCTGTATTTTGAGGTGAGAGATCATGGCACGGGGATGGACGAAAACTCGTTAAAAAGAGCGATGGAACCTTTTTATACAAGCAAGGAACCGGGAAAGGGAATGGGCCTTGGACTCTATCTTGCGAGAATTATGGCTAACAGATTTGGGGGCGACCTCTATTTAACTTCAGCACTGTCAGCAGGAACCACAGCGACGATAACTTTTGCCCTGAACCGAATTCAGGCGGATAATAACTCGGCAGTTTAACAATAGACAGTCCTAACCAGTAATCCCATCGTACGACAATGGAGAGATGTAAACATGGACACAATTCTGATAGTCGATGACGAAGACCTTTTCAGAAACAGAATGCAGCGGGCTTTTGAGGGCCGCGGCTTTAAGGTTTATTCAGCGGCAAATTATGATGAGGCGATCAGGATTATTAGAGAGGACAAACCTAAACTTGCCGTGGTTGACATGAAGATGCCCGGCAAATCCGGTCTTGAGTTGATCAGGGATGCCCTGGTCATCGATCCGGAACTAAAAATGGTTGTCTTGACGGGCTACGGCAGTATTGCAACAGCTGCCGATGCGGTTAAACTCGGCGCCATCTTTTATCTGCCCAAACCAGCGGATGTCGGGGATATCCTCAATGCTTTCAACAGGAACCCGGAAGTCGAAATCGGCAATCAACCGGACGACTTCATGGCCCCATCCCTTGCCCGGACGGAATGGGAACACATCAACAGGGTTCTGGCTGACTGCGGCGGCAACATTTCTGAAACCGCCAAGAGGCTTGGTATCCATCGCAGAACCCTGCAACGGAAGCTCTACAAGTATCCACCGGAGAAATAACCTTATTTACTCCTGGGAAGGTTTATCAAGCCTATCTTTATTTATCAACTTATCTGACTGACTGCTTGCGCCAAACAGAGCGACACCAGCCTCAAACTTTACATCCAGAACCTGCACTCTCTGATTAAAAAGATCGGCCACTATCAGGTTGCCGTCTCCGTCCAAGGTCAAGGCGGTTGGAAAATTGAACCACCGAGGCGAACTGCCCTTGCCGCCGATCTCAAAAAGAAAACGTCCGGCAAAATTATAAATGAGAATAGTGTGGCGCATATAATCGACCACATAAATACACTTTCTCTTCTCATCGACAGCGAGAGCCCTGGGCCGGCTCATTTTTCCGGAAGACCCGCCCTTTTTGCCGAAAGCAAAAAGAAACTCCTCCGAGGCATTATAGACATAGACCTTGCTTGTTTCCTCGCTGAGCACATAAATATAGCCTTCAGACCCGCACACAACGTCAGTCACCTGAACCGGACCGAACAGCTTTGACTCCTCTTCTTCAACGACCTCCTTGCCTTTAGGTCTGAGAAAGTCAGGGAGATTGGCCATCTCAGTCTGATGCTGCTCTTCTTCGGCAGTTTCTTCATTTTCCATGGCTGCCGGCGGTTCTCCTGTTCCATTTGGTCCTTTCCCGGTAACCTCCGGCGGAAGTTTCGAATAATCCAGCGGCTGATCCGTCCATATCTTATCCTTTGGTTTAAGCCAGTGTAAAAAATTACCCTCGCTGTCAAGCACCATAAGCCCGCGAAAATCAATGCCGGTGACATAAATTGTCCCATTGCGGCCTTCGTAAACACGATGCGGCACAAACGATTCCGCCTCTGGAAACTGCTGGATCATAATTTCCTTGAGAGGGAAAAAAGCGGCATTGAGGATGGTGAGACGGGGAGGATTTTTTGCCGTGCGGCCCTGACATATGAAGAGACGTCCATCTCCGGCGACATAAATACCGTTCGGCGAGTCGATACCGCGGCCCGAACCTAAAGAAATTCTGGGAAAATAATCGGTACCATAGAGATTAATGCGTCCGTTGCCACCGTTCACCACATAAATCTCATTCATCGTCTTATCGAAAAAGACAGCTGAAGGAAACTTCAGCGGCACCCCCTCGTCATCCTCGTTAATAATAGCCACTGTTTTTACAGGGACAGGCCATGGGGTCTTTTCCTCAGGCTGCGCAGAATCAGCGATCTTGCAGGGCAACAAGCCGAGGCAGACAAGGAGAACAGCGATTCGGCAGACCTCGCTTGCATGAACAAGGATGAATAATCGAGAAATTTTCCCTTTTAATGTATGCATAATCCACTTAGCACCGACATGAAATAGAATCATTTTGTCAAAAATCCAGCATTACAGAAAATTGCATCTCCCTAAACTGAAAGTGGTACTGCAAAACTTTCATTGCTCGCAGCACCTTATTTAATGATGGCATTTGCTGCAAACCAGGCCTCCTAAAAGATCCCCGACCAGCAAATACTGGAATTTTGAACCATGTGGATTGTGGCAGCTTGCACAGTTAAATTCCTTTTTCGGGTTCAATGGATTCTTGGGGCCTTTCAGAGGATGTCCGCCGACCGGATGGCCTTTTGTTACACCTGCCAGCTCATTATGGCAACCGGTACAGAGTTCATTGACCGGTTTATAAAGCATATACTTATTTTCAGAGGCGTGGGGATCATGGCAGGCGACACAGCCCCCTCCCCTGATGATGCCATGCACATTGACACCCTTGGTGTCCTTCTTCAGCAGATCTTCCTTGTCAACGTGGCAACTGACGCATAATTCGGCCCTGCCGTCAGCCCACAACTGAAACCGGTAAGAGTCGCCATGGGGATTATGACAGATTGAACAGACACCGAAACCAACCGGCTGATGGATATGCGCCATGTCACCCCAAGCCTTCCCCTTGACAAGATGGCAATGGTAACACAGGGAGGCATCTTTTCCTATGGAGACGGAAATCCGGCCCACATCCTTCTCCTGCTGGTGACAGGTCTCACAGAGCAAATTCGCCGCAGGACTGTGCTGCCATTTTGTTTCCTCAAAAATGGCCTTATGGCACGTATAGCAGACGGGAGAATTCTGGCCATAGGGCGTGGGTTTAACAAAAAAATCATCCGGCACGGACTCGACCTCATGGCACTGCCGACATTCCTGATGCATGGTATCCTTCCGGTGATAAAGATAAACGCCCGTGGCATTCAAGTTGGCGTTTAACAGCGTACGAAGCGGTTTATAATCAATGACAATTTTCTTTGAGCCGGGGGAAAGAACAAACTTGTTTTCACCCGGAACAAGAGGAACACGAAAATGCACATAAAAGATATCGTTTTTCATTCGGGTGGCCAGTGGCATGATGCTTTGCGACCCCGACTGAAGCTGGAGCCGCCGGAGGTCCTCTTGCTCATCAACTTCCACGACAAAATGGTAAGATGGTGAACGCGCAAAAACGATGCAGGCGCTCTCCGGAGTGAGGAGGGTAACTTCCCCTGCCAGCGCCGGACCAGTAGCGAAACCGAGAACAAAGAGAAGATAATATATGCTGGAAACGCCGGATCGTTTCCACAGTTGAGCAGTAAACCCCATTTTCATGAATTTTATATATCTGAATTTTCGATAAAACACCGACTACTCAGCACGACGGCGCACCTCTGACAGTGTAAATGAATATCTATTCATAATTTGTCAACTTCACGTACCATTTTCATTTTCTGTTGTCAACATTGCTTGCTTTATGTGATGAAACAAAGCTAAAAAAGCAATACATTTGTTATAATGCAAGCTTTTTATGACCAAGACTTAGAGCCAACAAACCTAACAGTATGTTTTCACAAAGTTCCTTTAACACCGAAAAAAATTATGCTCTTATGGCAAAACATGATGCAACGACTGAATTTACGCTGATAAATGCGACAATTTGCCCCATTCCCACCCCCTGTATTTTTTGTTAAACATATGTTCAGAGAATGCTCGATTGCGAGACATAATGAAACATTAGAGCGAGGGGCTGAAAAATGACTACTAATTTCAACACAATGAACCGTCGAAAATTCCCCCGGTTTATGCCAAAGAAAGACATGTATGTACTTCACCATAACTTTGGAAAAGTTATAGACATCAGCATGGGAGGCATACTTTTCAATTATGTTGACAAAGAGTATTTGCAGGGAACTCCACCGGAAAGAGGCATTCTCTTTGGTTATAACGATCATTACATGGATGAAATCCCTTTTGAGACAGTTTCCGATACCGTCATTTCAAAATCGCCGGCAAGCAAACCCGTCATCAAGCAGAGGCGAGTTATTTTCGGTGATCTCTCAGCCAGTCAGATACAGCAGCTGGAACGCTTTATTCTTGACAATGCCAAGATTCCCCAGTTAGCCTATGATTCACAATTAACTGACGAAAATTCCACTGAGCAATTTTATATGTAGATGTAGTAGTTAGAGCAAAAACATATCTTTCCTGCCGGTAATAAATCGTCAAAAAAGCACGTACATCCGTGCTTTTTTTTTGTTCGTATTTTTTTATACATATATATAAATTTGCCCTGCGGGAATATTATGTAAAAAAATCCTGTTAAGTTAAAATAGAACCCCAAGTATTCATGACTTTCACTTTCCGAACTTGACAAGGAATACTTCATGAAAAAGCAACAGCGAATTTACAGAAGTGCTTACTTACCACCTCTCTGTATAATTTTTCTGGCACCTTTTCTTTATCTCCCGGCCCAGGCCGGCCCATACACTGATTCCGCCCATGGCAACGCTTCATTCGGGGTATTGCGAAGCGGAGACTCCCTCCTTAACTACGCCAAGGGTAACTGCGCCCATTGCCATGAACAACACGCCAGTATCGACGGCGATGAACCTGAGCCCTATTCCGGAGACGATACCGCCTCACCTTTTGCCCTTTTTGGCGACAACTTCAACACCAGTGCCACCACCAGCCCCTATCAGCAGAGCGACAATTTCTGCTTTTACTGTCACACCATCGTCTCTTCCCTGCAAACCGGCGGAATAGACAATAAGGATTACGCCGCCACGTTCGGCGGTTATACCAACTATTCGCCATTGGGAATTTTTGAGGCATTCAATCAACACTCCTATCACAACCTCTCCGATATCTGGGATTTCAGCAAAACCAATTTCCCCAGCTTTTTTACGGCCACCTCTAATCCATGCACCGGTTGCCATAACCCGCACTTAGCTAGGCGTAATAAGGAAAATCAAAAAGACCCGTCTTACACAGCCATCTCCAAGCCGTCAGATCATGCCAATCTCTGGGGCAATGACGCTGCCGAGAAAATGGATGCTGCCAGCAGCAACAACTACCTGGCGCCCTATTATTACAATTCAACCAACACCTATGAACCCGATGCCACCAATACAGACGACGGCTCGCTGACCCCGGACTACAATGCCTTCTGCACGGACTGCCACAATACCACCAACACCATTTTCAGCAGCACCCTGGGCAGAAATCTCTATAAAATCAGCTGGTATACCCTGAGCGGAGACGCCATAGCAGCCGGCGACAAACACGGCAAGAACAGTGCTACCGGCAGCTCGGAAAGAATAAATCCTTACAGCGCCGCCAACGGCTGGGTGCTCTCCTGCCTTGACTGCCACGAACCCCACGGCTCGCCAAGCTCGTTTCTCATCAGAAGAGAGGTGAACGGCACGGTTACCACCACTGCCGTGCACACGGCGGCAACCTCGCCGGCCGGCACCTCAAACCTGGAACTGCTGTGTGCAAAATGTCATACCGATGACTGGCACATGGTCCATCACACCGCTACAGCCCACTCTGAACCTCCCTATTCTAAGGAAACGAGCTGCAGCTGCCACGGCGCCAAACCGCCACCACGGATACCCTGCGAACAGTGTCATTATCACGGGGCATACGTCACCGACTGCAACCAAACTCTCCCTGCTATCCGCAAAACCTTTTAAGCGACAGGATCGATATGCATTCATGGCTGCCTGCCTTAACCCTCCTCTTGTTCCTCCTGCTGCCTAACAACAGCTCCTTCGCTGCATCCAACCCCAATGAGACGCTGCCGGAGGAATGCGAAAAATGCCACAATCAGTTCCTGGAAAAGGAACTGGAAAAAAGATACATCCACCAACCTTTTGCCGACAGGAACTGCCTGACATGCCATGTTGACCCGCAGGATTCTTCCCCTGTTGCCGAGGAGCCCACCCCTGCCCCCCTGGCCAGGGCAAAAATCCGCTGGCTCGACATATCGCCATCGGTGTCGGTGGCGCACACATTTCTGCTGCCGGCAAAAACCACTCCCGAAAAAATAGTGATGGAGGCCACGGCACCCGGCCAATCCCCGCTACGGCAATCCTTGACGATTCCTCCCTCAGACACCCTGACAAAGGCAAAAAACGACCTGACCCCGCCGCGGATCACCAACATCAAGGCCGATGTGCAACAGGGGATCCTGCTCCATGCCGCAATCTCCTGGCAGACCGATGAAAAAACAAACACAACCGTGCAATACGGCAGCGCAGGCAGCGGGCAAACAGTCGAAGAAAAGGAGCGTTTTGTGACCGATCATGAAATAATCCTGCCGGGTTTGCAAAGCGGTGCAACCTATCAGCTTGCCATTACCTGCCGGGACATTTTCGGCAACAGCGCCACTTCTCCCCTTTTTATCTTCTCCACCTTGGAAATTTCCCCATTGCCTAACCCTCCGGCTGAAAAGCAAGGGACCGGCAGTGAAAAAATTGTCATAACAAGCAGCTTTTTCAGCATCAACGATGAGCATGTCATGCTGGAGCTGGCCGCCAATCAGCCGGTGGCGATTGCCATCGGCATTTCCGGCGCTGAGCCGGCAGAACGGCGGATTTCCCTCGAAAAATCAGATCATTCCGCTGACATGGCCGCAGAACATATCCCGTTGACCGATAAAAAGGTCAGCAGCATGACCATCTGCGCCACCTGCCACAAAGGCTACAACCAGCAGAAATCGCATCCGGTTAATATTCTGCCCAAGGGCAAAACAAAAATACCGCCCGGGTATCCGACCCTGCCGGACGGCCGGATCTCCTGCATGACCTGCCACTGTAATCATGCAGCGGACATTGAGTACCGGCTCATCAAATCATCGCGAAAGGAACTCTGTTTAGGTTGTCATCCGGACAAATTTTAACAGAACTGTTCCGCTAACAGAATGTATTGACTGCCATGAACCCTTATAAGTACAAGAGAAAAAAACTCAACCTGAACGTGAAGCGGGAATTTCAGAAATGGCTTCTTCTGCGCATGACCGCGCAAGTCCTGCTCAGCTCGCTCGTTGCCGCGGCGATTCTTTATTTTTATGCCAGAAGCGAAATTACCGATAGCTTCTATACCGCCCATGTGACAATCCGCCGGGTCAGTGATCTCTTACTGCCGGTCATCGCCGCCGGGTCTGCGGTGAGTTTCCTGAGCGCCTTGATCGTGGTTATTTTTCTTCCGCAAAGAATAGCCGGACCTCTTTACCGCATCGAAAAACGGCTGGAAGAGCTGAAAGAAGGGGATCTGCGCTCGGAAATCAAACTGCGCAGAAATGACATCCTGCAGGATATGGCCGCAGCTCTTAATGACTGCACGGGCTCGCTGAAGAAAAAAATAAAGACGGCCCAGGAAAGTCAGGCCAAACTGGAAACAACTCTTCAGAAATCAACGGAAATAAATGATGCCTTTGGCAAGCTGAAAGAGAATCTGGACAGTTTTAAAACCTGAGCACCCACCCCCCCTGCAATTTTTTTTGACAATCCTCCTGACTAAAATATTGCATTTTTTGTCAGACTATGGCAACTATTCGCCGTATTTGCATGTTAGACCCTTACATGTAACGTCTCGCAAATAATTGTTGCACTCTGCAATTTCCCGTTAGCATTAACTTTTGGCTTTAGGCAATACATGAAAATGCCTTGTATTTTCAACAGATCGACACTTAATTTCAACATCAGGAGGATAATTTAAGTGAAAATGGGCAAAAAATATAAAAAGATTCAATTGATGAAACACATGGTGACAGCTTTTGCAATCTTCCTGACAGCAGGGGCGGCAGCTCCCTTTGCCGCGGCGCAAGATGCAGAGCGTCCTGTTTTAAGCATTGCCGACTGTGCAAAATGCCATGACGCTGCACCGCAGGCCATTGAAAGCGCAGGCGGCAAACACAAGACCAGCGTTACCTGTATTGATTGCCATCAGGGCCATCCTCCCAACAACACCGACATTATTCCCCAATGCAGCATGTGCCACACCGGCGAGAAGCATTTTGAACTTGAAGGCTGCCTGAAATGTCACAAGAACCCCCACACGCCGCTGAACATCACCCTGGCAGACAATCTGACCGATCCCTGCCTTACCTGTCATACCGATCAGATTGATCAGTTAAAGCAGAATCCAAGCAAACATACCGAACAGTTCTGCACCACCTGTCATACCGCCCATGGCGAGTTGCCGAACTGCACGAACTGCCACTCCCCCCATGCCGATGACATGGTGCAGAGTGACTGCCTGACCTGCCACAAAGCCCATATGCCGTTGCAGGTTGTTTATCCCGATGACACACCATCCAAACTCTGCGGTTCCTGTCATCAGAAAGCTTACGACCTCCTGATGGCGAGCCCCGCCAAACACAAGGATGTCGCCTGTGCCGATTGCCACAAATCACAGCACAAGATGGTGCCGAAGTGCCAGGATTGCCATGGCATTCCGCATCCCGACGACATGATGAAGAAGTTCCCGACATGCGGCGATTGCCACGGCATTGCCCATGACGTGACCAAGTAACAGGATATTTAATACCAGAGAGTGGGCAGTTTTACTGCTCACTCTTTTTTTTCTCCATCAGCCTATCATCCAGATTATTCTGTGTTTTGCTACTCTCTGAAGAAAGGAATACCTTATGAAAAAGAAAAGAAAAATTCTTTACAATGTCCTCTCCGTTTTTTTCATTTCCTCGGCTATTTCCTGCATGCCGATCAATGCGACCGAACGCGGGACAGCAGCAAAAACTGGCAAGGCTGAAGCCCCTGTGCTCCTTGCCAGTGCAGAGCAGCCGGCAGCCCAGGCTGCCCCCGCTGCCAGCAAAGGAGGCGCTGACCTTTATGCCCAATCCCCTGAACCACTGACCGTAGCCCAATGCGCCCAATGCCATATCGGCGTGTTCAACAAGATCAAAAACGACGGCGGCCGTCATCGCATACACTGCCAGGACTGCCATCAGCAATTTCATTCATATAACCCGCAAAGAAACAACTGGAATGAAATTATGCCGAAATGCAGCCAGTGCCACACCCAACCGCACGGGCCAAATTTTCTCGACTGCATAACCTGCCATAACATCCCGCACACCCCGCTGAATGTTCCCATGAACGATATGCTGGCCAAGCAGTGCGGTAACTGCCATACCGGCCCCACAGGGCAGCTGAAGCAATTCCCCAGTGCCCATACCCAGCAGGACTGTACGGCCTGTCACCATACCAAGCACGGCAACATTCCATCATGCATGGAATGCCATGAGCCCCATATTCCCGACCAACCGGTCGAGGCCTGCAAGTCCTGCCATCCTGTGCACCGGCCGCTGGCGATTACCTACGAGGCCGGGACTGAGGCAACCTGCGGCGCCTGCCATGATCAGGTCTATAAAGTCTGGGCAGCCTCGCCAAGCAAACATTCCGGGGTTGCCTGCGCCAAATGCCATGAAAAGCATGGGCAGATTCCGCAGTGCACCAATTGCCATAGCCAGCCCCACGACGCAAAAATGCTTGAAAAATTCCCACGTTGCTTAGACTGCCATATCAACGCCCATAACCCGCCGATTAACAAATAAGCACAATCTGCGGATACAGCAAAACAGCCCTGGTTTCGACCGGGGCTTTTTTTTTGCCTTTTTTAAGAGCTTCACCAGTAAAATTCTGATACATTTTAAAATGATTACTCTTCCGATTGCATGCATCTCATCTTCTGACATGGGAAGAATTCTTTTCTTTTCCCAGCCATGCGAGGATTGAATGAATAACAAAGCCTTTCCGCCATGCTGTTGATCTGAAACGACCATGTCCGTGTCTTCCAATCTCAAAAGGAAAATTTTTATTTACATGGCTCTGACCGGCCTTGTCCCGTTGCTTGTTCTCGCTTTTCAAAATCATTATTTCGGCAAAAAGGCCATCGAAAAACTGGAAACTGAACATCTGAGTTATTCCCTGAAATCAAGGATGCTCTGGTTAAGGGAATGGACACGACACACAAGGAAGGAGTTCTTCAGACTGGGCACCTCGCTCTCCACCAAAAACGATCGACCTTCCCAGGAAAAGCTCGCTGCTCTGGATTTTGCAGTGCAGGGACTCTTCACGGGCCACTCAAAATACAAATCCCTGACTGTTTATGATCATAACTGGTCCGTCATCCGCCAGTACAACGAAAATCCGCCGTTAGCAATACCTCCCCCCTCCAGTGATTTAAAAAACAAATTCGTCGTTGCCGATCTGCTTGTGATGGACAGACAGTATCTGACCCCGGACAGGGAAACAATCCTGCCCCTTGGGCAAACCATCCTTGACCAGAGCGGCCATCCCGCTGTTTATATTGTGGCGGAAATGAATATGACGAAGTCTCTGAAACGGGTTTTATCCGACACCTCGGATCTTGACGACAGCGGCAAGATCTATCTCGTTTCCGGCGATGGAAGCCTGCTTTATCAGGCATTGCCTGCTGGCCTTGAAGATAGGCCAGGCACCGTGACCTTTCCTGCCAATCTCCTGCAAGGGCCATACTGGCAGTTGCTGAAAAGAAGAGATGACAAAGGTGTTTCCGTTTTTTCCATTGCCGCGCCCATACCGGAGATGGACTGGGTACTCATCGTGGAGGTTGACAAAATGCATGCCATGAAAGAGATCGAGAGCTACATGGGCATAGGCGGCAGCACTGCCCTGGCAATCCTCATTCTGATTCTGATCGGCTCCTGGCGGACGGCCAGCAACGTGGCCGATCCCCTTGATGAACTGGCGCGGGTCGCCCGGCATATCTCAGAAGGCAATCATCAGGAACGGCTTCCTGTTTTCAATGACCGCTATCTCAATGATGTCGGCGAGGCATTCAATGCCATGCTGGACACCCTGGACGCCAACAAACGACTAATGATGCAGACCATATCCCTCAGCGCCGTGGGGAAATTGAGTTCGAGCATCGTCCACGAAATGCGCAACCCCCTCTCTTCCGTCAAAATCAACCTGCAGGCCTTGGCCCGCAAAGTAAAAGATGATCCGTCCTATGCGGAAATGGCCGGCATAGCCATAGCCCAGGTGAAACGGCTTGAATCGATGTTTTCCGATCTGCTCCACTTCAGCAAACCGATTCACTTGAATCTCGATAAGGTGCCCTTCCGGCAGATCGCCGAAGAGGTCCGGGAAATCCTCACCCAGAAGGCGGCCGACAAGATTATTGCCTTGGAGATCATTGATAATCTGGATAACACACCCATAACAGTCGATAAGCAACAGGTTGTCCAGGCGTTAATCAATCTGGTGGACAATGCTATCCAGTGGTCACCCGATAACGGTACGGTGCAGATCATTGGTGAACAGACCCCGGCCGGCGGTTTTACCATTACGGTCAAGGACCTGGGGCCGGGAATCCGGGAAGAGCAGATCAACAATCTTTTTCAGCCCTTTTACACCACCAGGGACAAAGGGACCGGTTTAGGTCTGGCCAATGTGAAAAAGATTGTCGAATTTCACGGGGGTGCGGTTGCAGCGGGCAATAATCCGGAGGGCGGCGCACGGTTTTCAATGATTTTCAACGGAAGGCCACACTGATGAGCATAATACTGATTATTGATGACGACAAATCTCTCTGCCGCAGCCTGCGGATCCAGCTCGAGGCGGTTGGCCACAAAACATATCTTGCCCACACCATGCAGGAGGGGATGGAGACTGCCGGGTCTGTCGGGCCGGACCTCGTCCTGCTGGATATCAATCTGCCGGACCAGAGCGGACTGATGGGTCTGCCGGCACTGCTGGGAAAAGGTCATGAACTCTGCGTGGTGATCATGACCGGCAACTCCGACAATAAGGCGGTTATTGATTCCATGCGCAAAGGCGCCTTTGATTATCTGCGCAAACCCCTGGATCTTGATGAGTTGTTTGCCATGGTGGAAAAGGTGGAAGCCCGCAAGAAAATGGTGCAATCTCCCCAGATGGAGCAGCCTGCCGCAGCACCCCCCTGCCTTGACGATCTGGTCGGCGCCCATCCTGCCATGCTTGAGCTGCTGAAGCAGATCGGGTTGCTCTCCCGCAGCAGGGTAACGGTGCTGATCCAGGGAGAAAGCGGCACCGGCAAAGAGTTGGTGGCAAAAATTCTCCATACCTCATCCTCTCCAGGCATGCCTTTCGTGGCCATTAACTGTTCGGCGGTTGTCCCGACCCTGCTGGAAAGCGAACTCTTCGGCTATGAAAAGGGGGCCTTTACCGGTGCTGATAAGACCAAAATCGGCAAAATGGAATTTGCCGGCGAGGGCACGGTGTTCCTTGATGAGATAGGCGACATGCCGCATGACCTGCAGAGCAAACTATTGCGGGTGCTGCAGGAACAGGAATTTGTTCGGGTTGGCGGGCTTGAGGCAATTCCACTCAAAGCGAGGATTGTGGCCGCCACCCACCGGGACCTGCAAGACATGGTAAAGCAGGGGCAATTCAGACAGGACCTTTTTTACCGGCTGAATGTCTCCAACCTTCATATCGCTCCGCTGCGCTCCCGGCGGGAGGATATCCCGCTGCTGGTTGACAGCCTGCTGGCCAGAATCAGGGCAAAACTGCATTGTGACATGCCCTCCGTTTCCGAGGCGGCCATGCAAAAAATGATGCATTATGACTGGCCGGGCAACGTCAGAGAGCTGGAAAATGTTCTGACCCGGGCCGTGGCCCTGTCCCGGGACGGCAGAATTCTTACCGAGGACATTGTCTGGCAGCAGACCACAACACCGGCTGCCGCTGATCAACAAGCCGAACCCTTCACCCTGGCCGAGGCGGAAAAACATCATATTGCCAAAGCCCTGCACGACAACGACTGGAACATTACCCATACCGCGCAGAAGTTAGCCATCTCGCCCACAACCCTGCGTAAAAAAATCAATGATTTCGATATCAGAAAGCCGACAACCTGAAAGCGATCGGCCTCCCGCCAGGCTTAGACCGCATATTCCCGGTTGACCCCTTTGTTGCTTACAGATATCCTTGGAGATTATGCCCCCAAAAAAAATATCAACAATCTCCCTGGCCCTGGTGGCCCTGCTCCCGCCAATGCCGCTTGCGGCCTTTGATCTCAACAACAAGGCGGCGCTGCACGGCTTTATCTCCCAAGGCTATCTTGACAGTTCCGGCAACAATTTCCTGTCGGACAGCCTGGACGGCACCTTTGACTTCAATGAAATCGGCCTCAACCTGAACCTCCGCCTGAGCGACAACCTCCGCTTTGGCGGTCAGCTTCTGTCCAGAAATATGGGTGATTATGGCGACAACCACATCCGGCTGGACTGGGGGCTGGTGGATTACCGTTTCCAGGACTGGGCTGGAGTGCGCCTCGGCAAGGTCAAGATTCCCATGGGACTGTATAATACGGAAAGGGATTCCGATTTTCTCCGGCCCATGATTTTTCTTCCCCAGAGCATCTATGACGAAACACGACGCGACACCTGGCTTGCCCATTGGGGCGGGGAAATTTACGGCAACGTGGCCATGAATGATGCCTTCGGCGACTTTGACTACAAGCTCTTTTACGGCCGCATCAAATATGAGGGGGACTCGGTTTACCATGATTCCACCCTGGCCAGCGTCAACACCCGGCTGGCCGACAACCGGCAATCCCCGAATCCGGATCCCCTTCTCCCCGCCCGCATCAACCAATGTGACCGGGACAATGATTACCTGTATGGCGCAAGCCTCATCTTCTCTCCGCCCATTGACAATCTCCGTCTGGGAATCTCCTATGCCAGCCAGAAGGATACCTCCTATGGCGACGATGAAAAAATCGGCGAATACAAAACCAACAGCAATTTTGTTCTTTCCCTGGAATATGCCTGGCGGGATTTCCTGTTCAGCGCTGAATACGCAGAAAACGACCGCACGCAAACCCTCTACGACATCACCACCTTTGACGGCCCCAACCAGGCCTGGTATCTCATGCTCACCTATTGCGCCACAGAACGGTTGAGCTTTTCCGTTGTCTATGACGAATACTGGAAAGACAAACACAACAAAGACGACGCGGTCCATGCCAGCGGCAGATACAATTCCACCCCATGGAGAAAGGACTGGGGCCTCGGGGTCCGCTATGATGTCAACGAAAACTGGACGGTTAAAGGCGAATGGCACACGGTTGACGGCACGGCCCTGTTGCTTGATTTTTTCAACCCGGACGGCACGGAAAGACACTGGCAGTACGGTGCGGTCAAAGTGTCATTTAATTTCTGAACCTGATCAAGGATTCCATGAGAAAACCACTGAAAACAATGGTGCTGCTGCTTCTCATGCTTTTCGGGGCAAACGTCCCCTGTCCTGCCGCCGAGATCATCCTGGTGGTCAATCATGCCAATACCCTTACCGGCATCACCGGCCGGGCGGCCGCCCTTATTTTTCTCAGCAAAAAAACAGAGTGGACCCAGGGCGAACATATTCATGTCGTCGTGAACAATGAGCCGGAGGTGTATGCTGCTTTCTGCCGTGAAATATTGCAGAAAACCCCCCTGCAGTATCTGCTCTACCGCAAAAAAATGCTCTTTAACGGATCAGGGCTCCCCCCCCTGGCCATGGAAAGCGACGAAGAGGTCAAGAATTTTATAGCTGCCACCAGAGACGCCATCGGCTTTATCAGTAAAGAATCTCTGGATTCCAGGGTTAAACAGCTTGTCATCCGCTAACGTCTTCTGCTAAATGCTTAAGATAAGGACAACTCTGCCATGAAAATCTTGAAAAACATCCGGGCAAAGGTGTGGAGCTGCGTTGCCATCGCTCTGCTGGCCTACCTGGTTGCCACCATCGCCACGTCAATTGCCAATATCCGCATTACCGACAGTCTCACCAGCCTCGAGGAAATCCATTTCCCTCTGGCCATGAAGGGAGACAGAATCCTTACCCTTTTCAATGAGCAGACAAAAAATTTTGAAGGCGGCCTGATCACCGGCGAGGCCGATGAACTGGTCAAGGCCAGAGAGCACCATGAAGAGATGAGTGCTCTGCTCAACGACATGGTACGGACGGCCTCCAGCCAGAAGCTGAGTTTCTACCCGCAGCTTCTGACCCTGCGGGACGCCTATGAGGATTACTTCAACCTGGCTGCTGACCAGTATACGCAGATGCCCCGCGGCAGCGACCTGTTTGAACATTCGCAGCAGCTGCTGCGCATCGGCAAGGCCAGAGAACGCCTCATGGCGAGCTTTACGGAAACTACCGGGCAACTCACCGGAACAGTGGTCAACGAAATAAAAAACAACAAAGTGAGGGCCGCCAGCAACTCACGGCTGCTGCACCTCCTGTTCATTGCCGTTTTGCTGGTCGTCACCCTGGCCATCAATGTGCTGGCCAACAGACAGCTCATTATCCCCTTGCAAAGTCTCAAGGAAATGATTGACAACTTTGCCAGGGGCAAAACAGTTGACAAACCGCAGCTCTGTGAAAAGGGGGATGAAATCTGCAGTCTTACCCTCTCCTTCTGGGACATGACCGAGGAGCTGAAAAAAATTTCGGTATCGAGAAACTATCTGGACAATATCATCAATTACATGTCAGACAGCCTGCTGGTCCTGTCGCCAACCCAGGCCATCACCAGGGTCAACCAGTCCACCCTTAATCTGCTTGCCTACAACGAGGAGGAACTGCTCAACCGGCCGGCCAGCCACATTTTCAGTGAATATGGCACCGGCGCCACCATCCAGACAATTTTCGAAGAGCTGCTGCAGGGCAAATCCATCACCAATCTCGAGATGATGCTGCGGACAAGGGATAATATCGAGATTCCCGTGCTTTTTTCCGGCACCACATTTTACACCACCTCGGGCACGGTTGAAGGAGTCATCTGTCTGGCCCGCGATATCAGAGAGTTGAAAGGCGATCTGGGCAACCGGGAAACCATGTCGAATTTCGACCCCCTGACCCACCTGCCAAATCGCAATCTCCTCCATGACCGCCTGAACCTTACCCTGCGCCTGGCAAAACGCTCACAGAAGCTGCTGGCACTGCTGCTCATCGACCTCGACCTTTCTTCCGCCATTATCGATACAGGCGACGAGACGGGCAAACTGATCCTGCAGGAGACAGCCAAACGCTTGCGGCAATCCATCAGAGAAACAGATACCGTGGCGCGGATGAAGCATGATCAGTTTGCCGTCATTGTGACCAACCTTAACGATCAGCACGATGCAAAGCTTGTTGCCGGTAAAATCATGAAAAACATTTCCCTGCCGTTTCATATCGCCGGCACTGACGACATCAGTCCCAGCATCGGTATCGCCTTCTTCCCCGCTGACGGCAGCGACGGCAGCACTCTGCTGCGCAATGCCGACACCGCTCTGTCCGCGGCAAAGAGGGAGGAAGGCGGCTCCTGCAGTTTTTACAGCAACGCAATGCCTTCCGCCAAACATATATAAACAGTATCTGAGCAGTTCCTCCCCAATTTCTGTTGACTGCACCCCTTTACATTTTCTTGCAGGATCACCTCTCCACCTTTCCCTGGCCGGCCCTGACAAAAACACATATATTTTATCAACGTAAATCCAATAAGTTATCCTAAGCAAATCAATTTTCCCCTATCAAGCTCTGCACGCTTGGCATCCGTTGTGCTAACCTCCGGGCCAGTGCGGCAAATTGTCGCAGCGTCGGTTTGCCGCGCAGCAACGTGCACAGGATGGCTCCACTTCAGTCCGGAGCCCTGCAAAATTCATAAACGAAAAACGGAGGATTGCTCAATGAACAAAACGAGAAAACTGATTTCAGCGGCGGTTGCCCTAGGCGCACTGGCGACTCTGAGTACTGCCCAGGCCGGGGTGATCACTGAATGGGACCAGAGCAACATTGTGCCCCGCACCCCCACCAACATCGCCAACCCTGCTTTCGTCTTTGACCAATACACCTATATTGAGCCGGGCTACCTGACTGATCCCATTACCGGCGCGGTTTCCGCCGGCGGATTCATGCCGAGCGGCTGGGCCAAATACAGTGTCGGTTCCGGCGCCATCGTCAATGGCGCCGGCACCGTGGTCGGCGCCATGACCTGGAAAGAGAGGGACACCCAGGGGCCGGGCCTGAGCATCGTTACCGGCGATGACATCACCGGCGACAACTGCATCATGTCAGCCGGCTGGAACCCCGATTCAACCGTGGTGCTGGACGGCAGCGGCAACGACATCACCGAGATGAGCGACTGGTGGGGCATTGACAAGAAACAGTGCTCCGATCCATTCCAATCAAGCAAACGCTTCAAAGCGGTGGGCTATATGCTTGATACTCCGGTGGATCTGACCTTCAACGTGGCAAACAACGGCCAGACTGAACTTTACCGGCTTCTCATGAAATACGGTAACCAGACCGGGTCCAGGGTCACCGGCTTCACCATGCAGCTCGGTTTTCTTGATGCCAACGGCAACTTCACCGAAGCCGGACCAAACGACGGTCTTTCCTTTGCTGGACGCAGCGGCGCAAGCTATGATTATACCGTGCCGACCACCAGCGACATCATGAAACAGGGGGAGCTTGACGCCTTGCAGGCCCACGGCCTCTTCGGCGCCCCGGATAAACACCATACCAGCTACGGCTATTTCAACCCGTATGTGCGCGCCACATTTCTCATGACCGCCAACCAGACCCATATCGTGGCTTCCGACATGTCCGCCGTTCATACAGATCTCTTCGGCGAGTGGCTGCCCTCCAGCAATCTGAAAGGCGGCCTCTATTTTGATGCCGACGGCATCGTTTACACCGACAACATCCTCATGGCCAGCTGCCCCGGCAACTTTGACGAGGAGGCGGGCACCACCGGCGTCGCTACCCCAGACTGCGACCAGGCCTGCGCTGACAACCTCGGCTGCGACGCCACCTGGGTAACCTATCGCGAGTCCGTCAATATCACCTTGAATGCCGACGGCACCTGGAATATCCCTGCCGTGGTGGGCACCGATATCCGTCCGCCTGTTGCCCTGACCGCAGCAGAGCTTGACATGATCAAAGCCAATCCGAACTGGCTGCCCGGCGACATCGATGACCTGGCCAACGTCAACATCAATGCCTTTCTTAACGTAGGCGATCTGCCCGTCGGCAACTTCACCCTGCGCGTCACCCCGACCTTTGATGCAACCACCGCCACCACCGAGCCCGGCACCGCTGGCCCCTCGGACTTCGTGGTCACCATCAATGCGCCGAACACCGTTATTCCTTAAGTCTGGCAAGGCTTAACAGCCGAAGCAACCGCCTATAACAAGTGAAATTTATCGATATACCGGAGGATATAAAATGAAATTGGCAAAAATAATCATCCTGGCGATTCTTCTCGCCTTCACCACCACAGGAATGGCTCTGGCCGCGGGATCTGTTAAAATGAACTCAACAACCACCGTTTCCGCCTCAGTCAAAAACACCAGCGGCAGGAGCGTATACGCTGCCGTAAAAATGATGGCCTTTGATGCGGTCGGTACGGCGGTCGGCCACCTCTGCAAGGAAGTCTATCTGCCCAACAACACGACCACCCCGGTCAGCTTCTCCTGGCTGGCGCCGAACTATGAAACCGGTCTCTACTGGACAGCCAAGGTAGACACCACCGCCAGCTGCGGCACCCATGACCACGACGACGCTGACAGTGACGACGACAGTGACGGTGAATCGATGCATTTTGATTCCGATTCCAACGATCATTAATAAACAGCATTTCATCAGGATATACCTCTTCTTTCCCCGCTCCCCGCCGGGCTGGCTTCTCTTCCCCGGCGGGGGGCACCTCTTTGCGCAAGGTGCCGGAGATACGCAGCATGACCAGGAAAATCGATACGTTTGCCGCCTACGGTCTTTTCCTTTTTATCATGGCCCTTTTCGCCATCATGGCATTCTGCTGCCCGGTGGCTTACATCTGGGCCACCTATGAGGATCTGCTCGGCGAGTGGGGCCAGTTTTACTTCTTTGCCATCGCCTTATGCTTCGCAGTCCGCCTTGTCCAGGCCCGCTCACCCTTCCGGTTTTTTTTCGCTGTCCTGGCCCTGGCCTGTTTTTATGTAACCGGCGAGGAAATTTCCTGGGGACAGCGGCTGTTCAACATCGCCACCCCTGATTTTTTCCGGGCCCACAATCTCCAGCAGGAAACAAATCTCCATAACTTTTTCACCGGACCTTACAGCACCATGGTCAAACGCGCCATCGAAGCGCTGCTGGCCTGTTCCTTCATCATCTACGGCGTCATCTACCCCCTAGAACTGAAAGTCGGCTGGCAACCTGCCCTGTGGATCAACAGAAAAGGCATTCCGTCACCCCCCCCTTATCTGTGGCCGTTTTTTACCGGCGCCGCTCTCTTTGAACTGCGAATTTTCAAATTCAACGAGGCGGAGATCGCGGAAATCCTGGTGGCCCTGGCCCTGGCCATATTAACCGGCCATCACTGGCTCAACCATAAACACCGGGGAGCAAGCATTGCCCAGCTATCCGCCCGTCGCGCCCAAGCCATGCTGCTGATCTTTATTGCCGGCACCAGCCTTGCGGCAACAACCACCTCGCTCTGCTACGCGGTGCCGCGCCTGAAAACGGCAATGGCCAGCCGGATTGACAGCGGCATGGCAAAATTTGCTGAACGCTATGGCCGCCTTGGCAGCTGGCACAATGCCGCCGGGCTCTACCGGCTGCTGCTGGAAAAAAATCCCGGCAGCACCGCAATACTGCGCGACCTTGCCGCCTGTTATCAGCAGATGGGGAAGGAAGAAAAATTCAGGGAAATGAACAGCAGGGCGATCGCTCTTGATATGACGAAATACGGACGCTTTCCGGGTAACGTTGAGACCAACCTTTCCCTGCATAAGTCCTTGCTGCAGGCCGGCAACACGGAACGCGCCCGCTTTCATCTGCAGCAGGCCCTGCAGGCAAGCGAGGCCAATGTCCGACTTGAGCCGGACAGCGCCTCGGCCGCCTACTGGCTGGGCAGATCCTATCTGGCGGCCGGAGACCCCGGCGCGGCCATGGGTCAGCTGGAAAAGGCGGTGCAGCTCAAACCGCAATCCAGCTCTTACAAAAAGGCGCTCTACCGGCTCACCCTGGAACAGCAATACGGCGCCGACAGGGCTGAGCTGGAAACAGACGGCTGAGAGAGGCACGCTGCTTGAATTCCCATGTTGCCAGCAACGGCAACTCTGCCGGAATCAGGTAATCGCGGGCCGACTATCAGCCATGTTCAACGGCCTTTTTCGTTTCCAGCCATACCCTGTCAAGGCGCTTGGCCGAGACGGGGAAGGCGGTTTTCAGCTCCTGGGCAAAGAGCGAAACCTTGAATTCCGCGATCATCAGGGCAAACTCCCTGACCAGCTGCAACTGCTCGGCGGAAAGTCCGTCCCGCCCAAGCAATTGCTGCAGCCTTTCCTGGTGTACGGCCAGCTGGGCTGCCTTTTCCGCGTCCTTGACCGGGTTCTGAATTTTCCGCTCCAGGCGGATACGGATGGCCTTAAGATAACGGGGAATACGGCGCAGTTCACCGAGGTTGGATTCCTGCAGAAAACAAGGGGGCAGCAGCTCCGCCACCTCCTGCCGAAAAAGGCGGCAGTCGGCCAGGGTTACCCCGAGTTTGCTCTTGCCGCGGCAGGTGTGCTCCATCTCGGCAATGAAATCAAGCACGGCTCTTCTCTCCTGTAACACCTCGACCACCTGCTGCATGATCTGCATGGCCGGCCCATGTAGTCCCTCGGCCGTCACAGCCTGAATTCGCTTGGCAAATTCCTCCTGGCCTGGGATCAGCCCAAGGCGGCACTGGAAAATTTCGTCCTGCACAAAGCAAAACAGCTGATCATGGAACTCTTCATGGGAGGCGATCCCCTCATAGAGCGGCCAGCTTGTCCGGGGCAGGACCAGGTCCTTGTGCAGGGCCTTGCACTGCCTGGCCAACTGCAGACAGTAGAGGGCGCGCAAACCCGCCGCGGTCCGTTGCCGCCGCTCCTCAGCATCAGCAAATAAACGCAGGGCCACACTGCCGTCATCCTCAGCCGCAAGGCCGGGGTAGGCGAAACCGGCCAGCTTGTCCTCCTTATCCTTAATGGTGATGCGCTGCGGCACCCCGGCGAAATCCCAATCCTGCACCCCGGTCTTTTCCCATTTCCCGCGCAATGCCGCAAACTGTGGACTGCCGCCCCCCTGGGCCGGACTTCTGGCCAGCGCGGCAAAGTCGCGGCTGCCGGCAACCGGCTTGCCCGTCCCGTCAACGAGCTGACAGCGCATCTTAAGATGCTCCGGCAGAGCGTCCCGGGGCCAGGCGCTCCGGTCAATCTGCAGCCGGAACCTGCGGAAGATCGCATCTTCCAGCTGCTGATAAAGTGACCCCTCATAAGGCCTGAGCTGTGGCAGCAGTTCACCTGCGATACGCGGGATGGGAATGAGCTGGCGGCGGATGGACTTGGGCAGTCCTTTGAGTAGGAAGATAATTTTTTCAAGCAGCAGACCGGGCACCAGCCACTCCAATTTTTCGGCCTGGACATAGCCGGTCAGATCAGCGGGGATACTTACCGTCACCCCGTCATTTTCCTCACCCGGGGTAAAGGAGTAACTGAGCGGCAGGGTCAGCTCGCCGCAATGGATCTTCTGCGGAAAATCGGCCAGTTCATCCCGTTCAGGCAGCTGCCGGAGGACATCCTCCCGCCGCATCCGCAGGAAATCATCCCCTTTGTTTTTTTTCACCAGGCGGATGAGACCGGCACGGTCAAAAATATCGGCAGGCAACCGTTTGTCATAGAACTCATAGAGCAGGAAATCATCCACCAGGATATCGCGGCGGCGCATGCGGTCTTCCAGGTCCGCCAGGCTGGCAATCAGCTGTTGGTTTTTTTCCAGAAAGTCAAAATGGCCGCCGCACTCCCCTTCCACCAGGGCGGACTGGATAAAAATCCGCCTGGCCTCCTCCGGTTTGAGCGGCCCGAAGTTTACCCGCCGGTTGGCCTCGATGACCAGCCCGAAAAGGGTCACCTTGGCCAGAGCCGTTACCTGGCCGGACCTCTTCTCCCAGTGAGGGGCGGAGTAGCTGAAACGGCACAGCTCCCCGGCCAGGGGCTCAAGCCACTCCGGCTTGATGCCTGCCACGGTGCGGGCATACAGCCGGGAGGTTTCCACCAGTTCCGCGGCCATGATCCACTGGCCGGCCCGGTTGAACTGGCCGGAACCGGGGAAAATCATCAACTCCTTGCCCTGCCCTCCCTGGTAAATATTCTTTTCCTTTTTCAGACCGATATTGCGCAGATTGCCGGCGAGAATCGCCTGGTGGATCTGGTCATAGCCCCTGGCGTATTTCTTTTCCTGGTCAACCTCAAGCGCGGCCAGGCAGGATGATTTGAGGAAAAGATGATGCTCCTTGCTGTTGCCCGCCGTGGCGAGCTGTGCCCAGATCTGCTCGTGGATATCCCGCCACTCCCGCATGCGCTGATAGGCCAGAAAATTATTTTTACAGAATTTGCCCAGGGCGGATCTGCTCCTCTTGGCGCGGACCAGCTCATCATAAAGGTCCCACAGATGGAGATAGGAGAGGAAATCGGAACGCTCGGAGCGGAAGCGGGCATGGGCCGCATCAGCCTCCCGGGTGTTTTCCGCCGGCCGGATCCGGGGGTCCTGAATGCTTAAGGCGGCGGCGATGATCACCACCTCCCGCAGGCTACCGTTTTCCCGGGAACTGACAATCATCCGGCTGATGCGGGGATCAAGGGGCAGACCGGCCATGATCCGTCCCCGTTCGGTCAGTCGCCGGTTGCGGTCAATGGCGCCAAGCTCGGTCAGCTGCTGATAGCCGTCGTTAATTGCCCTTGGCGCGGGCGGATCAATAAAGGGAAATTTTTTCGGGCTGCCCAGGGCAAGGGCAATCATGCGCAGGATGACCTCGGCCAGATTGGCCCGGACGATTTCCGGCAGGGTGAACTCCGGCCGCCCCAGGTAGTCCTCTTCACTGTAAAGCCTGACGCAGATACCCGGCCCCACCCGGCCGCAGCGGCCGGCCCGCTGGTCGCAGCTGGCCCGCGATATGGGGCTGACCGGCAGCTTGGTGGTTTGCGCCCTGACATTGTAGGTCGAGATGCGGGCAAGCCCGGTATCGATTACATAACGGATGCCGGGCACGGTGACCGAGGTCTCCGCCACATTGGTGCAGACCACGATCTTGCGTGCCGTGCTCCTGGCAAAGATACGGTTCTGGTCGGCGCCGGATAATCTGCCGAACAGCGGCAGCATCTCGGGGGTCCTTTCCTTGATGCGGGAGCCGGGTCCTTCGTTACGAAAGAGCCTGCCCAGCAGTTCAATCGTGTCGCGGATGTCGCGTTCCGTGGGCATGAACACCAGCATGTCGCCGCCCGCCCCGGCACGGCACAGGTCAAGCACCGCCTGAGCAGCCTGTTCCACATAGCCCAGGTCCTGGGCGGCGGACTCTGCCCGCCCCACATCATCCGCCACGGCATAGCGGATCTCCACCGGAAAAGTCCGGCCGCTCACCTCAATGACCGGAGCCCCATCAAAGGCCCTGGAAAATTTCTCCGTATCAATGGTGGCCGAAGTGATGATGATCTTCAGATCAGCTCTTTTTTTCAGGACTTTTTTGAGAATTCCTAACAGAAAATCAATATTAAGGCTTCTCTCATGGGCTTCATCGATTATAATAGTATCATAGGCGCGCAGGTCGGGATCGTGCTGGGTCTCGGCCAGCAGGATGCCGTCGGTCATGAACTTGATGCGGGTGGCCGGACCGGTCTGGTTGCTGAAGCGTATCTTGTGGCCGACCAGATGACTGAGGGCGCCGAGCTCCTCGCGGACCCTTGTGGCAACGGAGGTGGCGGCAAGACGCCGGGGCTGGGTGCAGCCGATCAGTTTTTTCTCGCCCTGTCCCGCCGCAAGACACATCTTGGGAATCTGGGTGCTTTTCCCGGAACCGGTGTCACCGGCAATGACCACTACCTGGTGATTGCGTATTGTCTCGATGATACGCTCTTTTTCGGAACTAATGGGCAGAACTTCCGGGTAGGATATGGAATTTCTCATGGATTAATCGATAAATATTTGAAACAAAGTAAAAATTTTGTTTATAATCAAGGATTGATACTATATATAAAGGAAACTACCAGTCTAGCAGCAAAATTATACGCAATATTTTCGCTTCTACAAGGTATATTGTGGTAGCAGGTAACCGCCAATGTCGCAATTCAAAAAAAAGAAAAAACACTTGGCCATTAATCGCTTTTCGCCGCCCTCTACCACAAGCGTAATGCAACCAAGTCCCATAATTGACAGTGATGAAGGGGGAACGAGCATGGTACAGGATATGGAACATATTGAGACCGCTATTGAGGCATCACAGAAGATGGTTGTTTCAAGGGAAAAAGAGATCGGCGAAGAAGCTGAAAAGCCGACCGGCCCCATCGGCCTTGATATCGGCACCAGCCATATCGTCATGTCGCAGAACAAGGGCAAGAACATTTACACGGTCAAACAGCTCAATGCCTTTTTTACCGTGCCCTACTCCAAATTCACCAAAAAAATTCTTGTTGAAAACAACATTACCTTTCTGGAAAAACACAACCAGTTCTATATTCTGGGCTATTCAGCGGAAAACTTCGCCAACATGTTCAACACCAACACCCGGCGAACCATGGAAAAAGGGCTGTTGAGCGCCAAAGAGGATGAGGGCATCAATGTCCTGCAGGCCATTATCGACACCCTGATCACCCGGCCCGACAAGACCGGCGAAATCGTCTGTTTCAGCCTCCCCGGCGAGCCGGTGGACGGGCTCAACTCGGTGGTCTACCACGAATCGATCCTGAAAATGTATCTGACCAGCCTGGGCTACCGGCCCATTTCCATCAACGAGGGGCTGGCCACCATCATGGCCGAGCTGGCCAACGACAACTTCACCGGCATCGGCATCAGCATGGGCGGCGGCATGTGCAACATCTGCCTCTCCTACCTCTCCGTGCCGGTCATCAGTTTCAGCATCCAGAAGGGCGGCGATTACATTGATACCATGGTCGGCGTGTCCCTGGGCGAGCCGGCGACAAAAATAAAAACCATCAAGGAAAGCTCACTGAACCTCGCCAGGCCACCCAAGGACCGCATTGAAACCGCTCTTGACATTTACTATGTCGATCTGGTTTCCACCCTGCTCGACACCTTGGAAAAGGTGATGAAGAAGAGCGACAAGATCCCGAAAATCGCCAATCCGGTGCCCATTGTGCTGAGCGGCGGCACAGTGCTGCCCAAAGGCTTCCAGGATCTGTTCGAGAGAAGCCTGGGAAAAGTGAGTCTCCCCATCCCTATTTCCGGCATCCGTATTGCGGATGACCCGCTGAACACCACCGCCAAAGGCGCCATGGTCATGGCGCTGTCAGAGGCCATGTAGCAGCTGATGCCCATGGAGCGGGACGATGGTGCGCCCTACTCCCGGCGTCCCGCCTCCAGCCGCCTGCTGCGTTCAGCAAAACGCTCGGCAGAGATGACAGCTATTTCCTGGCTGCCGATTTTGCGGTTCTTATAGTAGAACTCCACCAGCCAGGAACCCGGCTGGGGCTCGCCGTCGCCGGCAAAACTGTAGGACGCCACCTGGCGCCGGCAATAACCGGCGCTGGCTGATTCGCTGCCGACGACCTTTTTATCCGGACTCAGCCATTTGATGGTAACCGGGATCTCCTGATTGCCCGGCATGAAATTGACCGAATAAAGCACTCCCATTGCCATTCCTTTGTGGGCCGGCACCCCGGCCTCTCCTGCGTCAAACATGCGGTGCTTCACCAGATTTGCCTCAATTTCACTTAAATTCGCAAAGGCGGCGTTCAACTCCTTCTCCTCTTTAAAGGGTTGGCGGATCAGGCCGAAATGTTCAATTTTGAGCCCCCAGATCTTGACCGACCGGCCATCCTCCCCTGCCGGCAGATCGTCATCCGCGACTTTCGCCGCAACCGTCTCACCCCCGCCAGCCAGCGGCTCCTCGCCGCCGCCCTGTTCCGCAACTTTTTGCAACTCATTGCCATCGACATTGGTCGCCCTGTTCAGATTCTTGGCGTTCCGTATCTCGGCAAGGGACAAGGCAACCTTGTCGAGATTTGTCCGGGTAAGATCGGCATCGGTGAAAATGGCATCCTCAACCTCCGCCTCCGTCAGGTTGGCATCGGTGAGATTGGCCCAGCGGAAATCGGCCCTGCCCAGATTGGCCTTGGTCAGATCGGCCTTGGTCAGATCGGCATTGGAAAAATCCACATAGCGCAGATCCGCATAGGACAATTTGGCGCTGGTCAGATTGGCGTTGCTCAGATCAAAGCGGATAAAGCGGATATCATCGAAAAGAGCGGAACTCATGTTGCGCACACTCAGGCTGAAACTGCTGGAAAGATTGATGCCGGTGAGATTGGCCCCTTTCAGGTCGGCATTGGTCAGGTCCGCGCTGGTCAGGTCACTGTTGGTGAGATTGGCATTATTCAGATAGGCATTCTGCAGATTCGTCTGATGCAGCAGCGCCTCCTGCAGAGAGGCATCGGTTAGGTTGGCCTGGCTCAGATTGGCCTGGCTCAGGTCCGCCTTACCAAGGTTGCTGCCGGTCAGGTTGGCCCTGACCAGACTGGCCTCATCAATGAGGCTTGCCCCCTGCAGATTGGCCCCGGTCAGATTGGCATTATCCAGCACTGCTTTGGCAATTTTTGCTCCCACCAGGCTGGCATTGGTCATATTTGCTTCAGTGAGCAGTGCCCCGGTCAGGTCACCCCGGTCCAGCACGGCGCTGGTCAGATTGGCCTGGCGCAGTTCGGTGCGCAGCAGTTTGGCCTCGGCAAGCTGGGCCTGGTGCAGATTCGCCCGGGAAAACCGCGCCTTCTCCAGCACGGCGCCCTGCAGCATGGCCGTGCTCAAATCAGCTTCGGCAAAATTGGCCAGGGTCAGATTGGCCCCGCGCAAATCGCTGCCGTACAGTTTTCCTCCGGTAACATCCGCCCCCACCATCTGTATCCCGGCCAGTTTCGCCCTGGAAAAATCAGCCCCCTTGAGACTGGTGTCGGACAGATCAACGCCCCGCAGATCAGTGGTGGTCAGATTGCTCCCATCCAGCCGCGCCTTGCGGAAATTCATCTCCCGCACATTGGTCCTGGTCAGATCGGCGCCGGCAAAATCCGCTCCGCTGGCGTCGGCCATACTGCAGTCCGCCTCGACCAGGATGGCCCCTGCCAGATTGGCCTCCGCGAGCACAGCGCTGCGCAGATTAGCGCGGGTAAGATTGGCGCGGGTAAGATTGGCCTTTGTCAGATTGGCTGCGGTCAAATCCGCCCTGTTGATGGCCGCCTCAACCAGCTCGGCCTCCTTGAGAACACTCTCAGTCAAATCAGTATACTGCAGATTCGCCCCTTTGAGATTAGCCCGCCGCAGATCCGCCCTGAACAGATCGGCCTTGCTCAGATCCGCCTTCTCGAGATTGGCGTCCCGCAGATCCACATCCCGCAGGTCCATGGCGGACAGGTTGATGCCGCTCAGATCCTTGCCCTTGAGATTCCTGGATGACTGGAGAATGCGGGCAACCTCCACCATGCGGGTATATTCAGGAGACTGGACCGGCAGCTTGCCAAGAGGCAGAGGCCGGTACTCAAGCTCAGGTGGCAGACCGGTGGCGAACAGGGCGGGCATGCGATCATTTACATAAGCGAGAAGGGCAGCGGAAACAATCAGCAGAGAGAAAACGGCCAGCACTATTTTCTGCGGCCGCGGCCTGGCTTGCAGGGCTTGCCAATGCCTGCGGAACAAGGCGGAAACGGCAAGAAATAATAAGGAGCCCTTTGAGGGGGCCTTTTGGGGACCGGATGGCGGCAGGATGACGGTTGCCGGGGTTTTGCATTGCGGACAGGCCGAAGTCCTGCCCACATAGCGTCCCGGCAGTTTCTTGGAAAAACCGCACTGGCGGCAGGCAAACAGCGCGGTCAAGTCCCCGCCGGACTGCAGGCCGGGAACCCTGACCAGAGAACGGCATTTAGGGCAGCGGACATCCCTGTCCTGCGGCCCGGGACTGATCTCCTTGGCAAATCCACACGTGCAGCGAACGATCATGTTGATAAAACATCCCCGGTTTTCATCATTTTTACAGACTGAAGCGGCAAAGTTTTCCGCCGGCGGGCATTTTTTTTCACTAAACCGGCAGCTAATGGTATTGCGCCTGGTCAATATCTTTTTTATCGGACTGTTGCCGTCTGGACTGAAAGAAATCTTTCAATAACTTTCATTTGAAGTCCGACAAGTTACACAGTAAACTCATTCAGATGAAAGCATCCTTGCCGAAACAGGCAGTTTTATTTTAGCACGGAACATTTGCAGAAGACGAAGAGAAAATAATAAAACTCTCCGCAAACCTCTCCGCCCAGGAAATTTCACGAAAAAAATGGCCAGCACCGATCCGCAAAGAAAAAAAAATCAGCACGACGCCCAGGCCGGCCCGGCTGAAAAGAACGAACAGCAGATCTTAAAACAACAGGCCATCAAATATAAGGCCTTTCAGCACACCTTTTCCAAAAGCGACATCAACAGAGGGATAACGGAAAAGAAAATAGTGAAGGGGCTGCGGGAAAGCAAACATCTCGAAGAGAGCTACCATAAATATCTCAAGGAGCTGGAAAAGAATCCCCATAAAAAAATAGTTTTCCCGTGGGAAAATCCGGTGAAGAGAATGATCTTTCTCGTCACCTACTGGATGCCCCGCCTGCTCAAATGGACCTCTATCTGTCTCGCTCTGCTCTTTTTCATTAATTTTCTGCCCGGTCCCACCCAGCATATCATCGAATTTCTCGCCGCCAGATCAATTTATGACACGGCACCGATCCAGCGGTTGCCCGAAAGTCTGGCAACTTACGCCCATTCCGCCAAAATCGTCGATACCGGCGGCGCTCTGATCAAGTCATACGGCCAGCGCAATATTATCAAGGAAATTCCCCTCAAGGCCAAACTCGCCCTGCTCGCCTGTGAAGACCATTACTTCATGCCCCATGAAAATAATCCCTGGTATGTCAATCTGTTTCTCATCCACACCGGGGTCAGCTGGCCCAATCTAGCCGGCGCGGTCAAGGACACCCTGCTTGGTCATCCCCGGGGAGCGAGCACCGTGGTCATGCAGAACGCCAAAAAGATTCTCGGCAACTCCGACCGGACCATTGCCAATAAACTCGAAGAGATCATCATTTCCTATATGATGGTGGCCAAATTCGGCAAGGACGCCAACCTGGACTTCTATATCAATACGGTGCCGGTGGGCAGCAACATGTACGGCTTCAGCGTTGCGGCCCGGAACTATTTCAAAAAGGAACTGCCGGAACTCAGCCTGCAGCAGCTTGTGGCCATCGCCTCATTTATCCCCAATCATAACCGTCAGCTGGCCTTTTACCAGATCGTCAGGGGCAAGAATTTTACCGACCTGGACAAGGAGCAGCTCCGCCACGCCAGGGAGGCGATCAACAAAATCAATCTGGCCCTGGGCTATCTGCTTGCTCTGCAGGAAATCACCCCGGAACAATACCAGCAGTGGCGGCTCACCGATGAAGAATCGATCCGGGCCATCGGCTTCAGGGATTACCGGTCCCCCCTTTACGGCGAGGAAGAGTGGGCCTCCTGGAACGTTATCAGGGAAGTCTGCTCCCGCACCTATTCCATAGACGACCAGACCGTTACCGGCGCCCAGCTCATGCTTGATGTACGGGGCGATGTGCTGGTGGAAACCGCGGTGGATCTCTCCCTGGTGGAAAAAAGCAAGGAAAGCATCGCCAGCCTGCTCAACAGTCCCGAATACCGCAAAATTCTGCAGGATAGGAACAGAAATTCCTGGAAAAAGGACCTGCAGTACTACCTGGACAGGAACATGACGCCCCCTTTTGCCGATTTTGACGGCTACATGGCAGATCTTTACCGCAACGTCAATGCCGGCATCATCATCATCAACCAGCAGGGCGAGATCATTTCCTATGTGGGCGGCAAGGAATTCATCAGGGGAGAAAGCGACTCGGTGGCCACGGATGACGTGGGAGAGCCGGTCATCATCGACCTGATGAACAAACAGGCCACCATCACCCCGTCCTCAACCATTAAACCGGTTATCGCCTATTTTGCCATGACCACCAGCAATGCCACCCTGCAGACCCTGCTGGCCGACAAACCGCTGGAATACAAATATGTGGAAAGTGAAGGCCGGGAGGTCTGGCTGCCGCGCAACTGGTATAACTATGACGGTGAAGGCCAGGGGGCGAACCACTTTCTGGGCCGGCAGTATTCGCTGTTGGAGGCCCAGGTTCTGTCGGTCAACACCATTTTCGCCAGACTTTACTCCAACAAACAGATCAGCAATTCGCTGCTGCTCGCCTTTGACCGCATCGGCCTGCGCTACAACCGGGAGGACGCCCGTTTCTGGCCGTTCGGCATCGGCTCCTCCGATGTGCCGGTGCAGCAGTGGCTGGCGGTGTACAACGCCTTTCTTGACGGCTATTACCGTGAACCCTCCTTTGTCAAACGCATTCTCGTTGACGGCAAGGTCATTTTTGATGGAGGCCGGGACCGGGACAAACAGGCCATTGCCCTGTTTGACTCGAAAAAGGAGCGCGAGGACGAGATGCAGGCCCTGTACGAGGTCTGCAACCGCGGCACCGGGGCCACCATGAAATCGGAATTCAAATACCACCGCAACCTGGTGTCCGGCAAGACCGGCACGGCGCCCAAAGGACGCTCCGCCCTGTTTGTCAGTCATTTCAACCCTTACCGGGACAGGCTCGCCCATCCGGATAAGACCATGACCATGATCGTTTCCGTGACATTGACCAGCGGCGGCACAAGCAACGTGGGGTTTTCCTCCGAGGGACCGACCCAGATCGGCGGACGGATCTATAATTACCTTTTCCAGCAGGAACTGCAGGAAATGATGGATGCGGAAATAGAGGCGGCCAAACGCAATGACCCCATCTTCCGCAACAACCATGTTTACTGGGCCAACGTCGACCGCTACATGAAGCGGCTGCTCGAGGAAAAATCAGGCGATGACTATATCCATGAAAGCATCATCGGCGTTGACGCCTATCAGGTGGCGCTGCAGCAGATCTTAAACAGCAGCAATCAGATCTATACCGGCCGGGATGATCTCTTCGCGGAACTGCTGCGCTATTACATCAATCAGGAAAAAATTGTTAAAATGAAGTGATGGCAATTGACAATCCGGCCGGGAAAATGGTTAATTGTTAAACAGAATTATTAACAACCAGTCTCCCTGCATCCGGAAACATTTCTCTTTCTTTTGCCATCCCTGCAACCCCATGCAATAAACCGGAAAGGAAATCAGGAAAATCCCGATCGGGGGATGGCGTTTGCTTATCACAACACAAAGGACTGACCATGAAAATAGGACGCAATGATCCCTGCCCCTGCGGCAGCGGACAGAAATATAAAAAATGCTGCCAAGGCAAGGTTGACTTTAAACCGGTTGCGGGACAGGCCGCCCCCCAGGTAACCTTGAAAAGTGAGATTGAAAAGCTGCAGGAGGCAGCTGCTAAAAAGGAAAAGCTGGTGAAGCCCCTGGGCGTTTTTGTCCTGTTCTCCACCGAACGGGGTGATGCCTGGCTGCTGGAGATAACCGACATGGATGCCGTGCGGGTGGCTGACCAGGGCCGCAGAATCGAGGTGGAGCTCAACGAAAACCCGGAAACGATAGAAATCAACTGGACCCATCATTTCTCCATCAGGAAAAAACAATTCGTCACCACCGCCTATGCCGATAAGCAGGAAATCGTCTGGCCTGATTATCCGGCCCACTCGATCTTCGCCGCCATCAAGCGTATACGCACGAAATTTCCCAAAGAGCTGCTGAACAGTATCCATCTCAACGAGGACGATGTCTCCGTCGGCCAGGCATAAACCACCAGTTCAGCCCGGCTAGACTGGTGCAAAAATGGCCGCTGTCCGGCGGAATTGTGCTTTTTTTACCCATGCCCGGCAGGCGACTTTGGGGGCCCCCCCCCCCCGCCGGGACGCGCCCTGCCCCCCCCCTCTTTGCCATATTTCTCAACAATTTCAGCCATCCCTGACCAAATCATAACCACCGGCAATCTTTTCATAGCCTTTGCCGGCAAAAGGAGTTAATTTGCGACAGCGAAGTAAATGAGGGTACTTTGCTACATGCAACAGATAATCTTGAGATCATGAAATGGCCGCCACGCTGGATACGGAAAACTCTGACCTTGCCAATGCCCTGCTGGCGGCCAATGTTGCCGCCGAACAATTCGAGGCACTGCTGGCCGCCGTCGGGGACGGCATCAGCATCCAGGACAAGAACTTCACCATTCTCTATCAGAACCGGGCCCATATCGGCATGATGGGAAAACATTGCGGCAAGCAGTGCTACCAGGCCTACGAACAAAACGACACGGTCTGCCCCGGCTGCCCGGTGGCCCGTTCTTTCACGGACGGGGAAATCCACGGCTCCGAACGGGAGGTGCCGGCCGGTGGCTACCTGCGCTATTTTGAAATCACCGCCTCACCCCTGAAGGACAAGGCCGGCAATATCAGCGCCGTTATCGAGACCGTCCGGGAGATCACGGCCCGCAAGGAGGCGGACAAAAAACTCCTCCAGCAGGAAAAACGCTACCGGGAACTGTTCTCCCACATGAAAAGCGGGGTCATGGTCTGCCGGCCAGGCCACAGAGGTGATGATTTCGTGCTGGTCGACATCAACCGGGCGGCAGAAAGGTTTGAAAGGATCACCAAGGAAGAAGCCATTGGCCGCCGGCTGCCGGAGCTCTTCCCCTCGATGGCTGCTGCAGGTCTTTTCACCACCATGCAGCAGGTCTGTCAGACAGGCAGCCCCCGGCACCACCCGGCCGCCTTCCATACCGGCAACCACTCATCCGGCTGGAAACAGTATGATGTGTACAAACTCGACACCGATGAGATTGTGGTCATCTACGATGACCTGACCAAGGAAAAAGAGGCCGAGGAAGAAAAAAAGAAGCTTGCCCTGCAGATACAGCATGTGCAGAAACTCGAAAGTCTCGGGGTGCTGGCCGGCGGTATCGCCCACGACTTCAACAACCTGCTCATGGCCATCATGGGCAATGCCGACCTTGCCCTGCTCGAGCTGCCTGACGCACCGGTGCGCGACAATATCCTGGCCATCATGAAAGCCTCCCGCCGGGCCGCCGATCTGTGCAAACAGATGCTGACTTACGCCGGCAAGGCCCCTTTCAAGCCGACCATGGTTGATGTCAATAAGCTGATCAGGGACATGGAGCATCTGCTGCAGATCTCCGTCTCGAAAAAAGCGCGGCTCATCTATCAATTCGCGGAAAATGTGCCGGCTATTCAAGCTGATAAAAACCAGCTACGGCAGATCATGATCAATCTTGTCATCAACGCCTCCGAGTCCATCGGCAACATGAACGGCGACATCACCATCGCCACCGGCTCTGGCCAATGCGATCAGGATTTTCTCGACAAAAACGGCCTGCCCGAGCACCTTGCCCCGGGCCTCTACACATTCTTTGCCATAACCGACACCGGTTGCGGCATGGATGAGGAAACAAAGGCAAAACTCTTCGATCCCTTTTTCACCACGAAATTTCCCGGCCGGGGCCTGGGCATGTCAGCCGTGCTGGGCATTGTCAAAGGACATGGGGGATTCATCACCATCAGCAGCGCACCGGGGCAGGGGGCTACCATCAAGGTTTTTTTCCCCTGGGATGACCGCGGGGAAAAAAGCGCCAACGGCAATGGCGCAAAATAAACCGGGATAATTTGTCATGATCATCAGATTTCTGCCCATGACCCTTGTCATGGCCATCATCTTCTTTCTGTCCCACACCCCGGGCCAGGATCTTCCCTCCACCATCAGCGGCCTGGACAAGGTGTTGCACGCCATTGCCTACGGCACCCTCGCGGCAAGCTGCCTCTACGGCATGCAGCCCGCGGCAGGGGAGCAAAAATCCTGGCGGATAGGCATGGCGACGGTCTTTTTCTGTTTTTTCTACGGGCTGACGGACGAATTCCACCAATCATTCATTCCCGGCCGCTTCCCAAGCTGGCTGGACATTGCCGCCGACACGGCCGGTGCGGCCCTGACGGTTCTGGTCTGGCACTGGTGGCGGACAAGGCGGTTCAGCAGGCGCGGAAAAGCCCTGGACATCGGCTGACGCTTTCCCACGTTTTTCCGGATCAAATTCGGTAAACTGTTCCAGATAAAGACTTGCCAGACAGGCGCACTGCAGGGGAAAAAGGAAGTACTGCAGGGCGGCCAGCGGCGGCACGATCGCTGCCGCCATATAGATAATGAACACCGGCACCATGGAAATCAGCAGCAGAAAGACCAGGTGCATGAAAAAACCCTTTTCGCCGACCTTCCCTTTACTGGACCTCATGGCCGCGCCCATGGACAGCCCCTGATGCGCCATGAGAGGCAACACATAGAGCCACCAGACGGTCATGAGAATACCCGGCGCCATTACCAGAAAATACCCCAGCAGAATCAGCAGCATCATGAAAAAAACAGGGAAAAGCTCGCCAAAACGTTTCATGCCGGCAAAAAGGTCATTAAACTCGCTTCGCTTGCCCGTCTCCAGCCACCGGATCATGGCCAGCAGATAGCCGCCCATGAGCGGGCCGGACAATATGCCCAGCGTGAGGGATATGAGCAGCTGCACTAGGCATCCGCCGACAAAGAAGACAACAAACTCTTCCTTCATCATGTCGAGCATATTTTTTAAGTGGGCCTGGAAATTCATATACAGTTAGTTCCTTGAAATTTTACTGGACAACTGCCGCATGCTGTCATATATTTAAGAATATACTTAAACACTTTGCCGGCAGTAACAAGCTGATTGAATCTGAACAGGAAAAGATAATCCCTTGAAAAGGGACGTCGGCCGCAGCAAGCCCTGCACAGGGCCGCCAGAGTAACCTTGACAACATTATGACACGGAAACCCTATTTTACAATAATGAAGGAGAAAAAACATGCCACTTTATGAATTCCGTTGCCAGCAGTGCAACAAACCCTTTGAAGCCCTGCTGACCTCCAGCTCGGCAGCCGCGCTGGATGAGGTTCAATGCCCCCAGTGCGGCAGCAGGAATGTGGTGAAAACCATCTCGGCGTCAAGTTACCGCCTTGGCGGGTCGTCCGGCCCGGCGCCCATCGGCAAGCCCCTGGGCGGCTGCGTCTCCAAGGGAGGTTTCTCCTGAGCGTAATGACGGCGGCCGGTCAGGCCGTTAGAAGAGAAGGCAAAAGGCAAGAATGAAAGACTCCTTGTTCCGGCCTTTTGCCTTCTTTCAGAAATCGATCCTGAAGCTGTACACCCCTTCCTCCAGATGACTCTGCACCTTGTAGCCGGATTTATTAAAAATCGACTGCATCCTCTTGTTTTCCCCCAACACCTCCGCGGTGAAACCGGAAATACCGCTTCGTTTGGCAATGGTGATCAAATGGCGGAAAAGAAAGGAGCCGATCCCCCGGTTCTGCCACTCATCGCGGACGATAAAGGCCGCCTCGGCCCGGTTGGTCCGCTCATCAAGATAGTAACGTCCCACGGCGATCATCTCTTCCCCATGGGCGGCCGGCAGGGTTGCGACAATGGCCACGTCCTTGCGGTGATCGATGTAAACAAAGTTCTTGATCTGCGTATGGCCGAACCGGCTGCTTTTACTCATGAAACGGTAATAGAGGGTCTCCTGGGAGAGGGCGTAGAGAAGATCCCGCATGCTCGGCTCATCGGTGGGATGGATCGGCCGGAAAGTAATGAGGGTGCCGTCGTCAAGCAGCAGGGAAGTCTTCATCTCGTCCGAGGCGACCACCATCTTGTCGCCGAACGAGGCAAAGTCCTGGCGGATATACCTGGCCTCTATGGCCTCGTTGAGCAGCTTTTCCCTGAAGTCCGGGTGGGCGATGCTGATGAGCGCCAGGGTCCTCTCCTCGATATTCTTGCCGTGCAGATAGGCGATGCCATATTCGGTGACCACGTAGTGCACCTCGCCCCTGGTGGTGACCACCCCGGCCCCCCGGCTCAACCGGCAGACGATGCGGGATTTTCCCGCCTTCTCATCGGTGGCGGGCAGAACGATGATGGCCTTGCCGTTCTTGGAACGGGCCGCGCCCCGGTTAAAGTCAACCTGGCCGCCGATGCCGGAATAAAATTTCTCCCCCTCGCTGTCGGCGCAGACCTGGCCGGTCAGGTCAATTTCCAGGGCCATGTTGATGGAAACCATCTTCCGCTGGCAGCTGATGATATAGCTGTCATTGACATATTCCGTCGGTTTGAATGAAAAAAGAGGATTCTGATTGACCAGGTCATACAGCTTCTTGGTGCCCATGCAGAAACTGGTGACGATCTTGCCCTGGTCCATGGTCTTTCTGACCCCGGTCACCGCCCCTGACTCGATGAGTTCAATGGTGGCATCGGTGATCATCTCCGTGTGGATGCCGAGATCCTTCTTGTCCTTGAGGTAGTGCATGCAGGCCGCCGGGATGCGGCCGATGCCCGGCACGCGGCCCAGTCCGAACTGGACGGTTGACCCGTCCTCCACCAGCGAGGCGACGAGCTTGGCGATCTTTTTCGACACCTCATGCATGGGCTTGGACACCCTCTCGATGAGCGGGATATCGGCCGGCACCAGGATGTCCAGGTCATTGATGTCAAGCAGGGAATCGCCGAAGGTCCAGGGCATCTGTTTGTTCACCTGGGCAATGACCAGCGAGCCGTTTTCCGCCGCGCTTTTGACGATATCCACCGAGATGCCCAGGCTCACCTTGCCCAGGATATTCGGCTCACTCACCTGCACCAGCACCACATCAAGAGGCAGCTGGCCGGCCTTGAACAGCAGCGGGATATCGGAGAGCAGCATGGGGGTGTAACTGCCCAGCCCCTCCTGAATCAGGCCGCGCACATTCTGGCCGATGAAAAAACTGTTCACCGTGAAACTGTCGGCCAGCTTGGGACTGGCATACGGGGCATCGCCCTTGGTCAGCAGATGGACGATCTCCACATCCGCCAGCTCCCCGGCCCTTTTGGTCAGCGCATCCACCAGCAGCTGGGGCTCGCCGCAGCCGGTGCCGATGAAAACCCGCTGCCCGTTTTTGACATGGGCCAGGGCCTTCCTGGGAGTGGCAATCATGTCCTCGTATTTTTCCTGCCAATGCGGATCGAACTCTACTTTTACTGGCTGCTTCATATATTCAACCTCAATTTAACAATGGGGCTATTCAATGGAAACCACCCTGCACCTGCCAAAGCAACGCTAGGCCGAAAGAGGCCGCAAGGTCATGCGGGCATCGGCGACAACCGCCGTGCCGCCGATCTCGCCGACAATGAAGGGATTGATATCAAGTTCCTGAATCTCGGGGAAATCGGTGGTCAGCTGGCTGATCCGCTGCAGCCCGTTGGCGATGGCCTCCAGATCAACCCCCTTCTGGCCCCGCTTGCCCTTGAGAATTTCATAGGAGCGGGTGGCCAGCAGCATCTGCACCGCCTCTTCCGAGGTGATGGGGGCCAGATGAAAGGTGACATCCTTCATGACCTCGACAAAAATACCGCCCAGACCGAACATCAGCATGGGGCCGAACTGGGGATCGCGGCTCATGCCGATGATCACCTCCAGGCCGGTGTCCACCATCTTCTCCACGTAAACACCCTCAATCCTGGCGTCCGGCGCCTTTTCCCTGATACGCAGCATCATCAGATCATAGGCATCCCGCACCTTGCTGGCCGAGGCGAGATTGAGCTGCACCCCCCCCAAGTCGGTCTTGTGCACGATATCCGGGGAAACGATCTTCATGGCGGCCGGAAAGCCCACCCTTTTAGCGATCTCGATGGCCTCATCGGAACTGGAGGCGAGTTTGCCGTCAGGAATGCGGAAGCCATAGGCGTCCAGAATGCTCTTGGCCTTCACCTCGCCGAGATGGAGGCGGCCGGTGCGCTGGTGGCGGGTAATGATGCGCTCCGCCCGCCGCCGGTTCACCGGAAAGCGGGTCACCACCCGGGGCGGCCGCTGTTTCCAGGAGGCATATTCATACATGGCCTTGAGCGCCTCAACGGCCCGCTCCGGCGAATCATATTCCGGCAGGCCCGCCTCGCCCAGCTCGTCCCGGCCGGGCATGACGCCCTTGCCGCCCATGAAGGAGGCCAGCACCGGCTTCTGGCCATTCAGCTTGGCGGCAATGGCCCTGGCCGTTTCCGCCGGCCTGGTCATGGCCTGGGGAGTGAGGATGACGATAATGGCGTCCACCCCTTCATCATTCTGGGCCGCCTCGATGGCCGCCACATAACGCTCGGGGTCGGCATCGCCCAGCACGTCGATGGGATTGCCGGTGCTGGCGGCGCTGGGCAGCTTGCGCCGCAGGGAGTCGGCGATGGCGAGGTTGAGGCTGATCACCTCGAGCCCCGCCTTTTCCACCGCATCAGCCACCATGGTGCCGGGGCCGCCTGCATTGGTGATGATCAGCACCCGTTTGCCCTTGGGCAGGGGCTGCATGGAAAAGGCGGTGACAAAATCAAACAGCTCCTGAAAGGTGTCGGCCCGGATGACGCCGGAACGTTTGAAGGCGGCGCCGTAGGCTATATCCGCGCCGGCCAGCACACCGGTATGGGAAGCGGCGGCCCGCAGCCCGGCGGTGGTGGTGCCGGATTTCAGGATAACAACCGGCTTGAAGGACGAGGCCTCCTCGGCCGCCTTGACGAAATTGTCACCGGAACTGATATCTTCCAGATAACCGGCGATGACCTTGGTCTGACCGTCCCGGGCCAGGGCGCGCAGCAGATCCACCTCGGACAGGTCAGCCTTGTTGCCGATGCTGACCACCTTGGAAAGCCCCATGCGGCGGCCGGCCGCCTGATCGAGAATGGCGGTGCAGAGCGCCCCTGACTGGGAAATCACCGCCACCCCGCCGCTGCCGGGCATGAGCCCGGCAAAGGAGGCGTTGAGTTTGCTCTCCGTATTGATGAGTCCCAGGCAGTTTGGTCCCAGCATGCGCACATTGCGGCTCTGGCACAGGGAGGCGATTTTTTTCTCCAGCGCCGCCCCCTCTTCACCGGTCTCCTTGAAGCCCGCGGAAATGACGATGATGGCGCCGCAGCCGGCGTCGAGGGAATCCCGCACGGCGTCTTCCACATGGCTGCGGGGCACGACGATGACGCTGAGCTCCACCTGCTTGCCGTACTTCTGCAGCGTGGGATAACATTGCAGGCCAAGAACCTCGTCGGCCGAGGGGTTGACCGGCACAATCGGCCCGTCGAAACCGCCGCTTATCAAATTTGCCAGGATATCATGGCCGACCTTTCCCGGTGTCCGGGAGGCACCGATAACCGCCACACTTTTCGGAGAGAGCAAGGAATCTAACATGGGCAATCCACCAATGGCTTAAAGAGCATTTCACAAGGATATCCCTGAAAATACTCAAGTTAAAAAAGACAGCCTTTTTGGCATGACCGCAAAGCCTGCTTTTTTTTCCAATATTTGACCTAAAAAAATTGTCAAACCTCTGAGCGTGAACTATATATTTACCATCAAAACAGGCAAAAGGCCATGGAAATAGTTCATAACTGCAAGAATTTGTTAAAAAAAGTAACGATATTACGGGGCGATGACCATGAAGGATGACGGCGGCGGAGCCGACCTGCAGAGCCTGTTCATGGAAGGGGTGCGGCTGCACCAGCACGGGCAACTGGCCCAGGCCGAGGAAAAATATCTCCTTATCCTGGCGGCCCTGCCGGACAACCCCATGGTGCTGGGCAACCTGGCCATTCTCTACCGGGACCAGCAGCGCCACCAGGAGGCGGAGCAGTGCTGCCGCAAGGCCCTGGAGCGCGACCCGGAAAACCCCATGCTGCTCCTTAATCTGGGGGCGGTGCATGAGGCCACCGGCGAACTGGACAAGGCCGTATCCTGCTTCCGCCGGGTGCTCACACTGCAGCCGGCCAACGCCAAGGCCCTGAGCAACCTGGGCAAGGTCCTCTGCCTGCAGGGGCTGCTCGCCGAGGCGGAGGCGTCGGTCAAGCAGGCCCTGCAGCTTGAACCGCGCTACCCGCTGGCCTTGAACAACCTCGGCGTCATTTACAGCAGACAGGGGAACAACGCGGCGGCCATCGACTGCCTGCAAAAGGCCCTGGCCCTGCAGCCGGCGGAGGTCAACACCCTGTACAACCTGGCCGGCATTTACGGCAGCGAGGAGAACAACGAGGCGGCGGCCCGATGCCTGCGCCAGCTCCTTGAACTCGATCCGGACCATGCCGCAGCCCGGCACATGCTGGCCGCCTTCACCGGCGCCACCACGGAAACCGCGCCCCCGCAGTATGTGGAAAACACCTTTGATCTCTATGCCGCGGGCTTTGATGCCCATCTCGAAGGCAAACTGCACTACACCGTGCCCGCGGCCCTCAGCCAGCTCCTGCGGGAAACGCTGGGCAATGGCTGCCGCTTCGGCCGGGCCATTGACCTCGGCTGCGGCACCGGCCTGTCCGGCCGGCCGTTCCGGGACCTGGCCGATGATCTCACCGGCATCGATCTGTCCGCCAACATGCTGGCCCGTGCCAAGGGAAAAAACATCTACGACCGGCTCATCCGCCAGGACATCACCGCCTTCCTGCAGGGCTGCCCGGAGCAGTTCGGCCTCTTCATCGCCGCCGACGTGTTCATCTATGTGGGCCGGCTTGAGCAGATCTTCGCCGCCGTCAGCCGCTGCGCCGCCCCGGCCGCCGCCCTTGTCTTTTCCATCGAACGGGCGGATGACGCGGATGATCACCAGCTGCGCAGCTCCGGCCGCTACGCCCAGTCCATGGCCTACATCCACCGGCTGGCCGCGGCCAATGGCTTTACCGTGGCGGCCAGCCGCGACCACGGCATCCGCATGGAAAAGCAGCGGTGGATTCCCGGCAATCTCTTCGTCCTGCGGAAAAACGGGCCGGCCGCCGCTCCAGAAGTTTGCCCTTGCTAGCGGGCCAGGCCAAGCAACCCGCCTTCACAGGATATAGACATCCTCGTTTTTCGTCACCTCTCCCTGGCCGATGATGGCGATGGCCCTTTCGCAGCCGGCGCACAGGGAATAAATCCGCACACTGTCCTCCTCCTCGGCGATGACCGCCCCGATCCGCTCCGTCATCTTTGCCAGCAGGTCCGCATCAAGCAGACACTCAAAGACGCTGAACTGCACCCGGTCGCCGAAATCCTTGAGGGCCTTGGCCAGCTTTGTCCGCCGCCGGTCGTCGGGTATATCGTAGGAAACCAGATAGAGCATCCCTACCCCTCCAGGCTGAACGGCTGGTAAACCACGCCGTCCCGGATGACGTTCGCCATCTTCTCCGCCTGCCGGCGGAAACATTTGCGCAGGGTCGTCTGCTCCCCGGTTTCACTCAAGGTGAATGGGCTGGTAATCATTTTCTCGTACTCGGCGAAATAGCGCTTCATCGCCTCCCGCTTGAAATACACCCCCTCGCCGCCAGGGTTTTCCCGGAAATCATCCGGGGAAAAGATCCGGTCATTCACCAGCCGCAGGGTCAGCCGGTCGGCCACCGGAGCGCGGAACTCCTCCATGAGATCGGCGGCCAGCGACTGCCGGCCATAGGCGACACTGTGGAAATAGCCGAGATAGGGATCAAAGCCCAGGCCATCCAGCAGGGACGCTATCTCATTGAAGATCATGGTATAGCTGAGGGACAGCATGGCATTGACCGGATCGGTCGGCGGCCGTTTTCTCCTGCCCGGAAAGCCGAAATCCCCCAGCACCATCCGGCCGAAGCCCTGGAAATAAGTCCTGGCCGCATCCCCTTCTATGCCCATCAGCTGCTCGATGTCCGTCGCCCCGGCAACCGCCGCGAGCTTCGCCTTCATGCCCGCGGCCGTCTCGCCAAGATCGGTATCCGGGTGGTTGTAGGAAAAATTGCGCAGGATATGCAGGCAGTTGCCGATCTTGCCGGCCACGATCTCCCTGGAAATCCTGGTCCGGAAACCTTCATCCTCGTATTTGCGGAACTGCTCGATGCGCAGGGCGATATTTTTGGTGAAGGGCGAGGTGATCTGGCCGATGAGCCTGCCGGTCCGGGTCAGGATGGCCATCTCGATGCCGTGCTCAAACAGCTCGTGCACCACCTGGGTGGTGAACTGGACATTGCCGAAGATGAGCACCGCCTCGATCTTGTGGCATTGCACGTCAAGCAGGGTTTCATCGTTTTTCTGCACGATGAGCCGGTCCCCGGTCTTGCGGAGGATGGAATTCTGTTCGGTCAGATAGAGATTGGCCATGATTGTTTTCGCTTCATTTCCCCCCCCTCAAGACAGTACAAATTCCACCTTAACATACTGTCTCATTTTGGGGGTCCACTATACCCCAGTTTCGCGAACATGTCGCCGGCGTCTTCACAGACGACCAGATCGCGGCCGGCATCGGTGGCCTGGAAAGTCTTTTTCGTGGCCGGGGCCGGAATGACCAGATCAAAGGGCAGGCCGTTGTGTATTTCAACCTGTTTATAAAACATGGTAATCGCCTGGGTAGCGTTGATCCCCAACCGCTCAAATACCGCCTCCGCATGGTTTTTCAAATCGGGCTGTATCCGCGCCCGGACGGTTGCCGTTTTGCTCATGATATCCCCTCCCTTGTTTAATTGTGATTACCATCAATCTTCAGCCTTTTTGCACGTCATTCCCGAGAAAGCGCGAATGACCTCTGGTCAAATTGCATCTTTGAGCATTATCAATGCATTACATCATCTACTGAAAGACCGGCTGAATTTCAGTGGTAATCACATATTTAATTGTAGCACAAACAGGCCACAATGACAAGCTGCCTGCCCTGGTGGTTAATCAGGGAGGAAGACAACCGTGAACTGCCTTGCCTGTTCCTCACGTACCGGCAAATGAAAGCCAGATCTTGAACCGCCGCAGGATATCATGAAAAAGTCAACATGACTTTTATGATCCTTTCTCTTAAGGAGCATGCCAATGTCCAGAATTTCCGTTGCCGAGGCCAAAAGCCATCTTTCCGAACTCATCACCCGGAGCGCCCACGGGCGGGAACGGTTCGCGATGTATCTCTTTGATGCTGCGACGCTTACACGCTGGAACGCTGGAACGTTTTCACCTTTGCTGTTCCCCATCAGCCATGAGCCATGAGCTAACAGCTCATCCCATCCCTTCGTAATCAGGTCAATGTCGCCAACAATGTCATTTTAACGAAACCAACATTTTATAAACTGTCTCAATCCCTTCGTAATCAGGTCAATGTCGCCAACCGCGGATCCACGTCGGTCGCCAACACATGCCCGGTTGTCTCAATCCCTTCGTAATCAGGTCAATGTCGCCAACACGTTTTTTGGAAGCTTGACCGATCGTAATGGAATTTTAAGTCTCAATCCCTTCGTAATCAGGTCAATGTCGCCAACACAATACAATGCTTGCATCAGGGACCAATACGTCAGGGTCTCAATCCCTTCGTAATCAGGTCAATGTCGCCAACGCAATTGGAGATGGTACGATAAATGCCATAATGAAGGGTCTCAATCCCTTCGTAATCAGGTCAATGTCGCCAACATTGATCAATGAAACGAACACACATGATATAAATTATGTCTCAATCCCTTCGTAATCAGGTCAATGTCGCCAACAGCAATAACTTTCCAGGAAGCGCGAGATATCTTTGAAGTCTCAATCCCTTCGTAATCAGGTCAATGTCGCCAACGTCGGTGAGATGGGTGGAAAAAAGGGCTATATTTGTGTCTCAATCCCTTCGTAATCAGGTCAATGTCGCCAACATTGAAGATGCCGAGCTGGTTCTTCGCTATATGAAGTCTCAATCCCTTCGTAATCAGGTCAATGTCGCCAACTTACCGGCAAGAATCAATACAGATTCCAACGTGGTGCTGTCTCAATCCCTTCGTAATCAGGTCAATGTCGCCAACAGTACCCCTTTTTTTGACTGTACATCCGGATAGTTATAAGGCAATTTCCTGTAACCCCCGTTTTGCGTCGCATTTTCCGGTCGTCACCTCCTTTTATTGTGAAGTTTTCCAAGCGTTTTCCCAAAAAATAACAACAAGTTACACATTTCCTGTAACCACCCCCCTTTGTGCCCCTGTTAAAAAAAATAGTCAAACATACACAAATTCAACACGTTAAAAACAATTTTCGCAAAATATTCACCCGCTCCGGCCATCCGCATCCCGAGGCCCGGCGGCATCTCTCCTCCTGTCACGCAGATAGGTTTCCAGATCAAAAGGGGCCGGATAAAAGAGGACCCCGTGGTTCTTCTTCGGCCGGTCAAAGGGGGTCATGATCAAACCGCCGGCAAAGGTGACCCCGAGATAGGTAAAACCCTGCTCAAAGCTGACAATATCCCCTTCATCGAGCTTCAGCAAGAGCTTTTCCAGAACCTGCTGGGACAGCTCCAGGGCGTCGCCCGCCTCCTGCCGGGTCCTGCAGAGCACCACATAATCATCGGCATAGCGGATGAATTTATAGCCTTTGCCCAGCATCGCCTCGTCAAGTTCATCAAGAAAGAGATTGGCCAGGACCGGGGAAACCGGCGAGCCCTGGGGCAGCCCTTGTCCCAGGACCGAAATGGCGGTCCCGTCCCAGACCTCGGCCTTGAGCCACATATCGATGAGTTCGAGAATCCGCTGGTCCGCAATAATCCCGCGGCATTTTGCCAGCATCAGGCCGTGGTCAACCGTATCAAAAAAGGCGTCGATATCGGCCTCAACCACCCAACGGTATCCCTTTTCATGCAACTCCTTGATCCGCATGACCGCCTGCCGCACCGACCGGCCCTGGCGGTAGGCGAAACTGCACTCCTCGAACTCCCGTTCAAAAAGCGGCCCGATGCGATGCAGCACCGCGGTCTGGGCCACCCGGTCACGCACCGTGGGGATACACAGGCCCCGCGGCTCGCCGTTTTTTTTCGCCACCTGAATCTTCATGAGCGGCAGCGGGAAATAGGTCCCATCATTCAGCTCTGTCCGCAGCCTGGCGAGATTGACGGGCAACCCCTTTTCAAACATCGTAATGGTGACCCCGTCCACCCCGGCGCAGCCATGGTTGTCCTTGACAGCCTCAAAGGCGGCAAGGAGGGCGGCGTAATGAAAGGTAGCAGCTTTCATATTGTCAGAACGGGTCATGATCAAAAATAACCACATCGCCGGTCACCGGCGATGTGTAGGTAAGCCTTCTGGCCTTGCCGTGCAGGGCATGGGCCACACTCAGATAAAGCCAGACCGGCGCCCTGCCGGTGAGCACAATTTCGTTTCCCTCCCCGGACAGTTCAAGGGCCTTGGTGATATAGACAGGCAAATCAGCAAGTTTGGCGGTATCGGCGTAAAACAATGCAAGATCGATTGAAATCATGGACTCATACTCCCGCCTCCAGCTTTGGGGATAAAACAACATCGTAGCTGAGCACCTCATTTTCTCCCTCAGTTTGGATGTACTGCGCCTTTATTTTCTGGTTGAAGGTCACTGCCGCGCCAACAATGCTGGTCGGCTTCTGCCCTCCTGTAATATCGATCATGATGTCATTCTCAAACGACTCGTATTTTGAGATCAACAACAGTAAAGCATCAGTCAAGTCATCAAAATTTTCAAAATCAAACCCCGAGAAGCCGGAGAAATTCTCGGGCTGGCAATCTTGCCCCGTTCTGTTCAGGCTTGCCGCATTAACCAGAACCGGATGGCATTCCTTTTGTACGAGAAGGAGAAACTTGACTTTCGCAAGTTCCTGATACCGCTTGCAGATATTGAGAAAAAAATGAACGTGAGCAAAGGATCGACTTGAGCAACAGATATTAACTGTCGTAAGAACGCCAAGATGATGATTGATGGCGCGCAAAGGCATCTCCCAGTTCCAGCGTATTTTCTCTTCAATCTTTTTCTTTTTTATTAAAGCAATGTCTTCCGCGAGGCTTTGGAATTGAAGCCGAATCTTTTCCGGTATCCCGGTTTTTGCCAGGTCATGATCACTGATTGAGAGAAAAAGAACCAGGTGTTTTCTCTTCTGCGCCTTTTCATTTCGGAAATATCGTGTGCGAGGCGGGAAAAACTTATCCCTCTGTTTGAAAAGAACCCAGGCCATCAAGAAGAAAAAAACAACATAGCACCTCCCCAACCAAGACACTTCTCCCCATTGCCCTTTCGCCCATGCCTCAAATGTCATCCAAAGGTAAGTCGCCGCCAGGTTGCCGGCAAGCACGGTGACGGCGGCCAACAGCCAGGGGCTGAATTCTTGAAAAATCCGGATTGCCTGTTTTTTGAGTATCATGACAATCATCTCCCGAATTGTAACCTGGTGCGTTCAAAAGGGTAATGCGACATGCTGATCAAGACGCCGAAATTCTACTTCCTGGACAACGCCCTGCCCGCCATCCTCACCCGTCAGCCCGATCTTGCGGCGGCGCTGGCCGGCCCGATGGGCGGGGGGCCTTTCTCGAAGGCTGGGTCTGAGCGAGGCGGTGAAAACCTTCGCGGCCAGGGGCGAAAAACCGGCGCTCTTTTTCCGGCGTTCCCACGACGGGCTTGGGGTCGATCTGCTTATCCAGGCAAAGGGCAGACTGTGGCCGGTGGAGATCAAGCTTACCGCCACTGCCTGCTCGTCTGCAGTATCCCGGAACCCCGACCCCTGCCGGGCGGCCACCTGGCCCTCCCCTGGCATCATTTCCCCCAATGGCTCCAGGAGCTGACGGCGGGTTGATCATGGTGGAAATAGGCCTGCGCTATGCGGAGAATTGACTGGTCAGCCATTTCTCCAGATCAAACAGGTCTTTCTGGATGATTGCCCAAATGATATCAAGGTCCACACCGAAGTATTGATGAACAATCCGGTGCCGCAGGCCAACGATCTTTCGCCATTCGATTTCAGGATGCAAGCTGATGAAATCCTCGGGAAGGCGGTTCGCCGCTTCTCCGATGATTTCGAGATTGCGCACTACGGCATCAGCGGCCATATCGGTGGAAATGAACCCTTCCCGGTTCATGCCAGATGTATATTTTCGAATCTTTTCGATAGCCTGCCGGATATCGAAAAGCAGTATTTCCGCCGTACGTTTAGACATACTCAATCTCGCCTTCGAGGCTCTGGTAGAATTGCGTATTTATTGCTCTCCTGGAGACCAGCTCGACCGGCAGGCCGAGAAGATTTTCCAGCCTATCGGCCAGAGTAACGAATTCAAGGCCGATTTCCGGAGGCACGTCCACCAGAATATCGACGTCACTGTCAGGCCTCATATCCCCGCGGGCATAGGAGCCGAAAAGCGCGAGGGTCTTCACTCCGAAACGTTTTTCCAGTTCCGGCTTGTTCATGGCAAGAAGTTTCATGATCTGCTGTTTTGTCTTCATGGTGATATCACCTCCATTACTCGAATGTAGCGCAAAGGTGTCACAGAGGCAAGGAAGGGGGCCTGAAATACTGTCAATTCTCAAAGAGTCGCATTTTATTCTTAATATTCATTCCCCTGCTGATAATCAGCCTGGCTTCAAACCTCAACCTTGACGATTTCAAAGGCCATGCCGCCTATACCTCTGTTCAATTGTTCCAGATGTATACCGATGGCAGCTGCGGCGGCATGGTATGAAGGAGGCGCATCGCTTTTATTTCCTCAAGCAGCATGGGAAGAAAGATTCCGTCCATCCAGTTCCGTAAATCTTCCCACGCTCCCTGTTCCACCGAAGAAAAGCCATGAGCAAGGATGGATTCGTTCCGGATCTGAAGATGCCCAAGCAAAGCGGGAAGATGTGCCGCCGTAAAACCGCTGGCTGGCCCGCTGGTCAATTTCCCCACCATCAGCCATGCAGCGTAAAGACCGGCTTGGTGCATGCCGTCGCGATTTGCCGGAATATCCACCCCGACAGGGATGCGCTCCGGCGGGATGTCACTGGTATTGATCCCGCACCGTAAGCGTAATAGCCACTGCGCGGACCACTCGATCAGACGATAGACCCGCGCCACTGCATCGTCGTAGCGGCCTTGGGCCGCCCGGCGTTCGGCGTTGCGCCAGAGATCGAAAATACGCATGGGTTCCTGTTGGTCTGATTTTTTCACGAGCAGCTTGAGAGCGCCAAGATGTCTGCCCAGGTCCCCACTGACAACCGCTGCATAAATTTCAAGAAGGCGCAAGGCTTCGGCATGATCGAAGCGATCCCAGGCGGCAAAGGCATTGGACAGGTCGCGGCTGCGGGACAGGCGGCTTCCCAAAACTCTATCTCGTGGTTGCGGAATGGAGGCAAGGCCATCCGCCGACTCATCATAGGCAAAATGGCCCCAGGCGGAAAGATACGGGGCCATGCCCCGCTGGAGCCTAACAGCGTCGATATTGGCCAGTACGCTGGCCTCTGTGCCGTTGCGCACCTTGACCAGATCGGCCCTGTTGCCTGTGACAAGTTGCAGATCAACGCCGTCGGTTTCAAGGACGGCGGCAACGAGCGCCGCAGTCATGGTTTTAGTGCCACCGGTGTAATCGGCGACGAGCCGCGCACCGGTAAACTGATCCCCGAGGTTGACAAGCGCCTCCCTGACAACGACCACCGCCCCGTCCAAGTCATCGGCCGGGACTGTCACTACCTCATAACTGTTTTCAGCGAGTCCGGCCTGGGTTGGAATATTCGGCAATGACGCTTTTTCGTCATTATAATTTGCCTTGATGCACCGTCCTTTGCCAAGAACTTGGGTATCTGAGCCTGCTTTGCCGGTGCCTGGATCTTTCCCCGAGCAAATGAAACAGACAAAATCCGGCCGCAGGTCCCGAATGGCGGTAACAATAGGCTGATGTGAGCCGCCCACCGTGCAGATGAGAATGGTTTTTGTATTCATGGCGGAAATCCCTCGTTTGTTTCCCAAAAAAGCATAAAATCAGACAACAACTCCTGGCAAATCAGCACCAGCACTTTACATCTCACCAAGGATAGTTTTGACTTTCTGCACCTTTTCCCACTGTTTTTTGGAGCATTGTTTCTTTGCCCATTTTTTCGGGTCGTTTATCCAGATTTCTTTGAAGGCTAGAGCTAGGCTTTTTTGCTCCTCCGGGGATGCTGTTTCGATTTTCTTCCAGCAATTTGCATCTTGGTCCTGTCCGGTTGCGTGCGACCTGGCAATGGTCTCTCCACGGATAATGGCCACGCACTGCTCTACTTCGCTCATTTTCCCCCAGGCTTCCTGTTCATTTTTTTGCTGCTGTTCCTGCTCAATCTTGACCTGCTGCGCTCGTTTCTCCTCTTGTACCTTGAAAGCCTCAGCACGGCGTATCTCCTCCTTGCTGGTGAACCTGAGTCGTATCCAGCCCATAGGGAGGGCGGCAACGCCCGTTACCGCGACGCGGCGGCTTTTGGGAAAGGGAAAGTTGAGGTATTTATTCGCCAATTTGAGCTTGCTACGCACCTCACTGGTCAACAACTCCGGCCCAAGAAGTTCACCAGTCATACCTTTCCAGCCGCTGCCCCAGGCAAACTGCACAATGGCTTCATTCTCCGGCAGATTCTGGTGATCCTGCTTGAGTTTGGTATAAAAACCCCTCATGCCGTCAATGCCGTCACCGTTTTTATCACGAAGAAAATCTAACTCACTATTCAGGGCTTTGTCGGTTCTCTTTCGCAGTGCCTCCACAAGCCAGACGAGAGTCAAATCCGCCTTGAAATTAAAGGCTTCCTTCCCCTTGGCTTGGGTAATGAGAAAATCATCAAAAGAGACCTGTCCGCTGGCGTTTGCGCTCTGGTTGAGTTTTTCAATCCAGATACTCCAGGGTTTACGAACAAATCTCGTGCTGTTGGTTAGCCTTGTCACATAGGCGTTCTGTACCTGGACATCCTCAGGCGCAAAAGTAAAGTCGGCCACGGTGAGAGAGCGCATCAGGTTCATTTTCGCGTCCTCGCCCAGGAGTTCCGTGCATAGGGAGCTGTCGGCAAACTTGACATTCACTTTTCCCGGCTTCATCAAGTTCCCGAGAGCCTGGTTCACCGGATTGGTTCGGTTGTCGTCAGCAAGCCGGGCAAGTATTGCCGTACGAAAAACCCCCTTGAGCGATGAGCCGGGAATGATGGGTCGGCCGAAACCATCGCGGATATGCCGGTTGATGTCCCTCGGTTCATTATGGGCCGGAAAACTGAAGGAATGAACAACCGCCTCATTGATGTTGATGTTGTTGCTCCGCAGCCAGTGGGTGAGCTGTCCATCTTCCATGGCTGCCGCAAAGGATTCAATATGGCTGCCGCCAAGTTGTTCAACCATGGCAAAGAGGCGTTTATGGTCGAAAACTCTAGCCCTGTTGGCCTCGCAGAGAAAGTCAAAATTATTGACGTACTTTTCTCCGTTGCCGATGTGGACTGGAGTGAGAATCTGCATCTCACAATGAAAGGCCGTGCGGATATTTTGAAAATTCATGGGTTACCTCCCTCAGCCATCGGCAGGCAGAAGGCCTTGCCGCACCGGTAGACATTATGAGGAATATAGGCGGAACGCTCCAGCACGAGGGGAATCTGTCCCGCTGGCGCAAAGGGCAGAAGCGAACCCTCAGTCAGCATCCAGCAGTCAGCCCGGCGGAATTGGTGCGCTCCGTGGCTGCCGGCATGACCGGATCGGCGCACCAGAGAGTAGGCGCTTTGTTCACCGACCAGAACGCCTCGTTCGATTTCCTGTCTGGTGGGATGGTACAGGGAAAGAAGAACATAGGCAGCGGTGGCATCCGGCGATTGAAATTCAAAAGGTGCGGCAGTGAAGGAGAAACAACCGCGACCAATGGAACGGTCTGCGCCCAACCCTGAGTCGCCAAGCAGGCTCAATGCCGCCTCAAAGCGTTTCCGTATTTCCTGATTGTCAAAGGATGCCAGAAAGAACAGACCGGAGTTGTTGTCGAAAAACTGGTCTGTGCAGTAAAAAAATGCCCCTTCGCGCACACCGCCGCAAATCTGATCCACTGACACACGGGGACGTTGCGCAGCCTTTAGAAAAATTTTGGTTTCGTTCTCTACGGCTTGTAATCTGGCCGGAGGCGGACAGACTGATTCTTCCGTTATATCAGCAAGGACCAGTTCTGAACCCGCGGAAACCTTTCTGAACAACGGTTCGGATAAGAACCGGATTTTTTTCAGGTCTTTCAGATCAAACGGCAGTTGTCCGGTATCCATGTGGGCGACTACATCCATAATCCTGTCGAAAGAACCGATTGGTACCGGAAAATAGCGACGCCCACCAATAACAGGAAAGCTGCTGCTCACCGAAAAGCCGGGTTCTCGGCACAACCTCTCGGGTTCGTCAGCATAGAGCAGCAGCAATTTCTGCACAAGCGCGGCCCACAGGGTGTCGGAGCGTACCATCTGCTCAACTCGTTCCTGGCCGATACCTTCAAGGCCGAAGTGAACTGGTGTGGAAAAAGTGAGTTGATATGCCCACATCATGAGACCTCACTCGTTGCCCTGGAAAACTGGCTGAATTGCTCTGCAAATTTAGAAGGGGCTTTATCCATGGAGTTGGCGCGGTAATCTTCCGCAGTGCGCTCGGTTACGGCTTTGAGGTGAAACTGGACCTGACCATACCCCCTGGTTCCCTGGCCGCCGAGATAGTCATCCTCCACCAACATCAGGCCTTGACGGAGGAGAGCAATAAAATTGTCTGCCCGTGTGGCCCCGTCACCATTTTTTACATCCACATTATAGATATCAAGAACCATATCGAGCTTGAAACGTGCCCCGGCCGGCACCCGTTCAAAATTGCGGGGATTTGCCTGTGATGTCAACCTGTCGATGGAAACCTCGGTCTTAATCTCGGTGCAGTGCATGTCGGTGTTTTCCGAGTTGACCAATTCGTCCACATTGATCAGGGAACCATCACGGACGGTAAGGCGGGTGGGCGCGTAATCAAGACTTGCCCCACCCTTGTCGGCTGCGAAACCGAATAGTTGCACAACATCTTCTTCAGGATTTTCACAGAGCCTGCCCTCCCAGTTACCTTTTTTGTCCTGTTCCGGCCTGATCAGACCAAGGCTTTTCTCCAGCAGCGAGCGCATTTTCCCCTTCAGGGACGAACCGGGGATATATGGCAGGTTAGTCAGCGGGTTGCGGACAACCACCTTGTCGGCACCGCCTATGGAAAGGCCTAGGGAGGAGCCGCCCACATGCATGCCGGTCAGGAGGACAATTTCACCCTCGATAAAAACTTTTTTCTCCAGTTTCAGTGTATGTTTAATCATGATAAATGCTCCTTATTTTCCGCCATGGGCGCGGTGATAGGCGAGAATTGCTTCAAAAAGCTTACAGAAGTTGTTGAACCGGACGGATTCCGTTTCCTTGCCGTCAGCGAAGACAGTGTCGATGGCTTTTGAAATTCGATCCTTGAAGGATTGCAAGCCGACAACTTTTTGCTGTCGTCCGGCGGCATAAGCAATATAAGGCTTGAGCATCATGAATTCGGTACGCTGCTGCGCAAAACCCTTTGCTTCAATGTTCTTCAGTTTGGAAAAAACTTGTCGAATTTGAGAAGTTGTCAGTCCTTGCTGCTGCAAAGTGTTCCCGAAGCTCTCCGTTTTCTCTAGCAATTCAGGGGTTGGGCCATTCTTTACCCATTGCTCAACTTGTGCGTTATCCATTTACGACCTCCTTTTTGTGCTTATATTATCTCAACCGCAACTCACACCACCTGCCCAATAAGCCAAGCAATGCAATGCCGGTTCTGTCGGTTTCTGCAACCTTGCCGAGAATGAATTGCTGAATTGAAGCAATTTCATCCTTGATCCCTTTGTTACGCTCCACAAATCTTGCCAAACTATAGACCATCTGCCACCGCCATTTTTCAGCCTCCAGTTGTTTTTCGATTGCTGCCATGGTCATGGTCCCGGATCGTCTCAGGCTCTCCCTGCTTTCCTGCCAGGATGCGGCAATATCGAGCAGCCGTCGCAGCAGAGGCGCATTTGTCGGTTCTTTAAGCAAGTTCAAAAACTTGTCAAACTTATCAGCGACCTCCTCAAACTCCCGCCAGTGCATCGGCGTGTCGAGGAAGGTGAAGCAAGATTTCCGCACCGAAGCATGTCCGTTAAACAGGGTTTCATGGTGTTTTGCCCTGTGTTCTGCTTCCCCAGCCATCTCGGCGCTCTTGTAAATGGGGAACTTACCGCCAGTCATGACCATGCCGCCGGAAAGCGAGAACGATCTGTTATTACAGGTAAACTGCCGAAATCGATTATAAATGGTAAGAGCAATCTTGGGCAGAGCATCCCAGGCACCAAGCAGAAACAGGTCATCTCCTCCGGCGTAGACAACCGTTACCCGCTCCGCCCAGTCTGGATTATTGCGGATTATGCCGGACAGGAGGCCACTGAAAAAAAGGTTGAGCTGCCAGCTGAGAGTAGTAATCCTGCCCAGCGAATGAAATCGCTGGGAACACTCCGTTCCGTGCCGGTAGTTTATCAGCCCCTCGTTGAAAATCTTGCCAAGATTGTCCACATCCATGCGCAATACGCCCAGCCGTTTTACCCCCTTGGAAAGATCGGCGATTTCATCGAAAGTGCGGTCAGCAAAGGCACGGGTGGATGCGGCGGAATATGGCGCTGCGTTGACGATACAGGCTTCCATTTGCCGGGGAATGGAATGAAAATCCGGATCATTGAGGGACCAAAGTTGAGCACGGAAACCGGTTACAGAAGAGGGCAGGTCCTTCAGAAACCAGATATGCCGGTTGATTTCCCTGTTCTGCAATTTGAGTTGCAGGCGGAAGGCGGCTCGCCCACCTCCAGCCGTATCCGTATCAGCGATGAGTATGTAGCGGGAATTTGCCAGCATTCGTCCGGCTTCTTCCATCTGATTACAGGTAACACAATGGCCCGTATCTTTGGGAACTGACCTGTGGCACACCTCGCATGTTCCTGCATCACCACTCTTCACCCCAAACAGCAAGTCGTAATTCTTGCTTGCAAGGCCAGCGTAGCGCTGCCTGTCCTGGTAGACAAGCTGCCGAGTCAAATCATCCCATATCTGATAAAGTGTGCGGCCGCTTTGCCGGGTAAGATCTTCTCCCGAAATCGGGATGTGCCCCATTCTCACAAAAATATCGCCATTGAATTCTGAAAACAGCCAGTTATTGACTTCGCCAGTCAGTTCCTCCATGGTTTTGACGACATCCTCATGGTTGGGCAGCAGGAGGTAGAATTTACCTCCGCTGGCATAGAGGATGTTGGCCGGGGTTAAACCAAAAATATCGACAAACTCCCTGGCAAGAAGATCTGCGAGTAGCTGGATGTAAAATGATCGTCCTTTTAAGGTTTTGTATGCTCCCTTTGACGAAATTTGATAAATGAAGTTCTGAATACCACTCAAATCCCCGCAAAAGAGAAGGTATTTCTGGGGACGCCTATTTTCCACTTTGTCCAGCGAAAGCGTGTCCGTAGCCGCATGGTAGAAATACATGCAGGCGGCCAGAGCCGCAGTGGCTTTTTGATGGTCATACAACGACACATCCGGCATTTCCTCTTTTCTTGTTGATGCTGGCAGGCACCACTGCCAGGCACGGCAGATTTCAAGCAGAGTTGGAAAATGATCCACAATGTCCAAGCCAAATTCCTGGCCCGGCCGGATCGCCTTGACAAAACTCTCCCAGTGCTGCCGGTAGTCGCTCTGCACCTGCTCCGGGCCATACTCACCGGCAGGAACCGGCGGTATATGTTCTTGCGCGTCTGCACCATATAGACAACCTTCCTCTCTGATTCGGAATCGCCAGTCTTCCCCAGGATCAGCGGCATATTTTTTAAGGCGAATCCTGGACATGATACTGATGAGGGGGGTTTTGCTTTTTTTCTCTCTGCCTTGGGTATCATAGCTTGACGCATTATCCCCCTTCGCCCGCTCATGCCCGGAGGAAATCCGGTCCGCCTCGGCTATGATGGTTTCGTAGATATTGCCTTTGCGGGGTTTGTGGTGCCGCGTAGCCATGTTGAGTATCGTGCATTCGCGGTCTCCTCCATAGGTTTGATTTAACCTTTCCTCAGCAAAAAGCTGTTTCAGCGCGAGCTCGGTGTGATGGGCATGGGCGTAACGATATTCCTGCTGCACCATATCTTGGTCATCTGGTTCAACAGCGTATGCCCGTTCAGCAAACTTGCCGAGGTCATGAAACATTCCCGCAATTGATATGGTCTTCAGTATTTTTTCGTCCATAACACCCCTTTCTACTACTCATCTTTCATTATTAAATATGGGCCAGGAAGCTTGAAAGGCCGGTCCCCATCGGTTAACATCATTAAAAACACTTCCCCACATCATGCAGCAGCCCGGCCAGGGCGATTTTCATTACGGTAGCATCAGCCATATTCCCTCCATCCTTTTCCCTTTGACGGAACAATCCGTTATTGAGTTTGAGCGTTCATGCCAAGCGTATCTTCCCCGCACGTGGCAATCACACCGGCATCTTCCGGTCCTCCTTGAACAGGACCACACATTCCTGTTGCGCTCGGGCAAGCAGGGCATCGGTAAAGTCGGGCGGCTGAACAGGCAGAAATACTCCCTGCGACCGGAGCTGCCCCAGTCGACCCTGCCGGCCTTTTCGCGCAGCTTCTACAGGATATCCAGGCCAACCGGCTTTCCCCCGCCTTGACCGCGCAGAACAGGATCGAATCCAATTCCTGGTTCACGGCGACGACATCGATTTCCTCGGCCCGGTCCCACCACCTGCCGATTACCGTGAACGGGGGAAAATATCCATCCCGGCAAGCAGAGTTTCCCTTTAATTTGGAGGTAATAAAATTATCTCTAAACAAAGAATCGATGCATGAGTCCCACGTCTCAATCGGAAAGAGATCACAAACAGCAAGAAGAATATTTTTCAAGATTTTAACACCTCCTGCACATCAACAATCCCCAGCCCGAACGCCGTCTGTTTCCCCAAATGGGTCACCTCGCAGTACCTGATCAGCGGCAGGAATTCCGCCAACTCCCCCTCGTAAACCAGGGTCCCCTGCAGGCCGCCGATGAGCATGTCGGTCTTCTGGCGGTTGCTGTAACGCTTCAGGTCGATCCACTGGCAATCGCTTTCACGGGTTACAACCTGCTCTGCTTTTTGAACAAGGCCCCTGTAATCGAGCGGCGGTTCCCCCTGGCCAAAGGTCTCCTCCAGGCTTGCGATCCGGCGCAGGGCGGCGCGGATGAGCAGATGAAAGGGCAGGTTTTGCTGGAAGCGGTTGTCGTGTTTGAGCCGCAACGGGGTGAGGAGCTTGACGGTGAGGGAGTTGACAGGGGCGGCAGGCGGGGCTTGCAGCTCCAAGCTCTGCAGGGGGAGGCCCTGGTGGAGAATCTTTTTATCACCGTCATAGAGCGTTGCGCCATCGGTCTCGACAGCGGCAAGGGTAAAGCAGCCACGGCCGTTATCCACGGACCGGCCCAGGCCGGTTTCGCCCATCTGTTCCACAGCGTAGATGATATGGGGCAGGAAGTCATTGGCCGCGCCGAAGAGGGTGAGGCTGAAGGTGAAGGCATCGCCCTCACCAAACGCCCGGCGATTGTCCACCGGCGGCTGCAGCACATAGGGATGAGGCCGGACGGCTGTTCTGGCTCTGTTATTTCCCCTGTCCACCGGGATGATGTGGGGTTCAAAGATAAAGGAATAGACGCAGGTCTCGGCGAGCAGGCAGCCGGCGCAGGTTTTGCGGCGCAGGGCGCAGACCACCTTTTTCAGGGCGTGGCCGAACGCCCCCCGCAACATGGAGCCTTTGAAGGCCGGCAATGTCGCCGGAGAGGTGAATCGGCAATGGAAAAGATAGCTGCCAACCAGCATGAACACCCCCTCATACCCGCTCCAGTGACTGGCGTTTCAGTGGCGGGTGAAGAAGAGGGAGGCGGAAAGCAGTCTCCCTCTTGCCTAAAGGTCTGTCATCCTAACTGTTTAGACTCCCCATTAACAAATAGATTCGCTAATAGCAAAACAAAAAATAACCCTGCAATTTAACAGGTTAGAATAGCCGGTTGAGCACATGAACATCCGGCTGAGCATTTTTGCCGGTAATACCAGAGCAGGAGCGGATTTCCCCGCCTCGGCCAATCATGCATCACTCGCCATTGCTGGCAATCCCCCGGCCGGACAGCGACAATTTGCCGCGGCGGAATACCCTGGTAACCGGGAGCGCCTGAAAATATGGCTTGCGGAAAATCACCAGACCTTCCTATTATCTTAAATAAAGATGGAGAAGCCTGCGGCAACAGCATCATTGACAGCAGATAGACAGCAAGGGTTTGCCATGAAGACATTTTTTGCTCCGGCCGAACGGTGCACCAATGAGGAACTCCAGCAGGAGATCAGGCTTATCAGCCGTAATCCCGTCATCGATGGTCTGATGAAATCCCTTTCCGGCCTCATTGCGGTGCTCGACGAGCACCGGCAGGTGCTGGCCGTCAACGACACCATGCTGACGATGCTGGGCTATGCCGATGCCGGGGAGGTGCTGGGACTGCGGCCGGGAGAGATGCTGCGCTGCGTCCATGCCCATGAGGAGCCGGGGGGCTGCGGCACGACCAAATCCTGCATGACATGCGGGGCGGCAATCGCCATTGTCGCCAGTTTAAAGAAAGATACCCCCCAGGAACGGATATGTGCCGCCACGGTGCTGAAAGACGACCAGGAAATCGAGATCTGCTTCCAGGTCCGCTCCTACCCCATCAGATTCGAGGGGCAGAGATTCCTCCTGCTCTTCATGCAGGATATCACCAACCAGCAGGCCTGGGCGTCGCTGGAGAGGGTCTTTTTCCATGACATCAACAACATTCTGAGCGGTTTACTTGGCACGGCCGACATGCTCGACCGGCATGATGCCGACCAGGAACGTGTTAAAACCCTGCGGCGCCTGCTCCTGCGGCTGAAAAAAGAGATAGACATCCAGCGGGCTCTTTCCCAGACAAAAAAAGAATGCTACCAGATGATTCTGCACCGGATATCGGTTCTCGATGTGATGCAGGAACTGCGGAATTTCTTCGCCAGCCACCCGGCGGCGCTGGATAAATCGCTCATTTTCTCCCCCCCCATTCCCGATGTCACCATCACCACCGACTTTTCCCTGCTGCTGCGGGTTCTGACCAACATGGTGACCAACGCCCTGGAGGCAACCGATCCGGCGGGCGAGGTGAAAATCGGCATTGAGGCAGGGGAGAAAACCATTGTCTTCAGCGTCTGGAACCACCAGGCCATCCCCGAGGATATCCGCCTCCGCATTTTCCAGAGACATTTCACCACAAAAGAGGGGGAAGGAAGAGGTGTAGGGACCTTTTCCATGAAGCTGTTCGGCGAACATTTTCTCAAAGGCAGGATTGATTTTACCTCATCGGCCCAGGACGGCACCCTTTTCACCTTCACCCTGCCGCTGACCTCCGCGCCGGAGCGGCAAGGCATGATGAACTCGTAACAAGCCGGAATCAAGTCTTTTCAGACAGTTACAACAAGGCCTGCCCCCGTCATGATCCTCAACCCTGCTGATCCGGCAGTTTGAAGCCGATATAGGTGCCGTTGCTGATGCCCATCAGCGCCAGCAGTGTGCCGTCAAAGGTGGGCATGGCCAGGCTGTCATATACCCGGCCGAGGAAAATAACGATCAGCACGATGGTCCAGATGGATATCTGGAAGCGGTGAAAACTGATGCCGTTGTCATCGCTCAGGATGTCCTTGAGGAAACCTTGCGAAACCTCCGGTTTGGCGGCGTTATCAATTTCACTGATCTTCTTGACGGCCTGGGCGATCTCCTTCTGGTTGCCTGCCAGCAACGCCTGTTTGGCCGCCAGCAACGCCTGCTGCTCCTCTGATTTCACCCCGGCAGGGGCGGCTGCCACGGCTGCCTCCAGGGTACGGATTTCGGTGGTGAGTTTCTCCGCCTCAACCTCGCCTCGCTTTTTCTTTTCATCGAACTGCCGGCGCTGATTCTGCTGCTCGCTGCGCTTGCTGGAATCCACCACCGCCGCGCCCACCCCGGTCATGGCGCTGATGCCCATCAGGCCGATCACCCCGGGCGTCAGGCTGGAGAAATCGCTGGTCACTATCCAGATGAAGACGTAGCCGATGATGATGGTAAAAAACCAGAAGGCCATCTGGGTGCGGGCCAGGCTGTATGTCTTGCGGTATGGCTTGCCGTAGCCGTCAAGCCCCTCCGGCTGCGCCCCTGAAGCGCGGATGATGTCACTTCGCCAGGCCAGGGAAAAAAAGAGCGCAATGGTCACCAGGGAGAGGCTGACGAATACGCGGAACCCCTTTTCATTAATCCGGATGAATTTAAGGTCGGCGTCGCTCGGCAGCTGCACCCCGTTGACAAATCCCAGGGTAACGGGCACGTTGTCGCAGGAGAAGAATCCCCCCCTTTTCCGGCTGAGTATGGTGGTCCACGCCTCCTTGTTTTCGTCAGTGCGGCGCAGATCAAAAATCAGCTTGTCCCCATCGATCAACGCCGGCTTAAGGCCCTTGAAGGCCATGCCGTCAATGTAGAGGATGAGTTTTGAGAAATCATTGCCCTCCTGATTGAGCCAGTCCGGCAGATTCGCCACCCTGAGCGTGAGCGGCCGGCGGAGCTCCAGTTCCTCGCTGACCTTCTGCACCTTCAGGGGTTTCACCTCCGCGGCGGCCGCGGCCGTGACCATCATCAGCAGACAGATTACCGGCAAAATACAGCGGGACAAGGCTTTTCCGTACCATGCGATGTTGATTCCCACCACAGCACCTCCACTCTTCATTTTTGATTGTTGCGGCCAAATTGACAAACCGATCACCGGCGCGCCACAGGGGGCCCTGCGCAGCCGCTTGCTTAGCATCTGTTCCGCCGGGTTGTCAATCTTCGTTTTATTTTTTTATTTCCATTGGTTGCGCAATGCCGGCGGCAGCCATGGGGAACATGCGGATCTCCTTTCAGAACGCCCCGCTGTCCGTTGCGGCCACACTGCCGAATGACCCGGCAAACTGCTCGACCTGCAGCAGGGTGATGTTGTTGGCCAGATCCGCGGCAAAGGCCGCCAGGTCAAGACCGTCAACATCGCCGTCGCCCGCCATGTCGGCGGAATAAATGATGAAGCTTGCGGTTACCGACCGCGGCGCATCCATGGTCACCCGGCAGGGGTCTGTGCCGCTGCAGTCCCCGGACCAGCCGATGAAAACCGAGCCGTCTTCCGCCGTGGCCGCAAGCTCCACCAGGGTGCCCTCGTCATATTCCGCCAGGCATTGGGAGCCGCAGTCAATGCCGGCCGGGCTGCCGGTAACCGTGCCCTCGCCGTCCCCTGCCCTGCTCACCGTCAGCAGCCACCTGGCCGGGACAACCGCTTCGATGTCGAGGTAATTGAGCATGGTGTACTGATCGAATATGCCCATTTCCATGCTCAGCTTATTGTCAGCGACCGTGATTTCCCTGGTGCGGAGCAGATAGGGCGCGTCCGGCGTGGTGGCCTCGTCATCAACAAAGCTCACCCCTTCGATATCAATTTTGTGATGGCTGTAGGTTCGGCCATACCAGCCCACCGACACCGTCACCCTGTAAGTGCCGTTGGGCAGGTCAAAGTCAAAGGTGTGCAGCCTGCCCCAGTCGTCATAGATGATGCTCTTCTGCAGCTCGTTGGGCGCGGTGGCGAGATATTGGTACATGACGTGGGCCGTATCGCCGTACCAGCCGTAACCCGCGACGCTGTCGTAATCATTCCAGCCGATTTTCATGTACTCCCGGCCATCCACCACCAGGGGATCGGCCGTGGGGCCGGCCGTGGGGTCCTGGAAATTGAGGTAGTAGTCCCCCGGCGGGCCCAGCGAGCGGGGATGGGTGACCGGCGGGCTGATATCAGGGATCTCGGCAATCTCGCCGCCGTTTTTGAGCCCGATCAGCCGCCGCAGGTTATACATGAAGCCGCTGTCCCGGGTATAGCTGGTCAGCCCGGTGATGATCCTGTCCGCCTGGATGTCGGCCGGATTGGCCACATCAACCTGCGGGCCGGCATGGTTATTCAACACCCGGAGATATTCGTAATCCTCCAGGCTGTCCCGCATCAGCTCAAAACGGATGGAGGGGACAAAACGGTGGTTGTTCGCCCCATAGGCAATGGGGGTATTGCTTTCGGAAGGCGGATAGAGCAGGAAGAGTTCGCCGTTGTGGTCATAGGCCATGGGATCGGTCCACGGGTTCTGGCTCCAGCTGTTCACCGCGTAATAGGCGATACCCTGCATGCGGTATTTCCAGAGCAGCCAGCCGGTGAACTTACTTTCGATGCCCGGATGGTCAAGGGTAATGGGGTTGAAATAGGGTGGCCGGGTGCTGCTCAGAAAATAGACCCACGTCTCTTCCCCGTGGTTTATCTGCCGCTCGTGGGAAACCACCGGGTCATACAGGTTCAGCACCGGCAGCCAGATATCGATCTGGCCGTCGCTGACATAATCATCATGCCCGAAGATCTCGGGCTTGGGCTCCTCGGACACCATCAGCTTGAGGCCGGGTGCCGCGCTGTTGAGATAGCGGGAATACCAGGCCACCGCGTCGTAGTCGGCCTGATCCTGGGGTTCATTGGCAAAGTAATAGTAGGCCCGGTCCAGATAGCCCAGCCCGTCCAGATAGTTCTGCAGCGCCTTGATGTAGGCAAACCACTGCTGATTATAGCTGGAAGCGGGATTATCGTAGACATACCAGTCGCCGCTGGTCCGGGTGACGCCGCAGAAGGTTGCCGGCCGCTGGTCGGCTGAGGAATCGTTGTTCTGAAAGGTGGCGGACATGAAGGAGGGAAAGCCCGTGCCGCCGTTGAAACGACTGGCAAACAGCCCGGACATGAGGCCGCTTCCCTGCAGATACCTGGCGGCCGGCTCCTCAAAACCCCAGACGCCGTATGGGTCGGACAGGCCGCCCGCGCAATCGTAAGCGATATAGGGGGCCGCGCCGCTGGTGGTCAGGCCGCCCGACCACAGCACGCCTTTCGGCGTCAGCCGGTGATCGATGAAATACTGCTTGATGGCCTCGACATACCGCCAGTACTCGCTGCCCGTGCCAACCACCCCGTATTTGTCCAGAATTGCGCTGTGGCTGACATTCATCTGCGACTTGACGTGCAGCTCGGCCGGCACGGCAAAATTGAAAACATGCAGGGTGACCGGAACCGCCACCCCGCCGATAACCGCATTGGTGGTGTAATCACCCGCCGGGACGCCCTCCGGCACCCGGACGCTGAACCACAAAGCCGTGTTCTCGCCGGCGGTGACATTCACCGATGCGCCTTTTTCCAGGGGCCACAGCGGATCGGGGTAATCGCCGGTCCGGCCCAGGTTGTCGGAAACCTGACTGATGTACACGTATTTCACCTGGTGGATCTCGGTCTCTATCCCGGCCCCGAAATCACCGATATCAACCGTGACGCTGCCGGAGGCCGCGGGCCGCACCACCAGCTGAAAAGGCTCGAATTCATTGGCGGCCGCATAGACCAGCACCCTTGCGCCGCTGTCACCCGGCACCACGGCGTCCTTAAAGACCCGCTCGGAGGGCGGAGTTGTCCACAGGGCATAATCCGCCGTGGACTGGCTCAGCCTATAGGTGTAGTTTTCCACATCCTGGGCCCGGGCCTGCGGGATGAACAGGGCAAAGCAGAGGAGAAAAAGAAAAGGGGTAAGAAAGGGAGTGGATTTTTTCCGCTTTGTCATGTGTTTTTTCCTCCATGCGACCTGCCTGCGGTTCAGGCGATAAACATCTCGCCCGCGGCCAGGCAGGAACAGAGCCGGCCGTAAACCTCCTGCAGCTTTTCCCGCGCAAAGTCGCGGTCCACCGCCTTCAATATCCGCCGGCCAAGGGGGCCATGGCTTAAAATAACATCCAGGGCGGGCCGGTACGGGTCATCCGGCTCCATGGTTTTTTCCACCAGGGCCTGCCAGAATTCGCCGGCGGTCATCTTGTCCTCCTGCATGCCGAAAAGATCAAGATAGCCGCGGTCAGCAATAACCGTGCGGTCCGCCTCGCGGATGCTGGAGGTGAACAGCCCGGCCAGGGGGGCCACGGCAACGGCGGCCTGGGCGGCAAACGGCTGCCAGCGCTCCGCCACCAGAGCCCGCAGCGCCGCGACAATGGCCGAGGCCACCGCCAGATCAGCCCTAGGGCATTCCTGGATATCGAGCAGGCGGATCTCGATGGCCGACCGGTCAAAACGGGCAATGGCGCCGCGGGAGTTGAGCCACTCAAACTGCAGAATGCCGTCCGGATCAAAGGGGGCGATATCCTCGTAGTTGCGGCTGAGAATCATCTCCTCATAGTCCTTTCTGGTATAGGCCTGCTCCGGAATCACCGCCCCGGTTATGGAGGGAACGCGCTGCTGGTTGGCGCGGTAATATTCCAGCCGGGTATCGAGCAGGCCGCTCGGCCCGCCGTCCGCCAGCGGGGAACTTGCGGCGAGTGCCGGCAGCACGGGCAGCAGCAGGCGGATTGCCGCATGCAGCCGGCCGAACTCGTCGTCCCCGTTAAAGGCCAGGTTGAGATGGGTGGACTGGACATTGGACCAGCCGTGCCCCTGGCAGCCGAAGATGCGGTTGTATGCCTCGTAGATGACCCGGCTGCCGTGGGGCCACAGCCTGGTCTCCCGGTGCGGGTCCATCCACGGATGCATGGCCGTGGGCATGAGCCGCGCCCCGATACCTGCGAGCAGGCTGTTCACCCGGCCGATGTGCTCCTGGAAGCGGCCGGCCACGCCGGCAAGCGAAGCCACCGGCCCGTTGGTTTTGAGCTCCACCACGTGCAGGGCCAGCTCGTTGGACCAGGCCATGTCCTCCAGCTCCACCTCATTCTGCACCCTGCCCGCGGCGGCCAGCAGCAGCTCATCGGCGGCCGGCATGATGTCGAGACTGTCTTGACGAACGATCATATACTCCAGCTCGACACCGAAGCCCGCAAAGATATGCGGCGTTGCCTTCCTTACCATGTCTGCCCCCGTTCATTCTTATGTTCGATGCGGCGCAGAAAAACGCGCATGATGCGCAGATAGAACTCATCCCGCAGGATCGCATCCTCGACGCCTGCATCGAGATTTGGATTGTCGTTGATTTCAATGAGATAAAACTTCTTGCCGATCTGCTTGATATCCACCCCGTACAGGCCGTCGCCGATGAGATTGGCCGCCTTGAGCGCCGTGCGGATGAGCTGGTCCGGGGCGTGCTCCACCGGGATGGTGGTGAACAGGCCGTCATCGGTCTTGTTGCCGCTGGCGTCCCGCTTGATGATCTGCCAGTGTTTTTCGGCCATGAAATACTTGCACACGTAAATGGGCTGCCGGTCAAAGATGCCCACCCGCCAGTCGAACTCGGTGGGCAGGAATTCCTGGGCGATGATCAGTTCCGATCTTTCCAGGAAGCGGCCCACCTGCTGCCGCAGTTCATCGACGGTGTCCACCTTCTTCACCCCCTGGGAAAAGGAGGAATCAGGCTGTTTGAGAATGCACGGCAGGCCGAGCTGCTCAACCACCTCCCTGGCGTTGTCCTTGTGGACGATGACGGTTTTCGGGGCCAGCACGTGGTGTTTCTCAAAGAGTTCGGCCAGAAAGACCTTGTTGGTGCATTTGAGGATCGATTCCGGATCGTCGATTACCACCAGTTTCTTGGCCGCCGCCCGCCGCGAAAACCGGTAGGTATGGTGGTTGACGCTGGTGGTCTCGCGGATGAACAGGGCGTCATACTCCGTCAGGCTGCCGTAGTCCTCCCTGGTGATCAGCTCGGTGTTCATGCCCAGGGATTCCGCCGCATGGCTGAAATGCTGCAGGGCCCGGGTGTTGGAAGGCGGTTCCGGGTCCTTGGGATCATGCAGGATGGCCAGGTCGTAGCGGTAGTGGCTGCGCCGTTTGACGATCCGCCGACGTCCCATGAAATAGCCCTGGGCCACCTCCACCACGAAGGGCCGGTGTTCCGGCGGAATTTCACTGGCCGGGATGGGGTTGATGTTCTGCAGAAACCACTTCTCATTCTTATCATTATAGACGAAAACGGCCCGCAGAAAGGGGCACTGGAACTGGTGGAACAGATGCTGGCTCAGGTTGTCGTGCTGTTTTGCCACGTTATGGCCGAAATAGATGCTGAGCACGAACTCCTTGGAACGGATATGGGCCAGGCTCTTCTGGATGTACTGGTCCAGCTCGTCGGAGGCGATGCGGATGATGGTCTGGCTTTTCAGGTCCTGGATGGTGGTGATGTCGGGCAGCGGCTTATGGCCCCGGGCCGCGGCCAGCAGCGAGACATAGTAGCCGATGCTCTGGTAGCGGTAATAACGGCAGAGGTTGAAGACCGTGGCCTTGCCCAGTTTGGCATAATGGGGATCGGTCAGATAGGCCCGGGCCGCCACCAGTTCAATGCCCTCGATGGCCAGCGGCCAGTCCTTGGGATCGTTGACGACAATCAGCGTCTGCATGCGTGAACTTCCTTCATTTCTTCCTTGGTTGAATGATGAGAAAATTGGCGTCATGGGAGAGCACTCCGAGCAGGATGGCGCAGAGGACCCGGTCAATGTTTACCGCATAGTCCTGCTCTCCCGCAACCGGATTCTGTTGGTAGGGGTCGGCGACACACACGGTGCGAGCCTCCTTGTCATAGCCGCTCAGCACGACAAAATGGCCGGCCGGCTCGCCCCGCACATCATCCTCATCCCCGTTGATCCCGTATTCCCGCATGCCCTGGTACAGATAGGTAGAGCTGAGCCCGGTGATGATCGGCACGGACCGCCGGAGATACCAGCGGATAAGGGTGCGGGTCAGATCCTCGAAATAGATCTTGCCGCCCAGATCGAGAAAATCAAGATAGGCCCGGGTGGCGACCTGCAGCCGGGCATTATCCTTTTTGAATGCGGCCTGGGCAAGGAGTTTGTCCCGCAGATTCAGGGCCGGGGGATGAAACCAGGAGGGATCAAAAAAATGCAGGTTATAAGTGAATATGGTGGCCGAGTAACCGCGCCGCAGGGCATGGCAGGCGAGAAAAACCGCCAGGGTGCCGCCGGTTTCCAGATGGGTCACCTCGCTGACCACCTGTTCGATGGGCACCACATCATCAAAATAGCGGTAAACGGCATGCAGACAGGTGGGGCCGCAGGTGGTGTCGTCCGGCTGCGGCAGGATATCAATGGTGAGTTTGTTTTTCATGGGGGATTAATAAGGGTTCAGGGGTTGGGGCGTCATTGCACTATTTCAGCTCAGTATTTTTTTTACCGTAATGCCTTAATGCTCGCCTTACCGGCCTTTAATCAAATTTCACCTTTCAGCGGCAATGAAAATAGGATAACCAAACACACTTGTACTCGGATTGACACCCCTTGAGACACTCTGCTCATACTCACCTGCTTCTGGGCCGAACTCGCGAATTCGATAGAGGACCCGTATGTTCCTGGGTCTTGCTGCTCGGCAACCGGTGTTTTCGAGCATTGCGACCGGGTCCTTCACAAATTCTTCCATGTATAGGGCCGCTTGATCCCAAACTTCCAACCGGTGGGTTTGCCTGTGTCTTTGGCCACGTTTCACGAACAAATCAGAGACGATCGGCGTTTGCGTATTTTCACCAATGGCTAAGATGATTGACTCCAAAACAGTGTAAGCTGATACGTGAAATCCAGAATAAGGCGATTCGTCACCTTTTTGAAAGTCTTCGAACAGACACAACATGCCTGGCCGTAAGCAAGAACCGCTAACCTTCTCTGGCAATTTATTGTCGGGCGTCCGTGTCCGTAGCGGTGGTGCGGTTGAAATCCAGAGAACAAGCCCTCGCAACTGCGCATCAGGTTTCGGGGGAATAATTACTTTGCTTGCAGCGCATGTTTCGTAGACAAAGTCGTTACGATCAGTTCCATCCCAAAGGTGCCGTGCAGGTTCTCGCGTCGTGTCCATAAGATTATTTTCTTCAAGATGCCGGAGAAGCTTTACAATCATCTCATGCCGCGTCATCGCTCGACCTGGCCGTTCTTGAGATGCTGCGGCCTTGGGGCCGGTTAAACCGAACTCGGCCTTCCACACAGGAACCTTGTCATAAGTTACAGGGGGGCCAATCTGTTCAATGTAAGCCCCGAGACGTTTATCGTCTACATATAAATAGTCAATCAGGGACATCCAGCACTCCCATGCATTGCTGCTCTAACGCCAAATGGCTGGACAACTCCTTGGCCCATTGAGCGACACGAGCGTAATTGAAGGTTCTCGGCGGCAAGCGAATCGCCTGGTTCGCCATTTTTATCTGTTTTTCAGATAGGATTTGAGGTCACGATAATAGTTTTCATGCACCCCAATCATGATTAATTCCAGACCATCTGCAACAATACGATATGAAAGGAGATACAGGCTGGTTTTGATTGTGAACTTGTGAATAAAAACACCCCGCAAATCACCTTTTGGCTCCATGCCAATTGAGAGGTTTTGGGCAATTTTTTTTATCTCGTTGTCGAGATCGTCTTTTTCTTTCTGATTGAATTTTTTGACTTTTTTTCCAAATGATCGCGATTGATAGATTCTCATACGCTCTCAACCAAATCGGTATTCAGTTTTTTCACCTTGTTTTAACTCTTCGATGCCAAGAAGTATTTCTTTTATTAAATCATAGGTCAAATCAGGGTTTTCTTCCGCACACTTGCCAATTCTGGCCCAGTGCTCAATTTGGCCTGTCAGCGACCGGTGGTCAATTTTGCTCATTTTTCTTGCTTCATTTACCAATTCCTCTGAAATACGAACTGCCGTAGGCATTTTGCACCTCCATGACTGAATGTTTATGCTGCAATATATATCGAGTTGTAGCAAAATGCAACTTTATGATTCGTTGTGTTTTCCGGCGAAGGTTAAAATCACCGGCTTTCCCGGTTGATGCGTTGGCTAGCTGCCAGGCCCGCGATGCCACCTCTTGAAGCCGGCACCCTTTCCCCCTTCGGTATGCGCCGGATTCCCGGACAAACATGCGCTATTACCCTCTTTATTACCCTCTTTTAAGGAATGTTACCCTTTCTTTTGCCATTTAGCTCCCGGCCCCCGGCCTATGCACTCGACGCTCTTGCCTTTCTGCCCACCGAGAACGCGGCGCAGCATTTCCCGGCTGACGCCCGGACAGGCTTGTTCCAGTTGGGACACGGTAAACTCCGGCGGCAGGCGTTGCAGGGCGGCCAGGATCATCTCGGTTTTGGAGCCCCTGGGCGCCTGGATATCGCCGACCCGTTCAGCGAACTCCTGATACGCAGTTCTCAAAATGGAGAGGATGAAATTAATGTACGGCCAGGGATCGTGTTTACCCTCGTGCCAGCCTTGCGAACTTTGCTCCAGGGTTTCGTAATAACGGTCCTTGTTCTGCTCGATCAAACGCTCCAGGCTGATGTAGCGGCCGACCTCAAAGCCCTGTTGCAGGCACTGCAAGAGGAGAAGCAACCGGGAGACACGACCGTTGCCGTCACGAAACGGATGGATACAGAGAAAGTCGAGATTAAAGGCCGCCATGCCGATCAGGGGGTGAATCCAGCGTTCTTCCAGGTAGCGGCCCCAGTCAGTGATCAGTCCTGTCATGTATCCCGGTGTCTCCAGCGCCGGCACCGTGCGGAAGCGTACCCGCTCCCGGCCATCAGGATAGCGTTCGATGATGTCCCCATCCCTGGACTTGTAACAGCCAGCGTCCCAGATCTGGCCGCGCGTCATACGATGCAACTGGCAAATCGTCTCTTCCGAGAGAAGAAGGTTTGCGGCGTTTTTATGAATATGGCAGAGCGCCTCGCGATAGCCGCGCACCTCCTCCTCATCCCGATCCCGGAACAGGGGCTTGGGGGAGTCCAGCACGTTGCGGACGCGGCGGGGGGCGACCTCCACCCCTTCCAGCCGGTTACTGGAGACCGAACTTTCGATCAGGGCATGTTCCCGCAGCGCCTTCAGCCGTTGTGGCGCTTGGCGGGTGTAAAGTTCCTGCTTGCCGCGAAACTCGCCCAGATCGGCGAGATACCAGCTTGTGCTGCCGGGGACAGCCCGGTTGCCCTCGCTGAATAATGACAGAGTGCTCATTTTATAATTCCGTGTAGAGGCGCTTCAATGCCGTTGACTTACTATTTTCGAATGCAATCCCCCGGACCTTGCCGACCTATAATGCGCGTTTGCCAGCAAAAAAGCTTATTATCGCCCTCAATTTGATTAGTTTTTTGCACGCTATATCGTAAAATATCAACCAGTTATTTTGGTCTGGCCCCACCCTGCGCCCCATCCTGCATCCTGACCATCCCAAATACTATATTTTCATATTGGCTATTCATCATGTTTGGAGGCCCAACACCTAAACTAAACCGCCGCCACGGGCCGGCATCAAATAAAAGCCGTGCCCGGCGGTTGGCTTGAGTGACTGTTGGGTGATATGGTCATGGGAGCCAAGAAATGACCATTGATATTATTTGTTCTTTTTCGGCTATAATTGCAGCTATTGTTGCTAATATTGCCGCCCATCGTGCCCATTTAGCTTGCAAAGCAGCCGATGCAGCACTTGATCGTGCTGCGGCTAAATCCTCAGAGGCAATACGATTAGCTTCTTTTGCTATAGATAAAGCCTCTTCTGAAATTGCAATAGCGCGATCTGATTTTGCATCTTCCCGCGCTTCACGATTAGTGGATTCATGAATAAGCCATTCTTTGGCGGTGATATGTTTACTTGGATCATGGGAAAGCCAAGTCTCTGTCTCGACCATATGTCGAACCTTTGCTTCGCCAAGTGTGGCAAATTCAGTGAATAATTCTATACGTCGTTGCTCATTCATTCATTAATATACCCAACAAATTATTCCACAGCCCCGCATACCACCCCAAATCAAATGCTATACAGACCGCTGATCCACACTTAAATACTTTCCCGACTGTATCCTCTTTTGGGGCCGTTATCAAGGAGTAACTTCTTGCTATGTCGGCGAAACCACTTGGTATAATTTCTTTTTCCAGTTAATTGACCGCCACCGGCGCAAGGAAAACCGGCGGCCACCCTGTGTCCGCCGAACCGGCAAGAGGTAAGGCCGTGGCATGATGCCAGGCGGCGCAAGGCCCGGCGGCTGAATCGATCTTCCCTGTTGACAATCACTATCCCCTGAAGTAAATAGTGTCGCCTGTTTGCCTGGGAAAAGCCTGTCTGCCCTAACCATGAATGACCACATTACCGGCTTGCCCATTCGGGCCGCTTCTGCTACATTAGTGCCAAGCCATGAAATCAGAAGAAACAGCGGGAGAGCGAATGCCTTGTTGTTCAGGGCCGCCCGTGCTCTTGCACCGTTCATCAACTTAACAGGGAGTTCTTTTTGCAGGCTGCTCAATTCATACAAACGCACCGGAAAGGAGGTCTGATCATGAGTAGAATATTTTCCTTGATAATGCTCTTCATCCTGACGTGCCCGTTCGCCGCCTCTGCCCAGCAACAATTCGCTGCGGATACCATCAAAACCTCTGCCGGGGATGTGACCATCACCTTTATCGGTCACGGCAGTCTGATGTTCGCCTTTGCCGGCAGGATCATCCATGTTGATCCCTTCAGCAAGCTGACTGACTATGCCACCCTGCCCAAGGCCGATATCATCCTGCTCACCCACGAGCACTATGACCACCTTGACGCCGCTGCCTTAAACAGCGTGCGCACGGCCAACACCGCCGTGGTCCTGACGGAAACCTGCGCCAAGCAGCTCACGGGCGGCATGGCCATGGCCAACGGCGAGGAAAAAACCGTGCAGGGGGTGAAGATCGAGGCGGTGCCCGCCTACAATCTCATCCACAAACGGGACGACAGCCAGCCCTTTCATCCCAGGGGCAGCGGCAACGGCTATATCCTCACCTTCGGCGACAAACGGCTCTATGTGGCGGGGGACACGGAAAACACCCCGGAAATGAAGGCGCTGCGCAACATCGACGTGGCCTTTCTGCCGATGAACCTGCCCTACACCATGACCCCGGAGATGGTGGCCGATGCGGCAAAGGCCTTCCGGCCGAAAATCCTCTACCCCTATCATTACGGCGAAACCGACCCGGCTAAACTTGTCGAGCTGCTGCAGGCCGACAAGGAAATCGAGGTGCGCATCCGCCCCATGCAATAAACCGGGCAGCCGGCGGCAATCCTCATCCGTTCCCGGCCGTGCCGGCATGCATGCCCTTTATGGCAGCTCAGCACGGCCAGGCGGACCAGTGCCGCCCTGACCCGTTATCGCGCACGACACCCGTCCCGGATTCCTTGCCGCGTCATTGGGCCGCCTGCCTTGCCATTGAACACACAATAAACTGAGTTATTATTTATGGAAATTTTCAATATCCTTTTAGGAATTATTCTTCTGCTGTTCGGGAGAAAACTTTTCTGGCTTTTTGTTGCGGTTGCGGGGTTTATTGTCGGCATGGAATTCGCCGTCATGTTCCTCGCCGACAAACCTCAGTGGGTGCTGCTCCTGATCGGGTTCTGCACCGGCTCTCTCGGCGCGATTGTGGCGATTTTCGCCCAGCGTATCGCCTTTGCCCTGGCCGGGTTCTATGCCGGAACCTTCCTGACCCTGCTCCTCACCCAGCCCTTTATATCGTCCGAGGTCATCCTCATCTTTCTGCTGGCCGGTGGGGTGATCGGCGCGGCCCTGTCCGCCTGGATCCTGGACCCGGCCCTGATCATCCTGTCCTGCCTCATCGGCGCCGGGGCCATTGTCAAGGCACTTGGCACCGGGCAGCTGCTGGGCGCCGTGATTTTTGTTCTACTGGTATCCGCCGGCATCTTCACCCAGACCAAACTTTTCACACCACTGGATACAAAACCAATAGACTGATCAACCCGAACGAGCAGACCATCACCATGCGACCAAACATCTGCATCGAACAAACAGCCGCTGAGCCCGTTGCCGCACGCCACGTCGAACTGGTCGAGCGCAAGGGCATCGGCCACCCCGACACCATGTGCGACTCCATCATGGAGGCGGTGTGTGTCGAGCTGTGCCGCCAATACCAGGACAGCTTCGGCCGCCTCCTTCACCTCAACATCGACAAAAGCCTGCTGGTAGCGGGGAGAACATCACCACGGCCCGGCGGCGGGCGGGTGGAAGAGCCGATGCGCATCATCTTCGGCGACAGGGCCACTTACGAATATCAGGGCAAACGCCTGCCCATCGGCGACATCGCCGAGGCCACGGCAAAACGCTGGCTCCGGGACCACCTGCGCTTCCTCGATCCCGAGCGGCATGTCATCTTTCAAAACGAGATCAAACCCGGCTCGGCGGAATTGACCGATATCTTTGCCCGGCAGGTGATCGGGGCCAACGACACCTCCGTGGGCGTGGGCTATGCCCCGCTGAGCGAAACGGAACGACTGGTGCTGGCCGCGGAGCGGTTCCTCAACGGCCCGGATTTCAAGCAGGCATTTCCGGAGTCCGGGGAGGATATCAAGGTCATGGGCTGCCGGCTGGGCCGGGAGCTCACCATGACGGTGGCCATGGCCTTTGTCGACCGCTTTATTGACTCCCCCGGCAGATACTTTGCCGCCAAGGACCATATCCAGCAGACATTACAGGAATTCATTGCAGGCCGGACAGCAGCGATTGACTCCGTCACCATTGCCATCAACACCCTGGACGATCCGGCGCGGGGTGAAGCCGGCATGTATCTCACGGTCCTCGGCACCTCGGCCGAAGGCGCCGACGGCGGACAGGTCGGCCGGGGAAACCGGGTCAACGGCCTCATCGCCTTTAACCGGCATGGCTCCACTGAGGCCACCGCCGGCAAGAACCCGATCAGCCATGTGGGCAAAATCTACAACCAGCTCAGTAACGAAATGGCAACAAACATCTACCGGGAGGTGCCCGGCATCAGCGAGGTTACCGTCTGGCTCTGCAGCCGGATCGGCAAGGCCATTGACCAGCCGCTCATTGCCTCGGCCCAGCTGATTCTTGCCCCGGATGTTGTTCTTGCCGACATCCGTGAGCAGGTGGCCGCCGTGATCGACCGGGAGCTGAGCAACATCGGCTCCTTTACCCAGCGGCTGGCGCGCGGCGAGCTGCCGGTCTGCTGAAATATCCGCCGCTGGAGGAAACGCAGCATGAAGGCAATGGTACTGAAGAGACTCGGCCCCCTGCAGGCAGGCGAAGCCCGGCTGGAACCCGCCGAACTGCCAGTGCCCGTGCCGGCTGACCATGAACTGCTGGTGCGGGTTTCAGTCTGCGGCGTCTGCCACACCGAACTGGATGAGATAGAAGGCAGGACCCCTCCCCCCACTCTCCCCATAATCCCGGGCCATCAGATAATCGGCCGGGTTGAGCAGGCCGGCGGACACGCCACCCTATTCAAGACCGGGGACCGGGTCGGCATCGGCTGGATTTTCTCCGCCTGCGGCAGATGTGCGTTCTGCCTGGCCGGCAACGATAATCTCTGCCCGCAATTTGCGGCAACCGGCCGGGACGCCAACGGCGGCTACGCCGAGTTCATGACCGTGCCGGAGCGCTCCGCCCATGCCGTGCCGGACGTTTTCTCCGATGCCGAGGCCGCCCCGCTGCTCTGCGCCGGCGCCATTGGTTACCGGTCGCTGCGGCTCACGGGCCTCGCGGACGGCCAGAGCCTCGGCCTCACCGGCTTCGGCGCCTCGGCCCATCTGGTGCTGCAGATGGCCAGACACCGCTTTCCCGCATCATCATTTTTTGTCTTTGCCCGAAGCCGGACGGAAAGGGAATTCGCCCGGCAGCTGGGCGCCGCCTGGGCCGGGGATATTGACGAGCAACCGCCGCGGCAACTCGACTGCATCATCGATACGACTCCGGCGTGGCAACCGGTTGTCGCCGCCCTCGCCAACCTCAAACCGGCGGGCCGGCTGGTCATCAACGCCATCCGCAAGGAGGAGCGGGACAAAAACAGCCTGCTCACCCTTGATTATCCCGCCCATCTCTGGCTGGAAAAGGAAATAAAAAGCGTGGCCAACGTCAGCCGGGCCGACATCAGCGAATTTCTCCAGCTCGCCGCAGCAATACCAATCAGGGCGGAGATCCAGGAGTTCCCATTGCAGGACGCCAACAAGGCCCTGGCCGAACTCAAGTCAGGAAAGGTCCGGGGCGCCAAGGTTCTGCGCATCGATGCCAGCCGGGGAAGGTAGCCCCGCCGCCCTTCCGCGCCCCGGACAGACTCCATCCAACAGTTGCTTGTCGCCAATATTCATGCAATAGTAAGAACACAACGGCAAGCCATGCGACTGATCCGGCCAGGCCGGCAAACTGCCGCACCTTGCGCAGTCTACGAAGAACTGACCGTTTTCAAAGGGAAAACTTGGAGAGTCGCATGAATTTTGAGGTAAATGTTGATCACAGCAGAAAAATTATTTACATGCGCTTTGCCGACACGGTAAATTACGAGGCACTGCTCGCATTCATAACGGCCTTAATGCAACATCCCGAGTTCAATGAGCAATATAACGGAATCTGTGATACCAGGGGGTCTTTGCTGGCGCTGTCGCACGATGATCTCATAAGATTTCGCGCCTGGCTTGAAATGCGGGACGCCAGGTTACTCGGCCGCTGGGCCATCCTGGCTGATTCGAATATGAACTTCGGCACGAGCCGGATGTGGGAGGCGCTCTCAGCCGGTTACCATAAAGGTCTGCAGGTATTTAAAAACGAGCAGGAGGCCTACGACTGGTTGCATGCCGGCTCGTAAAAGGATGGGGCCATTGCCGCCTATTTTTTGTGATGCCCAATCAGGAATTTCGCTATGCTGACCTGGCCTGAGGAAATACTGTCTCCCAGCCGCAATATCCCCGAATGGCACCACCCAGGATCAAACCTCTGTCTGGATTTGCATGGCGATCCGTCAACCGCCCGGCTGGTGGTTTTTTCCGACGGCAATCACCATATGGCATTGCGGGAGGCCATCGCCCTTTTTCACCAGACGCGCCCTGAAGTGGAGCAGATCTTTTATGTGACAACCCCGCCCGGTCCTGTTTTATTGCTGCTCAAACATGGCAGCCTGCGGATCGGCAATTTCATCCTGTCCGCCCAACCCCATGTCTTTATCAGTCCGCCGGCCGTGCTGGACAAACTGGTACGGGAAGGATACATGCAGCGGCATATGCCGTTTATGCGTAATCAGGGCAGCGTTCTGCTGGTAAAAAAAGGCAACCCGAAAAACATCGCGGGCATCGCCGATCTCAACCGGGAAGATATCAGGCTTTTTCTCTCCAATCCCGCGACGGAGGCCGTGAGCTACCAGGGCTATGTCAACACCCTGGCCGGCATGGCGGCCCGCGAAAACGTTGCTCTGTCTTTTCTCACTGCCGACCCGCCAAGCACGAAAATCCGCTACGGGGAACAGATCCACCACCGCGAGGCACCCCAGGCCATCATCGATGACCGGGCCGACGTTGCCGTGGTCTATTATCATCTGGCCCTGCGCTACCTCCGTATTTTCCCCGCATTATTTGCCATGATCCCCCTGGGGGGCACCATCGAACATCCGCAGCCGTTTCCGGAAAACGTCATCAGCCGGTCCCACGCCGGGCTGATCGGCGACGGTGGGGAGTGGGGGCCATTGTTTCTTGATTTTCTCGCCTCTGATGCGGTCAGCCGCATCTATGCGCAGCACGGTTTACTGCGGATCTGAAATTTCTTTGAATGGGGAAATTCCCGGTCAAGCTTTTTCAAAAACCCACAGGTGATAAACAACGATGACCTTTTCCTGCAAAAACTACGAATATGACACGGACACCTGCGCAAAACTGAAATCTGCATGTATTCCGGGACGGCGCGGCTGTGTTCTTGAGGGCAAGGTGAAGCTCAGCGAGGAGCTGCAGAACAGAATCAACGAACTGGAACAACAGGTTGCTGAGCGCAGGAGGGAGAAACAAGGCGGGGGCTGAACCCCTTCCCCGCCAGTCATCACTCGCTCGCTCTGTTTTGCTCGGCGCTGACGCCGACCTGGCCGTAATGGCTGGCCGCGCATTCATTTTTGCCGAGATCCATGACATCGGCCTCTTCCTCCGCAACCTTGAGCCAGCCACCGTTGACCCGCCGGATCTGGGCATAGGCCGCCGGCTGCGGGCGCAGATTCGCCTTGATAAATTCAACGAATTTATGTTCCGTTGGCAGATGAAAGGCGATATTCTTTTTGCGGAGATCGCCCAGGGTGTCCATGAAGATCCCGTCCTGGTTCGCTTCAGACCAGGCGGTATAATGGCCGGGAAGAATCAGGATATCATCGCCGAGATTGCGGATCTTCAGGGTTAGGGTCAGGTAGAGAAAGCGGGACCATTCCTCGCTCTTGCCGCCCAGATCGGGACGGCCCGCCGTGTTGATGAAAACCGTATCCCCGCTCAGCAGGTATTTCCCGTCAATGAGAAAGGAGGTGCTGCCCATGGTATGGCCGGGGGTATGGATGGCCTTGATGGCCGGTCCGCCTTTGCTAAAGGCGATGAGCTGGCCGTCCTCCACAGGATTGAACGGGAAATCCGCACCAAGGAAATCCTCTTTCTTCGCCATGATGGCTGCCCCGGTCTTTTCCGCCAGCCGGGTGGAACCGGAAATGTAATCCGCCTGGCGATGGGTCTCAAAGGTTCTGACGATCCGCGCCCCCTTTTCCGCGGCAAAGCGGATATAAAAATCCACATTGCGCGAGGGATCAAAAACCATGGCCTCTGCGCCGCTGATGAGCAGATGGCTGCAGGAAGCCTTGCCCGGACGAATCATTTGATAAAGGCTGTAAGGCGCGGCAACAGGGGTCACCAGACGCGCGGCCAGCACGTTGCCCCAGGAGACAATGCCGCCCTGCAGATAACCGACATCGCTGAAACCATGGGAGGTCAACTGTTCCGCCACATATTTCGCCGAGCCTTCCCTGGAGCAGACAATCCTGATTTTTTCGCCGGCCGGCACCATGGCGATACTTTCCCGCAGATCCTCCATGAAGTTGAAATACGGGACATTGATGTAGGGGAAAAGCGCAGGCCCCTCCACATACCAGTTGGCAAACTCCTTTGCATTGCGCACGTCAAGAAGGACAAAATCAGGTTTGCCGGATATCCAGTCAAAGAGCTGTTCCGCCGTATACGAAAAAGGTGCTGCTGCCGTCATAAATCCCCCGCAAGATGGTATGAGTAAAAAACTGCTCAGTTTTTCTGGTTAACGATAGGTAAGAGAGCGATCCGCCGGCAAATAAGTTCCCCGCCGGTGCATAGCCGATAGCCAGGCCCTGGTAAAGAAGGTTTGCCGATCAGCGGCTGCATCCCTCCTGGTCAAACAGATTTTGTTGCTGCCGCCAGATATCGGTCAAGAAGATAGAGGCCGTCCGGGGTGAATGGCCTTTTGCCGCGCAGCAGCCGGATGTCGTCCAGATGCATGAACTGGCCCCATTGCACCTCTTCCTCCTGCAGGGTTACCGGTCCGTCCGCCACACAGGTATAGGCCCTGCCCCACACCTTGTTGTGCTCTTCCTGCCAGTAAAAATCACAAAACGGCGTCAAGGGGACCCCGGTGATGCCCACCTCCTCGGCAAGCTCCCGCCGGGCGGAAAGGTCATAGTCCTCTCCGGCCAGCACCACCCCGCCGGCGGCGATATCATAATAGCCGGGGTAGATATCCTTGCTTTCCGTCCGCTGCTGGACAAAAAGCTCCCCCCGGCCGTTAAAGAGCAGGACATAGGTGGCCCGGTGGATGAGATTGAAACGCCGCATGATCCCGCGGCTGGCGCTGCCCACCACGCGGTTGTCCTCATCCACTATGGCCACCAGCTCATATGCGGCGGGATTCTTACTCGTACTCATGATATTTCGATGATTTTCCCCGAACCTTGTCAACCGGGTATTTTTTCCTGTTTTTACCGATCTTGTCCCAGGCCGCGTCCAGAAGATCAATGCCAAGCTTTTCCGAAAGGTTGACCAGATACACCAGGACATCGCCAATCTCTTCCCGGATGGCCTCTTTTTTTTCGGCAGAGAGATTGCGGCTCTGCTCCTCGGTGAGCCATTGGAAATGTTCCGCCAGCTCCGCGCATTCAACCACAAGGGCCATCGCCAGATTTTTCGGACTGTGGAACTGCTCCCAGTCCCTTTCCTCACGGAATTGCTTTACCTCATTCACCAGTTTTTCCATTGATAACTCCAAAAAAGCAATCGGCAAGTCGTGAAAAGTATTTCAACCGTCCTGGGCGCTCACACCCCGGACTGAGCGCGGCAAAATGCGCTGCGTTCATGTTTACCGAATCACCAACTTTCCTGCTTGCTTTTCCGCACTTTTTCTGTAACTTTTGGTTATTATGACAAAAAATAATTTTGATCCATTCCGGGACAGACAGGCACGGCTGATCCGCAACACCCTTTCCTCGGCCTTTGTCGTGTCATTGCGGGACCAGAACCCGGCAGCCGTTGCCACGGCAGGCAACCATCTGCTGGAGCAGGAAATTGCCGTGGAAAAAAGATTCTACATCCTTGACCGCCTTTCCCGCTACAAAAAATGTATGGCCGCCATTGAGCATCAGGGAATTAAAGGTATTCTGCCGCAGAGCTTTGTTCTGTGGGATGCGGAGCTTTTTTTTGAGGTCCATGAAATGCTGGAGGGGCTGTGGATGCAGGCCCAGGGACGAGAAAAGGCCGCCCTGCAGGGTCTGATCCGGGCGGCAGGGGTTTACATCCTCATGGCGGGCGGCAGCCGGCAGGGGGTTGAAAAAATGGCGGCCAAGGCGGCCAAGGCCCTGGAGGAGAACCTCACTGCCCTGGCCTATTTTCCCTCTCCCCAACTGCTGCTGGCCAAACTCAGAAATCTTGATCCGGTCCCGCCGAAACTTCTCGGCTGAAACAGGGCGGGCATGAAACCCGCCCCTGGCAGGGTTTAGGACTTTCGTAATTTCATTGCCAAGCGGCATGCCCCAAATACCGGGGGAAATTCCTCATTTTTTCACCTTGGCCGCACAGATCAGAATTTTGCTGCCCTCCTTGAAAACCACCTCGATCTTGTTGGGGGGAATCATCCTGGTTACCAGCCCGACCCCGAAAACAGGATGGTTGACCAGATCATCGTCCCCAAAACTCTCTGTCATGGCATAAGGCACCGCCGCAACCGGGTCCCTGCCGCCGAGCAGTTCCAGGAAATGAGCTTCAGCCTTTGCCTCCTTGAATGGACGGCCATTTTTGCCGGACTGCCCGCTTTTTTCCCCGCTGCGCCGCACGGGTGTCTTTTTTTCAGCGATAACGGGACGGTAATTATGCAGCGCCCGGCAGACATTGCACTGCACCTTTGCCACCCGCTTTCCCACCATGGCAACAATGGTATGGTTGGTGACATTCTTGCACTTCAGACAGCGGGAATCGATATCATCCCCTGCGGTTACTTCCTTGCTGATTGGCAAACGAGTACGCTCCTTTATGCTGCTGAGAAAAAAGAATCCTGTACATATTTTCCTTTGCAGCAGCTGGTCCTGAGATTTTTTCTCAAGGTTGGTGGTAGGGGTTAGTCATGAAATGCCGGCTGACGGCTGTCAGCCCAGCATCTTTGAAAGGGATACGAAAAAGGTGATGCCGTGTTCCGGGTTATGCTCGATCCAGACCTGACCTTTATGCTGGGCGGCAACATCTTTGACAATGGCCAGGCCCAGGCCTGCGCCTTCAATGCCCAGCGCGGTCTTTTTCCGCATGAACATGGAAAAAAGGTCGTTTGATTCTTCATTGCCCAGCCCCACGCCGTCATCGCGGACGGAAAGAATATGAAATGCCTCCGAATCCTTATAGCCGATCTCAATCTCACTCAGCTTCTCGCCGCCGTACTTCAGGGCATTATCTACCAGATTACGCAGAATCCGCAACAAGGACAGACGGTCCGCGGTTATGTCCGGCAGGCTTGTCGGCTCAAGCCACCTGATGGAGCGGAGATCAAGCTGGAGAGAAAATTCCTCCCTGATGATATTCAGGGTCTCCCGCAACGAAACCCGCTGCAGAGCAAGGGGCACTTCCTGGGCCGAAATGAAAACATTGATCTTGTCAACCAGAGCGGCAATCTCTTCGGACGAACTGAGGATCTGGGCGCAGAACTTTTTCCCCTTGTCATCCAGCATCTCGCCGCATTTATTCTGCAAGTGCCTGGCCAGGCCATGAATGGAGATAGCCGGATTTTTCAGATCATGGACGACCGAGTAGGCGAACTCCTTGATTTTCCTTGAGCTTTCCTTCAGCTCCTCCTCAGCCTTCTTGCGATCCGAAATATCGTAGTGGGTGCCGACAAAACGCAGCGGTTGGCCCTGCTCATCCCATTCCACCACCTTGCCCCGGGCGAGAACCCATTGCCAGTCACCGGACTTGTTCAGCATGCGGAATTCCGCCACATACCTGGAGGTGAGCCCCTGCAGATGATTGAGCACCGCGGCCAGGGATGCATGTTTGTCATCAGGGTGCAGCAGATTCTCCCAGGTTATTTTCCTGTCGCGCACCTCTTCGATGGTATAGCCCAGCATCTTTGCCCAGTTTTCACCGTAATAGACTTCGCCGGTCTGCAGGTTGCGGTCCCAGACCCCGTTGGAGGTGGCATCAAGAACCATGCGGAAAAATTTTTCTTTTTCCTGGAGCGCCGCCTGGGTACGTTTGCGCCGGGTGATATCACGATTATTGGCCCGCCGGCCAAGCGACAGCCCCAGGGCATTGAAAACCGGCCGGCAGCTGTGGGCGATCCAGCGTTCTTCCCCGTTTCTGGCCACAATACGGAAGTCAAAGTGGAATTCCGCCGCCTCATGGATCTCTTCATTGAGGTGGGCATGGATGCGCTGCCGGTCATCAGGATGGATGATTGCCAGAAACAGGTCCTGATTATTATAAAAATCTATAGGGCTGTAGCCGGTCATCCGCTCGCAAGACGGCGAGATATGCAGAAACCTGCCGTCAGGGGCGATCCAGTATTCCCAGTCCCAGGAAAAATCGGTGACAATGCGGAATTTTTCGTCCCGCTCGGCGATTGCCTCCTCAAGCTCCCTGCGGGCGGCGGTCTCCTCGGCAAGCTGGCGGGTCAGCATGCCCAGTTGGGCGGCAAGCTCCCTGACGCGCCGTTCAAGCTCATGGCGCTCCTGCTGCGATGTATCCGCCTGTTTACCGGGAGATGATTCGTGTGCCATAGTCACAGGTCTGTTTGCCGGGCTTTTATCCGGACTTTTATAACGAAAGGCATGGATGGAGAACGGTGAGGTTTTTCCATTCAGCCATACAACCTCGGCGCCGCAGGATGTTCTCCATATTGAGGTCCTGTGGAAGGCTTTGGGCAACCCGGCAGGACAATACTACGGAACAGGGAAACTACTTCATTAATCTCCATGAAAAAGATTTTTGTCAAGCAAATAAAAAAAGCCCGCATTGCTGCGGGCTTTTTTTATAAGGAACCGACCTTGCTATTTGACTTCAATGCGGGCGATTTTCTTTTTCGCTTCCTCGGATTTCGGCAAGGTGACTTTCAATACACCGTTTTTGAAGGAGGCCTCAATCTTATCACTCTTCACCTCAACAGGAAGCCGTAAAGCCCGGTAAAAAGACCCGTACCGCCGTTCCATTCTATGGACATGCTTGTCAGTTTCCTTATGCTCTTCCTTCTTTTCACCCTTGATAACCAGCACATCATTGTCCAGGGAAATATCGATATCCTTTTTCTCCAGGCCCGGAAGGTCGGCAATCACTTCAATCTCCTTGTCCGTTTCACTGACATCCAGCCGCGGAGCCCAGTTTCTCTCGGACTCAAGCAGCAGGTCATGAAGCATTGACCCCCTCCACATCCTCTTGAACATATCCTCCATTTCCTCGAACACATCAGGGACATCAACTTTACCTCGTCTTGACGGAATAAGATCGAACATACCAACACCCCCTTTTCATTTACCAAGAATTAATAAATTGATGCAGCCTCCTCCTAATTAAAACAATAAATATTGCCTGAAGGGTGTCAAGGTATGCTATTTTTTTGTCAACGCCCCGGTCCACCGGCCCGGCCGGCCCGGCAGCGGCACATGTTTTTCCAGACGGCTGTAGAATTCGTAACCGGGCATTTCCCGTGCCCCGAGGCTCAACAGGTGGGATGTGGTCATCTGGCAGTCAATCAGGGCAAATTGCCATTGGCGCAGCAGCTTGACCAGATGGGCCATCGCGACCTTTGAGCTGTCGGACACCCTGGCAAACATGGACTCGCCGAAAAATACCCCGCCAAGCGCCACCCCGTAAAGGCCGCCGGCCAGAGTCTCCCCCTGCCAGCATTCCACCGAGTGGGCGTAGCCCGCCTCGTGCAAACGGATATAAGCCTCAATCATCTCGGGCACCAGCCAGGTGCCCTGCTCTTTGCCCGCCCGCGGGACAGCGCATGCTCTGATCACCTGCTCAAAGGCGGTGTCAAAGGTGACGTGAAACCGGCCCTGCCGGATAACGCGGGCCAGCCGTTTCGACAGATGAAATTTTTCCGGTTCAAGGACCAGCCGGGGGTCGGGCGCCCACCAGAGAATGGGATCCTCCTCGGTGTACCAGGGGAAAATGCCCTGGCCATAGGCGAGAAGAAGCCGCTCAACGGAGAGATCTCCACCGATGGCCAGCAGGCCGTCCTCTCTGGCCAGATAAGGAGGGGGAAAGATAAGGTCGTCAGTTAAGCCGAATATCATCGACAGAGGGAGCGCAGATACGCCAGCCAGCTGTCAAAGCCGTCGCCGGCCGTTGCGGAAACAGACATGACCATGAGCTTCGGATTAAGCTGCAGGGCATCCTTGATCGCCATCTCCGGCGCAAAATCAAAATACGGCAACAGGTCCGTCTTGCTGATCATGAAAACATGGGAGCCGGTAAAGGCCTTGGGATATTTGGCCGGTTTATCCGGCCCCTCCGGCACGGAGACCATCACCACCCGTTGATGTTCACCCAGATAAAAAGTGGCCGGGCAGACAAGATTGCCGACATTTTCAATAAAGAGCAAATCGAGTTTCCCGCCGTCACCAAGCTGATCCTCCAGGGCATGAATGCCCTTATGGACCAGGGCGGCGTCAAGATGGCAGGCTCCTCCGGTGGTGAGCTGCACCACCGGCACGCCCTTGGCGCGGATACGTTCGGCATCCCTTTCCGTTTCAATATCGCCCTCGATCACCCCGATGCGCAGCTCCTTGCCCAGCCGCTCAATGGTTTTCTCAAGCAGGGTGGTTTTTCCCGAACCGGGGCTGCTGATCAGATTAATCGCCACGGCCCCCAGCTCCTCAATATGCTCTCTGTTTTTTGCCGCCAGGGCATCGTTGGCGGCCAGCAGACTCTGATTGACATCAACGACCTTATGACTATGACTCGGGCTTGCACATCCGCAAACATCACACATATTCTTATATCCTTCTATGTTAGTAACTACCCAGGCCGGAAAGTCTGAAGGTGTTTCGCCGCTTCCGACTTTCCCCTTCCGTCTGTGGGGCGGGCATGAAACCCGCTCCTTTTGCCTCTTGCCTTCTGCCTTCCTGTTATTCCATTTCAACCTGCAGGAGAATCAGCCCGTCCCCGCCCTCCGGCACGAGCAGGGTATGACCGCACTCCGGACAGGCCTCCGGCACCTCGCTATAATTCAGGCAGACATAGCCGCAGTAGCAGCACTTGTACTGGATGGGCGGGGTGACGATTTCAAGCAGCGCCTTGCTGGTCAACTCCTGTTCCGAGGCCAGCACATCAAAGCCGAACTGAAAGGAATCAATGACGATGCCGGACAGCGGTCCGATCTCCACCCGCACCTTGCTGATCATCCTGCTCCGGTGTTGTTCGGCAAGTTCAGCCAGCTGCTTGAGCAGTCCCTGCACCAGTGATATTTCGTGCATGGATCCCCTCCTCTTCAAGGGCGTTAAGTATCATCGCCGCCACCTCAATAACCCGGTCAGACAACAGCGCCGACAGCTCCATCCCGGTTTCGATTGCCGCCGGCACCACGCCGATGAACTGTATCTCAGCCGGCGCCTGGTCGCGCAATCGGCAGATCTCCAGCACCTCAAGCAGCCCAAGCTGATGGGGCGACATGCGCAGTTGCACATTCGCCCCCCGCAGATCCTCGCCGCTGAACAGACAGATGGTCCCGGGCGGTCCGTCGTCAGCCACCACATCGACAACAATCAGCCGGTCCACATCCTCCAGAAACGGGGCCATGTAAATCCCGGCTGTGCCGCCGTCCAGCAGGTGAACCTGCTCCGGAAACAACCAATGATTCTCCAGATAACGGATGACATGCACGCCAAAACCCTCATCGCCAAGCAGCAGATTGCCGATGCCGAGCACGCCGATTTTTTTTGTAAGAACAGACAATGTTTTCGCTCCTTTCAGCAGATTCGCGGCAGCGGTTCACCGGTCAAGGACTGCACGATGCGTGTGCCGCCCGCTACCGTGTTCAGCAGCACCCGGCCCGCAGGGCCTTTGGTCACCCGGCCGATAACGGCAGCATCCGCCCCTTCCGGCAGAGAACGCATCAGCTCAACCAGGCGGCTGGCATGTTCTTTTGCCACCAGGGCCAGACATTTGCCCTCATTGGCCAGATAGAGGGGGTCCATGCCGAGAATCTCACAGGCGGCGGCAACCTCCGGCCTTACCGGAATGGCACTCTCATCGAGCTCCACGGCCACCTGAGCCGTCTCGGCTATTTCATTAAGCGAAGTCGCCACCCCGCCCCTGGTCGGGTCCCGCAGGGTATGGACCGCACCGGGCGCCCCGGCCAGCATCTTCTGCACCAAACGATGCAGGGCCATGGTGTCACTGCGCAGATTGCCCTGCAAGGAGATGCCGGCCCGCTGGGCCAGGATGGTGATGCCATGATCGCCCATGCTGCCGGAAAGGATAACCGCATCCCCGGGCCGGGCATTTTTGGCCGAGATGTGGATGCCGCGGTCAACCAGGCCGATGCCCGAGGTGTTGATGAAGATCTTGTCCCCCTTGCCCCGGGGAACGACCTTGGTGTCACCCGTCACCACCGGCACCACCGCCCGGCGGCATGCCCCCTGGATGGAGACGATCACCCTTTTCAGGTCCTCCAGGGCAAAGCCCTCTTCCAGGATCAGGCCGAGACTGAGACAAATGGGTTCCGCACCCCGCATGGCCAGGTCATTGATCGTGCCGTTGATGGCCAGCTCGCCGATATCGCCGCCCGGGAAAAAAATCGGGTCAACCACGTAGCTGTCAGTGGTAAAGGCAAGCTGTCCCGCGCCGGTGTCAACCAGGGCGCTGTCTTCCAGGCAGGAAAGAACCGGATTGGCCAGATAGGACAAAAAAATATTTTTAATTAGCTCCTGGCTGGCACGGCCGCCGCTGCCATGATCAAGGAGAATCGTTTCAGTCGGTTTCATGGTAAGCCCTAGGGGTCAAATCTTTATATTTGATATTAAGAAAAACAAATGCGCGAAACAATTTCTCCGATCAAACCCCGAATGAATCTCATGCACAACTCATCCGGCCAGACCGAAACGATAATGGGCGGCGCAGGTTCCTTCGCTTGACACCATGCAGGGGCCCACCGGATTGACCGGCGTGCACCGGCCGGCAAAGAGCGGACAGTCGGCCGGGGATTTGCGCCCCTTGAGGATCTGACCGCACAGACAGCCTTTCGGTTCCGGGGTTTCCGTGAGCCTGATAGCGAACCTTTTTTCCGCATCAAAGCGGGAGAAAGGTTCGCGGATGGCCATGCCGCTGGCCGGGATGGTGCCCAGTCCCCGCCACTGGCAGTCGACCGGCTCGAAAACGTCATGCATCAGCTTCTGGGCCCGCAGATTGCCCTGCCAGGAAACAGCCCGCCCGTAGGCGTTTTCCACCTCGGCCCGGCCTTCCCTTGCCTGCCGCGCCAGCATGATAATCGCCTGGAGCACATCAACCGGCTCAAAACCAGCCACCACGCAGGACAATCGATAATTGGCGGCCAGCGGTTCATAGGCGGCCGCGCCGATGATGGTGCTCACATGGCCGGGGCAGAGCAGCCCGTCCAGGCGGAGTTCGGGATCGCCCAGCAGGGCAGTAAGGGCCGGCGGCATGATCTTGTGGGCGGAAAATACGGCGAAATTATCCACCTTCAGACGCTCGGCCTCAAGTATGGTTGCGGCAACCAGCGGAATGGTGGTCTCAAAACCGACGGACAGAAAAACCGTCATCTGCTGCGGATATTTGCCGGCCAGCGTCAGGGCGTCCATCGGCGAATAAACAACCTCGACCTGTGCCCCCATGGATTGCGCCCTGGCCAGCGAACCCTGGCTGCCCGGCACCCGGAAAAGATCGCCGAAGATCGCCACCCGCACCCCTTCACGATTCGCCACCTCGATAAATCCGTCGATATGGGCGCTGGAAGTGACACATACCGGACAGCCAGGTCCGGAGATCAACTCCAGTCCCTCTGGCATCAGCGAACGCAGACCATGCCGGAAAATAGCCATGGTGTGGGTGCCGCACACCTCCATGATCCGCAGGGGACGGTCAATGGTCTTGCGCAGTTCATCAACCAAAGGGACGATATACTTTTTATCCCTGAACTCCGAGACATATTTCATGGTTACTGTTTTTCCCCGCCGGCCCCGGCCCGCACGCCGTCAGCCATTTCCCGCAGGAGGCGCAGATTGGTCTCCGCGTCTGCGGCATCCAGGGTATGGATGGCAAAGCCTGCATGAATAATAAGATAATCTCCTATTTCCGGCCAGCGGTCAACCAGATCCAGCCGCACCTCTTTTTCAATACCCTGGGCTTCAACAACCCCGACCTGCGGGATGGTGAAATCATTTTCAACCCCTCTTACGGCGATTACGCGCATGGGCACAGCCAGACACATTGCACATCCTCACTATTTTTTTGTTTTTATTAATGAAAAGTTTACAGAAATCTCAGGGTAAACAACAGAAAAAAAATCAATTTTGTTCCGCCCGACCCTCAGAGTTATCTGGACTGCATATGATTCATGCCGGCGATAACCGCCTGGCCGAGGGCAAGTCCGCCATCGTTGGCCGGCACCTTCTCGGCGGAAAAAACCTGAAATCCTGCGGATTCAAGATTTTTGCTCAAGCCGCCCAGCAGCAGACCATTCTGCATGCAGCCGCCGCCGAGCACCACCTTCTTGCTGCCGAACCTGGCCGCCAGCTCCTTGATGACAGCGGTAAGGGACAACACCAGCCAGCGATGAAAGGCCAGGGCAAGCCCTGCCCGGTCATCTGCGCGGGCCAGGGAATCGACCACTGACCGGATCAGCGCTGCCGTGCCGATCAGCAGGCGCCCCTGCTCTTCCCTGATCTCCACGGGAAACCGCAGCTCATCATCCGGCCCATCACTCCGCCCGTCGCCCCGCACCGCCTGCCATGCCATGGCCTCAAGCTCCATGGCGGCATGGCCTTCATAGCCGGAGACAAGACAGAGGTCAAGCAGGGCGGCCAGGGCGTCAAAGAGCCTGCCGCAGCTTGAGGTCAGGGGGGTATTGACCTTTTGCGACATCATCTGCGCCAGGGTGTCTTTTTTGGCAGAGCCTATTTTGGCCAGGGCCGGGACAAGGCGAACGGCCGCGCCCAGTCCCTCCCGGCCGTATGCCCCCCGCAGGACGGCCATGGCCATGCGCCACGGTTCCCGGGCCGCGGCATCGCCGCCGGGCAGCATCATCGGTTCCAGGCTGGCCAGCCGCTGAAAAGAGGTGAGGCCCGCCAGCAGAATTTCCCCGCCCCAGACCGTGCCGTCCGAGCCGAAGCCGGTGCCGTCAAGTATCACGGCAAATGTTTCTTCCTCTATACCACGTTCGGCCATGACGGCCGCGGCGTGGGCGTGATGATGCTGCACCCGATACAGATGCAGGCCCGTGCTTTCGGCAAAACGGGTGCTGAGATAATCAGGATGCAGATCGCAGGCAACGGCTGCGGGGGCAAACTCCAGCACATTCTGCATATGGCGGACACTCTCTTCAAAAAATGCAAGGGTTTCAACGCTTGTGAGATCGCCGATATGCTGGCTCAGGTAGGCGGTCTTGCCCCTGGCCATACAGAAGGTGTTCTTCAGCTCCGCGCCACAGGCCAGAATGTCCGGCAGCGGCCGGCCGAGGGCGACTGAGCCGGGGGCATAGCCACGGGCCCGGCGGATGGGCCGCTCCCTGTCATCGATAACCCTGACCACCGAATCATCAACCCTGGTGACGATATCCCGGTTATGGAGCAGAAAGAAATCAGCGATACCGGCAAGTTTTTCCATGGCATCACTGTTTGCCGTGCAGATCGGCTCTTCGCTGCGGTTGCCGCTGGTCATCACCAGGGCCGTCGGGGTATCCTCCCCCCGGAAAAGCAGATGATGAAAAGGGGTATAGGGCAGCATCAGCCCCAGATGCTGCATGCCCGGAGCCACGGACGGGGCAAGATTGCCGTCGTTTTTTTTCGGCAGCAGCACGATGGGCCGCCGGCAGGAAAGCAGCAGCTCTTTTTCCTTGGGGGATATGCGGCAAAGGTCCATGGCCGCCTGAACATCCGCCACCATGACGGCCAGGGGCTTGGCGGGCCTTTTTTTTCTTTCCCGCAATTTGCGCACCGCCGCATCATTGCCCGCGTCAACGGTGAGATGGAAACCGCCAAGGCCCCGCATGGCCACCACCTTCCCCTGCCCAATGGCGCGGCTTGCCTCGCGCAACGGGTCCTCACATGCCAGGGGCCGGCCGTCAGCATCATGCCAGCTCATGCGTGGGCCGCACTGCCAGCAGGCATTTGGCTGGGCGTGGAAGCGGCGGTTCACCGGATCATGGTACTCCCGGCCGCAGTCCGGGCACATGGGAAAAACCTTCATCGAGGTGTTCGGCCGGTCATAGGGGATCGACTCGACAATGGTGAAACGCGGCCCGCAGTTGGTGCAGTTAATGAACGGATAGAGGTAGCGCCGGTCATTTCTGCTGAACAGCTCAGCCAGACAGTCATCACAGACCGCCGCGTCAGGCGGGATCATGGTGCCTGCGGCCCCGGAGTGTTCACTGGCGAGAATCTGAAAGCCCGGCTCACAGGGAAAAACCGTGATCGCTGTTCTCTCAAGGGTGGTGATGCTGGCAAGCGGCGGCGCTTCCTCCTGGAGACTGCGCAGAAAGCTGTCAAAACGGGCAAGGGGTGGTGCCAGTCGGATCACCACCCCTTCAGCGCTGTTGACCACCGTGCCGGAGTAACCGAAGCGGGACGCCAGGCGGTGGACAAAGGGCCGGAAGCCGACCCCCTGCACCACGCCCTGCACCTTCAGTTCGACCCCCTGCTGCTCCGGGGCCGCCCCGTGTGAAAAAAGGCTCTCAGGCCTTGGCAGAACTGTCATGTTTCGGCTTGAACTTATACCCGTTAAAGATGGAGGAGATCATCCCCTCCGGCGACCTCACGTCATTCCATACCAGCAGATAGAGATGCACCAAGGCAAAAAACAGAAAATACCACATGAGCAGATGGTGAATAAACCGGGCCTGCTGCTGGGCGCCGAACACCTGCAGCCCCCAGGACTGCCAGGTGGCGCTCTCCGGATAGAGCAGATAAAAACCGCTCAGCAGTTGCGCCGCCGCCGCCACATAGGTGAACAGATAGGTGAGGCCGGCCAGGGTATTGTGGCCCAGCCTCTCTTCATGACTGTCCGTAACATAACCATAATAGGCAAGGGTGGAAAAAAAATTCCTCACATTGCCGGTGGAAACGGGCAGCGCATTGAGAATGCGCTCCTGCCTGTTGCCGAACAGGTAAAGAAAAAAACGGACCAGCACCGCGGCGGTAAAGACGAATCCCGCCAGAAAGTGGTAGTAGCGCAGGTCGGCCATGGGAAAACTGCGGCCGCCCTCAAGCCAGGTATTGGTCCAGGGATCATGGATGTAGAACCCGGTCACCGCCAGCACAACGATGGCAAGGGCGAAGGCCCAGTGACAGAGACGGAACAGGATACTCCACACATACTTTTTCTCATAGTTCATGGCAGCCTCCTCGGCCGTTTTAAAAATAACATCGTCGTTTGGATGTCAGTGCCGGCATGAGGAGCCGTAACGACATGCGCGAAATGAAGAGATATTTCGTAACGGCTCCTAAATAACTTTCACCCTGGCCAGCTCCCTGCCTTGCGGATTGGCCATATGCACGGCGCAGGCGATGCAGGGGTCAAAGGAATGAATGGTCCTGAGCACCTCCAGCGGTTTTTCCGGATCAGCCACCGGGTTGCCGACCAATGACGCCTCATAGGGGCCGGGCTGCCCTGCCTTGTCCCGGGGCCCTGCGTTCCAGGTGGAAGGCACCACACACTGGTAATTCTTTATCTTGCCGTTATTAATAACGATCCAGTGGGACAGCGCCCCCCGCGGCGCCTCGTGGATACCGTAGCCGCGCTGCTCGCCCTTGGGAAAGGTGGGCGGGTTGAAGATCGCCAGATCACCCCGGCCGACATTGTCAACCAGCAGCTGCCAGTGCTTGAGGGCAAGATCGCTCAGCATGGAGGCCCGCACCGCCCTGGCCAGATGCCGTCCCAGGGTCGAGTGCAGCACCGCGGGTCCGACGGCAACGCCGGCCACCGCGCTCACCCTGGTCAGGGCATCGTTGACATTCTTCACCGTCTGCTCGTGACCGAGGGCATAACCGACCAGGAGCTGGGCCAGGGGGCCGACCTGCATCGGTTTCTCCTGGAAGCGCGGGGCCTTGAGCCAGGTATATTTGCCATTGTCCTGGAATTCTGTGTACTTGGGCACGGTCTCCTCCTCATAGGGATGGCGCGACCAGTCCCCATCATACCAGGCGTGGTCAATACCTTCCACCACATTATCCCGGAAGTACGGATCGTTGAAACCGGTTATGGGCTTGACCGTGGACAGATCGCCATTGAAAATGGTGCCGCCCGGCAGATCAAACTGGGTGCCCGCCGTATCCAGCACCATGTCGGGCACGGCCAGGTAGTTGGTGACACCGGCCCCAAAAGGCAGCCAGTCCTTGTACAGGGCGCCCACCGCGATCACATCGGGCAGGTAGACCTGCTGGATGAAGCCGCGCACCTCCTCCACCAGCTGTTTGACCCAGTAGAGCCGCTCCATGTTGAGGGCGGTCTCGTTGTCCGGATTGATGGCCGCGGTCACCCCGCCCACGGAAAGGTTCTGGATGTGCGGGTTCTTGCCGGAAATGATGCCCAGGGCCTGGGTTGCCTTGCGCTGGTAATCAAGGGCCTCCAGGTAATGGGAGACGGCCATGAGATTCGCCTCGGGCGGCAGTGCCATGGCGGGATGGCCCCAGTAGGCATTGGCAAAGGGGCCGAGCTGACCGCTGTCCACCAGGGCCTTCACCTTGTCCTGCACCGCCTTGAAGCGCTTGCTGCTGTTGCCGGGCCATTCGGAAAGGCTCTGGGCCAGGGTCGCTGTTTTCACGGGGTCGGCGCTGAGGGCGGACACGACATCCACCCAGTCAAGGGCCGACAGGACATAAAAATGAACGATATGGTCATGCAGGGCATGGATCGACATGATCAGGTTTCTGACATACTGGGCGTTCAAGGGGATCTGCAGGCCCAGGGCGTTTTCCACCGCCCGGACCGACGCCAGGGCATGCACCGTGGTGCAGACGCCGCAGATGCGCTGGGTAAAAAGCCAGGCATCCCTGGGGTCACGGCCCTGGAGGATGACCTCTATGCCGCGCCACATCTGCCCGGAAGACCAGGCCTTGCTGACCTTGCCGCCTTCAACTTCCGCATCTATTCTCAGGTGTCCTTCGATCCTGGTAATGGGATCGATGGTTATTCGCTGTGCCATGATACAACCTCCTTGCTGTCCGGGCTATTTATTCTCTTCACTCTTGCCTTGCATCAACCGTTTGCCGATGCCCACGGCCGCGTGGATGCCCACCGCGGCGCCGGCAATGCCGAGGATCTTTTTGCCGGCGCTCTCAGCCTCGGCAACAATGCCGCCGCCACCGGGAATCGGCACATTGGGCAGTCGCTCATAGAAGGGGGTCATGGTGTCCCAGAACCCCGGTTCCGTACAGCCGATGCAGCCGTGGCCGACACCGACCGGCCACACCCCGACATCATTAAAACGCACCGCCGGACAGTTGGCATAGGTTTCAGGACCCTTGCAGCCGACCTTATACAGACAGTAGCCCGCCAGGTGGCCTGCATCGCCGAACTGCTCGGCAAAGCGGCCTTCGTCGAAATGGGCCCTTCTTTCGCACTGATCATGGATTTTGCGGCCATAGGCAAAGAGCGGCCGTCCCAGCTGGTCGGTGGGCGGCAGCCGCTTGAAGGTCAGATAATGCAGGACTGTGCCGAGAAAAGCGATCGGGTTGGGCGGACAGCCCGACACATTGATGACCGGCACATTATGCACCAGATCCCCCACCCCCACCGCGCCGGTGGGATTGGGGGCCGCCGCCTGGATGCCGCCGTAAGTGGCGCAGCTGCCGATGGCGATGACCGCGGCGGATTTCGACGACACCTCGGCCAGGATATCCATGGCAGTACGGCCCGCGATCTTGCAGTAGATGCCCTTGTCCTTGGTCGGGATGGCCCCCTCGACGACGCACAGGTACTTGCCCTGATATTTTTCCATGGTCTCATGGAGCTGCTTCTCAGCCTGATGGCCTGCGGCAGCCATGAGTGTCTCGTGATAATCGAGGGAGATAATGTCCAGAATGAGCCGGGCGATATCAGGATGCGAACCCCTCACCAGAGACTCGGTACAGCCGGTGCACTCCTGAAAATGGAGCCAGACCACGGGCGGCCGCTGCGGATTAGCCGCCGCCTCGACCAGCCTGGGGATCATTACATCGGAAAGACCAAGGGCCGCGGCGGTAATGGTGCAGGCCTTCAGAAAACTGCGGCGGCTGCACTGGTTTTCGTTGACGAGTTCGTTAATTGTTATCGGCATGGGGACCTCCTTTTTACTGTGACCCGCGCTGCGGAAATCGGTTCAGGACAAAGGCAGACCAAAAAATCAACACCCGAGGATGTTGACACAATGTGTCATGTGGCATTTTGTCGCACCTTACCTATTTAATACGTATTATCTGGAGAAAGTCAAGAAAAAATTATAGGTAGTTGTACCCACTCGCAACAAAATATGCGGCTGTACACTATTAAGAAAGAAGACGTTGGAGGGCGTTGATCACCAGCTCCGGGGCCAGGTCATTCATGCAGCGCCGGTGGTCGCATTCCCTTTTCAGACAGGGGCTGCAGGGCAGATCAAGGCGGACCACCTGATGCCCCTCGCCATACGGGCCGGTGCGCCAGGGGGCTGTGGAGCCGAAAACCGCCACCACCGGCGTGCCAACCGCGGCGGCAAGATGCATGGGGCCGGTGTCAGTGGAAATCACCAGCCGGGCACTGCGGTACAGGGCGGCCAAGGTCTTCAAGGTGGTTTCCCCGGCAAGATTCACCGCCGGCTGGTGCATGCGGGCAATGATCGCGTCAATGACCGGCCGGTCACCCTTGCCGCCGGTGAAAACCACCTGCCTGCCCTGGCCGGCGACCCAATCGGCGACCTGGGCAAAACCGGCGTTATCCCACAGTTTGGTCGGCCAGGTGGCCACCGGATTGATCGGCACGACCATGGACGGGTCGGCTATCCCCCTGGCGCGCAGCAGTGACTCAACCTGGCGGAAATGCTCCGGGCCAAGCGGCAGATCAAAGACCACCTCGTCGGTTTTGATGCCGATGCCCTCGAGCAGCATGAGCCCGCGCCGCACGGCATGGATGTTCATATCCACCGCCGGAACCTTTTCGTTGAGAAAGATGTAGCTGCATTCGGCATGTTCCATGCCCCGGCCGAAACCCACCTTGCGCGCAGCCCGGCTTGCGGCCACCAGCATGCCGCTCTTGAGCAGCCCCTGGAAATCAATGAGCAGATCATAGCGGGTGGCGCGCAGCTCCCGGATAAAGGCCCACAGCTCCCGCCAGGCCTGCAGCCGGTTTGGTCCGCGGCGCAGGGCCTGCACCCAGCGTTTTCTTTTGGACACCAGCAGCCGGTCAAGGGCCGGATGTCCGGCGATTATGTCCGCCGCCGCCTCTTCAATCAGCCAGTCGATACGGGCCTCGGGATAATGACGGCGCAGGCTGTGGAGGGCCGGCAGGGTATGGATGACATCGCCGATGGCGCTTGTTTTGACAATAAGAATATGCACGGGCTGAAAATAGCGGGATTGACCCCGTTTGCGGGGCATGGGTTTATGGAAAACGTTCCGGCGGCGCCGGACTGCGCGAAGTAATTTTTTCCTATAACAGATCAGCGGCGGAGCGGCAACCGGAAAGACCGGCGGGCGGCATGAGCAGAAGATCTCCTGTTGACACCCCCTATTCCTTTTTGTATATATACTTTTATATATTCGCAAAGGATTACAACCATGTCCATTAAATATGCCATCCTCGGCATCCTGGCCGAGGGCAACCTGCACGGCTACGACCTCAAAAGCAGCTTTGACGAAAAGGTCGGCGAGTTCTGGAGCCTGAATTACGGCCAGATCTATTCCACCCTGGACCGGCTGGAAAAGGACGGATTTGTCACCCATGACCGCGAGGCTCAGGAGAAGCGGCCGGACCGGAAGATCTTCCGCATCACCCCGGAGGGCAGGCAGGAACTGACCCAGTGGCTGGCCACGCCGGTCACCAGAATCCGGGCCCTGCGCGATGAGTTCTTCATCAAGCTCGTCTTCATGGTCAAAAGCGATCCTGCCCCGGTGCTGGCCCTGATCGACAAGCAGAAAACCCTGCACCTGAAACAGATGAACCGTCTCACCCAACGCAAGCTGGCCATGAAAAACGGAGGGGCCGGCAACGGCGCCCTGGTCAGCGAACTGCTCATTGACGCGGGCCTCTTCCACGCCGAGGCGGACATCCGGTGGCTCACGCTCTGCGAGGCAAAGATCAAGGCGGCAATCGTTCAAGAAAAATAGCGGCCCAGCCGCCCAACAGAAGCGAGGTATATCATGATCGAATTACGGAATGCCGGCAAGACATACCAGCAGGGCAGCCGGGAGGTCCGGGCCCTGCGGGATGTTTCCTTTGTCATCAACAAGGGGGAATTCTTAAGCATCATGGGGCCGAGCGGCTCGGGCAAGAGCACCCTGCTGAACCTCATGGGCGGCCTCGACCAGCCCACCAGCGGCGAGGTCTTTATCGACTCCCGCCCGCTGCACGGCATCACGGACAACGAGCTCACCCTGATTCGCAGACGGCGGGTCGGATACATCTTCCAGTTCTTCAACCTGCTGCCGCTGCTCACCGCCGAGGAGAACGTTGGCCTGCCGCTGCTGCTCGACGGCCTGCCCTTCAGTGAGGTCAAACCAAGGGCTGCGGCCCTGCTGGACAAGGTCGGGCTCAAGGAACGGGCCGAGCACCGGCCGGAACAGCTTTCCGGTGGCGAGATGCAGCGGGTGGCCATTGCCCGGGCCCTGATCACGGGTCCGGCCGTGATTCTGGCCGACGAGCCCACCGGCAATCTCGATTCCCATACCAGCGAGGAGATCTTCCTGCTGCTGAAATCCCTCAATGACCAGGGCCAGACCATCGTCATGGTGACCCATGACCCCAAGGCCGCGGCCTACGGCAGCCGCATCATCACCTTAAAAGACGGCGCGCCGGACCAGGACATCGTCATCGGAGGCGACAACCCATGAACCTTGCCAATCTCCTGCGCCACGTCAGCCTGAAACATGTCAGACTGCAGAAGGCGCAGCTCGTCATGGCCATGGCCGGCATCTGCCTGGGGGTGGCGGCCATGGTGGCCATCGATCTGGCCAACCGCAGCGTGCTCTGCTCGTTTGAGGATTCGATCAACCACATCACCGGCCGGGCCACTCTGCAGATCACCGGCGCGGAATCCGGCTTTCCCGAAGCCATGCTCGAACGGGTGCAGAACGTGGCCGGAGTTGAGTATGCCGTGCCGGTCATCGAGGCCACCGCCAGCCTCTCCGGCGGCCGGCAGCGGGCGCTGATGATCCTCGGCATCGACGTGCTGCAGGACCACCAGATCCGCGATTACAGCATCACCGACGAGAGCGCCGACATCCCCGATCCCCTGCTCTTTCTCGCCCGGCGCGACTCCATCCTGCTCACCCGAACCATGGCGGCCCAAGAAGGAATCGATATCGATCAGCAGATCGAGATGCAGACCGTGGCCGGCCTCAGGACCTTTCAGGTGCGCGGGCTGCTTAACCCGGCAGGCCCGGCCAGGGTGGCGGGCGGCGACATTGCGGTGATGGATATCTATGCGGCCCAGATGGCCTTCGGCAAGGAGGGTCGCATCGACCGCATCGATGTCAGCCTGCTGCCCGGTGAAAATTTTGACACCATGCAGGAGCGCATCCGCCAGGTGCTGCCCGCAGGCTACAGCATCGACACCCCGGCGGCCCGCACCAGACAGGTCGAGGTCCTGCTCAGCCGCTTTCGCAAGAGCATGGGCTTCATCAGCTGCATGGCGCTCTTTGTCGGCATGTATCTCATTTACAACACGGTCTCCATCACCGTGGTGCAGCGGCGCAAGGAAATCGGCATCCTGCGGGCCCTCGGTGCCAGCCGGGCGGAAATATTTCGTCTCTTCCTGACGGAAACCCTGCTCATCGCCGCTGTCGCCTCGCTCCTCGGCGCGGGCCTTGGCTACATCTTCGCCCGCGCCACCGTGGACCTGGTGGCCCAGAGCGTCTCGGACATGTACCTCCGAACCTCGGTCACCGAGCTCGCCTTTTCCTGGCGGGCCGTGCTCGGCAATGGGGCCACCGGCGTGCTGGCCAGTCTGACCGCAGCAATCCTGCCGGCCCTGGCCGGCACCCGTCTCACCCCGGCCTCGGCCATTCGCAGCCTGCCCTATTCGGCAGAGAGCTCCCTGCTCGGCAGAAAAATTAAAATCGCCTCCGCTCTCAGCCTGCTGGCGGCCGTTGTGATCTTCGCCGTCTTTGAAAGCGCGGAACCCGCCTCAGCCGTGCGCAGCCTCGGCGTCATCATGGCGTCCGCCATTTTCCTGCTGCTCGGCATCTCGCTCTGCACGCCGCTGCTCCTGCGCCGCATCGTGCCCCTGTGTCACGGAGCGCTTGCCGCCTGTTTCGGGGCTCAGGGGAGGCTGGCCGGGCTCAATCTGCAGAAAAACGTCTCCAGAAACGGGGTGGCCGTGGCCGCCATTCTCTGCAGTATCGCCCTCTTTGTCAGCTCGGCCAACGCCATCAGCAGCGTGCGGCGGTCGATGTTTGACTGGATCGATTCCATCATCCGGGCCGATATCCTGGTCAGCACCGGCCATCCCCTGGCCACGGGCGGCTCCCCCACCATCCCCATGCCGGGCGACATGCAGCAGGAGATGGAAAAGGTGGCCGGCGTCCTCTCGGTTGAGCCGTTCCGCAAAGGATACCTGAACTATGAGGGCAAAAAGGTGCTGCTGGAAATCTTTGATGTGGCGCGGCGGCTGGAATACTGCCCGGCCATGATCACCCAGGGCAGCCGGGAGGACATGCTCCGCCTGCCGGGCCGGGACAATATCGTGGTGAACGAAGGTTTTGCCGTCAAGCACGCCATCAAACCCGGCGACACCATTGTGCTGCCCACCCCGGCCGGGCCGGTGCCCTTCGGGGTGACCGCCATTGTCGTCAGCTACACCTCGGATTCTGGCGCCATCTGGATGGACGTCACCACCTACCGCCGCCATTGGCAGGACCAGCTGGTCGACACCTTTGAAGTGCTGGTGCAGCCGGGCCGGGACATTGCCGCGGCACGCGAGGCGATCCTGGCCCGCTTCGGCGGCGAGCGCCGGCTCTTCGCCCTGCCGGCCGCAGAGTTTAAGGTCGAGGTGCAGAAGATGCTGGACCGCTCCTTTGTGCTGACCAACGCGGTGAACATCCTCACCCTCATCATCGCGGGCCTGGGCATTATCATCACCCTGCTCGCCTCGGTGCTGGAGCGGACCCGGGAGATCGGCATCCTGCGCGGGATCGGCATGCAGAAAAACCAGGTGTCGGCGGTGGTGATCATCGAATCAATCCTCATCGGCGCGGCGGGCGGTGCCCTGGGAATCGCCACCGGCGTGCTGATCGGCTGGATCGAGCTCGAAGGCGTCTTCCGGCTTGATTTCGGCGCCAGCATAACCTATCACCTGCATTATGGGGCCATGGCCTGGGCCATGCTGCTGGCCGCCGGGCTGTCGGCCATGGCCGGCCTTTATCCAGCGCAACGGGCCGCGGCAACCAATATCGTGGAGGCGCTGACCTATGAGTAGATTGCGGATTTGGGATTGCGGATGGCGGATTTGTACCTGGTTCATGGCCGCGATGATTCTGTTTGGCAATACGCCGGCGGCCCAGGCCATGACCGGCCGGGAGGTGTATGAAAAGGTGCACGAGGTGCGGACAAAAGCCCTTGACCGGCAGACCCGGGCCACCATGACCCTCTTTGACCGGGGCGGCGGCACCCGCACCCGCACCCTGATCGAATACAGCAAGAAGGGCGAAGGAGAAACCTACAAGGTGCTGGTGGTTTTCCAGACCCCGCCGGATCTGAAGGATGTGGGCTTTCTCGTCCACGCCCGCAGCTTCGCGGACCGGGACCTGTGGGCCTACTTCCCGGAATTCAAACGCATCCGGCGCATCCCCACCAGCTCCCAGGATGATTCCTTCTTCGGCACCGACTTTTCCTACGATGATTTCGGCGGTCCGCCCAATCTCGACGATTACCGCTTCACCATTCTCCGCGAGGAGACGGTGGACGGCATGGCCTGCCAGGTGATCGAGGTGGAGCCCAAGGTCCGCCGCAAATGGAGCCGCTACGTGGCCTGGGTGGCCAAGGATCAGTGGGTGCATGTCAAGATCGAATACTATCAGGACAAACAGCTCTACCGCCAGGGGACCTTTTCCGACGTGCGGATCATCGACGACATCCCCACGCCGTTTAAGGCCATGATGGAAAACGTCAAAACCGGCCACCGGACCGGACTGACCATCGAAGAGATCCGCTATCATACCCGCTTCGACGACGACCTCTTTACCCAGCGCTCCCTTGAACGGGCGGGAAAATGAGAAAATGTCGTAACTATTCGACCGTCTGTAATGATCGCGGCCAGAGACTTCCGCCGTTTTTCACATGATCCGGATAGTTGCAAAATATCTTTCGCTGCTGTTCCTCATGGCCCTCGGCCCGGCCCCGCCCCTGTGCGGCGCCGAGGGGATCAGCGCGGCCGGCCGGCTGAAGCTCACGGTCCCATATGCCACGAATCGGGACAGCACCCGCGAGGAGCCAAGTTTCGTTGGCAGGCTGATGGTTGACGCGGAGAAAGCGGCGGGAAGGCTGCATCTCTGGCTGGAAGGGGGTTGGGACGGCACGGTGCGCGGCCCCCGGCAGGACCACGATTTGCTCAAAAATCCGGATGAGGTGTATCAGGACAACACCCCGTATCTGGAGGTCAAGGAGCTGTTTGGTGAGCGAACGCTTGCCGACATCGACTGGCGGGTCGGCATCCAGCGTTTTTCCTGGGGCCGGCTGGACGAGTTCCCGGTGAACGATCTGTTCAACCCCTGGGATTACCGGCAGTTCATCGTCAACCCCCTGGAAGAGCGCAAGATCGGCGTGCCCGCCATCTCCGCCGGCCTCAACAGGGAGGAGTGGAATTACCAGCTGGTCTGGGCGCCGTGGCAGGTGCCCTACCGTCTGGCAGACCCGGATGAACGGTGGGCCGTGGTGTCGGCAAAGGCGCTGTTCCCAGACTCGCCCGGCGCGGAGCTAATCATGGGGGAGCCGGAGCTGCCGGCCAGGACCATTGCCAATGGCTCCCTGGGCCTGCGCCTGCAGCGGTTGGGCGACATCGACTGGGCCATCAATCTCTTTCACGGTTTTGATCCGCGCCCGGTCTTCGCAACAACGGCCCTGCGGGTGGCTGAGACAGGCAGCGGCAAAATCATTGATCCGGGGCTCATCCCCTCCTTTCACCGCATCACCTCCCTCGGCCTGGACGGTGCCCTCGTGCTGGGAGACTGGAGCCTGCGCGGCGAGGCGGCAGCCACCTGCAACCGGGGCTTCAACCCGCGGCCGGAGCTGTGGGGCTATCCGGCCCATCCCGCCGCCGGCGTCACCGAACTGCCGGATATTGAGCTTACCAGGGACACCCTGGACTACGGCCTGGCGGCCGACTACCGCCTCGTCGAGGACGTCATCCTCACCCTGCAGGCCCAGCAGACCCTCATCATCCACCGGCCCGGCACCCTCTACGACCGCGCCTGCGAAACCATCCTGTGGGTCAATCTCCGGATTTACTTCCTGAACCAGAAACTGGAAACCACCGTCAATCCGGTCTACAACCCCGAACATGGCGCCGGCATGCTCAGAGCCTCCCTCACGTATGTCATCAATGACGCCTGGAAAACGAGCCTCACCGGCCTCGTGCTCGACGGCCCGCCTCCCTCGCTCTTCGGCCGGTACGCCGCTAACGACCAGCTCGGCCTGGAGCTGGTTTATGCGTGGTAGCTTGGGAATGGAATTGCAGCGGTCATATTTCTGCCACAACATTTTTTTCGTTATGCGAAATTATTTGTTTCAGCTACCACGACAAAACCGATTAGATTATTACTATTGTCATGTCAAGCTAGATATATTAATGAAGTTCATTTGAACGACAACTTTTTCTCCGTTGCCGATAGAATGATATGATAACGTGCAAACCAGTCGGGTTAGCGATATGCCACATACGATGAATCGAAGAGCTTTTTTGTCCGCCAGACACTCCGACCAGCCCTTGCTGGCGGCCTACGGGCAACTTGTGGCGACTGAACTTGCCCTCAAAGATCATCATCATTCGGCCGGCTGGCCCAAAGGCCATGATGTACCAGGATTGCTTGGTGATTTAGGTGACCCCGGCCTTACTGCCTTAGGAGCCCAGCTCAGGGCTGAGCTTTCGGCCATCCCGTGTACGGATACCTCAGGAAACACAGCAACTGTTCGTCCCCACAAATACCCGGAATTACGCTATACACAACACGAGAACGACCACACAGGAGGTACGACCGACGCGAATCTCCTGAACTTGGTCAAGGTAGTTGAAGACATTATTGTTCAACTTCGTGCGAAAGGGGTGGCTATATGACAGGTAAGCGGCTACTGGAAAAACTGAAAGCTGTTGGAGAGATAGACCATGCCTTTCGTTTTCCCTATGTATATGTTCGCTGCATCTCATCCGATTTCGAGGGAAAGGAAGATGATGAGAGAGAACTTATTGCCTGTGGCAAAATGAAATTATCAATGGCGGAGGTGCGAAAGACAGCTGCTGACTGTCTATTCACCCTGCAGTGGATGACACCAGCCGAAGCCGCTCTACATCCTCTGGAGAATCGTGGTCAACACTGGTTAAGGGCGGCATTTCCGGAAAAGCCCACAACGGATCTGATTGAGACTATGGGGCTTTCCGCCATACGGGTGGTGCATTTCTTTGGCTACAAAGGAGGACAGGGCCGTTCATCCGTGCTGGCCTGTTTGGCGCAAAAACTGGCGCATGAGGGCGTGAAGGTCCTCGTCCTTGATGCTGACATCGAGGCGCCATCGCTGGATGTCCTGTTTGGCGTGACACCGAACGGTCTAAACTCTACCCTTCTTGGCATTGCTCGGAAAGCTCAGGGCATCATCGCCATACCCGCCTTGTTGCAGGGGCGTGATGGAGGTGAAGTTCGCCTGATCGCCTGTCGGCCACGCGAATCCGCCTACTACCTTGACTTTGCAGCGTTTGCGCTGCAAACCAGTCTTATGCCTGGAATCCTGGCGGAGGGGATTGAGAGGATCAGAAGGTGGGCCATTGAACAGCGATTTGATGTGATTCTGGTTGATCATCGCTCGGGGATGGCAATGACAACATTGACCTGGATGAAATTGCTCCCCGGCCCTGCAGCCATCTTTACAAAACTGGATGAACAGTGGCGAGGTGCGGAAGAAGTCATCCGCGAAGTTTTAGAGGCTAATCCTGAGAATCCGGGAGTTATTATTACATTCAAACCTGACGAGGAAACTGAGGATGGTTTTCGCAGACGCACGGTACGCCAGCGAAACGATCTTCTCCAGTTGATGGGAGAAACCATTGCCCGATCAATCCAGCCCGAAGCGCAAGAGGATTTTCCTGCTGATTCTTCAGCCGTTGAAGATCGCTGGCTCCTCTGGCCTTATGACCAAGCATTTCGCACCATAACCTTGCCCGATCATCATGATCTCGGCTCGGGAACGAAAGCGGCATTAAGCGAACTGACCAGATTGTTTGAAATCTCCTTGCCAGTGAAAAGGAAGCTCAGCAGCAGTGGCTCGCTTGACCAGGGGGATTTGATCCAGACAGAGGCGCTCACAAAGCTTCGCCAACCCAACAATTCGATCCGCTACATATTGGGTCGAAAAGGGACGGGCAAAACCAGATTAGCTAAACAACTCGCTCTCGAACAGTTAGGGGAACCACTTCTCGTGGATGCAAGCAGCGACACTCCAGGTGGCATAAAGACCGTCGCGCAAGAATTCTTGCATGCTCGAGATTTCTTTCAAGACGAACCCGAGGGATTGTGGTGGGCAATTCTGCTTGCCGCCCTGCAAGGGTCCAGCACCGAACGGAACGTCATTCACCCCCGCCTGGCGAAAATTCTTGAAGACAGGTTGGACCCCATCACCCTGAGACAAAAGGTGATGGAGGCATTGCCGAAAAATGGCAAGAGAATTTTCCTACTTGACGGCATTGAAACCGCTTTTGTAGTTTCTGAGGTTTACAGGTTTGTTGAAAGTCTTTTTTTGTTTCTGCTCGCACTCCAATCCGATGACCGGTTTAGTGGGAAGGTTGAGGTAAAACTTTTTCTTCGCACCGATCTGGCGAGTCGCAGTGTCCAGAATTTAGAGCAGCAGGTAGCTGACCGGACAATCTATCTCTTTTGGGACTATCAAAAAATTCTTAATTTCCTTTTGTCGCGTTTGCCTCTTCTCGGTTTCTTCAGAAAATCTTTCCCTGAAACTGTCTCCGAGATCGAAGGGTTGATGGAACTCATCCGCGCTGGCGAGGTGACGGATCAAGAGGGCGAACGGTTGATCCTGCAAATTTTTCCGTACAAACTCAGGCGGTTCAATATTCTAACCTCGACCTTCCTTCGCCTGCATTTTGCCGACAGTTCCAGCCAAGGGGCTTCCTATTATCCCCGTGTGGTAATCAGTTTTTTGAGTACATTGAATGAGAGCGGTGAGCAAAAGGGTTTGGGTTCCCTGGTCGATGGGCGCCTGGATCAACAGATGATTATCAAAGCGCACGAACAGGCGTCACAAGACTACATGGATCAAATTCTGCAGGAACTGCAACACCTTCTTGACTTCAAAATGGACAGTCCGGAGGCTAACCGGGCCAAGCTTTCCGACTGGATCAATGCGTTTACCGGGAAGATAACCCCTTTTAATGTGGAGGAGATGGAAACATACCTATCTACACGTGCCGGACTTGAGCGAGGAATCGCACGTCGTTGCCTCGACCAAATGCTTGGCATAGGCATCTTCGAACGTTCTTCGGATACGCCGAACTTATGGAGAACAGGGCGGTTATTCAAGTCATCGTTGAAGATGAAATACAAACGAATCTAAAGAACGCATGACAAGGGGCCTCAATTCGATCATTCGACTTGACCCTGTTCAATAATAAACGTTTTCACATAGTGAGAGATAAACGGTTAGGCAGAAAGAAGCTCGCCGCACCCCTGCCAGCCGACCACCTTCACCCCCTGGTGATCAAAGGTGTCAGCGCCGCCGTAGACCAGGGTGGGGTTGAGGGCGGCGCGGCCCGCCAGGGCCAGCCATTTCTCCAGCCCGGTAAAAAAATCACGGTTTACCGTTTTGCCGGACTTGATCTCGATGGGCATCAATCTGTCGCCGTATTCGACCAACACATCCACCTCGTTGCCGTTGCTGTCCCGCCAGAAATAGAGGTTGCGGGGCTCGCCTTGGTTAAGTTGCGACTTGGCCAGTTCCGCGGTGACGAAGGTCTCGAATATGCTGCCCCGCAACGGATGCATGGCCAGCTGTTCCGGGGTTCTGATCCCCAAAAGCCAGCATGCCAGGCCGGTGTCATAGAAATAGAGTTTGGGCATTTTCACGAGACGCTTGTTGAAACTGGCGTGGTGCGGCCGGAGCAGAAACACGAGATAGCTGGCCTCGAGCACCGATATCCAGGCCCTGGCCGTGTTGTGGGTAATGCCGCATTCCGTGGCGAGCGAGGAGAGATTGAGAAGCTGGGCGGTCCTGCCGGCGCAGAGACGCACGAAGCGCTGGAATGATTCAAGATCCTGCACCTTGAGCAGTTGCCGGACGTCCCGTTCGACATACGCCGTAACATAGGCGCCAAACCACGCGGCGGGCGGGATTGCACGGTCATAGAGCGGCGGATAGCATCCGGCGAGCAGCATGGTGTCAGCATCCGCCGGGAGTTTGCCGGCCCGGATCAATTCGGCAACGGAAAACGGCGGCAGTTCTATAAAAGCGGCGCGGCCCGCCAGGGACTGGGTTATACCTGACATCAGCCCGAACTGCTGGGAGCCGGTGAGGATATAGAGCCCCATCCGGCCGTCTGCATCGACAATGGTCTGCAGATAAGAGAGAATATCCGGACAGCGTTGCACCTCATCAAGCACCCCGCCATCGGGGAACCGGTCCAGAAACGAACGGGGATCATCCTGGGCAAGACGGCGGATGTCCGGATCTTCCAGCGAGGCATAAGGGCGGTCGGGAAAGACAGCTCTGGCAAGCGTTGTCTTGCCCGATTGCCGCGCGCCGGTCAGGTGATGACCGGGAAGCCGCGCAAGAGGGTACGGATGGTCTGTTCGCTATCTCTTGGAATCATATACAAAAATTATCACATCCATGCAAATTGTCAAAGTCTTTTACAATTTGCATGATCAATCACTGCAATTTTGCAGAGTAGTTGATAGAAAAACCACATGATCAGCAAGCAATGAACCATGAAGGAAGCCGGTTTTCGTCCGGATGCGCACTGCTCCACCATCACCAAACCGGACTTTTTACGAAGTACCCCCACCCTTTTAAGGATCCCCTTCGCTGTCGGGGTCTGATTCATGGGGTTGCGGTGGTCAACACCGTGCCCCTCGAACTGCCGGAGGATATCCTTGATGTTGCGGGCAACAAAAGAGCTGAGGTGCCTGGCGGCGATGGTCCGCTGCTGCTCCTTGAAATGGCGGGCGGCATTGTAGCCTGCCGCATCGGAGGCCAGGCTGTCCGCCAGGAGAGGCTCACATAACAGCAGACGTTGCACAGGAACGTCAGGGGGAGAATTGGTATCTATTGGGGGTATTGTAGCGTCAGTCCGCTCTGTCGAAACAAAAAAGGCATGCCAGCCCCAATTGAGGCCGGCATGCCGGGAAAGTCACCAGTGCTGATTTACAAGGAGCCGTTACGAAACAACCTTTTCATCTTTGCACAGTTCGTTACGGCTCCTTATGCCGCCTCTGACATCCAGACGGCGATATTATTTTTTTCACAACGGCTTGCTGGTGAGTTCCACGTTCACCAGTTTGTCCTGCACGCCGAAGGGGTCCTTGAATTCCACGTCCTTCTGCAACATGAGCTTTTTCTTGCCCCGCTCATTGAGGTACTTGTCAAGTTCGAGATTGACCACCATCGGCACCTCCTCTCCGGCCCGGGTCAAGGCCTGGCGCAGGAGCCCTTCCGCCTTCATGGCAAAGCCGGTGGCATCGCCAAGTATCCGCATGGCCTCGGTGGGGTTGTGGAAGCCCACCGAATTCTCGGCCCCGATATACAGACTGCGCAAGAAAGCCTCCATATAGAAATCCTTGGCCTGCGCATAGAGCTGCTGATCGATCTCTTTGCCCTGCGCCTGCAGGCCATGCACCTTTTCAATCAGCTTGGCCACCGTGGCCGTGGCATAGCCGGAACGGATCATCATGGAGGTGACGCGGTCCTGGATGGCGGTCACCTGATTGCGCAGCCACTCCGGGGTTTCCGTATGGCACTGCTGGCAGGCTTTGAGATCGTTCTTGAGCGGACTGGTCACCCGGTGGTCGGACACCTTGTTTGACCCTACCTTGGTATAGGGCATATGGCAGTCGGCGCAGGCAACGCCGGCCATCCAGTGCACGCTGTTGCGGGAGAAGAGCTCGAATTCGGGATGACGCATGAATGGCATCTTGTAGCCGGTCACCGCCTGGGTCCATTCTCCCACCGACTGGTCCGTGCGTATCTGCTTGATGATGTTCTCAACCGAGATATCGCCCCAGGAACTTCCCTGCCACGGAAAATAGACGCTCACCGATTTGCCGTCCGCCTTGGGGATGTTGTAGGTCACATGACACTGGGCGCAGACCAGGGTACGCATGTCCTGGTGGGTGAGTTTGGCCCGGTCCACCTGCATGGCGTCAAGGGCCTTGCCCAGGGTGAACTCCCGGGAAAGGGCCAGGGACATGTCCTTGCTGTCGTGGCAGTCGATGCAGGCCACGCCCATGTCCTGATGCTTCTCCGGGATCATGGCGCGCACCTCGGCCCAGGGCTTGCTGTAGTAATCCAGCCCCTTTTCCTTCTCCAGCTTGGGGGCGTAGGGTGTCTTGCAGGTGAGGCAGACGCCGCCGGCCTTTACCCGTGCCGGGTCGATATCCACCTGGTCCGTCATCATATAGGCATGGCCGCGCGGCTCGTTGTACTCAACGCCAAAGCCCCAGCCATTGAAAAGCAGGGCCATGTAGGGAAATTCCGATAGTTTGTCATAGGTGATGCCGTCCGCGTCAAAGCCTCTCTTGTACTTGCTCTTGCCCGGCTCGGTCGGCTCGGCGGTTTTTTTCCACAGATCGTAGTGGACGGGATAGGCCTTGCCCCATTCACCGGGGTCCATCTCTCCTTCGGCAATCTGCACCGGCCGGACGGCCTCGACCTTCTCAGGGGCATTGCAGCCTGTCAGCATCACGCTGCCGGCTGCCAGCAAAGCCAGGGGCAACAATAATCTCTTCTTCATGTTCTTCTCCTTCTTATCTCTTTGTGGACGTTTACAGTGTTAAAATCTGACCGGTTCCCCTGTGGCTAATCCGGCGATGGCATTGCCAGCATGGCCGTTCCTGGTCAATGTGGGCAACGGTGCTTTCATGACAGCGGATGCAGTTATCCTGCAATACTTCCCGGCCATGTGCACTGATGGCGATCCGCTCGGGCACCCGGCCGGAATAAAAGGCCAAGGTGTCCTTCATGCCGTCGATGCTCTTCCAGACATAATGCACCGCCTTGTTGCGGTTTGGCAGGTGACAGTCAACACAGGCATTACGGCGATGGGCGCCGGCATGCGACCATGCATCATATTCCGCCTCCATCACGTGACAGCCGGCGCAGAAATCGGGGGTTTCCGATTTGGCCAGCAGCCTGGGCGGCCCCAGCATCAGGAAAACAGCAGAAAAAATGCCGGCCCCGAGGACGGCCAGGCCGACCGCCTTCCTCTTCCTGTTCGTCATGGATGCACCTCCTTGACGGCAGCAGTGATTTTGTCATCGTCCAGATATTGCGACAGCATGCAGAAGGCCGCAGCCTGCAATAAATGTGTCCTTCTCTCCATCGTTTTCCTCCTCGGTTGTAGTTTTCCTCATAGATTTGGCCTCTGGCAAAAGCCTACCGGGAGACCTGCGGACTGTCCTTGACTTAGATCAAGAAAAAACAAAAAAAGTGCCTCATGACTTTTTTCTCCGACACCCACGGCCCGGTTCCATCGATTTGCTTGTCTTGCCCGGCGAATACGGTTACAATCCGCTGTATTTTTTCTTCGTCGCCTGCTGGATGACGGTTGGTGCCCGTGCTGGCCCGCTTCATGCGATTTTTTTACAACACAAGGATATCACTTGGAAATAAGGCCAACGTTATGAAAAAAAAGCTGCTTGCCGCCACAGCTCTCGGAGGAGTCATTGCCGCCGGCCTGGTGTCATATCTCTTCCTGCTTCAACCCGGGCACCGACCGTGGGAGGCCCCGGAAGAAGAACCTGAAAAACTGACCCTGGAATCGGCCCGGCAGATATGGGACTATTACGAGTCAATCGGCTATACCAGTTGCGTGGTCGAAAACGCCGACTTTACCGTGCCCCGCATTTACCTGGACACCATCGACAACAACTGGGCGGACGACGAGCCAGTCGCCACCAGAAAGAGCCTTTTCTACCGCTCCATGCTGCCTCTGGTGCTCAGGGTGAATGAACAGATCAGCGCGGAAAGAAGCTATCTGCAGGTCCTTGCGCAGCAGCACCGGGAGGGGCTGGAACCCGGCGAGGAGGATCTCGCCTGGCTGGAGAACCTTGCCAGGCGCTACGAGGTTGTGCAGGAAACCGAGCCGGTGGCTCTCACTGATGAGTTTTTTGAGAAGATCTTCCTGCGGGTCGACACCATTCCCGTATCCATGGCCCTGGGCCAGATGGCCTACGAAAGCGGCTATGCCACCTCACGCTTTGCCGCTGAAGGCAATGCGCTTTTCGGCCAGTGGTGCTGGGGGGGCGAGGGCATAATGCCGGAAAACCGCAGAGAGGACCGGGGAGATTACCGCATTGCCGACTTCCCGACCCTCATTGACTCGATCAAGGCCTATGCCATGAACATCAACACCCATGAGGCCTACTCGAATTTCCGGCTGGCCAGGGCCGAGCAGCGCCGGGAGCAGAAGGGCGGCCTGGATGGCTACAGCCTGGTCAATACCCTGGAGTTTTATTCGGAAAGGAGACAGGAATACGTCGAAACCCTGCAGGGCATTATAGGCCATAACAACCTGACCATTTTCGACAGGGCGAAGTTATCCCCGGGGCGACCTGTGGTCGTGGTGCAAGACTGAAAAATCCCCAAGGAGAGAAATGAAAAATTTCCATTTAACACCGGACTGTTATCATGATTCTGACTGCAGCTGCAACAGCGACTTGACATTGCCCTATCAGCACGATACATTGAAAAATATGAATATGCAAACCTGCCCATACTGCAAGGAAAAAATCTACAGCAACGCGCTGGTCTGTCGTTACTGCAAACGTGACCTGGCCGATATGGCTGAGGAACAGATGGGGTCGGCCGGCTGGATTCCCGCCCTGCTGGTATCAGCGCTGATCGTCACCAGCACCGCATTTTTTGCCTACGGGTTCTTCAAGGAAAGGCAGAACTGGATGGACCGGGAATAGAAAAAACCGCAAGGTATTGGCTTGCAGGCGACTTGGAATTACCGTTTTTCCCCGACCAGAAGACAGAATCCGGCCCTCTCGTCAAGACCAGGCCGGGAATGTTCCATCTCGCGCAGCTCCTCCGGTCCCTGAAAGAGGGACGAACGGCTCTCCACCAAGGCAAAGCCTTCCTCCTGCAGCCAGTCAGCCGCCTGCCTGGCCTGACAAAAAGAGGCATGCCGGTAAAAAGGATGGTTCTTCTCCTTTTTGGCCTGCAAGGCCTGGCCCCATGCTCCTGGGGCCGGCACCATGCCCAGCACCAGATGGCCGTTCGGCCGCAATATGCGGTGACATTCGCCAAGCGCCTTCCGGGGCTCAGCCAGGAAGCAGAGGGTGAAAAGGATATAGACACTGCCCGCACTTCCCCCGGCAAAGGGCAGTTGCTCGCCGATGGCCCGGATCACGTTGATGTTTCTTGACCGGGCCAGCTTGAGAGGCGCCAGGGCCGGATCAACACCAATGGCAACCTGCAGGGCTCGGGCAAAACGGCCCGGCCCCACCCCCACCTCGATTTTCGGATCGGCAAGAGGGGTCTGCAGTTCCCGGAGTGCTGCCAGTTCAATGGCAAACAGCAGGCTGTTGTCAAACCACCTGTCATAGTCCTCCGCCCTGTCATGAAATACTGCTGCTCGCTCGCGCCAGTGCATTTTCCCCTCTCTTTGCCACCCGCCACTGTCAGGCGGCCAGCAGCTTTCTGACCCGCTGCGGCAGCGGCGGATGGCTGTAATGGAGAGCGATGTACCAGGGGTGCGGATGGAGGTTCGCCAGGTTGTCCCGGCCAAGTTTGACCAGGGCTCGGGCCAGGGCCCGGGGATTTCCGGCCAGGTCAATGGCAAAGCGGTCCGCCTCCCACTCATGCTGCCGTGAGATGAAGCTGGAAAAAGGCTTGCAGGGAAATGCGGCCAGCGCCCCGCAGAAACCGACCAGCAGCAGTTTGACGTAAAGGGTCGGCTCGCTGATGTGAAAAACCGCGGCAAGACCATCACCTTGCATGAACCACCAGGCAAGATAGAGGGCGACAAAGGAAACGCACTCCATGACCACCAGCCTTTTCAGGATATGTTTTTTCTTCCAGTGACCGGCCTCGTGGGCCAGAATCGCCAGGATTTCCTCCTCGCTGTTTTTTTCCAGCAGCGTATCAAACAGCACAATCCGTTTTACATGGCCGATACCGCTGAAATAGGCGTTGCCGTGGCCGCTTCTCCTTGAGGCATCCATGGTAAAGACCCTGGAGACGGACAGACCGGCCCTGGCCAGCAGTTTCCTGATCTTTTCCTCAAGACTTTTATCAGCAATGGGAGTAAATTTATTAAACAGCGGCTCAATGACATACGGGGAGATATACAGCATGAACAGCTTGAAAAAGAGCATGAAAAGCCACAGTAGAATCCACCAGTAGTCCGGCATGGCGGCAATGATCAGGAAGGCCACCCACAGGAGCAGGGCGGCAAAGACGGTGGTGAGCAGCAGACCTTTGACGGCATCCGCCAGCCACAGGGAAAACGTCCGGCGGTTGAACCCGTATTTCTCCTCAATGACAAAGGTGCTGTACAGATCAAAGGGAATCTGCACGAAAAAACTCCCATAGGAGAGAAAGAGAAAAAAGCAGATGCCGGTCGCAACAGAAGGCCATCCCAGGCCGGTCAGCCATGAATTATACCAGTTCAACACCCCGCCGAAGATAAAGCCAAGGGTTATGACGAAATCAAAGGCGGACGCAAACTGATCAATGCGGCCATGCTCAACGGTATAGTCCCGCATGCGGGCAAGGGTTTGATCATCGACAAAACCGGCAAAGCCCGACGGCACCCGGTGGCCATACCGCCGAATATGACGCAGGTTAACCCAGGCGACAATATTTTCTATACCTTTAATAAGGACAAAAACAACGAAGATGAGCAGCAGTGGAGATTCCATAAAGTCGTATGCCATAAAGGCAATCTGTCAAACCATTTACCTCGAATCGATCATGAGTTATCCGACCTTATCTAACCAGCATGACACCGGAAAGTAAAGATAAACCTGCCGCCCAGCCCCTGTCCCGTTTCCGACAGTCCGTCGGCAACCGGACGGAGTTCACCATCACCTTCGAGCTGGTGCCAAGCCGGGGCGGCAAAAACAGACAGATTGACCGTACCCTGGGCCTGGCCGGCGATCTGGCCGCGGACGGCAGGATTCAGGCGGTAAGCATCACCGATAATGCCGGGGGGCACCCCGCCCTGTCACCGGAGGTGCTGGGCCTTGAAATATTGGACATGGGCCTTGATGTCATCAGCCATTTATCCTGCAAGGATAAAAACCGCAACGAGATGGAAGGCCAGCTCTTCGGCTGGGACCGGCGCGGGCTGCACAACCTGCTGGTCATCTCCGGAGATTATCCGAAACAGGGCTACAGAGGCCATCCCAAGCCAGTGTTTGACCTGGACAGTGTCCATGTGGTGGACATGCTCAACCTGATGAACCAAGGCCTCTATCTCAACCAGCCGGACCATCCCACCTCCTTTTTCAAGGGGGTTGCCGTCTCGCCCTTCAAGCTGACCGAGGCGGAGCAGCTCATGCAGTATTACAAGCTGCACCGCAAAATCGCCGCCGGCGCCGATTATGTCATCACCCAGCTCGGCTTTGACGCCCGGAAGTTTCATGAGGTTCTCCTCTACATGCGGCAGCAGGCCCTCAATGTGCCGATTCTCGCCAGTGTTTTCATCCCCACCATGCCCCTGGCCGATATCATGTACCGGGGCGGGGTTCCGGGGTGCGTCATCCCGGAGGCGCTGTACAAAGAGATGCAACAGGAGGCCAACTCGCCGGACCGGGGCAAAAAGGCGCGGCTGACCAGGGCGGCAAAGCTGATGGCGGTCCTCAAGGACATGGGCTATGACGGCGCCCATATCGGCGGCCCCGGCCTTGACATGGAGGACTTTGACCTCATGCTCAGCGCCATGGAAAAATACCAGTCCAGGGCAAAGGATCTCATCACGGAGCTGACCTTCTGGCCGGAGGAGGGGTTTCGCCTTTACCGGAAGGACCGCAGAACCGGGCTCAACCTGGAGGAAGCCAGAACCTGCGGGCAGGGATATGAAAAACTGCGACCCGTTTATGCGGTGTCCCGCCTGGTGCACAACACGGCGTTTGATCCGCAAAGCCCGTTTTTCAAGATCAGCCGTCAGACCTGCCTGGCCCTGCATGACTCTCTGTTCAAGCGCCCCTTTTCCGCCTTTGAACAGATCAGTAAATTTCTCATGTTCGCCTGCCAGAACTGCGGAGACTGCACCCTGGCCTCGCTGGCCTATCTCTGCCCCCAATCAGGCTGCGCCAAATACATGCTGAACGGCCCCTGCGGCGGCAGCCGCGACGGCTGGTGCGAAGTCTATCCGGGCAAAAAACGCTGCATCTACGTCAGGACCTATGAACGCCTCGCCTCGGCAAACCGCCAAGGCGAATTCAAAAACGGCTTTGAACCGCCCCGCAACTGGCTGCTCAACAACAGCTCGTCATGGCGCAACTTCTACCTGGGGCTGGACAAACGAAACAATAAACCCCGCCCTTGATTTGCTTCGCTGCCTCCCGGAAAACCGCTGAATGAGCTTGACAGAAGCATGCAAAAACACCTAAGCTGAAAAAAAGAGCTTAAGTGATAATAAGTTGCAAACAAAACAAGAGTCACTGAAAATATTATGCAAAAATATTTCAGGCCTGCAGGAATACTTTTTTTTGCCGCGCTCATGCTCCTTATCGCCGGCCGCCCTCCGGCATTCGCCCATGATCCCTCCAAACTCATAAGATTCGGGGTTTTCCCCTACAAGTCTCCCCGCACCATCTTCACTCTCTTTGCCCCCATCGCCAAACGCATCGAGGAAAAAACCGGTAAAAAGGTTGAACTCGTTTCTGCAGCCGACTATGACTCATTCATGGAAAAAGCCAAACAGGGCGATTATGATCTGGCCCTGCCCTGCGTCAACTGTTTCTTCCACATCCAGCCCGCCGGTTACCATATCATTGCCAGGGGCGAACCGCCGTTCTATGGGGCGGTCATTGTCCGAAAAGACAGCGAGATCACTACTCTTGAACAGCTGAAAGGCAAAAAAATAGCCGCCATCGGCAAGCACTCCTATGCCGGGTACATGTTCTTCAAACAGCAGCTGTCCGAGCTGGGCATCTCCCCGGATCATGAGGTGCAATTCAACTTTCTCAACAAGGTCGACTCCATCATCCTCAGCGTGGTCAACCGGCAATACGAGGCCGGCGTCGTCAAGCTCGAGGTGCTGGAAAGCCCGGCATTCGACGCGGTGCGCGACCAGGTGAGAATCATCTCCAGATCCGGGCCGATTCCCCAGTTTCCCTTTGCGGTCAAAAACAGCATGGACCCGGAAACAGTGGCCCGCATCAAGGAAGTGCTGACAACGATCAACGCTGCAAGCCCCGGGGACAAGGAAATCCTGCAAAGTCTGCAGATCCATCACATTGTCACCGCGGAAGACGCGGACTACGAGGCATTTCACCGGGAAGTACAAAAAATTACAGAACAATGACCTTGATGCCTTCTTTCCGTATCCGCACCCATCTTATCTTTTACCTGTCAGCCATCACCTTCCTCCTGACCGCGGCCATCGTCACCCTCTATACCGTGCGTTTCAAGGAATATGCCCTCAACAGCCTGTCCGAATACGGCAAGAAGATCACCCAGGACATTTCCTTTGCCGTTGCCGATCATATCATCACCGAGAATTTCGCCGCCCTGCAGGACTTTGTCCGGGAATTCTCCGCCCTGCCGAACGTCAATGCCATCGAGATCAGTGATCCCGCGTGGACAATGCTTGCCGCAACCGACATCAACCGACTCGGCACCAGGATGAGCGATGACAGCCAAGACGAACATCCCCGCCGTGATGACACTCTCCATGTCTGTCTGGAAGCCGGCTCCGGGCAGCTCATCATCACCAATCCCATTTACGTGGAAAACATTCTGATGGGCCATGCCAGGGTTTTTCTGTCCCTGCGGGAAATGCTGGTCCACATTGCTGATGTGCAGAAAAAGGGGGTGCTGACCGGCATCCTTTTCTGGCTGATTGCCGTGTTTTTCGGCATTTTCGTGTCGCGGCGCCTTTCCAGGCCCATGCAAAGCCTCATGCAGGCAACCGAGAGCATCAGCCAGGGAGACTTCAATGTCACCCTGCCAGCGCCGAAGCTCATCTTTGAACTGGAAAAATTCTCCAGGGCACTGGGGGTCATGGCCCATACCATTGAGGTGCGGGAGATTGCCCTGCGCAATTCAGAAAAAAAATTCCGCCACCTTTTTGAACGGGCCATGGAGGGGATTTTCGTCTGTGACCAGCACGGCGCATTTGCTGACATCAACCCCGCCATGCTCGATATTCTCGGCTATTCCACCAAGGAAGAGCTCCTTGCCCGCAATCTCTTCGCCGAAATCTTCGCGGACCGTGAAGCAGTGGCGGTTTTTCAAAACACCATAAGGGATCATTTTTTCCTGAAGGGTTACGAGGTCAGGCTGCTGCAAAAAGACGGCTCCCCGGTCATCGCCTCTCTCTCATGCCAGGCTGTGATGAATGACCAGGGCCATATCATCAAGTATGAAGGCATGCTGCGCGACATCACCACCCAGCAGCAGGCGGCGGAGGAAATTGCCAGAATGCGCAATTACCTCAACAATATCATTGAATCAATGCCATCCATGCTGATTGCCATTGATGAAGACGCCAGGATCACCCAGTGGAATTCCGCGGCAATTGAAGCCACCGGGATTACCTCAGGGGAAGCAATCGGCCGGAAAATCTGGGAAATCGCCCCGTTTTTCAACAAATACACCGAACATTTCAAACGCATCACCATGGACCAGCAGCCCATCAAGCTGCACCGGGAATTGATGACCGACCATGGCGAAAAAACCTATAATCTGACCTTGTTCCCTCTTGTCGCCAATGGTTCCAAGGGCATCGCCATCAGGCTCGACGACATCACCGAACTGGAGATGAAGGAAAAACAGCTGCGCCAGGCCCAGAAGATGGAATCCGTGGGCACCCTGGCCGGGGGACTGGCCCATGATTTCAACAATGTCCTGGGCGGCATCCTCGGCAATCTCTCACTCATGCAGTTCCGCCTGGACAATAACGACCATATGCCGGCCAGTGAATTGCGTGAATATCTCGACAGGATGTCCTCGGCCGGATACCGGGCCGCGGATCTGGTCCGCCAGCTCCTGACGCTTTCCAGCAAACAGCCAATCAAGCGGGTTCCGGTTGATCTCAATCTCTCCATCAAGCACGTGCGCAAGATCGGGGAAAATACCTTTGACAAATCGGTGAAAATCGAAGTGCGGCAGCCCCAGACACCGGCATATGCCATGGCCGACCCCACCCAGATTGAACAGGTCCTGTTAAATCTCTGCATCAACGCCGTCCACGCCATGACCATCATGCGGGAAGGGACGCCATGGGGCGGCACCCTGGCAATGTCTGTTGAGCAGGTCACCGCTGATGCTGCTTTCCGCAAATATCACCCGGAGGCGATCCAGGGCCTGTACTGGAAGATTTCCATCGGTGATACCGGCGTCGGCATGGATACCAATACCGTTTCCAAAATATTTGATCCATTTTTCACCACCAAAGGCAGCGCCAAGGGAACCGGCCTGGGCCTGACCATGGTTTACAATATCATCAAACAGCTTGAAGGGTTTATCGATGTCTATTCAGAGCCGGGGCTCGGCTCCACCTTCAGTGTCTATGTGCCGGTGCTTGACCGGACGGTTCACCGGGAAGAAGCACTGGAAAAAACGAGCATCCCCCGCGGTGACGAATGCCTGCTTGTTATTGATGACGACAAAATCATGCGCGAGACCACATGCTCCATTCTCGAATCCGCGGGCTACACGGTACTGTCTGCCAAGGACGGCCAGGAAGGGGCCGAGATATACCGGGAGAAACAAAGCAGCATAGCCGCCGTCATTCTCGACATGGTCATGCCCGTCATGTCCGGCAAGGAGGCCTATATCCAGCTGAAAGAAATCAACCCGGCGGTGAAGGTCCTGCTTGTCTCGGGCTTCCGGCATGATTCCCGGGTTGACGAGGTGATGCAGCTGGGCGTCAATGCCTTCCTGCAGAAACCCTTCACCCTGGAAAATCTGAGCAGAACGGTCAGGGAAATCATTGACGCCTGAAAACCGACAGGCTGCCGCATAGCCTTCATCTGGGTTATAATGAATCGCTTTGATGCCGGTCTTGTTACGAGCAGAGCTATCCTGATGATTTTATTCAGTAACTTAGCTGCCCCTCGTACCTCTCTCTCAGGCTTTGCAACTTACCGCTTTCTTCCATCTCCTTCATGAATGCACTGAACTTCTCCGCCAGCCCGGCTGCCCGTTCTTCTCCCAGGGCCTTCTTTGAAAAACCGAGATACACCGGATTGTCAGCAACCGTGTACAGCTTCTCAAACATCTTCATATCGTAGCCGAATTCCATACATTCATATTTGAAGACCGCCTCTGAATTAATAATGGCATCAACCCTATCTCCGGCAGCAAGCAAGCGGATCAGGACGGATTTGTCGCGCACGGGATATTTATTTAATCCTTGATAGTTATCAAACAATGGGCCATATTTATGGCCATCCACCACACCAAGTTTGATGTTTTTCAGATCGTCCATACTGCCGATTTTGATATGACTCCCCCGCAAGCCAATGATAATTGTTCTGACAGCATTGATTGGTGCTTCTGGAAACTGCAAAAATTCTTCACGCTCCGGATTGCGAAATATCGTAAAAATCCCGTGCGCCTCAGACGTCTTCATCATCGCCAGGGCGCGCTTGAGGGGATATGCCTTGAATTCCGGTGTTATTCCTTGAGATTTACAGAATTCACTTACCGTATCAACGTCCATGCCGATAATCCGGCCGTTTTTTTCAAAAACCAGCGGAGGGGATATGCCACCTGTCAGGAAAAACATTTTTTCCTCACATTGGCCGAATGGCGCATAAGCCAACAGCAGCACTACCAATAGCAGAATTGTCCTTTGCATGCTCCTTCCTTTGTGAATGGAATTTGCTTTCCCATCCCCCTTTTCCAGCCCCAGTGACCCGTTATTTAGCGTCCGGCAATCCCCGTGCGGGAATCAGGCTCTCGGATTTGTTAATGAGACATCCTCAAGAAAAAGGTGGCTGATTCCGGCGTTTTCTAGGAGGCAAGGGCGGTTCGCACCTTTTTGGCCAGAGTACGAATGACAAAAGGCTTCTGGACGAAATTCACGCCTTCATCGATAACGCCGTGGTGCGTGATCACATCGCTGGCGTATCCCGACATGAACAAGACCTTCAATTCAGGCAGGATCTGGCGAAGCTGATCGAAGAGGTCCTTCCCGTTCATCCCCGGCATCACCACATCGGTCAGCAACAGGTTGATGGCGCCAACATGCTCTGTGGCCAGCTCGACGCAGCGCTCGGGATTTTCCGCCACCAGCACCTGATAGCCGAGGCTCTGCAGCATGGTGCAGGCAAGGTTCCGGACCATTTCATTGTCCTCAGCCAGCAGAATCGTTTCCGTGCCGGAGCCCACTTCATCCAGAGCCATCCCGTCCTCTTCGCCCGGAGCCTCTTCCTCGACCAATGTGGGGAGATAAATCTTGAATGTGGATCCGTGACCCTTTTCAGAATAAACCGCGATGGCGCCGCCATGTTGCTTGACGATGCCGTACACCGTCGAAAGCCCCAGGCCCGTGCCCTTGCCCAGCTCCTTGGTGGTGAAAAACGGATCAAAAATATGTTCCATGGTCTCCCCGTCCATGCCCACGCCCGTATCGCTCACCGCGAGCATGACATACGGTCCTGGCACTATTTCCGGATGATTTGCCGTATAGGATGCATCGAGATCGATATCGCCTGCTTCAATGGTCAGGGTGCCGCCTGCCGGCATGGCGTCCTGGGCATTTATTGACAGATTGGCCAAGACCTGCTCGATCTGTCCCGGGTCGGCCCGCACCAGGGAGAGGGAGGGGGAAATCCTGATCTCAATGACAATGTCCTCGCGAATCGTGCGGCGCAGCATGTCCACAAACTTTTGAATAACAGCACCCAGCGCCAGAGGCTTTGGCTCGATGATTTGCTTGCGGCTGAAGGCGAGCAACCGCTGGGTCATTTCTTTCGCGCGGTCCCCGGCATGGATGATTGCCTGGAGCTTGTGCCGACGCGGGGCGTCTTCTGCAAAATCGGCAGCCAGCAGGTCGGAATAACCAAGGATGATAGTCAGCAGATTGTTGAAATCATGGGCAATGCCGCCGGCAAGAAGACCAACCGTTTCCATTTTCTGTGACTGGCGGAGCTGGCCTTCGAGCTTTGCCCGTTCCGCTTCCGCCCGCCTGTGCTCGGTGATATCTTCAGTGATGCCTTCCATCAGGATCAACTCACCGTTCTCACTGAAAAAAGGTCGAGCATGAATCGACACCCATATGGTGCTTTTGTCTTTACGGCAAAATTCAACCTGAAAAGAGACAACTGTTTTGCTCTCTTTCATCATTTGAATGAATTCCAGCCGGCGCTCCGGGTCGACATAGAGCTGGTGCCCGATATCAGCAATGCCCGCAATCAGCTCTTCAGGAGAATCATAGCCAAGCATCCGCGCCATGGATGGATTGGCGCTCAGGAAACGCCCTTCCGGTGTGGTTTGAAAAATGCCTTCCACAGCGTTTTCAAAGATGCTGCGATACTTCTTCTCGGCATCCCGCAGTTCCGTCATCTGCGACTTGATCTTGCCGCCCATTTCGCCAAGCACATCCACCAAGGTCTGAAATTCGATAAACGGCATGTCGTGAGCTGGCAAATCGTATTTGCCCGCCGCATAGGCATTGACAATCCTGCCAAGATCATTAAGAGGCCTGGTCAGCAGCATGCGCAGCAGAAATCTGGTGGCAATCAGCAAGACAAGAATGACGGCAACGAGCGTGCCCATGCCGGACAACAACAACTGCCGGCGAGCTGCGGCATTGTGTTTTTCGGTGAGGGATATTTCAATGTGGCCTACCACTTGGCCTTCGTGGACGATCTTGCCGGCCCTGCTCACCAGGGGGGCATTGCTCTTCCTGGCAGAGTCAAAGAAGACATTGCCCAGGTTGTCGGTTATTTTGATTTTTTCAATGAGCTCGTTTTGCAGGTAAGCATTGCCTATGCTCCTGGCTTCCGATTCATCAAGCTCCCACAGCGGTATTGCCAGAACACTCACCAGGGAGGACAGATATTCATCCGCTCTTTCCTCCAGTTGCAACTTCGCCTTTTTGGCCACAGCAAAATATGACAGGGAAACTGTCACGACGGAAACCCCCACAACCGTCAGGATCAGGGCGACAGTGAGGGTCTTGGAGAATGAACGTTTTTTTTGCGGATAAGTCGGTAACACACTTTTTGTTGGCTCAGGCATTCAACATCCCCTTGTCGGTAAAACGCAGTGTGGATGACCTCCCTCGTGAGTCTCGCATATGTGACTACCATATACCCATGATGACAGACTTTACCGCGCTCTTCAAGAGTCCCCTAAGAAATTACTCCCAGATCTCCGCCACAAAGCAAACGAAATATTTTGCAGGAACAAGGAGAGACCCCGTTACCTGTTCGATTATGCCTCGCCGTGGTCCTGCGACGCATTTTGGCATATCCGCCGATGATAGTGTCTTGGGTGGTCCTTATATATTGTTCTCAAAATATGTTGGCCCGCACCTGACGAATTGTTTTACCAAAAAGTCATTGTCGGGTAGATTGATTGCATGCATCCTTCACGGACCATGTTGATCCGGGTTGACAATAATCAAAAGTAAGATGCCCCCGGAATTCGCATCTCAGGAATAGAGTAAAGAGAACACAATGAACTTCAGTCCTTTTCTGGTTCTTTGCGCCACGGGGCTATTGGCAATTTTCAGTTCCACCATATCCAAAAGCCCGGTGCTGCCGCTTTTTGCCGGCCACTTAGGCGCCGATCCGGCCAGCATTGGCTTGATCGCCGGAGTTTCGGCCTTTGCCGGGGTTGTCTGCAGTGTTCCTGCCGGGATACTGGCCGACCGATTCGGTAAAAAACGGCTGATCATGGTTGCCGCGATAATCTTCGCCTCCGCACCTTTTGGTTATCTCGTGGTGACCACGGTCTGGCAACTGGCCCTGGTGCGCTTCTATCATGGGTTTGCCACGGCCATTTTCGTGCCGGTCGCCATGGCCATGGTTTCCGGGCTGTCACATAAGGAGCGCGGAGAAAAGCTGGGCTGGTTTTCCACCTCGACACTCGCCGGGAGATTCATGGCCCCGCTTATTGGCGGCGTCGTCCTTGGTCTTTTTTCACTGCAGTCGTCCGCCGGGTACATGGTTGTTTACCTTATCTGCGGCGGAGCAGGCCTTGCCGCTCTCACTCTTGCCCGGTTGCTGCCGGAGCCGGAAGATACAGGGAGGATCGAGCAAACCTGGCCCGAGACGTTTCGCGTTTTCAAGACCGTCGTGCTTGACCGGAACATTCTGGCAACCTGTACCGTTGAGGCTGCCATTCTTTTTGCTTATGGGACCTTTGAGACCTTCCTCCCACTGCATGCAGTGAACAGCGGCTTGTCTGCCGCCCATATCGGGGTCTTTCTCTCCGGCCAAATCATCGTGCTTGCACTCACCAAGCCGATCATGGGAAAATTTTCGGACACCCATGGCCGAAAACAGCAGATATTCGCGGGAGGGCTGCTGGGGGCGGCATGTATCGGCGGCTTTTCGTTGGTTACCTCCTTCATCCCCCTGCTGTGCCTCAGCATCGCCTTCGGCCTCTGCCATTCGGTGCTTAGCTCCGCGACATCGGCCTACATCGCGGACCTGAGCAGCCCCGAAGCACGCGGCTCTGCCATGGGGGTTCTCGGCTCCATCATGGATATCGGTCACACCTCCGGCCCGATCCTCTCGGGACTCGTGGCGTCCTCCCTCGGCTATGCCCAGTCTTTTGTGGCGGCAGGACTTGTACTCTTGGCCGGCTCCCTGTTTTTTATCTTTACGATCGGACCGCATAATGGTTCGCGGTAATTTTTTGTTACGTGGAGTCAGGAAGAAGGTCAAGTTATTATCGTATACGCTCTAAGGCCAAAATTGCCAATGCGAATCTCTTTTTGAGTTTAACTGTCAATAGGTGTGGCAATTTGCCATATTTACAAATTGGTTGTCGCATTGTATGAGATTGTTAGGATAGAGTATAGATAAAGCCAAACCCACCGCGAGATGGGGACGGAAAGCCACGGAGCTTTCAAGCGAGCCGGGTTGCCAAGTTATGGTGACCCGGCTTTTTTTATTTCAAGAGGAAGACTGAAGAAACATGGAATTGCAGGGACAAGGAAAATCAAAATATTGAGCGCCATCTTAATAAGAAGCTAGGAGTCTGTCGGACTTTAACGAACAACTCGTCGTAACTTATGAAATTAAAGCTTTTTGTTAAGCATCAGCGCTTAAATGTAAAAGCATGTAAAGTAATGAATCCGGGTCCTGAGTGCCCGGCTTTGGTCACCCCCATAGGGGGTTACATTGCCTTGCCCCCTCAGGGGGCAAGGACGGTTGTCCCCACTATATGCATCAAAATAACTTTAATTGCTCCACCCGTTTTGCCTGGTCCTCTAGGCAATAGTAACAATCTGAGCAGTTTATGAGTTATACCCTCATCCTCAATAAGGTGGTGTCCAATGCAAGAAGACCAATATCATTCCTGTCATTTGAATAGACGTATTTCAATCCATGATACTTTGTTTCGTGTGATGATGTTCACTGCGAGCCTGCTGCTGGTAAGCGTTCTACCCCTTGCCGCACAGCTTAATCCGGCCGATATCGCCGTCGTGGATTATAGCGTAGGGTTGTTGCGTTTGGATCCCATAACTGGCACACGAACTGTGCTGAGTGATTTTGACAATCCCAGCCAGGGTCAACTAGGGCTTGGTCCGTTTAATTTAGCCAACGAGTCTTCAGAAGCGATACTTGTCCTTGACCCACAGGTCAACAAGTTGTTTCGCGTGAACTCAATTACCGGAGAGCGAACTGTGCTGAGCGACTTCAGTGATCCAACGCAGGGTCCCGTGGCAGATAGCGCTAGTGGAGGTGGTATCTTGGGGATTGCGGTTGAGGTTTCGGGTGAGATCCTTGTGACAGCACAAGGCGCTGGCAGTGCAGACGAAGGCGGGACGGTCTTTCGCGATGCGCTCTTACGCGTGGACCCCGTAACCGGTCAGCGAACGATGTTCAGCGACTTCGGTGATCCAACGCAGGGTACACTCGGCGGCCAGTGCACTTTCGGGGTAGCTGTCGAGGCTTCAGGCACAATACTTGTCACCGATTGCAATAACTTGGGCGATTCGCCGGGAGGACTTCTGTTTCGCATAGATCCAGTGACTGGTCAGCGCACAGTGCTAAGCGATTTCGGCAACCCTGCCGAAGGCAGCTTGGCGCAATTCCCTAGTGGCATTGCAATCGAAGCCTCGGGCTCGATCCTAGTCGCCGCCCCATTTGCCGGTTCGTTTCCTGAAGGCACGCTTGATCCAGGTGGTGCGCTATTTCGAGTGGACCCGGTAAGCGGTCAACGGACCTTGCTCAGCGATTTCGGAAATGCTACGCAGGGGGCCACCGGAACGTTTTTACGAAACGTGGCCGTTGAGTCCACAGGCGCTATCTTGGTAGTGGATCAAGACGTTGATGATGTGACTGGACCAGGGCTCGGCGCGCTATTTCGCGTGGACCCCGTGACAGGGCAGCGTACCGTGCTGAGCGATTTTAGTAATCCTGCGCTGGGCTTGGGTAAAGCACCATCTGGTGTGGCGCTTATTCCGCCGGTAACCGCGAATTCCTTTGCCTCTTTCGGTACTACTTTGATTTTGCTTGAAAAACTTCATCAGAAGGGACACTTCTTTAACAAGGGTTTTTTCGCATTGGCCGATATGAGCGACGGTATTGAACCTAAGATAGAAGATGTGATGTTTACCCTCTCTGACACGGATGGAAGTTTTTTTAGCCAAATTATTCCTTCAGGGTCCTTTAAGCGCATTGGTATGGGGTGTTTCCTTTTCCTTGCACCAAAAGACAAAGAGGGGTCTGGTATTCGTTTGATGATCATCAGGCCCGCAAATAGGACGGGGCAGCAGTTCACCTTCGAAGTATTTGGGTATAGACTTGATCTTAGCGAGGCGAATAATCCGCCCATGACAATTTCGCTTCAAATCGGAGACGATAAAGGATCCCAAACGATTCCCTGCAGGAATTTATCACAGGGATTGATCTGCCGTTAATACCAGCAGCAACCTCGAACCGCTTTTCAATCTTGTTCGACGACAGAATGCCTGCATATTGAAAATTAAAAATGAAAACCATTTACACAAAATTCATTACAGACACTTAAGACCAGAGCAAAATGACAGCAAACCATGTTCTACAACATGCAATGCTTGAGAAAACCGCCTCTATCCGGCAGGTCACGCACCACTGACCGGCGAGTTATTCTTTACCTTCCGGGCACATTTAACACAGTAAGCGGGCCGTATTTCCACCCCGGTTTTGCGGCGCAGATACTGTTCCAGGCTGACCCACTCACCTTCGCCCGGCTCTCTGCCGGCATCATCCCTGATTTTTTTGCACACGGCGCAAACCGGCAGGATATTTTCAAAATATCTGACCTTTTTACGCAGCTCCTCCTTTCTCAGGGCACGCTGCACCCGGAGTGACAGTTCTTCCAGATCGCATGGCTTCACCAGATAATCATCCGCCCCCAGGCGCAGGGCCTCGATAGCCGAAGCAAGATCGGCGTAACCGGTGATCAGGCAGACCGCCATATCCGGATTGATCACCCTGGCGCTTTTCAGCAGCTCGATGCCGCTCATCCCATCCATGAGCAGGTCGCTGATCAGCAAATTGTAGGAATCCTGCCGCAGCTTGACGAGCCCCTCCTCGCCGCTCTGGGCCGTGTCCACCTCATAACCCTGATGAGTCAGGCCCCAGCTGAGGGTTTTCAGAATGATTATTTCGTCGTCAACAACAAGAATTCTTTTCTTCTGCATCGTTTCCGCCGGGAAAAGAGAAATTATGAATGAACCGGTCCATGGCCGGTTCGGCCATGGAAAGGATTCCTCATCCTGGGCTAGGGCCGGGGCAATGCATTATCTGCCGGCGGCCCGGCCGCTGCCCTGCCAGCCGGCCTGCCTGATCTGCTTGACAAATCTTTCGGCAATCTCCCACTTATTCAACGGGCTGATCAGATAAAGACCGTCGACGAAGGGGGCGAGATCAGCCACAAGCTTTTCCGTGAACTCCATGGCCGCCTTGCGCTGGTCAGCGACCTCTGCATAACTCCACAGTTTTTTGCGGATGGCGGCGGGAATGGATATGCCGGGCACCTCGTTATGGAGAAATTCCGCGTTACGGGCGGAAATCAAAGGAAAAATTCCGGGAAAGATCAGCACATTCAAATGGCTGGTCTGTTCCACCATGGCCTCCACCTCGTTCTTGTCAAAGAGGGGCTGGGTCATGACAAAATGAGCGCCCTGGGCGGCCTTGCGCTCCAGTCTGGCAATCTGCAGCGTCGGGTTGGAATGGTTGAAACTGAAGGCCGCGCCGATGGAAAATCTGGTGGGCAGCTTGATCGAGCGGCCAGCCATGTTCAGTCCCTGGTTATACTGGCTGATCATGCGGATCAGACCAAGGGAATTGACATCAAAAACCCCGCTCACGCCGGGCTGATCCGTGGAACTGGCGGAGTCGCCGGTTACCGCCAGGATGGCCTCAATCCCCAGGATATGGGCGGCCATGATATGGGACTGCAGCCCCAGGGCATTCTGGTCCCGGCAGGTCTGATGGAGCACCACCTGGACCCCGGCCTCCTCGCGGATGCGATGGGCCAGGGCGATATTGCCGACCCGCAGGATGGCCAGGGGATTCTCGCCCAGGGTGACGGCGTCAACCCCGCTTGCGGCCAGGGAGCGGGCGCCGGCCAGCACATTTTCGATATCAAGATGGGTGGGCGGGTCAAGCTCGACCAGAACGGGCAGTCGGCCGGACGGCAGATTGTCAAGGAAGCCGCCCCGGCCGCTCTTTTCCACCGCGGCAGGAGCCGCAGCGGCTTGCTGGGAAGTGGCAGGCGCCGTGACCGAACGCAGCTCTTTTTTATGCCGCAGTTTCAGTGTTTTGCGGAATTCATGGATATGGGCCGGCGTGGTCCCGCAGCAGCCGCCGATGAGACGAACCCCCATTTTCAGCATCTCCGCCGCCCGCCTGGCCATATAGGAGGGCTGGGCCGGGTAGACCATGCGATGGCCCATGATCTCCGGCAGTCCGGCATTGGGGAAGGCCGAAAGCGGCACATGTTCATCCGCCAGGGGAAGCAGCCGGCCGATGGCCGTTGCCATGGCGTCAACCCCCCGGCCGCAGTTGGTGCCCACCACCATGGCCCCGGCCGCCAGGGCGGCTTGGGCGCAGGCCAGGGCATCGACGCCCCGTGCCGTCCTGCCCTGGGAGGGGTAGAGCATCTGGGCGACAATGGGCAGGCCGCTGCCCACCCGCAGGGCCGTCTCAATGGCCAGCAGCATCTCTTCCAGGTGCGTGAATGTTTCCAGGATCAGCAGATCCACTCCGCCTTCCGCCAGGGCGCTGATCTGCCCGGCAAAAGCGGCCTTGATATCGTCAGGGGAGATCTCGCCGGAAATCAGGGGAAATTCCACCCCGGTGGGCCCAACCGAGCCGGCCACATACACCTCATGCCCGGCGGCCTTGACCGCCAGCCTGGCCCCGGCCAGATTGATTTCACCAACCTTCTCTTCCTTGCCGGCCTTCTGCAGCTTGAAGCTGTTGGCCCCGAAGGTGTTGGTCTCAATAAGCTGGCTGCCGGCGCGAATATATTCCTCGTGCACGGAATAGATCAACTCGGGATTTTTCAGGTTGAGCAGATCAATATTTCTGCCAAAATCAACCCCCTTTTCGTAAAGATAGGTGCCGAAAGCACCGTCGCCAAGGATGACATGCTCCTTGATATAATCAGCAAATTTGATTTTCATCGGCGGCTCAAGATTAATAATGGTGATTATTTTTCAATGTATGGCCCACTTTAACAGAGAATAACGGCGGAGTAAATAAAAGCGAACAGAAACATCCCGGCGCGAATTTTCCTCTTAGTAAGAAAAATGCAAAATTCTCTCTCTTTTCCGCGGCAGGAGAGAGTATAATGTTTGTTAAAAATGACAAAAAACCAATAAACTGACGAATGGGAGGGTAATATGACTGTGGGAGAATTTTGCAACCGGGAAGTTGTCGTGGCCGAAAGAGACACAACGATTGTTGAAGCTGCAAAGCTGATGCGCCAGTACCATGTGGGTGATCTGGTGGTGGTTGACCGGAGCGGCGGCATGACCATTCCCGTCGGCATTCTCACCGACCGGGACATCATCGTCGAACTCGTGGCCAAGGAGATCAGCCTGGACGCGGCCTGTGCCGGAGACATCATGAGTTACGGGCTCATCACCGCCGGACTGCATGACGGCATCCTGGATACCCTGCAGAAAATGAGGACCAAGGGTATCCGGCGGCTGCCGGTGGTTAACGATGAGGGCGCACTGGAAGGAATCCTGGCCATTGACGACGTCCTGGAACTCCTATCCGAAGAGCTGGCATTGCTTGCCAAAGCGGCAATCCGCGGCCAGGAGCAGGAGAAGAAACTGAGACCATAGGGGAGAGATGACCATGAAGAAGGCCCTTTTTTATCACACCGGCCAGGAAAACGAGGTAATCTGCGATCTCTGCAATCACCATTGCCACATCAAGGAAGGCGGACGGGGGATCTGCGGGGTACGGGAAAACCGGCAGGGCACCCTGCACAGTCTGATCTATGGCAGACTGGTATCGGAAAACATTGACCCCATCGAAAAAAAACCGATGTTCCATGTGCTGCCCGGCTCCACCTCCTATTCCATCGCCACGGTGGGCTGCAACTTCCGCTGCCTGCACTGCCAGAACTACCAGATTTCCCAGTATCCCCGCATGCAGGGAGGAGCGATCATCGGCCAGCCGGCCGGCCCGAAAGACGTCGTCGAAAATGCCGTGGAGCAGGCCTGCCAAAGCATCAGCTATACCTACGTGGAACCCACCATCTTCTATGAATTCGCCTATGATTGCTGCGTGCTGGCCCGGGAGAGGAACATCAGGAACATCTTTGTCAGCAACGGCTACATGTCGGCCGAGGTCACCCGGCACCTGGCTCCGGTGCTGGACGGCATCAACATCGACATCAAGGCCTTTACCGAGAGCTTCTACAAAAAGGTGTGCAAGGCGCGGCTGCAGCCCGTGCTGGACAATGTGCGCCTCATGCGCGAACTGGGGGTGTGGGTGGAGGTGACCACCCTGATCATCCCGGGCCTGAACGATTCTTCCCAGGAACTGCGCGAGGTTGCCCGCTTCCTCAAAAGCGTGGACCCCGCCATGCCCTGGCATGTGACCGCCTTCTACCCGACCTTTCAGATGATGGACCGGGACCGCACCCCGGCAAGCACCCTGCGCAAGGCCAGGGAGATCGGCCTGGAGGAGGGATTGCGTTTTGTCTATGAGGGCAATATCCCCGGTGAAGGCGGGGAAAACACCTATTGCCCGGCCTGCGGCATGGAGTTGATCACCCGCTTCGGCTTCAGCATCAGAAAGAACAACATTGCCGACGGCCACTGCCCGGCCTGCAAGGAAAAAATTGAGGGGATCTGGCGGTAGGCAACCTCCAGTCCCCTCATTTTGCTCATGCGCAGGTTGTGACCCGCGGCTGCTTAACGGACCGGCGAGGTCAGCCAGCCGGCGGCCCATCCTTCACGGCCGTCCTGGGCTCTGACCCTGAGCCACTTGTCCTGCTTTTCCAGAACGGAAAACCGGTCGCCTCCCCGGGCGGAGAAGACCACGGAGAAATTTTCCCCCGGACCGCTGCGGACATTCAAGGTTTCAGGCACGACAATAACCGCCTCGCCGGATGTTGCGCCGGCCGGGGCCTGATAGGATGAGGCCGGGGCAGGAGCGGCAACCGGCTGCGCGCCGTAATGATAATAGGACTGCGGGGTTTTGCTGACGATGAAATCCACGGCCTTCTGGATGCAGATCCTCAGGGCCTTTTCCGTCGGGGTGTTCTTCCAGCCGGACAGACCGCCGACCAGGGCGCCGGAGCTGCCATAGCCGCCCAGCAGACCGCCGAGATTGACATCAGTGGCCTCGCCTTCAACACTGGTTGCGGCAAGCACCCGGGAGGTTTTCGCATCAATGATGCGCATGTCGATGGCCATATGGGCCTTCTGAAAGCCGCCCAACAGACCGCCGATCACCCCGGCTGCGCCGCCGCCCAGTCCGCCGCTGGCCCCGGATGCGGCGCCCTCAAACTCGGTGACCGCGGCAACGACCATCAATTCCGCCCCCTCAATCTGGCCGATCTCGGCGGCGGTGTCCGCCCGCACCCTGCCCGAGGCCCCCAGGTCCTGTTCGGTAAGGACATCGTCAAGGGCCTGGCGCTCCAAGACAATATAGCGGTTGGTGTTGAACAGGGCGGTGGTCAGCTGATCAGCCATGCCGTCGCCGATACCTCCGGTCCACCAGCCTTTGCCGGTCTTGTCCGTGAAGCGGGCCACGGCGATCCTGGCCTGCGGGCCATTATAGGCCTGGGCCTGGGCCTGGGCTATGTCCGGACCGCCCTGTCCGGATGTCACCGTGGCATTGGTGCCGGGAGTCACGCAACCGGCAAGCGAAAGCATCGAAGCAAGAAAAACAAGACACACTGCCAAACTGAGCTGCATTTTCATAATCCGGCCACCTCCTGAGATAAAAGAAGAAAAAACATCACTCCAAAAAGCACCTCGGAATTAATAAATCATTTCGCTTTATTTTTCTATTAATTTGCTTCATTTGTAAAGGATTTTACCAGCAAATTCTGTTATAATTTTTTTCTGATGCGATGCGGTTGTTCGGATATCTTCTACCTAAAGGGAACGGCAAATGAAGCTCAATCAGATCGAAACCGGCAGCATAATTGGCGGATTCCAGCTGGAAAAGGAACTGGGCAGGGGCGGCATGGGTGTTGTGTATAAGGCCCATGAACTTTCACTGAACAGAATGGTTGCCTTGAAAATTCTCTCTGAAAGGCTGTCCGGCGATGAGGAATTCATCAAACGGTTCAAAAGAGAGGCCAAGGTTGTTGCCGCCCTCACCCATCCGCATATCGTCAATATCCTCTCCTATGGCGAGGAAAACGGGCTCTACTATTTTGCCATGGAATATGTCAAGGGCACGGACCTTGGCCAGATTCTCAAGGAAAAGAAATCCATCCCCCTGGAGGAGGCCCTGCCCATCGCCCTGCAGATCGCCGACGCCCTTGAGGAGGCGGCGGCCAAGGGCGTGGTGCACCGGGACCTGAAACCATCCAATATCATGATCGACTCCGTGGGCAGGATCAAGATCACCGATTACGGCATTGCCTGCTTTCAGGATGCCGATGCCAAACTCACCCAGACCGGGCTGTACATGGGGACCCCGGAATACTCCTCCCCGGAACAGGCCAGCGGCGCCAAGCTTGATATCCGCAGCGACCTGTATTCCCTGGGGGCGCTCCTCTATAAAATGTTGTCCGGCGAACCGCCCGTTACCGGCGAATCGCCGCTGGCCGTGGTGGCGAAAATCATCACCGAGCCCAGCCGGCCCATCGCCACGGTCAATCCCTCCCTGCCCAGGCCGGTCTGTGAGCTGATCGACAAAATGACGGCCAAGGACATCAACCAGCGCTTCCAGACACCGGGAGAGGTGATGGATGCCATTGTTTCCTGCATGGGGCAGCTGCATATTGAGCCGCCTATCACCGGCAGAATCCCGGCGGCCCGGCCCGTCTCGGCGCCGCCGCCACCGCCGCCCCTGCCTGAAGAAAAGGAAAAGGGCGGACGCACCAAGATGCTGGCCATGGCTGCCGGCATCATCATCGCCGTCCTGCTGTCCATGTGGACGGTGGACGCCCTGCTCCACCGGGTGAAAAAGGAAAAAACAGCCGAACAGACCGTTGTGCCTGCCGGGCAGGAAATGACGGTTGAGGAAAAAAGCAACGCAGGGCAACAGCCCCCGGCCCTGCCGGCAACCGTGACCACGCCGGCCCCTGAAGCTCCGGCGGTAACCGCCCAGGCGCCACCCCCGGTAACGCCGCCGGCCACCACCCCGGCCCCTGAACCGGCAACCGCGCCCGCGGCGGGACAACCCACCCGTCAGGAGAGAGAAACCGCCCCAGCCATCGCCCCCCCTCCGGCACCCGCCGCCGCGCCGCCGGCCCGCACCGCCAAGGTGCAGAAACAGGCGGCGCTGCCCGCCATCCCTGTGGTGCTGACCATTGTCTCCGGCGACGAGACCCTGGCTCCCTTTGTGCAGAACCACATCGAGGCGGCCCTGGCGAACAGCGGCCTGCATGTCACCTCCGTAGCTGAGATCCCGGTGCTCATGGAAAAAATGCAGATGGGCAGCCTGCCCATCTCCTGGTATGATATCCAACGACTGGTGCCCAGCCAATCGGCCAATATTGTCCTCATCTCCCAGATCCAGCAGACCGGTTCCATGCCTTTGCAGTATTACGGCCGGTCGCAGACCTTGACCACCGTTTCCTTCACCGTGCGGGCCGTTGACATGGAAACCGGCACCGCCGCCGGGCCGCCGGCATCGGGCACCGCCAAGTTCACCCCGCTGAATATGGACGAGGAACTGCGCAAGGCGGTCAATGCCAGCGTGGGCGGCATGGGACAGTCCATCAAACAGTATTGGCAGCAGAAGCTGAAAAGCGGAGAGCCAAGGGGATAGGCAGGCAAAAAAATGTCACAGACCGCACTGTCGCTGGCGCTTCTCCTGGCCGGGATCTATGTCTGTTTCGGGGCAACGCTGCTCGTCAACCAGTCCCGCTTCATCTATTTTCCGGAGCGCACCCTTTTCTCAACCCCTGAAAAACTGAACCTCGCGTACCGGTCCGTCACCTTTACCACCGCCGACCAGGTGAAGCTCCACGCCTGGTTCATTCCGGCCGAGGCGGCCAAAGGAGTTATCCTCTTCTGCCACGGCAATGCCGGCAACATCTCCCACCGGCTGGAGACCATTGACATCTTCCACCGGCTGGGTTATTCCACCTTTATTTTCGATTACCGGGGGTACGGACAGAGCGAGGGAACACCCTCCGAAGCCGGCACCTACCTCGATGTCGAGGCGGCCTGGGACTACCTGGTTACCCAGGAAAACATCCAACCGGCGCAGATCATCGTGTTCGGCCGTTCCCTGGGCGGAGCGATAGCCGCCTGGCTGTGCGGCACAAGAGAGCCGCGGGCCTGTATTGTCGAATCCGCCTTTACGTCGGCCAGGGACATGGCCGCTGACATGTACCCGTTTTTCCCGGGCCGCCTGCTCTGCCGGTTTCATTACGACACCGAGGCGGCGGTGAGAAAAATCAGCTGCCCGCTGCTCATCATTCACAGCACCGAGGATGACATCGTCCCCTTCAGCCACGGCCGCCGCCTCTTTGCCGCGGCCCGTGAGCCGAAAACATTTCTACCGATCAACGGCAACCACAATGCGGGTTTCCTCCTTTCCGCCGGCAGATATGTAACGGGCCTGGAGGATTTTCTGGACAAAGAAGTGAAAAGACGGAAAGGCAGGGGGGACATGGCTGATGGCTCATAGGACAAACCCAGGCGCCCCGGCAGGGGCATGGTTGCCCTGTGTATCGCACGAGCAATGGGTGCGTCATGCCCGCCCGCACACGGCATCAAAAAATTAAACCTTCCACAAATTGAAAAACTTACGCCATGAAATCACTGCACGATCTCGTCACCTCCAGTCCTCATCTTGTCGTTGCCCATCGCGGCGCCTCCGGCACGGCGCCGGAAAACACCCTAACCGCCATAGGTCTCGCCCTGGAGGCCGGGGCCCAGATGCTTGAGATCGATGTGCAGATCACAACCGATGAGCAGATCGTCGTCTTCCACGACGCCACCCTGGAGAGAACCACCAACGGCCATGGCGCGATCAACCGCTGCTCCTCCGCGGAGCTGAAAAAACTCGATGCCGGCTCCTGGTTTGACGAGCGTTTCCGCGGCGAAAAAATTCCCCTGCTTGACGAGGTTTTCCAGTTGATCAGGGGCAAGGCGTGCATCAATGTTGAGATCAAACCGCCGGCCGCGGGTGAAGACTGGCAAAAACGCATCAACCTCATTGCGGCGGCGACCACAGCCGCTGAGATGGCACCATTCACCCTTTTCTCTTCCTTTCATCATGACTCCCTGCGGTACCTGAACTCGCTGCCGCAGGGATTTCATACCGCCGCCCTGCTGCCGCCCGGCGACAACAGGCTGCCCTCGCTTGTGCTGCAGGCCACCGGCTGCCAGGCCTTTGTCTGTTCCCTCAGACAGCTGACCCCTGCGCGGGCGGCTGATATCGCCAGCCATGGCATCTTTGCCGGGGTGTACACCATCAATACGCCACAGGACGCCGAACTGGCCATGGAACGCCATGCCAAAGGCCTGGTGACGGATTTCCCCGCCCGTATTCTCGAATGCCTGGCGGCAAGGCAAAAGTGACTTGCCAGCCCTGCCGTCCGGAAATGGCTGAGGTCCGCGAAAACATGAGACCCCGGACATGAAAATCGACAAACCGACTCTTGCCTGGGCCTTCTATGACTGGGCCAACTCCGCCTTTGCCACCAGCATCATGGCGGGGTTCTTCCCCATCTTCTTCAAGCAGTACTGGTGCAGCGGGGTCGAGGCCTCCACCAGCACCTTCCGCCTGGGGCTGGCCAATTCCACCGGCAGCCTGGTGGTCATCTTTCTCGCCCCGCTGCTCGGCGCCATGGCCGATCAGGCCGGGGCAAAAAAGAAATTCCTGTTTTTTTTCGCCATGCTCGGCGTCATGATGAGCGCCGGCCTGTACACCGCCCCCCAGGGGGCCTGGCTCATGGCCTCCCTGCTCTATATCTTCGGCATTATCGGTTTTTCCGGGGGCAATATCTTTTACGACTCCCTGCTGGTCAGTGTGGCCTCTCCGGCCAGCTCCGACCGGGTGTCAGCCCTGGGTTTCGCCCTGGGCTATCTGGGCGGCGGACTGCTGTTTGCCGGCAATGTGGTCATGACCCTCAGGCCTTCCCTCTTCGGACTTGCCGATGCCGGTGCGGCGGTACGTGTCTCCTTTCTCACCGTGGCCGCCTGGTGGGCCGTCTTTTCCCTGCCGATCCTGCTGTGGGTGCAGGAACCCGCCTCACCTGCCCGGCCGGTGCGGCAGGGCATGGTGGCCGCCGGCTTCCGGCAGCTTTTCACCACGTTTAAAGAAATACGCAGGCTGCGGGTGGTCCTGCTCTTTCTGGCCGGCTACTGGCTGTATATTGACGCGCTTGACACCATTATCCGCATGGCGGTTGATTACGGCCTGGCCCTTGGTTTTGCTTCCAGCGGCCTGATTGTCGCCCTGCTCATCACCCAGTTTGTCGGCTTTCCAGCCGCCCTGGTATTCGGCCGGCTGGGGGAAAAGATGGGGACCAAAAAGGCTATCCTGCTGGGCATCGGCATCTACGTGCTGGTGACGGTATGGGCCATGTTCATGGAGACGATCAACGAATTCTATCTGCTGGCCGTGGCCATCGGCCTGGTGCAGGGCGGGGTGCAGTCCCTCAGCCGGTCGCTTTACTCCCGGCTGATTCCTGTTGACAAGTCAGCGGAATTTTTCGGCTTCTACAACATGCTCGGCAAGTTTGCCGCTGTGATCGGCCCGCTGCTCATGGGCCTGGTCGGCATGCTCACCGGCAGTCCCCGGCTTTCCCTGCTGGCCATTATCGGCCTGTTTGTCTGCGGGGCGGCTCTTCTCTGCCTGGTCAACGAGGAGGAGGGTGCGCGGCTGGCCCGGCAGCTGGAATAGCCGCGCGCCGCCCCAGCCGTGAAAGAGAGTTCAGGCATTCACGCTCACCGGCGCAGCTCGCCCCGTACAGCCCGGACCAGTTTCTCCAGGGTGTAAGGCTTTCGCAGGTACTGGCCGGCGCCCAGCACCTGCGCCTCATGCACCCGCTCCGTTTCCGAGTAACCGCTGGCGATGATGGCCTTCTGCTGGGGTCTGACGCCCAGCACCGCCTTATAGGTGTCAAGGCCATCCATGCCGGGCGTCATGATCATATCCAGCACCAGCAGGTCGAACTCCCTACCGGCCAGCAGGGCAACCGCCTCTTCACCGCTGGCCGCCGATTCCACCCGATATCCCATATGGGCCAGCATCTGCGTGGCAAGCTCCCTCTGCTCGCTCACATCATCGACGACCAGTATCGACTCGCCTGTGCCCCGGTATTGCTCAACGGTGAACATCTCCTCCACCTTGTTCTGCAAAAGCTCGCGGGACACGGGGAAATAGAGGATAAAGCTCGCCCCCTTTCCCTGGCTTGACCGAACATCGATATAACCATGGTGATCCTTCACCGTGCCCCACACCACCGCCAGCCCGAGCCCTGTTCCGCTGCGGCCCATGACCTTTTTCGTATAGAAGGGCTCGAAAATCCTTTCCCGGTCCTCGGGGGTTATGCCATGACCGGTATCCGAGACGGTAACGGTCACATAATCACCTTCCTGCACGTCATCATAGCCCAGCACCGGCTTGTCCACATATCTGTTCTCGGTGATGATGCGGATTTCCCCGCCGCCGGGCATGGACTCAAAGGCATTGGCCACCAGATTCATAATGGTTTTGGTCAGATGGACCGGAGAGCCGGCAATATTGAGCAGCTCCCTGTCAAGCTGCAGCTCAAGCCGGACATGCCCATGCAGGGCCTGCAGGGTCTCGAACTCCGGAGACTGGATGAATTCATTGATTATGACATTGAGGTTGATTATTTCGGTAACCGGAACACCCCTGCGGGCCAGGGTCAGCAGGTCATTGACAATTGCCGCCGCCTTTTCCCCGGATTTTTTGATGGTCAGGGCCGTCTTCCTGAGCGGGCTGTCCGCCGGCAGACTCATCAGCAACAGATCGGGGAAACTGACCAGGCCGGAAAGGATGTTATTGAGATCATGGGCCACACCTCCGGCCAGGGTGCCGATGGCCTCCATCTTCTCCGCCCGGTGCAGCTTCTCCTCTAATTCCTTCTGATTGGAGATATCCTTGATGGACCCGGTCATGCTGACCACCCTGCCGCTCTCATCGCGCTGCAGGGTACTGTGGTCGGCCACGAATTTCCTGCCGCCGTCCCTGCAGACCACGCCATATTCCAGTGCCATCTTGGCCTTATTATCCTTAAAGGCCTGCTGCCTCTTTTTGTGAACGGTCTGCACGTCTTCCGGGCAGACAACCGTTTCAAGAAAGCCCTGGCGCCCCATCAGTTCATCGGCGTCATAGCCGAGAATATCCCCGCAGTTGGGCGAAACATAGGTCAACCGCTCTTCACTCACCTGATATTCGTAAATAATGTCCGAGGTGGCGTCAGCCACCATCTTGTACTTCCGTTCACTCTCCTTGATGGCTGCTTCCGCATTTTTCAGGGCGGTCAGGTCATTGCCGATACTCTGGATCTCAATAAAATTGCCACCCGCGTCGACAATGGGCTCATTGGTCCATGATATCCAGACCCGTTCGCCGGATTTTTTCATGTTCTGGTTGAAATTATTCTTGTATTTCAGCGGATTGACCATAATATCATCTATCATATACTTGAGATCTCGGCCCGTGCTCTCCGTCTCGGGGACAATGGTGCCCATGACGTTTCTGCCGAGAATCTCCTCCCAGCTGAAACCGAAAAATTGCAGACCAAAGGGATTGAGATAGGTGATATTGCCAGTGGTATCCCATTTGAGGACGATGCTGTTGGCGCTCTCCACCAGAACCCGGTAGTTTCTTTCACTCTCCCGCAGCGCCTCTTCCGCCCTTCTTCTTTTCTCCTCCTCCTTGCCAGCCACCCATGAGCGGAAAATGAAATAGGAAGTGACAACGGTCGCGGCCACCAAAACGACAAGCAGCAGAAACCACTTGTTCTTGAAGCCCCGCATGGTGGCAAGCACCTCCTGCTCAGGGGTGACAACGGCAATGGACCCAAACCCTGCGCCGAATCTGATCGGGCTGTAGACGGCATGACTGACCTCTCCCCTGCCGGCCGCCTTGCCCGTGGCAAAACTTAAAGACGCCCGCCCCTCTCCACCTTCCATCATCTGCCTGATCAGAGCAAGGGCGGAAGGAGACTGGCGGTAAAGTTCAATGCTCATTTCCCCTATCTGTTCCGGATGGTCTGCATAGAGCACTATGCCATCCCTGCCGATCATCAGGATATGCCCGGATTCCCGTGTATTGATTGCGGCCAGAGACTCATCCGCCATCCGGCTGAACGGGATCAGAATGGCGATACTGCCTTCGTAGACAGCACCCGCCATGACCGGAACGTGGTAGGCGATACAGCGATGTCCCTGCACGGCGGTGAACACGTCACTGATCACCGGCGCATGGGTCTGCATGATCCGGGCAACATGGGGCTGGGATGAGATATCCGCGCCGATGGCCTTGCTGTTGTAAGGTTCGGTATAGATAATGCGTCCCGTGCCGTCCACCCGGGTAATGGCCAGAATATCCTTCCCGTTCTTGGCATAATATTTCCGCATCAGCTCCTCTCCTTCCGGACCCATGCGGATGATGTCGTCTATGCTGGCAATATAGGAAAGCTCGTTGGCAAAACGGTTCAGGAGATTTTCAATAGTTCTGGCTGCCTGTCTGGCATACACCATCTGCTGGGCCGCAAACTCGTCGATGGTTATCTGTTTGACCTCACGGTAGAGCAGATACGGCAGATAGGCGGTGAGGAAGATAATCAGGGGGATGACGAGAAATCTTTTTTTAATAGGCATTTTTCTGGTAACCGGGTCTGCCGCTGCGTCTCCTGTCCGGCAGGGAGTTAGCGCTGCTTGTAAGAAAAATTTTCCGCTTGCTTTACTTTATCTAAGCTCAATCCGTTAAGGAATGCAACGCAAGCCCGCGCGAATTTGCCATTTATCCGGCCGGCCAAATTCCGCAAAATCGCTTTTCCCCTTGCGTATCATGGGTAATGGCTGCATTATATATCTATGATGCTTGCAGAAAACACAGCGAAGGACTGATCCGCCATGAAGAACAAAAACAGCAATATCCTCATCGTTGAAGACAACCAGTCAATGCGAAAAATGCTTGAATCAATGCTCATCGAACTTGGCTACCATAATTATTGCAGCGCGGTCAACGGCCTGAAGGCCTGGGAGAGGATCCAGGAAGAGGATGTTGAGGTTGTGCTCTGTGATTACCTGATGCCGGAAATGAACGGCATCGAACTTCTCCGCCTCATCCGCCAGACAAGGAAATTCTACGATCTTCCCTTCATCATGATCACCGGCGCCGACAAACGGGGCGATCTCATGCGCAGCGTGCAGGCGGAGGTGGATTACTACATCATCAAGCCGCCCAACATCAACCAGTTGGAAGACCTACTGAAAAAGGTCATTGCTCACCGGAATTATCCCTCCGAATACGACAAGGCGATCAGCAACGGCAAATATTTTTTCTTAAACAAGGAGTATGACAAGGCCCTGGAATATTTTGCGGCGGCCAGCCAGGCCCGCATCGACAGCGCCCTGCCCTATTATTATCTCGGCTTGATCCACCAGCAGCTCGGCAACGGGAAAAATGCCGAACTGAATTTCAAGAAATCCCTGGTCATCGAACAGCAGTTTATCAGCGCCCTGCTTGCCCTTGCCGAAATCTACCAAGCCAGCGAGGACTATGTCAATCTCGCCTACTACCTGCAGAAAGTAACCGACATTCTGCCGGACATCTTTGACGTCCACATCGGCCTTGCCCGGGCCTGCACCCGATCAGGTAATATCGCCAGGGCCCAGCAGCATCTTGATGACGCCCAGCAGCTTGCCAAGTACAACGCCGATCAGATCAAAGAGGTGCTCGATGGTTATATCGAGGCCGGCCTGGTTGATGAGGCCGATCTCCTCTTCGGCAGGAAAATCCAGGATGACAATATCGAAAAAACAATCCATTTCTTAAACAAGCTCGGTCTGCGTTCCAGGAAAAAGAAGGATTTCGACAAGGCAAAGTACTTTTATATGAACTGCCTGAAGCTTGACCCGCAGAACAAGACGGTCAACTACAACCTGGCCAGCCTGCTCTTTCTGCAGAAGCAGTACGATACCGCCGAATCCTATCTGAAAAAAACCATCCGTCTTTATCCGGACTTCGCGGAAGCCCATGAACTGATGGAGGCGGTGCAGCAGAAACTGCCGCACCAAGTCAGCCCGCAGCAGGAGCAGCCGGCGTGATAGTTATTGTGGCGGATTAGCCTTCACCATGCCCTGGCCAAGGCGCAAAGCTCCTTACCGGTTCTACATTTATTGCTGCCCCCCCTCCTGGAAAATTCCCGGTTTCGCGCTCCGTCACGTTGCCAACCCTGGCCGCTGCCTGGTTTCCGGTAAAAATCCAAAAAAAATTCCTCCTTCCTGTTGATATATGGTAAATACCTATCATTTCTTTTACCGAACCACCGCGGTTGCTTTGTAAACGAGCCCGTTACCCGCTGACCACAATTCCTGTCCGCCCAGGATGCAGACCGGATTACTGCGGAGCAACACCAGACGTTATGAAGAACTACACCATTCACATACGCAAAGCCATCCTCCTGCCCCTGGCCTTTGCCCTGCTTTTTCTACTTGCCTTCTCCATTTCCGGAGCATACTGGCTGCAGCGCTATCAGTTTGATCAGAACGTCCAGCAGCAGTTGAACAGCGTGCAGCAGCTCTTTACCATCACTCTCCGCAATGAGGCGGAGCATTTAAACACGTTCATTGATTTCGTCATGGACGACCCAAAGATCTACCAGGCCTATCTTGCCAGGGACCGTCAGCTTCTCTATGAAAGCACCAAATCCATTTTCCGTAACATTGAAAACCGGCATCATATTACCCACTTCTACTTTCATAACCTGGACAGAACCTGCTTTCTGCGGGTGCACAAGCCGTCAAGCCATGGCGATGCGATTGACCGGTACACCTTGAAAAAGGCCGCGGAAGGAAAGGCTGTCTCCTACGGCATAGAACTCGGGCCATTCGGCACATTGACCCTGCGGGTCGTTCACCCCTGGCAGGTGAACAATCAACTGATCGGCTACATCGAACTCGGCAGGGAAGTAGAATACATTATCCCGACCATGAAGGACATTCTTGGTTATGATTTCTTCTTTCTGGTCAATATCCGCCATCTGAACAGGCAACTGTGGGAAGAAGGGCTGAAAATATCCGGCCGCCATGGCGGGTGGGAGGAGATACCCCGGCATGTCATCATCGGCAGAACCATGGATGCCGTACCCAAAGAGATCAACAACTACATGGAGATGTCCCATGCCGAAAAAGAACATCTTATCTTCAACATCACCGAAGGAGACAGAAAATACCGGGGCGGCTTCAGCCCCCTCCAGGAGGTGAACGGCGAGGATATCGGCGAGATCATCGCCATCAGGGATTTCACCGACGATGTTGCCAAACAACAGGTGTCAACCATTCTGGTTATCGTCTGCATGGCCGTGTTGAGCCTGTTGTTTGTCCTTTTCTATTTCCACATCGGCCGCATGGAGAAACGGCTGATCAAAATCCATGATTCCCTGACCGCTGAAATTGACACCCGAAAAAACGTGGAAAAAGAGCTGCAGCAGCACAAGACAAGCCTGGAAGCAACCATTTCCCAACGCACGGCAGAGCTGACCGAGACCAACCAGCGACTGCAGATTGAGATCACCGAACGGAAATATGCCGAAGAAAACCTGCAGGAGGCCCATGACAAACTGGAAGAGAGGGTGGCGGAACGCAGCGAGGCCCTGGAGAAAACATATAATCAGCTACTGCATGCGGAAAAACTGAGCGCCATCGGCAAGCTGTCCGCTTCCATCGCCCATGAGTTCAACAACCCCATTTACGGCATACGCAACGTGCTCGATGGGCTGAGAAAGCGGCAGACCCTTGATGAAAAGAACAGGGACATGGTCAATCTGGCCATCAAGGAATGCGACCGAATCGCCAAGCTGACCAAGGATCTGCAGAGTTTCAACCGGCCAACTACCGGCCTCATGACGACATTTGATGTCCATGAAGCGATCGAGGACATGCTGTTGCTGGTCAAAAAGGAATTCAGCCAGAAAAAGATACGAGTGCAGAAATATTTTGCCGAAGATCTGCCGCCCATTCAAGGCATCGCCGATCAGATCAAACAGGTCCTGCTGAATATGCTCAATAATGCCGAGGCCTCCATGCCCGCGGAGGGAGGGGAGATCACACTCACCACGGAAAAACGGGGCGAGCAGGCCGTCATCCATATTGCCGACACCGGCGTCGGCATCAACCCGGGTGATATGGACAGGATATTCGAACCTTTTTTCTCGACCAAACCGGCCGTCAAGGGCACAGGCCTCGGTTTATCCGTCAGTTACGGCATCATTAAACGCCATGGCGGCAGCATCGAAGTAGCAAGCAGCCCGGGCCAAGGGACAACGTTCACCATCCTGCTGCCCATCATCCAGCAGAAGGCCACCTGAATTGCCCGCCGGATCAATGGGACGACCCATGGATGAAATTTGTGTTCGCTGAGCTTATTTCCCTTGGCAAAATAAATATGTAGCTTTTTGCAGGCAGGCCGTGTATTATCCCAATTGAAAGTGTGCAGTACATGTTTGTAGTGAAAAATACTAAAAAGATAACCGCACAATCCTTGCAGAGAGGAAGTGCGGTTTTTTTGTTTGGACAAACAAGCTGCCAACCGACTTGCCTGTTGGTAAGTTGGACAATTTATCAAGTGGTTCCCAAGAGGAACCCTGTTTTCAAGGAGTAGTACAAAATGGCAGAAGGTACAGTTAAATGGTTTAATGATGCGAAGGGTTTTGGTTTTATTGAGCAGGACGGCGGCAAGGACGTATTTGTCCATCATTCCGCCATCCAGGCCCAAGGATTCAAATCTCTTACTGAAGGCGCCCGGGTAAAATTTAATGTTGTCGACGGCCCGAAAGGCCCGGCGGCCGAGAATGTTATCCAGCAGTAAGCCTCGGCATTGACCATTACAAAAAACCCCGCATTCTGCGGGGTTTTTTTTTGGCAGCCCAGTCCATACATGATGCAATCGTCTCCTGCCCCGATGACATCGGGGCAGGAGACGACACAGAAGAACTCCTCCCCGTTGCTCTTTAATTTCACTTGGAATAACAGATGAAAATGTTTCAGTATGTTGTAATCAGCAGCAAAGGAAAACCGGAAGAAATATGGGTTTGCGAACATTGCCGGAAAAAACATGCGGGCCAGAGCTTTGACGGCAACTGGCGGTTGATTGATAAATGTATTGGTGGCAATATGCCATGCGCACTATGCAGTGCGGGACAGATTGAGGAACAGGCCGCCGGAGATTAGGAAACTGCCATCTGGCTAGATTCATCCAAGGGCAACACAAATCCCTGGGCGATGTATTGCCAGGCTGGCCGTTCGCCATCACTTATCAAAGTAATCCTGTGAGATAAATACAACCCAAAGGAACCCCATTGGCAAAAAACAATTATTCATTTGATAAACGCCAGAAAGAACTGGCAAAGAAAAAAAAGAAAGAAGAAAAACAACAACGCCGGCAGGATAAAAAAGGCGGCACGTCAGAGACAGATGGCGGCAACGCACAGGATGAGGAATAAGAGCGAGGAACATTTTTCAGGTCCGTGGCATGAGGGCAACGGTCCCTGATTTTTTTCCAATGCCACCGCATAGCGCATTCCGCACCCTCATAGCACAGCTGCACAGCGATCAACCGGCTTATGGTAATTTTTCCCTGTGCTCATTTTTCACCTTGTACATGATATGATCCGCCTTTGAGAGCAGCTGCTCCATGGAACAGGGGTTGTTCTTATCGTAGCGGACAATGCCGTAGCTCAGGGAAAGAACATACCGGCGGTCCGGCAGCTCGTTTCTTTTCACGATGGCGCTTGCCAGCCTCTCTTTGACCGTATTGACGCTTTCCTTGCCGGATTCATCCACCATGACCACGACAAATTCATCGCCGCCCAGGCGGCCGATGATATCCGCCTGCCGAAAGGTATTCTGCAACATCTCCGCCGTTTCCATGATCAGCTGATCGCCGGTCTTATGCCCCAGGGTGTCGTTAATCCATTTCAACTTATCGCAGTCGGCATAAAGAACAAAAAGCTCGCCCGGCATGCGGTCGGCGATCTTGATCTGTTTTTCGGCCAGCAGGAGAAAGCCGCGCCGGTTATACAGTTTAGTCATCTCATCGGTGACGGCAATGCGGCGCAGGGCCTCTTCGACTTTTTTCCGCTCCGTGATATTGATCTGATACTCAATCATCCGGCTGACCCTGCCGTTTTCATCGGCAATGGGGTAGCCGTGAATTTCCACGTACTTATCATTGCCGTGCCGGTCCTTGTGCACATGCTCCTCGATAACCGGCTCCCGCAGCCTTTTCACGAGATTCAATGGGCATTGGTGCTCCGCCGAATTACAGGGAGCATCGGCATCATGAGTTGCGGCATAACATTTCCTGCCCCTGCTGATTCCCTGATGCAGAGCAATGCCGTTGGCCAGTTCAATCTCGTAGGTATCGGTATTCACCACATAAAAAGGGTAGGGCAGGGACTCAAGCACATTATGCAGAAAGGTATTCTGCTGTCTGATCTGTTCCTCCGATTTCTTCCGGCTGCTGATGTCCATGGCAATTTCCATACGCACCAGCCGGCCGTCCACCCAGCGGATCGCCCGGTCGCGGATATCATACCAGTGGCCGGTGACCGTGTTGCGGAACTCCCATCTGCACATCTGCGGTTCGCCGACGGCATTGACCAGTTTGTCATTGGTGCAGAAAGGGCACGGACCTGACTGACCGATCTGCAGCGTCTGCCAGCATATCCTGCCGGTAATGTCACCAAACATCTCCCTGGTGTACCTGTTGACAAAGAGCAGTTCATAGGTCTGCATGTCGGCAACGTAGATAATGGCATCAATGCTGTCCAGCACCGACAGGAGACGGTCATGCGCCTCCTCCGCCCTTTCCTTTGCCTGGCAGAGGTTTTCCATGTTTTTGCCAAAAGGCCGGTAGACGAGCAGATACAGAAAGGGAAAAAGGATCAGGATGAGGAAAAACGAATCCAGCATGCCCACGACAAAAGGATGCAGGGCAATGGCGCCGGCACCGAGAAAATACATCAAGCCCTGCTCGATCAGACCGATCAGCAGGGTCAATAAGACAAATATCTTTAGCGGCGAGGTATTTCCCATGGCGAGGCACACAAAAACTTGAACAAAACATCATGACGTTTAAATCATGACATTTCCCCCCAGAAGAAGCAAGGCGGAGATGCCGGCAGGCAAAAAATAGTCAGACTGGGTGGCGGACTAATCGAATTCGATCTTGAACCGGTAGACGTCCTCTTCCCTCTGGCTTTCCACCTTCAAAGAGGAACTGTTGAATATGGCCTGCATCCTTCTGTTTTCCAGCAGCACCTCCGCGGTAAACCCGGCAATGCCGCTGCGCTTGGCCAGGGCCGCCAGATATTTGAAGAGAAACGTGCCGATATGCCGGTTCTGCCACTGATCGTGGACCACAAAGGCCACCTCCGCCCGGTTGGTCCGTTCATCAAGATAATAACGGCCGATGGCAATGATATCCTCCCCGTGGGCCTCGGGCACCGTGGCCACGATGGCCACATCCTTGCGGTGATCCACATAGACGAAGTTCTGGATCTGACTATGGGCAAAACGTTGGGAGCGGGTCATGAACCGGTAATAGATCGTTTCCTGGGACAGGGCGTAGAGCAGATCGCGCATGCGCGGCAGATCGGTGGGATGAACGTGGCGGAAATTGATCTGGGTGCCGTCATCAAGCAGCACCGATGTCTTCATTTCCTGGGAGGCCACCATGAAACGACCTTCCACATCAGACATTTCCTGGCGGATGTATTTTGCCTCAATGGCCTCCTTCAGCAGCTGCTCCCGAAAATGGGGATGGGCGATGCTGATCAGGGCCAGGCAGCGCTCCTGCACGCTTTTGCCATGCAGATAGGCAATGCCGTATTCCGTGATGACATAATGCACTTCCCCGCGGGAAGTAACAACCCCGCCGCCGGTGGCGAGCCGGGTCACGATGCGGGACACCGTGTCATCAAGCGCCGTGGACGGCATGGCGATGATGGCCTTGCCCCCCTTTGACCGTGCCGCGCCACGGTTGAAATCAACTTGGCCGCCGATGCCCGAGTAGAACTTTGAGCCCAAGGAATCGGCGCAGACCTGGCCGGTGAGGTCAACCTCCAGGGCCATATTGATGGCCACCATCTTATGCTGCCTGCCGATGATGAAGGGATCATTGACATATTCGGTGGGACGGAAACAGAAGAGAGGGTTGTTGTCCACATAGTCATAGAGCTTTTTGGTGCCCATGCAGAAGCTGGTGACGATCCTGCCGGCATCCAGGGTTTTCCTTCTGCCGGTGACCGCGCCCGCTTCAATCAGCTCGATGACACCTTCGCTCAGCATTTCCGTATGGATGCCCAGGTCCTTCTTGTCCTTGAGAAATTCCACCAGGGCCTGGGGAATCGTGCCGATGCCGAATTCCACCGTAGAGCCATCCTCCACCAGCGAGGCGATATAGCCGCCGATCTTTCTGGTCACCTCGTTGGGCGGACCGGCTTGCCGCTCGATGAGCGGGGTGGCAATGGGAACCAGGATGTCGAGATCATAGATATCAAGGAAGGAATCCCCCAGGGTCCTGGGCATCAGGGGATTGACCTGGGCGATGACCAGCGAGCCGTTTTCCGCCGCGCTTTTTACGATATCAACGGACACGCCCAGGCTGACCTTGCCCCGCATGTCCGGCGGTGTCACCTGGAGCAGGACCACATCCAGGGGAATCTGGCCGGAACTGAAGATCCTGGGGATATCGGACAGCAGCATGGGGGTGTAATGCCCAAGCCCTTCCTGAATATGATCGCGCACATTGGCGCCGATGAAGAAACTGTTGACCGAAAAACAATCGGCCAGACGTTTGCAGGCATAGGGGGCCTCACCTTTGGTGATCAAGTGGATAATCTCCACATCCGCCAGCTCGCCGGCACGGTCGGTCAACGCCTTGACCAGTTCAACCGGTTCGCCGCAGCCGGTGCCGATAAAAACCCGCTGCCCGTGCTTCACATGGGAGACCGCCTTTCGGGCGGTGGCAATCATGTCGCTGTAACGGTTCTGCCAGTCAGGATCACAGCCTGCATTTTCTGCGTTCATGATGAACCCACCTCCCCCCAGGTTGCTGCGGTAGTTACCGGTATTGCGAGAAAAAGCTCAGACCGGCTCGATCAGGCATGGGGCTTTGGCAGAATTTCCTGCAGATCGGGAACCATCATGGTCATGCCGATTTCTTTCAGCGCCTTATGCACCACATTGAGGTTGAAGGTATGGACGCGCAGATAGATGATCTTCTTTTCCCCGGCCTCGCCATGGACCCTGGTCAGGCGGGAAAAGCGGATTTCCCGCTCCTCCAGCACCCGGACGATTCTGGTCAGAGGTTTCGGCTTGCCGTCATCCTCCACGGCAATCAGTGCGGAACCGCGATCGCCGATGCCATAGAGTTTTTTATAGGCCATCATGAGGTCATGGACGGAAAAGACGCCGATAACATGCTGTTCCTCATCAACCACCGGCAGCATGCCGATTTTTTCCTTGGACAGGAAATAGAGGGCATCATCCAGGGTGGAAAGCGGGGTAATGGCAATGATCTTCTGGGACATGATGGACCTGACCTCGGTCTTGGCCACCTTCTCCAGGATAGCCAGCCGCTTGTCCTCGGGCAGCAGCGAGGAGGGATAGGCGGAACGCAGATCCCGGTCGGTGATCATACCGATCAACCGCTGCTGCTCATCGACCACCGGCAGGTGCCTGAACCTGCGGGTATTCATGATTTCACGGACATCCGGCAGCAGGGTGTCCGGGGAAACAGTCAGCGCCGGTGAGGTCATATGGCGTGCTATATACATTTTCCACTCCTTTATTTAGGGCCGTTGCGAAATAACCTCTTCTTTTTTGAGCATTTCGTTACGGCCCCTTATGCCGTCTCTGACATCGGGACGACGATATTGTTTTTTTATATCGGGTTAGGGGCCGTTGCAATAACCATTACATCTCTGACCATTTCGTTACGGCCCGTTATGCCGTTCACCGTAATGGCGATGTTACAGTTATTTTTTTACAACGGCTTACACTTGGCCAGGCCAAGGAGGTAACGTTCAACGCTGGCGGCCAGGGCTTCCAGATGATAGCCGCCTTCCAGGATCGACAGGCTTTTCCCCTGGCAATACCTGTCGGTCAGTGCCGCCATCCGCTCGCCGATCACGCCGTAAAGCTCCGTGCTGTAGGACAGTCCTGACATGTCATCCAGCACATGCCCGTCAAATCCGGCGGAAACGATAATCCTCTCCGGCCGGAAGACGTCCAGGGCCGGCTCCACGAATTTGCTCATAGCGCGGAGAAACATGGCGTCATCGGCCCCGGGCGGCAGGGGAATATTCAGGGTGGTGCCGGCCCCTGCCCCCAGGCCTTTTTCCTCGGCATAGCCGGTGCCCGGAAAGCTGAAAGTGGGATGCTCATGGATGCTGATGTAAAAAACATCAGGGTCTTCCTCAAAGGCATCCTGGATGCCGTTGCCGTGATGGGCGTCCCAGTCGATGACGGCAATTTTTTGTCGTCCATACCGTTTCTGCCAGTACCTGGCGGCGACAACCGCATTATTGACGAAACAGAAACCCAGGGCCATGGCCCGTTCCGCATGGTGGCCCGGAGGCCGTATGCAGCAGAAAACCAGATCGCTGCCCTCTTCCAGCAGATCGATGCCGGTCAGGCAGCCCCCGGCCGCAAGCAGAATCGCCTCAAAGGACTCGAAACAGATCTGATTGTCCCGGTGGTCAATATAGGTCTGTCCTTTCAGGGCGGTTTCTTCCAGGCGGTACAGATAGGCCTCCGTGTGATAGACGAGGACATCCTCCCGCAGCGCTCTTCTGGCGGTTTTTTTAGTGATGCAGGGGGAAAGGGGGCTGTCCTTGAGCTGCCTATCAATGAATCGTAGACGTTCAGGGCTTTCCGGATGGTCTCCGCCTCCTGTATCATGCTCCAGGTAATGCGGATGACTGATTATGGTCAGAGGTCTGTATGGCGTCATTTACGGGGGAAAAAGAAAAATTTCAAGCCGGTTTAGGTACCAATACCTACATCACAATCTGATTTATCTACAAATATCCTTTTTGTCAACCGGAACAATGCAAGGCAACGGAAAAACTCTCCTACCATTACCCCACGGCATTAAATGCACAGGATCGATTGACAACTGATATTTCACACGATAATGTACTGAAAATTTTGAAGCCATGTCTTGTTTCCTGCTCTTTTTTTGGTGAAACAGACACATGACTTACTTGCGACAATTTATCAATTAACGGTCCGCCCGGCTCAGCACCGCAATGCACATGCACATCGACAGCTTGCCGTTTGACTACGCTGCTCAGCAGGGGCGAAAGGAAATATAACAAAAAAATAAACGCGACACATCTATAAATGATGAGCAGGAGCAGCCACGTCATGAAGCAAAACCGACAGGCAGACAGGACAAACTTTCTCTTCATACATGTCAATGAATGGGCCACCATCGACTCCCCGGATACCATTCCCATCTCCCAGGCCTACGCTCTGGCCGCCCTCAGGAAGCACGGCTACAGCGGCACCATTCTCGGCGATTACAAGGACAGACCTCTGCCGCCGAAACTTTTCCGCGATATGCTTGCCGCCGAAAAACCGGATGTGCTCGGTTTTTCGGTTTATGACGAAAACATCAACAGGGTGCTGGTCTGGGCCAGTTATGCCAAAAGGCTCCGCCCGGAAATTCTGGTAATCCTGGGTGGCCCCCAGATCACCTTCATGCCCGGCGCGGCCCTGCTCCAGATGAAGAACGTGGACATCCTGTGCCGGGGGGAAGGTGAAGGAGTACTGCCTGCCCTTGGCCGGGCCCTGGACAAGGGCAGGCCCCTTGCCGAGGTGCCGGGCATCTGCTACCTGGATCAGGGAAAGGCGGTTGACACCCCACCGGCGGAGGTGGTGGAGGACCTTGACAGCCTGCCCTCCCCCTACCTGGAAGGGATCATCGACACGGCCGGCAAGAGCCGGGTTATTCTCCTCACCTCCCGGGGCTGCACCTCGCCCTGCACCTTCTGTTACACCACCCGCGCCAGCAATAAAAAGGTACGGTTTCATTCCATCGGCCGGGTCACGGCCGAAATCAAACATCTGCAGGCCAGGGGCATCCGCGACTTCTGGTTTGCCGATCCCAACTTCGCCTTTTCCCGCGGGCGGCTTGTTGAGCTGCTGCGCAGCATCATTACCCAATGCCCGGCCATCACCTTCTGGTGCCAGACCAGATACAATCTCATTGATGACGAGCTGCTCGAGCTGCTCAAAAAAGCGGGGGCCCACACCATTGCCTTCGGACTCGAATCAGCCGACCACGAGGTGCTGACCAGAATCAATAAGGGACTCAACCCGGAAAAACTCGCCGGGGTCATCGGCAAAGTCCAGCAGGCCGGCATCAACGTTGAACTCTTCACCCTCTTCGGCCTGCCAGGGGAGTCATTTGCCCATGCCCAGAAAACCCTGGATTTTGTCAAGGCCAACAGGGTGCCCGTCAGCGGCAATTCCATTTCCCAGCAGCTGCACCTCTTCTTCGGCATCCCCATCCTTGACGACCATGAGGCCCATGGCATCAAACCGCTGGCCGTGACCAAACCAGCTTACCTGAGCATATGCCGCGATTTCGCCACCGACGCCATGAGCGAGGAGGAAATCCGGCGAATGAGCATGCTGTGGCGCCTGAATCGTCAGGATTTCCAGGAAAACGTTGCCACCGGCAGCAACCTTTTCGAGGTGGCGGGCTTCATCACCGCAAACTTCGCGGCCCTTTCCTGCCGGCCCGAGGCCCTCATCATGCTGACGCAGATTTATCTGTGCCTGGAGGAATTTCATGCCGCCCATCAATGCATGACCCGGCTCAAGGCTCAATTTCCCCATGATCCGGAGGTAACAAGCTTCCTGGCCGGACCGTTTACCGGCTTTCGCTGCAAACGCCGCGGCACCGCAGCCCACGGCTGCAAGGTTATATACGACTGCAAGGGTATTCTGGACGGCCAGGTTGTGCCGGCCACCGAGGCCTATTACCAGGATGCCGTGCTGGGCAGCGGCAAACTCCTCCCTGATTTCGAGGCCGGTCTGCAGGGCATGAAGGGAGGCAGGGTCAGCCAGTTTCCGGTAAGCTTCCCGGCTGATTACGGCCGCAGTGAACTCGCCGGCCGGACCCTCATGTTCCAGGTTTTTCTCCATCAGGTGATGGAGCCCGTCATCATTGACCATATGGATGGTCTGCCGGATAACCCGCCGCAGAACATCTATCGCTTCAATGATCTGGACGGTCTGCGCAAACAGAACGAAAATCTCTATTACATGGTGCTCAAGGACTCCCTGCCGCAGAAACTCATGGGAGAAATGACCGACTTCCTCAGCCTATTGAATTTCTACCTGAAACTCGGCTTTCGGCACCAGGCGGAGCCCCTGCTTGACCTGCTGCCCCGGAACGACTCCACCATGGAACATACGGGCCGGATACTGCTGGCCAACAGCTGGCCTGAAAAGGCATACGAGATCCTTAACCCCATTGCCGGCAGCAGCGCGGAAGCGGCCATCAATTGCGCCAAGGCCTTGATCAAGCTGAACCGCTATGACGAGGCGGAGAAGATAGTCGGCTCGCCCTCTCTCGCCCATGATATCCAGGCCCTGGATCTCCGGGTCGGACTCGCCGCCCTCAGGCAGCAGCCCCTGGATATTTACCTGGACAGAATGGATGACCTGATCGATCTGCAGATCAGCTCCATGTAGTTCGCCACGGACGGCGATGGCGCTTCCGGCGTCGCCGTCCATTGCGCGGCCGCCAGCTAAAACTCCTCAAAATCATTATCATTTGCCTTAATCTCTTTCTTTAATTCAAGTTTTTTGGGTCCAGGAATGGATTCCTGCCGTTTTTGCTCGACCTGGGCGGGCGCGGCAGCAGATTTTTTCGGCGCAGGTCTTACGACCTGGGCCGGGGCAACCGCATCGCTGCCGCTGTCATCCCCCTTGATTAACCTCAGCAAACTCCGGACCACCCCCTTCATCTTGCCGGACTGCAGCTCCATCTGTTCCGAAGTCGCGGCGCATTGTTCGGCATTGGCGGCATTCTGCTGGATAACCTTGTCCATTTCCGTCACTGCGCGGTTGATCTGATCAATGCCTTTCGCCTGCTCAGTGGAGGCTGAAGCGATTTCAGTCACGAGCTGGCTGACCTTGCCGACACTGGTGGACACCTCGGCAAAAGAACTGTTTGTTGCTCCGACAAGATTTTTCCCGTCCTTTACCTTGCTCACCGTCGCCTCAATGAGCCCTGCGGTATCCCTTGCTGCATTGGCGGCCCGTAAAGCAAGGTTCCGCACCTCATCGGCAACCACGGCAAACCCTGCGCCGGCCTCCCCGGCACGGGCCGCCTCCACCGCCGCATTGAGCGCCAGCAGATTGGTCTGGAAGGCGATCTCATCGATGGTTTTAATGATTTTCGATGTTTCATCGCTGGCCTTGGAAATTTCCTCCATGGAGCCACTCAGTTTGCCCATGGAATCATTGGCCGTTGTCACCAGTTGGCTTGCCTCCCGGGTGAAACTGTCAGCCTGATGGGCATTATCGGCGTTGCGCCTGGTCATGGAGGACATTTCCTCCAGGGATGCCGACGTCTCCTCGATGGATGCCGCCTGTTCCGAAGCACCCTCGGCCATGGCAAGACTTGCGGCATAGAGTTGCCGGGAAGAAAGGGACACATGCTCCGCACTGCCATTGAGGCTGTCGATTTCCACCACAAACGGCTTCACCACTGAGAGGCTGACCAACCAATAGACAACACCGATCAGCATGAACACGGCCAGTATGAACAGCGCAATGATGACCACCGCGTCAATTCTTGCCTGGGCCACCATCTGCTGCAGTGGCATATAGGCATTCAAGGTCCCCAGCAGGATATGCCGGTTCATATCGGCCTGGTCATTTTCAACCTCGGAAAAATGACATTCCGCACATCCGATGAAGACATCACTCCATAGGGGGATGGCCACCCGCAGAAAACCGTCCTCAATCTTTTCGACTTTACTCTCGCCATGCAACAGGGATTTCCCCGCTTCCGTTTCAAATGGTATCTGTATTTTCGTATTGTCGCCGCCCAGGGGCGCATATTGAAAAAGCTGCTTATCGCCAATCAACCTCACTCTCGGCTTGTCCGCCCCATGGTCATGAATAACGGCCTGATCCACGGCAAAGATCGTCCGGTTCCAATCATTCAGGATCTTTTTTCTTTCCTCAGGATTCCCTTGCGTCCGCTGAAAGTCATCGTGAAATCTGGTGGTGGAAACCATGAACATCTGCACGGTTCTGGCCAGCAGATCATCGGCGTAGCCCCGGGCATCATCATACGCTTTATTGATGTTGCGCTGATACATAAAAACAGCGAAGAAGCAGGCTGTCACAACTGCGATGAAAATCATGATGCAGGATATCTTCAACCTGAGCGACATTTTTTTCATGAGGAAACATCTCCATTGTTGGTGGGGAAACAATCCGAGCGGGCTCATGAGGCAAGACTGATAACGGGCCGTCCGTTCATTGCCTTATTATATAATTTCCCGAAATTGATTATCAACTTATATCATCAACCATGTGCCCCCGTACAATTTGACCTCCCTGCCTGGTGCATTTGCGCAGAGCATCCATTTTCCCACTCATGGTATTTTTCTTGATCAGCCGCCGGCCAACTGCCATAATGTCCCCAATTGAGAAAAATAATCTGTTTACAATAAAATATGGCAATTGCCGCCACTGCCGGTTATTTTGCTACCCGCTCAAAATTGCTGCAGGATTGATGGCAAAGACAGGATGCTGATTATTGTGGACTACCAGTGGAAAATGTCACATTTTATCTGATGAATGGCCTGCTCAGCGCAGGGACGATCATTCTCACCGTCGCCCTCTTTCCGGTCTGGAAACTGACCTGGGAGCTTCCTAAGGGATCGGCCCGCTCGCTGTGGAATGTCCTGACCCTGTTGATCCTCTTCTTTATCGCCGGATATATTACTTACGGTTTTGTCAACTGGAGGAACTGCAGCTCCTTTTCCGGACTGTTAGTGCCGGGAGTGTTTCTGGGGGGCGCCATTTTTGTGCTGCTGGTCTGCTTTCTGTCGTGGAAAACAGTTATTGATCTCCAGCGGATCAATATTCTTGAGCAGGAGAACATCTCCGATCCCCTGCTGGGTATTTTTAACCGCCGCTATCTGGACCGCCGTCTCAAGGAAGAATTTTTACGGTCGCAAAGATATAATCTGCCCCTTGCCATCCTGCTGCTTGATATTGATCGCTTTAAAATGGTCAACGACACCTGCGGGCACCAGACCGGCGACCTGGTGCTGCAGAAGCTCGCCCAGCTGATCTTATCAACCGTGCGGGATATTGACATTGTGGCCCGCTACGGCGGGGAAGAGGTGCTGGTCATCATGCCGAACACCATCGCCTCGCACGCCGCTGTGCTGGCGGAGCGTTTACGCCGGAAAATTGCCGCGACGGAAATGGCCACGCAGGATGAAGAGTCCTGCCATCCTGCCATCAAAATCACCGTGAGTATAGGAGTAGCGGGTTTCAACCATGGCCGGACGACAGCTGTTGATCTGCACACCCTGATCAACAATGCCGACAAGGCCCTCTATCAGGCGAAAAATGAGGGACGCAACAGGGTTGTCGTGATCGGCGCTGACCACTGATCGGCAAAGGAGGCCCGTTCGCCGGCAACCTGCCCTGTAACCCCTCGTTGCATTCCCGCGGGTCGGGCAGGGTTTTACTTCCTGCAGCAGGGCATGTACTGCCTTTTGGATGAACAATAAACAAGTCCCGTCAAGGAGTGGAAGGAATTCCAGGTACAGACCGCATCAGGGGCAAAATCAGGAGAGAAAAAGCGGAGCGATAAAAAAACGAGGGCAGCCAACTGCGCCGCCCCCGGAAATCAATCATGCATCAATGCTTGTCGGCGGCAGGGGCCTGGGCCGGCTGCCCTTCAGCCTGGGGCTCACTGTCGGGTGAGGGGACATCAACCGGTTGTTCTTCTTCTGGGGGAATTACCTCTTCAACGGGGGCCTGGGGCGCTGCAGCAGGAGCCTGAACTTCCGCAGCAGGGGCCTGAACTTCCGCGGCAGGGGCCGTTTGCTCAACCGCCGGCGCGGCTTTTTCCGCAGGCGCTACTTCAGCTTTTTCTTTTTTCTGTTCGCAGGCGATCATGCCGGTGGCCAGCAGGGACATAAGGCCAAAAGCAACAGCTTTACTCATCAGTTTCATTGATTTCTTCCTCAATTATTGGTTGTTGATAAATGGTTAACAGTATTTCTTTCTGATAGCACGGTGGATAGTACCGCTTGCCTATTTCTTTCACGCCGCAAGGGCACATTTTTCTCCCTTGTCAGCAATTTTTATTCGATATTACCTCCCCTTTTATAACCAGTAAAGGGAAATAACTGTCTGCAGCATAATAAAATCACTTGCTTTTTTGCGCTGTCTGCAGGATGGAGACACATCTGTCGGCAGGCGGTTCCGTCCAGCCGGCCAGGGCATACACATCCTCCACAATCTGCCGGGGCAGCCGGCAGGCAAACTCCTGGGCAAAAACCTGGGCCGCCTCCGCCGGCGTTGCCGGTCTTGTCGCCCTCCTGCCGAGCAGGCCGCCCACATCCTCAATCACCGCCCACGGATAGATGATCCACCGCCATTTTCGCACCTTTGCCACGTAAAAGTCCGGGGAGAAGGTGGAAACCTGCTTATCGTGCAGCACGGCCACCCTGGCCTCGGCCGGATGAAAACTCTGCATGTGCTGCAGGGCCAGCTCCAGGGTCTGGCCGGTGTCATTGACATCATCAACAATGAGCACCTTGCTGCCCCGGATATCCGCCCGCAAGGCCTCGATGAGATGCGCGCTTTTTTTCTTGCTGGCCCCTGACTCGTAGTGGGTCACCTGTATAGTGGTCAGCCGGCTGATGTCCAGGTGATCGCACAGTATCCGCGCCGGGATGCAACCGCCCCTGGCGATGGCCACGATCATGTCCGGGGCAAAGCCCTGCTGCTTGATCTTTGCGGCCAGCAGCCGGGTCATATTGTACATCTTGTTCCAGGAGACAAGCTCGCAGCGGAATTGCTCTGGCATGACGCCCTCCTAGGAGTCCTTGAGCCCCTTCATGATCTTTTCCAGTTCGACGCCGTCGACAATTTCCTGACGGATGAGGATCGAGGCCAGCTGCTCCACCTTATCCCAGTGCTTTTCCACCAGCGTCTCCGCCTTGGCGCTCGCCTCGCGCATCCAATGGCTGACCCGCGTCTCAACCTTGGTGAGAAACATCTGCTTGCTGACATTCTGGGAAAGGGTATCGGTGTGCACATAGCCGATCTCCTCATCCATGCCCAGACTGGCGACCGCGGCATAGGCCTGATGGGTGGCGACCTCCAGGTCGTTTGCCGCGCCGGTGTCGATCCCCTTGCTGCCGAATTTCCTGATGCTGGCCGTGCGCCCGCCAAGCAGCACGCAGATGTTGTCAAAGACCTCATCCCTGGAGATGTTGCCGGGAAAATCCTCCATGCTGTAGGAGATGAATCCCATGGATTTGAGCCGCGGCGCGATGGTCACCTGCTCAATCTTGATATCCGGCAGCAGCAGATGCGACAGCACCGCGTGGCCGGCCTCGTGGTAGGCGGTGATTTTCAGATCCTGCTCAAGATTTCTGATGCGCTTCTTCTCCAGCTTATAGCCATACTTGATGATATTGATCTCCTCGATGAGGATATCTTCGGTGATGCGGTCCAGATCATTGCGGATGGCATAGAGGGACGCCTCTTTGCCGATGCGCTGCAGATCATAGCCGCTCATGCCTGAGATATAGCGGATCACCCGCTCCACGTTGATTTTGCCGTCGTTGGGTTTCTCCAGAATCTTTTCGATGAAAAAGCGCCTGGCGTCCCGGTCAAGCTCGGGCACCTCGACAAAGATATCGATTCTGTTGGGGGCAATGACCCGGGGACTGACATCGGCCTTGATCTGGGCGGTGGCGATGGTGAAAACGGAATCCTCTGGGTCCCCGGACAGGGCGTCCAGCTCCAGGGTCAGCTGGTCATCCGGCATGGAGGTATAGACCCCCTCCATCAGGCCTTTGACGTCAATGCCGTCAAGAAAGACGATGCTCGGGGCAAACTCCCTGGCCTTGAGATAGGCGTTCCTGATATAGACGGGATCAAACAGATCGCTTCTGGACACATAGACAAACGGCCTTTCCGTTTCCCGGGCAAAGGCCTTGGCCAGCATGGTCTTGCCCACTCCGGAAGGTCCATAAAGCAGCATGCCTTTGGGCATGTCGATGTTGAATTTTTTCAGCAGTTCAGGCTCGCGGAGAATTTTGACAATCTGTTTAAGATTCTTCTTGGTGCTCTTATTGCCGGCTATATCCTTAAAGCCCAGGGTGGAAAATTCCACCCCCGGCAGCAGTTCACGGAAAAAATCACTGGCCGGCGGCAGCCTTTTGAGTTCCGCTTTGTGGATGGCGCAGGTCAGTTTCTGACCGCTCAGGGTCTCTTTCCAGGTGATATCCACTGTTTCGTTTTTCTTGTAAAGCCGCGCCAGCAATGTCTCTTTGTCCTGGCATATCTTCTCCAGGAAAGCATCGGCCTGCCTGGAAAGCCTGCAGACGATATGCTGGGGATACTTCCTCTGGTCCCGAACAAATCGCGTGATCCTGCCGAGAAAGAGATCGGGCAGTTTCTGTTTCAGCCTCGTAACGCTGATATTGGGGGAAAATGACAGGGTCAGCAGGGTGGCGATCCGGTCAAAATTATGATATTCCACTTTCATTTTGCTGAGCTGGGCAAACTGCTCTGAATGACAGCGCAAGGATTCACCCCCGATGCGCACCAGGGTATCCAGGCTCAGGGAATTGAACAGGATGATGAAATTGCGCGCCATGGCGGCCAGCAGCTTGGGGGCAATGGCGCTCTGCACCGTATCGTAGACCGCCTTTTTTTCCTTGGAAAGGGCATCCATGACCAGGGCCTGGGCGCGCAGCTTGTTTTCCTTGAAAGCCTCCTGGTACTTTCTATCCTTGAAAAAACTGCAGCCGAGGCTGGAGGTGAATATCACGATAACGCCGCTGCAGTTGATGCCGCTCTCCTCCTCGTTGCGGGTGAGCAGATTGAACAGGGCCAATTGCAGTTGATTGTCCGCTTTTTCAATGGAATCAAAGAGAATAATGGACTGCGGGTGCTCCCTGATAAACCCCGCCAACTCCCCCTCCTGCACCCCGTCAGCGGTCAACCGCTGGCTAAACAGCTGGGCCCCGCTCTCAGGATCGGCGAACTGCTCCATATCAAACTGCTTGAAAGCCGCATATTCCTCCAGATGTGAGGTCAGGGCCCGGGCAAGACTCTTCTTGCCCACCGAGGGAGGGCCCAGGAAGGTAAAAATCGCCTTGGGCGGTGCGGCAACCGGTTTGTAGGCCGTATGAATGAAGGCATCCACCACCTCGTCAATGGCCTTGTCCTGATCGAAAATAATCTGCTTCAGGCTGTCCCGCAGCCTGTCGAACCTGACAAAGATGTTCTGGGCAGCTTCCCGTCGTGCCATGCCGGCTCCTGTTTTTTTAAGCAAAGAAAATGACAACGTTGATGGTGAAATAATGCAAATCTCTGGTTTACTGGAAGATCATAAAAAAAATGCCCAACCTCCCGTCAATGATCGGCAGAAAGTTAGGCCGGACTGATAACGATTCGACAAAGGACAATCACAAGGAGCTGACAAACCTTAACCCGGCGCGGAAGCCGCTGTCTTCCTTGCACGACCACATGACCACGGCCTTGTTGGGAATTTTGTTTTTGATGTTTGCCGTAATGCTTACCAGTTGGCCGAGGACAAGTTCATGATTGGTGACGACAGCCATGCCCGTTTCGCTGATGTTTAACAGGGTGGCCTCCACGGTTTCCATTCTCACATTGCGGATCGTCAGTGACATTGGAGAATTTTCGGCAAATTTTTCCGCCGAAATTCTCTGGGCAAGCCTGCCATCCAACGAATTATCGCGCAAATTACTCGTCATTCCCGTTACCTCGACAAAAGGTTGCTCTTCACTCCACTTTTCTCAACGCAAGCCCTCAACCACGCATAGCGCATCCCGTCATGTCGCACACAGTCCTTCCCCGGCAGACCGTTCCATGTTCTTTCCATTATTTGATTTGCACCCCGGAACTGCCCTCGTCAGCACGGACTGCGCTCAATATCAACTACACCATAGATGTTTGCTTTTCAAGTGAATTATCTTGCAATTTATGATCCGGGGAAAAGGCGGCGACTCTCCAGCAAGCAGCTGATCTGACCGGGGAAGACAAAAACCAGCAGCAGCCCGGCACGCTGCAGCAGGACAAAGGGGATGATCCCTCAATAAATATGGGCGGCGGTCACGCCCTGCAGGACCATAAGCAGCAATGCCAGCTGGGGCAGCGATTTTAAAATGCAACGCCAGGCCCGCCGTGGCCTCCGGCGGCAACACCTTCATTTTCAAGAAAAAAATGCCCTGTGATTGTCTCTTGCCTTCATCTTTTGGATATACTATAAAGAGGTTACACCTAAGTCAGGCATCATGAAAACAACCGGGCAGACCGGTCATTTCCGTCTGTTTATCGGCAAATCGGCAACCATCATTTTCTCAAACTCTTTTATCCGGCTGATGAAATGGAACAAAAATGTTGCCATGCTGACCAGCAAAACTGGCAGAGTTACTTTCTTCCCTTCCTGAAATGGTGGCCCCGAGTTACCGCCAGGACCTGCCGCGCTGATCTGATCGCCGGCCTCACCGGCGCCATCGTTGCCCTGCCCCAGGGGGTGGCCTTTGCCACCATCGCCGGCATGCCGCCGGAATACGGTCTTTATGCCGGCATGGTGCCGGCCATTGTGGCCGCGCTGTTCGGCTCTTCCTGGCTGCTGGTTTCAGGACCGACCACGGCGGCATCCATCGTCCTCTTTTCCTCGCTCAGCATCCATGCGGCGCCGGGCAGCGCGGAGTACGTTGAGCTTGCCCTGACGCTCACCATGATGGTGGGGCTCATCCAGTTTATCATGGGCCTGGCCCGTTTCGGCACCCTGGTCAATTTCATTTCCCATTCCGTGGTGGTGGGCTTCACCGCGGGGGCGGCCATCCTCATTGCCTCCAGTCAATTCAAGCATTTCCTGGGGCTTATTCTGCCCCGGACCAGGCATTTTCATGAGACGATCCATGGGGTGATCAGCCACTGGGACGAAATCAACCCCTATGTCGCAGCCGTGGGCGTGATCACCTTGGTTACCGGCCTGCTGGTCAGGCGTTTCTGGCCGAAATTCCCCTACATGATAGTCTCCATGCTGGCGGGCAGCCTTGCTGCTTTGCTCATGTCCCGCATGCTGGGGCCTGAGGTGACGCAGATTGCCTCTGTGGGCGCCCTGCCGTCAACCCTGCCGCCCCTGTCTGCCCCCCATATCACCCTGACCAATATCACCATGCTGGCCCCGGCAGCGTTGGCAACAACCCTCTTTGCCCTGACCGAGGCCGTGTCCATCGCCCGCTCCCTGGCCGACCGGACCGGGCAGAACCTGGACTGCAACCAGGAGTTCATCGGCCAGGGGCTGTCAAACATGGTCGGCTGTTTTTTCTCGGGATATGTGGCTACCGGTTCATTCAACCGCAGCGGGCTGAACTATCAGGCCGGGGCCAAAACCCCGCTGGCCGCCGTGTTTGCCGGTGTACTGCTTATCGTTCTTGTCATCCTGATCGCCCCTCTTGCCGCTTTTCTGCCCAACGCGGCCATGGCCGGTATTCTTTTTCTGGTTGCCTGGGGCCTCATGGATTTCCGCCATATAGGCAAGATATTCAGGACCAGCCGTGCCGAAAGCGTCATCATGTGCACCACCTTTTTCGCCACCCTGTTTCTGGAGCTTGAGTTCGCCATTCTGCTTGGGGTTATCTTCTCCCTGGTCATGTACCTCAACCGCACCTCCCACCCGCGCATTCTCACCCGGGTGCCGGACCCGCGTCTTGATGAACGGCCTTTCGTCACCGACCCCGTACTGCCGGAGTGTCCGCAACTGAAAATCATCCGTATCGACGGCTCTCTCTACTTCGGGGCGGTGAACCATGTCCAGGAGAGACTGCAGGAGATGCAATGCGAAAATCCCGACCAGAAACATCTGCTGGTGGTGGCGAGCGGCATCAACTTCATCGACATGGCCGGAGCGGAATTTCTTGTCCATCTGGCCAAAGAGCGAAAGGAAGCAGGGGGCAGACTGTACCTGTACGGCATCAAGGAGGGCATCTGCTCCCATTTCAGGCTGACCGGCTATCTGCTTGATATCGGTACGGACTACCTTTACGAATCCAAGGCGGAGGCCATTGCCGGGATTTTCGCCAAGCTTGACCGGCAGATCTGCGGCCGCTGTAGCAATCGGATCTTTCTTGAATGCCGCTCCGTGCCCAAACTCAGCAAGTAAGGCCGCAATCGTCCATCAGCCCACCGGCGCCAGAGAGATCACACTCTCCTCCACCCCGTCAAGCCCCAGCAGGTCATTGAGTTCATCATCATACATTGCCGCCACGGGACAGCTCCGCCGGCCCAGCGCCCCGGCGGCCAGCAGCAGATTCTGACAAATATGGGCGGCATCCATGCAGATATAGCGCATGCCCCGCTGGCCGTATTTCGCCATGTTGCGCCGCAGGACCGCCGACCAGATAAAAACCGCCGCCGCCTGGCCGATAAAGGACTGATCAAGGGCTGCCCGGGCCACCAGAGGTCCGACCGCCCTGTCCGTCAGCCGTTCAAGCTGGAATGTTCGGACGTTGAAATGAAACAGACCGGGCGGCAGTCCGCCAACATGATCAGCCGCCACATAGGTTTCAATGGGATACAGGGCGCCCGCCGACGGGGCGGTGCGCAGCAGATAGGGCCCGGCCTGGGCGGTTACCCCCTGGCAGGCCCAGAGCAGGAGGGCAAGATCATCGAGGCTCAGGGGCCTGCCGGAAAATCGGCGTTCGGACCGCCGGTGCTGCAGCAGCTGCCACAGATCAGCCGGTGGCTTTGCCGGGTTTACCGGCAAAGCAATCTTTTCCGCGGCCGGATAATCTTTAAAGGCCGGGGCCGGGGCGATGGCAGGTCTTTCTTTTTCTCTGATATTTTTTCTGGTAAACTTGGTGTCATGTAGATAACGATATCCCAGGGTTTTCTGTAAATCAGGCATGGTTGTTTTCCTCTGTCATTGCCGCTAAATGCTGGCCGGGGCGGATTGCTTTTCCGCACTATACCACGATCCGCCCCGCAGCAAAAGACAGAGACCTTCATCAGAGGCTGGTTGCATATGTCCGAATTGCAAGATCCGCGCGTTCTCTTTGCCGCTGAACGCACTGTGCTGGCGCCGTGAAAAAGCAATGGGATCGTAAGGACTTTCTGGGTCAATAAAAAAGCCCCTGCCGTACGGCAGGGGCTTTTTTATTGAGGAGAGGGGGAGAGAAAATGAGGTGAAACTCTATTATTAATTCCATTTAGGGCAGGGGCCATTGCCACCCCGCCCGCAACCCATGCCCATGCCCATGCCGCGGCCGGGGCCGGGGCCGCCGCAGCCAAAGCCGGGACCGCCGATGCCGCCCTGCCAGCCAAGCTCGTCAGCCTTTTCCTGAATCTGGGCGCGCAGGTCAAACATTTCCTTGGCCAGCACATCGATTTTTGCTTCATCCGGATCTGCCGCAAAGGTCAAGGCTCGCATCTGTTCACTTTTGCTGAACATTTCCTTGCGCAGGTCAACCGTGGCGTCCATAAAGGCATTATACGCTTTTTTGGTTTCCTCATCCATGACCTGCACATTCTGCCCGGCGTTTGCCTTCCAGCAGTTTGCCCCGGCAGGCCCGCCACCCCAGCCCATCGGGCCGCGCTGGGCGTCTGCCTGCTGGATGCCGAACAAACCGATTGTTGCCGCTAAAGCCATTGCTGCCAGTACCTTTTTCATGATGATCCTCCTGTGTTGAAAAAATATGTTAAGGGAAAAATTACGCTGTTTGCTTATTCTGTTTTTCAACTTGCGTGCCAACGCAATAATTAATTCCATAACATATGGATATCATGGTTTTTTTCTTCACTTTGCCGGATAACGACGGACAGCCCACCAGGGGAAACGGCCTTTTTCACCCCTGTTCCTCGACACTTTTGTCGAGCCCGGACAACAAAATGTCGAAATCCCGCCTGCCGCAAATCCCCTCAGGCACCCGAGGCAGGCGGCAAGGTAGGGCGGGAGGCCGGAGCTGAAGGGGAATCAGCTGGCGCTGCGGGAAGCCTGATCCAGCGCTTCCCGCACCTTGGCCAGCAGGCCCGTGACGGTGAAAGGTTTCTGGATGAAGTGAATGCCCTGGTCAAGCACGCCGCGCTGGGCAATGACATTATCGGTATAGCCCGACATGTAAAGCACCTTCATATCAGAGTAAAGAGCGGCAACCCGGTCAAAAAGCTCCTTGCCGCTCATGCCGGGCATGATCACGTCGGTCAGTATCAGGTGCAGCGGCCCATGGTGCCGGGCGAGGATGCGCAGCGCATCGCTGCCGTCCTGGGCGATGAGGAGCGAGTAGCCCCGCCGGCTGAGAATGGCCCGGGCGAGATTGCGCACCTGCTCATTGTCCTCCACCAGCAGAATGGTTTCGGAGCCATCCCTGTCTGCGGGTTTTGCCGCAACGACTTCCTCCGCCGCAGCCTGGGCCTCGGCAACAGGAAAATATATCTTGAAGGTTGAGCCGTGGCCGGGTTCGCTGTAGACCCAGATACTGCCGCCGTGCTGCTTGACAATGCCGTAGACGGTGGCCAGGCCCAGTCCGGTACCCTGGTCCTTTTCCTTGGTGGTGAAAAACGGCTCGAAGATGTGCCTGCAGGTCTCGGCGTCCATGCCGCAGCCCGTGTCGCTGATGGTCAACCTGACGTAAGGGCCGGGGAGCATGCCGGGTTTCCCCGCGGCATAGACCTCATCCACCGCGACCATCTCCGTTTCCATGGTCAGCCTGCCACCGTCTGGCATGGCGTCCTGGGCGTTGACCGCCAGATTCATGATCACCTGCTCCAGCTGCCCGATATCACCCTTGATGAGCGGCAGCGACGGGGCCAGAATGAGATCAATGGCGACATCCTCGCGGATCGTGCGGCGCAGCAGCTTGTCAAACTGGGTCAGCAGGTTGTTGACATCGATGGATTTCAACTCCATCACCTGCTTGCGACTGAGAACCAGGAGCTGGCGCACCAGATCCCGGGCCCGCATGCCCGCCTTGACGATCTCTGCCATGTCCACCCTGCGCCCGTCTTCCTCGCTGAAATCATCCAGCAGCATCTCTGCGTAACCGAGAATCGGGGTGAGCAGGTTGTTGAGATCATGGGCCACGCCGCCGGCCAGACGGCCGACGGACTCAAGCTTCTGGGCCTGCTGAAACTGGGCCTCCAGCTTGGCATTCTCTTCGGAAATGCGCAGATGCTCCGTGATATCGCGCTTGACCGCCACGTAATTGACGATCCGGCCTTGGGTGTCCCGCACCGGCGAGATGCTGGCCTCCTCGGTAAAAAGCGTGCCGTCCTTGCGTTTATTGACGAAACGTCCCCGCCAGTTCCCGCCTCCGGAGATCACCCGCCACATTTCCTCATAAAAGGCCTCCTCCTGTCGGCCGCTCTTCAACAGGCGCAGGTTCTGGCCCAGGACTTCGTCACGGCTGTAGCCCGTTGCCCGCTCAAAGGCCGGATTGACATACTGGATGATGCCATCAGGGTCGGTGATGACGATGACCTCGCCGGACTGCTCGATGGCCATGAGCAGCCGTTCCCGTTCCGTCTCGGCCCTCTTCCGCTCGGTGATGTCCATAAAGATCACGGCAAACTGCCCTGGCCGGGGACGGTAAGCGGTGACCGCATAATGCCGGCTCAGATTCCGGCTGTAATTCTCAAAATGGATGGTCTCGCCGCTGTCAACCACATGACCGTAACGCTCAACCCAGAGATGTTCGGTTTCCGGCAGGACATCGAGAACCGTTTTGCCGATCAGTTCCCCGGCCTTGAGCCCGGTCAACCTCTCAAAGGCAGGATTGACTTCCAGGAAACGGTAGTTGCAGGGCGAACCGTTTGCGTCACGCAGGATCTCGTGCAGAGCGAAGGCCGAGTCCATGGCCGCAAAGAGCAGACGGTAACGCTCTTCACTGTTGCGCAGCGTCTCCTCGGCCAGCCTGCGCTCGGTGATGTCCATGATGTTGCCGACTATCCGCACCACTTTACCTGCCTCCATTACGGCCTCGGCCCCGGTCCGGATCCAGATCCTGCCTCCGCTGCAGGGCGTAAAAGGGAACTCCAGGTCGTATGCCTGCCCTTCCTCGGCGCAGCGCTGAAAGGCGGACAGGATGACCGGCCGATCCCCGGGATCGTAACACTCCAGACTCCTGGCCACGTGTTCGGCCGCGCCCGGCGCGACGCAGCCAGGATTCAGGCCATGGATGCGGTAAACCTCCTCGGTCCAGAACATGGTCTGTTTTTCCAGATCCCACTCCCAGCCGCCCACCTTGGTCAGCCGCTGGGTGGCATTCAGGAGTTCCTCGCTCCGCCTGAGGGTCTCCTCGGCCCGGATGCGGCTGGTGACCTCGGCCAGGGTGAAAACCAGTCCCGTGATCTTCCCCGCTGAATCCCTGGTGGGAACCAGACTCCAGTCCCAGTAGGTCACGCCGCGCTCGGGCTGATCGGGAAACTCAAACGGTTTGGCGGCGACGAAAAACGGTTCACCGGTATCCGCCACGCGCTGAAAGATGGCCTGATTCTCCTCGTGGGGATAGAGGGCGAAGTGGTTCTTGCCCGGAAAAAAGCCGGGCTCCTGCCCGCAGGTTTGGGCATAGGCGCGATTGACCCAGATGAAGTTGAACCGCGCGTCAAGGTATGCCACCATCATGTGGGTATGATCCAGCACCCCGGCCATGAGCTGATTGGATTCCGCCAGCCGGGCCTCGCTCTGCCTGAGCGCCTCCTCGGCTTCCCTACGCTCTTCCACTGTCCGGGCCAGCTTGATGTTGCTATAGCTCAGGGTGGAAAGCAGGGTGGTGAAGCGGGCATAGAAGCTCATGATGGTGTTGACGGTTTCCCGGCTCCAGCGCGGCACGCGCTCCAGGGCGGCCAAATACTCATCCTCAGCGAACCCGTATTGCCTTGCCTGGGCCACGAAGGTGTCACGATCCGGGGTATCCTCGGCAAAGAAGAACTGGCCGAGGAACAGGTTGCCCATGTGCCTGCCGCCCACCATGACCGGGGTGGCGATATCCCACATGTTGTTCCGGCATTTATAGATCTTGAAGGTTCCGGCCGGCACCCCGGCGGACAGCTCCGTGTCGCTTTCCATACAGTTCCGGCAGGTTTCAGGGTGGCGGCGGTGGAATCTGGTGCAGATATCCTGCCATCCGGTGGCAACCACCACCTTGCCGTGCAGATCGATAATGCCGACGCCGATATGGGTCAGACTGAAAAAATCGTTCATCAGCTCCTGGATCGCCCGGACATCCAGGATGTCGCGCAGATCGAGCAGACCGATATCTCCCGCCGGGGACAGGATGGCGTCGAGCTTGGCCCGAACCTGCGTCTCGCTTTCCCGCAGCATTTCCGCCGCCCGTTTGCGCTCGGTGATGTCCCGCCAGATGCAGTGGTAGACCGGCCGCCCCCCCACATCAATCAGCTGGGCCGTCACGTGGACGTGCCTGATCTCTCCCTGTTTGGTGCGCTGCAGGGTATCGAAATCGTCGTGCCCCTCGCGAATGACGTTGGCAATACGGACCTGACTTTCTTCAGCCGTTTCCGCCGCCTCGATGTCCGACAGGCGCAGGCGGGCGAACTCTTCCCGGGAATAGCCGAGCTGCCGGCAGGCCTGTTCGTTGAATTCAAGCGGCTGGGCGGTTCCCGGATGAAGAATCACCACCCCGTCTGGACTTTGCTCAAAGAGAGTGCGATAGCGGCATTCGGCCTCCCGCAGTTCGCGGCTTCTTTTTTCCAGCAGATCTTCCACCCGCAGCAGGGCTCTTTCCCGGCAGGCCATGGCGCAGAGTTCGATGAGGGACGCAGGGTCAAAGGGCTTGCGCAGATAGGCGGCCGCGCCCTGCCGCATCCAGGCCAGGGCCAGCTCGGGGCTCGGGTCGGTGGTCATCATGATGCAGACGCAATCAGGCCGCCCGGCCCGGAAATCCGCGAGCAGCAAATCCCCCGTCGCATCGGGCAGGTGATAGTCCAGCACGGCCACGTCGTAAGCGGCGCAGGCGAACGCTGCGGCCGCCGTCCGGGCGGTGCTGGCCGTATCGGCCAGGTAGCCGTGGCTCTCAAAGGCCTTCTGCAGGAGGCCCGCCAGGGTGGGACTGTTCTCAACAAGCAGCACCCGGGGGATATGACGCAACAACCGGCCGGCGAGAATCGCCCGCACCTGTTCAATGAACTGTTTGCCGTCCACCGGTGCCGGCAGAAAGGCGTTGGCGCCAAGCTCCCTGGTGATGCGGGCGGCCTCGTCGCCGGCAAAGGTGGCTGAAATGACCAGGATGGGGATGTGGTTGCAGGATGGGTATTCAGGCGAACGGAGCAGACGGCAGAAGCGCCAGCCGTCAATCACCGGCATGTAGAGGTCGGTGACGATGAGATCAGGTGGCCGGTGCCGGTCCATGGCGGCAAGGGCCGCCTCCGCGCTTTGCCATGGTTGCACCTCGATCCCTTCCCTGCGCAACAGGCCGGACAGCACATTAAGCTGGTTCACGTCGTCATTGACCACCACGGCCCTGGCCGCCGGTCTGGTGGATGTGGTGTTATTCATCATACCAGCTCGCCCTCGCCGTCACCGTCGTCCTCACAGCAATCGGGGTAGTTTTTTTTCAGGCACTCGGGACAGACGCCGTGACTGAACTGGACCTCGGAATGCCGGCTGACATAGGCCTCGACCTGGTCCCAGTAACCCTGGTCGTCACGGATCTTCTTGCAGAACGAACAGATAGGGATGATGCCCTGCAGGGTTTTGATGTGGCGGGCGGCCTCGCGCAGTTCCCGCACCTGGTCCGTCAATCTTTCCTGCAGCTGGATCATGCGCCGGCCGACCGCAACCCTGGCCAGGAGTTCTCCCGGATCAAAGGGTTTGGCCAGATAGTCGTCCGCCCCGGCTTCAAGACCGGCGATGACATCGGTTTTCCCCTCCCTGGCGGTCAGGATGATGATGTACGGTGGCGGCAGGGAGGGCAGGGAGCGGATTCGGCGCACGACATCAAGCCCGTCCAGGCCGGGCATCATCCAGTCGAGAATGGCCAGGCGCGGCGCATCGGGTTTGCCCAGCGCCTCCCAGGCCTGCGTGCCGTTGGTGGTCTCCACCACCTCATGGCCACCTTTCTTTAACACAGCCGCCAGCATGACCCGCGACGTCAAGTCGTCTTCAGCGATCAGGATACGCATGGTGTCTCCCCTGCTTGGTTTAACATGCCCTGGCCGGCAAAGCCCCTCCGGGAAGAGGGCCGCGCTTAGGCAGCTCCTCCACCGGCCACGGATTCTCTCTTGTGTTCCCGCTGCCTGTTATGGGTTTGCGTTTTTTTCAATCTCTCTTTGCATAGCGTCCTGCAGCCGGTCGAACTGCGCTTCCAGTTCGGCCATCCGCTGCCGCATGGCGGCCAGATCACCGGCCTTGCCCGCCTTTTCCATCTGCAAGGCCACGGCCCGTAAAGATTCTCCGCCGACGTTGGCGGCCGCGCCCTTGATGGTGTGGGCCTGGCGTCCGGCGGCCGCGGCATCTTCACCAGCCAGCAACCTTTTCAGCTCCTGAATCTGCTGGGGGATATCCTGCAGAAAACCTTGAATAACGATTTGCGCCAGAACCTGATCACCCATCAGGCGTTTAAGCATGGTTTCCTGATCAAATACGGCTGCCCTGCCTTCTTTTGCTTTCTGCTGCTTACCGGCCGCGGGCCCGGGCCCGAGCCATCTGTACAGCTTCTCGGCCAGCACCTGTGACGAAATCGGCTTGGTCAGATAATCATTCATGCCGGCGGCGAGACACTTTTCCCGGTCGCCCTGCATGGCGTGGGCGGTCATGGCAATGATGGGAATGCGGGGATTGAGGATGGCCCCGCGGAGATGGCGGATCTGCCGGGCCGCCTCGTATCCGTCCATTACCGGCATCTGCACGTCTATCAACACCAGGTCATAGGGAATGGTCTCCAGTATCTTGACCGCCTCCGCGCCATTGGCCACGGCATCGGCGTGCAGCCCGAGTTTTCTCAGGATGCCCAGCGCCACCTTCTGGTTGGTGCTGTTATCCTCGACCACCAGCACCCGCGCACCTGTTTCGGCAAACAGGTGCCGCAGGTCCCGGGCCGAATGGCGCGTCACAATGGGCCGCGGTTGCGGCGGCGCTCCTGCGGCCTGATCAACGGCAACAGGACACGGGCGCATGAGAGCGGATAAGACGTTGTACAACTCATGATGGCGGGCCGGCTTGGTCAGGTAGGCGGCAAAGCCGATCTCCGCGAAGCGCCGGGCGTCACCCCGCGTACCGAGGGAGGTCAGCATCACCAGCCGGGTGTCCGCCAGCCGCTGGTCCGCCCTGATAAGCCGGCCAAGCTCCTCTCCGTCCATGCCCGGCATCTGCATGTCAATCACGGCGAGACGGAAGGGATCACCCTCATCACTCGCCCGCCGGAGCATGGCAAGAGCCGCCGGGCCGTCCTGGGTCTGCTCCGGCCGCATGGACCAGGAGGACATACGGGTAGACAGGATCTCGCGGCTGGTGGCGTTGTCGTCGACAATCAGCACCCGCAACCCGCGCAGATCGGCGGCTGGGGGGGCCTCAGCCTGGTCCAGCCCCGGCTGCCTGGACAGCCGCGCGGTGAACCAGAACTCCGAGCCCCGTCCCTGCTGGCTCACAACGCCGACTTCCCCGCCCATCATCTGGGCCAGCTGCCTGGAGATGGCCAGGCCCAGGCCGGTACCGCCATACTGACGGGTGGTCGATGCGTCCACCTGGGAAAACTTGTCAAACAGCAGGCCGATCTTATCCTGGGGAATGCCGATGCCGGTGTCACGCACCGAAAAGCGCAACAGAACCTCACCCTCGGTTGCCGACGCCAGGGCAACGCGAATAACCACCTCGCCGGCAGGAGTGAATTTGATCGCGTTAGCGGTCAGATTGGTCAGAATCTGGCGCAGGCGGCCCGGATCGCCACGCAGGAGAGCGGGCACTTCCGGCGCGGTGAAGCACAGCAGTTCCAGCCCCTTGTCATGGGCCCGCAAGGCCATGGTGGCGGCAAAGTCATCCAGGAGATTGTGCAGATCAAAATCCAGATGCTCCAGATCCAATTTCCCGGCCTCGATCTTGGAAAAATCAAGGATGTCATTGATAAGGCCGAGGAGCGATTCTCCACAGGCGCGCACCATCTCGGCGTAGCGGCGCTGTTCGTCACTCAGGTCCATGTCCAGTAGCAGCCCCGTTATGCCGATCACGCCGTTCATGGGGGTGCGGATCTCGTGGCTCATGTTGGCCAGGAACTGGCTCTTGGCGGCACTGGCCAGCTCCGCCCTGGCAGCCATATCGTTGGCCCGGCCGGTGGCCTCCTCCAGCTGGCGGTTGGTATGGCGCAGTTCCTCCTCGGCCCGCTTGCGGTCGGTGATGTCCAGCATGGCTCCGACCAAGCCGAGCAGGGAGCCGTCAGCGCTGAAGAAGGGCGCCTTGTGAAACATGATCTGCCGGCGGGAACCATCGGCGTGGACCACCTCTGCTTCATAGATCTGCCTTGTGCCCTTTGCCATTAAATCAAGGTCAGCGTCATGGTAACGCTGGGCCAGGTCGCGAGACGCGATATCAAAGGCCGTCCTGCCGACCACGGCCTCCTTCGGCTTACCCAGGAATTGGGCAAACGCCGTGTTGCAGCCCAGATAAACCCCATTAAAATCCTTGTAGAACACTGGGACGGGAATGGCGTCAAGGATCGTGGTCAGGAGTTCCCTGCTCTGGCGTATCGCCTCCTCCGCCCGTCTGCGGTCGGTGATGTCGACAAACGTTTCCAGCAGTTTCTCCCGGCCCTGAATGCGGATGGGCTGCACCGATGTCATGATGGACACCTGGCTGCCGTCAAGCCGCGGAATGATCCGGTCCGCGTTGTCCACCTTCTGCCCGCTATCGCTTACCGGGCAGCTGCCCGCCTGGGCCGGACAGACAAACCCGTGGCAGACCCGCCCGACAATCTCCTCTGCCGGGGTGCCAATAAGTCGGGCGGCCCATGGATTCACCCGCTCAATCACATGGGTACCGGCATCGATGATCATGACCCCGGCGCTGAGATTGTCCATGAGCAGACGCTGCAGACTCTCACTCTCGCCGAGGGCGGCGGTGCGCTCCTGCACCAGCAGCGCCAGTTCCTCCCGCCGGTGGGCGACAAAGCCGATGACCAGGGCGATGGCCCCGGTCATGACCAGACCGGCGAGAACCGTGACCCAGCCGGTTCTCGTCGTATACAGCTCGGCAAAGGCCGGTCCCGGCCGGACAACCACGGCAAAGGTCTTACCGAACATGAAAAGGGGCCGGACCACGGGAAGCGGCTCGGCCAGCGCCGTCCTGCTCCCTGTTTCCGCGGTCGAAGCAAGCAGCACGGCCGCTGCGCCGGCCCGCTGCTGATAGAGGTCCAGGGTTATGGCGGCGTGGTCCTGGCTCCAACCCGTCGCGTTCCGCAATAATGCCCCCATGCGCAGCACGGCCAGGGCAAACCCGCGCAGACTCCCCGTTTCACCAGCGGAAAAAACAGGCCGGTACACCAAGATCCCTTGCTGACTGCCTGTTTCCTGCACCAGGGATACGGGATCGGTGCAGGTGGTCAATCCGCTGTGCTCGGCATCTTCCAGGGCCTGCCGGCGAACCGGTTCCGAACCGAGGTCAAAACCCAGGGCTCGTTCATTACCGTTCATGGGTTCCGCGTAGAGAACCGGGTAATACAGCGGCCGGGCCGCCGCCTGGGCACGCTTTCCCTCGGCGTCCTTCTGCCAGATGAAATAGTCAGGCAAACCTTCCAGGCGCCCCTCCTGCTCGAAGCGGGCCTTTTCCGTCGCCGGAACCACGGGAATCCATTCCATGGCCTGGATCGAATGGTTTTTGGCCAGGTAGCCGGTGTATTGGCCGAACTCCTGCTTATTTACCTGCTGGCTGGCGGCAATGAAGCGGGCCAGGCCCTCCAGTTCCACATCATTCAGTGACTGGAAGACCGCGGCAACCCGGGCGGTCTGGCTGTTGAGCAGATGGAAAAACGTCTCGATATGGCTGCGGGTCCGCGCCTGATGATCCGCCCAGGCCGCAGCCAGGGTCAGGGTCAGCCCGACAATGGCGGCCAGCACCGCTTCGGCATGACGCAGGCCCCGGCCATATTTGCCGCCAAGCCGGCCGCGCCACGCCAGCACCGCGTTGCCGGCCAGGAGAATCGCCACCAGCGCCAGGGTGATCAAGCCAGGGAAAAAAGCTGCCCTGGCCGCCTCCCGCCGCCAGTCACGGGCGTCGATATCCATGCCCAGCACCGTGATCAGATGGCCGGTGGCCGGATCGGTAAGAGGGACCAGCGCTGTGATCCAAGTACCCCAGCGGTCAGTGACCGGGCCGACGGTGCCATCCGTCCCGGTGTCAAAAAAGCGGAAAAAATCAGGGGAGATCTCCTCGTAAATCTGACCGGCCGGGGATTCATCTTGCGAGCCGGCCTGTTCCGAATCCGCATAGAAAAAAACCCGGCCATCGGTCCTGCGGCCCATCAGGTACAGGAACCGACACCGCGGAAAGGCAGTGAGCGTGGCGGCAAGCTGCTGTTTGAACCGCCGGTATTCAGGCAAGGCGAGGTCGGCCTCGGTGCCGGACAGAGACTTGACCCGGCGCAGGTCAATTGCCTGCGCCACCAGGCGTGTGTGCCGGAGCAGGTCCTCACGCATCCGGCTGTCGGCCTGCTGCACCGCCCACCAGGTCAGAAACGCCCCGGCGATCAGCACCGCCGCTAAGGCGCCGCCCATCCACAGATTCCTGCCCTCAGATACTCCGCTCATCCGTTTACCGGCCAACGTGGCAACCCTTCCCTTGATGCATCCCACTGTTTTCTCACAGTAATGCCCGGCAAAAAACCAAGCCGTCAGCAACCTATACAAAACATGGAAAATCATATCATAAACCGGAAAACATTGTCGATTTTTTCCGGAACACGATCAAAGGGGTTGTTACGAAATAACCATTACCCTGCTGACCATTTCGTTGCGGCCCCTTATGCCAGTTAAAGTGAAACATTTTGCCTGCATGGGCCATCTTATCTCTTGCATGACAACCTGCCGGTGGCCATGCGCCTCTGCACTCCTACTTGACAAAAACATAGCCTTTGTTATTGAATAGCTGGTCAGCCATTTTCCCTTCAGCACACCAGCGGAGAAATATCAGCATGAAAAAGACATTGCTACCTGTGGCCGGTCTGCTCCTCTTGCTGGGCACCGCAATCAACAGTGCGGCCGCTCATTACGGCAGCGCCGCAAATTACGCAGAGGACCGCCCCGTCACGGCACTGCAGGCGGACAGCAATCCTGAACAAACAGTGCAGACGGTTTCCCCCAATCCGGCCAAACAGACAATCATCATCTGCGGCTCCGGCGACAGCCAGAATCTGCTGCGTCATCTGGCCGCCAGCTATGAACAGTCCCATCCGGACGTAAGCATTGACGTGCAGGACTCCATCGGAAGCAGCGGCGGCATCAAAGCCACGGCAGCCGGCAAATGTGACCTGGGCCGGGTGGCCCGTCCGTTGAAGGAACAGGAGAAGGCACTCAACCTTTCCTACCTGCTTTTTGCCGATTCACCGGTGGTTTTCCTGGTCAACAGCAGCGTGACGGGTGTCACCAGCATCACCGGGCAGCAGGCGGCCGGCATCTTTTCAGGCGCCATCACCCGCTGGAGCGAACTGGGCGGGCCCCCTGAAAAAATTTACGTGGCCAACCGGGAAAAGGGGGATTCATCCCGCACCATTATCGAAAAGCACATACCGGCATTCAACGGCATCGACAAACCGGTGGGACAGATCCTCTACACCACGCCGGAAAACATCGCCGCGATCAACAGATACAAATACACCATCGGCTACTCGTGCCTGGCCGAGGCCGAAAACCAGCCGAACATTGTTGTGCTGCAGCTTGACCAGCTTTCCCCGAACCGGGAAAACGTGACACAGGGGGCCTACCGGCTCGTTATCCCGCTCGGTCTGGTATGGAAAGACGAGCCGGGCCGGCAGGTGAAAAACTTTATCGATTTTCTTTACAGCCCGGCGGCGGAGAAGATCATGGCCGACCATGGCGCCTTTTCAGCCCTGAAAAGGCGGTAGACATGCTGGCAGGTCTCGCAAAAGCAAGGCACGGCAGCCGGCCCAGGGATTGTGCTGCTGATTTCCCCGTCCCGTTTCCCGGGGCTCAAGGTTTATAAGGTCTATTATGTTTCGTTCGCTGAAAATAACCCTTCTGCTCTCGCACAGCGGGATTATTTTGCTTACTAACCTTCTGCTGGCCTATGTTTCCTATTTTTACCTGATTACCACCCTGGAAAAGAGTCAGAAACAAAACCTTGAATTCATTACCCGGCACGCCGTGCAAACCGTCAACATCTATCTCAAAACCAAGGTCGATCTTCTGGAGCGCATCTCAGGCGGGCAGGAGGTGATCAATTATTCCATCAACTACCGGGAAGCCGCCCTTTCCTCCTATCTGGCCGAATTTCACGGCAATTTTTCCACGCTCAGCTTCATCAACGAACAGGGTAGCGAAGAGCTGCGGGTTACCGACGGCGAGATTTCCCAGAATGAAGCTGATTACAGCGGCCAGCCTTTTTTCACCAAAAGCCTGGCCCACCCGAACAAGGTCCTCATCTTCCAGGATGGGCCAACGACGCAGTCCGAGGAGCCGGTGCTGCAGCTGGCCATTGCCAGGCACCAGTATTTTGAGGACAGATTCGCCGGACTGCTTCTTGGCACCCTGCCCTACCGGAAAATTGCCGAAAGCCTGGCTGATATCAAGTTCAGCGCCGCTGGTTATCTCCTGCTCATTGACGGAATCGGCAATATCATCACCATTAGTCCTCCATCGTCCGACGCCTCGGCAATGCAGATCAACTTCAGCCGGACAGAGGCGGAAAAGGCCTCGGACGCCTTTTCCGCTCTCCGGGAGCCGGACCGTATGCCGGCCTTTCAGCGCACCACTGTACGGGGTAGAGATTCCCTGGTCGCCGCAACCTTCATTCCGGAGCTGCAATGGACGGTCATGACCGTTCTGCCCCATGCGGAATTCATGCAGCAGGTGCAGCAGCTGCGCATCGGCTTTATCATCCTTTTTGTCATCTTCTTTGCCCTGGCAAGTTTTCTCTCCTACATCCTGTCAAACGGCATCACCATGCCGCTGGCCAGGCTCACCCAGGCGGCAAAGGCCATTTCCCAGGGAAATCTCAGCGAAATCATCGACATCAAGTCACAAGACGAGATCGGCAAACTGATCGGTTCCTTCAATACCATGACCAGGAATCTGCAGGAGACCACCATTTCCCGGGATTATTTCAACACCATTCTCAGTTCCATGCAGGAGAGCCTCATTGTCCTCGGCCCGACCGGCAGGATCGAGACGATCAACAACTCCACCATCGCCATGCTCGGTTACGAAAAGCATGAGTTGACCGGCAAACCTCTGGCGTTCATCCTCAAAAAGGATGAAGCCGACGCCTGCCCGTTCAGCAACCTCAATGAAGGGGAAATTCTCAGGGAATGCGAGCTGATCTACCTGACGAAATGGGGCCGGGAAATCCCGGTCCATTTCAGCGCCTCGCCGATGAAGAACAGCCAGGGCGAGATTTACGGCATTGTCTGTCTGGCCATCAATATCTCCAGACGCAAAAAAATAGAAACAGCCCTGCGGCAGAGCGAGGCCAAACTGCGGGAGATAGCCATCACCGATGAGCTGACCTCCCTGCTCAACCGGCGCGGGTTCATGACCATGGCCACCAAGCAGCTGCAGATGGCAAAGCGCCAGGAAGGAAATGTTTTCCTGATGTATGCCGATGTGGACAATCTGAAATGGGTCAATGACCACCTGGGACACCACGCCGGTGATCAGGTGCTGATGGAGACCGCCGATCTCCTCCGCTCCACCTTCAGGGACTCGGACACCATCGCCAGGCTGGGCGGCGACGAATTCGCCGTGCTGCTCATTGACCCGGCTGACGAAAAAAGCGTCATGCACCGTCTTGAAACGAACATGCAGACCAGAAACAACACGGGGCAGCGGAGCTATGAGCTGTCGATGAGCATCGGCGTGGTCCGCTTTGATCCTGAACAGCCGAGCACCATTGAAGAATTGATGAACAGGGCGGACAACCTGATGTACGAATGCAAACAGCAGAAAAAGCAGAGGGCGCGCTAACCGGCTGGCGCCCGCGCTCCGTTACAGCTCATGGATCTGGATGTGCGCTTTGCCCGCCAGTCCCCGGGCATCCTCCACCACCTGCCGGTGGTGGGTGAAGAGAATCACCTGGGTTTTTTCCGCCAGGCCGGCCAATACCTTGATGGTCGCCTTCACCCGCTCGTCATCAAAATTGATGAGAATGTCATCAACGATAAAGGGCATCGTTTCCCCGTCTTGCAGGCGCCATTCCAGGGTGGCCAGCCGCAGGGCAAGATAGAGCTGATCACGGGTGCCGGAACTCATGCCCTGCACATAGACCACCGGCGCCCCTTCAGAGCGCAGGCCGGCAAGCACAGGCTGGCCGTTGTCAGCGATATCGGGGCGCAGGCCGGTAAAAGAGCCCATGGTCAATTGCCGGAAATAGCCTGCGGCAAGCTTGAGGATCGGGTCCTGATGCTCCTCCCGGTATCGCTCGATTTCCTGCTGCAGCAGCCCTGCCGCAAGCTTTAACCGCACATAGCGGTCAGCCAGCCGCCGGATCCTGGCCAGCACCTGCTCGGAGTTCTCCGCGGCCTCGGCGGCAGGGGAGCTGCCGTCCATTTTCCCCAGTTCGTTTTTTTCCCGGCCGATTACCTCGAAAAGCTCATCAATCCGCGGACTCAGCTCTTCCCTGATCTCTCTTTTGATGGCGTCGATCTGCCCCGGCAGCTCGGCCGGCTGCAGACCGTGCGCCTGCCGGACGATTTCCGCCAGGGCAAGTCCCTCGCCAATCCCGGCCAGGGTTGTCTCGACCTCAACGAGCATCTTCTTGATCTCGCGCCACTCGGCCGACTGGTAAATCGCCGCGTCAAGCGCGACGCTGTCCTGACAGCCGGCCAGCCTGAAGAAACCATCCATCTGGCCATGCAGGCTTTGCAGGGTTTCTTCGCCACGGCGGATTTCCCCTTCCAGGCCTTCCATGTCCTCCGCATATTTGGCCAGCAGGGCCTTATCCTCGTTTGCCTTGCCCAGCATGGCCTGCAGCCTGGTCACCGCCTGTTCCAGCTGGGCCTCGCCCAGCTCTGGGGCCACACGCTGCAGGAGACTTCGCACCTCCTGCTCATATTGCCCGGCATCCCGGTCAATTCCGGTGATGCGCTGGCGGTATCCTTCGGCTTCCTTGAGCTTGGCAAAGCAACCCTGCAGGTCATCAAGCATCGCGCTGGCATCAGCCGGCTCCACCCCGCCGCCGGCTGCCGCCAAGCCCTGCACGGCCTCCCGCCATGCGTCCCGCCACTCCGTTAAGGCCTGTCGGGCCGCCGCCAGATCAATGCCGCTCCTGTCCAGGCTCTCCGCAACCTCCTGTTTCTTCTCGTAAAGCCTTTCTCGTCCGGCCTGATTTGCCGTATGTTGCGCCACCACCGTTTCACTGAAAATGATGACCGGCTCCAGCTCATCCGAGGTGAAATCCGTGGCCACACCCAGCTGCTGCAGCTCGGTGATCAGGCCTTGTTGCAGACTCTGTCGCAGCTCTTTTTTTTCGTCAACCTCCTGCTGCTTTTTGCCGATCTCCTTCACCCTGGCGCGAATGACCGTCACCTCATTGAGCCAGTCGGCCATTTCCGCGGGTGAAAGAGGTTCGACTCCGCTTGGCCGCCAGATCTCCCGCCAGGCAGTGGCCAAGTCCCGCCGCTGCCCGGCAAGTTCCTCCTGCCGGCGGTCGAGCTCCTGCCTAGCCGCCGCAAGACTCTCCAGCCGGGCCCTGACGGCGGCAAAAGCGGCCGCCCGGTCCGCCTCACGGCGCAGGCGGTCGGCAAGCGTATCGGCGTCAGACACATATTTTTCATAGGCGTCCGGCAAAGCGAGCAGCGGGTCATACTCCAGACTTTGCCGGTCCACCTCTTCTCCCGCCAGCCACTTCCGGCGCAGCAACCCCCAACCATGGTCCCGCTTGCCGCGTACCCGGGCAAGCTCCTCTTCGGTGGGCACCTCCCCGCCGTATTCAATCCTTTTCCTGTCGGCTGCCGCCTGGCGCAACTCCCGGTCTGTCTCCCGGTTCTCCTTGACCAGCTGCCGCCCGGCCTCTTCCAGCTCCTGATAACGGCCAGCAAAGCCCTTGACCGTCTCCGGCAGGGGCAGGGGCAGATCAACAATCCGCTGCAGCTCACCGGTCCAGCGGCCCAGCCGGGTGAGATCCGCCGCGCACCCCTTGCTGTCACTTGCAATCTCACGGATTTTCGCCTTGATCTCGGCATCGATGGCCCCGGCCTTGCCGGCTGCTTTCACCGCCTGGGCCAGGGCGCCGGCATCCTTAGCCGCCGGCAGTTTGGCCAGGGCTGCGGCAACGGCCTCGAGCTGCCGTTTTGCCTCCCCGGCATATTTCGCGGCCTGGCTTACCTGCAGCTCCAGGGTATGGTGACTGTTGATCAGCTCCTGGATTGTTTTTTTCCTGAGCAGCACCGGCCGCAGCAACTCGACATCCGCCAGCGGCAGGTCCGGCCGGATGCGCTTCAGCAGCTCCGCCGCCTCCATGCGGTCGCTGGTCCGCATTCCCGCAAGTCTTATCCGGTCCCGCGCCCCCTTGCGGTATTCGCCCAGGCGCTGGTGCAGATCAGCAATGGCCCCGGCGTGCTCAAGCAGCATCTGATTAAGCGCCACCCCCTCCTTTTTCCGGCGGAGGACTTCCAGACTGCCGCAGTCCTTGCGCCGCTGCAGCTCTGCTTCGCGGAGCTGCTGTTCCACCTCCCGCTTCTTGTCGGCAAGATCGAGAGGCAACAGCTTTACCTCACCCAGCTCCTGCAGCCGCTGCGTAAGCTCCACCCTCCTGGCAAGAAAAGGAATGGCCCGTTTTAACCGCTCCAGATGATACACCTGCTGCTGTTTTGCCTCGCGCTCATCCTGCAGCCGCTGCCGTTCCTTGACCGCCTGGTCGAGCTTGTGCTGGTGCTCCTGCCACTGCCGGCTGGAAAGGCTGGCCTGCTTGACCGTCCTCTGCAGGTCCCGGTACTCGGCTATGGCCGTATTGAGCTGCTGCTTTGATCCCCGAGCCTTGAACAGCTCTTCAGCCTCCGCCTCAAGGTCATCGAGAATGGAACGCAGGGAGGAGATGCCGGAGCCCGCGGCAAAAAGGGCCTGTCCGACCTCGCCCTTCTGGGCCAGGATATCCTCCCCGCCCTGCACCAGCACGGCATGATCAATGCCGTACAGGGACTCAAACAGCCCCTGGTCTTTGACGGGGAGAAAGCCGGCCAGGGCGCCATCGGCCAGCGGATTGCCCGCCGCATCCAGGATATCCGCCTTTCTTTTCTTGCGGCGCTGAAAGAAAATCTCCCGGCCGTCATCGGTCAGCAGTCCGCCGGCAAGCAGCAGATTTTCATTGGGATGATGGAACCCGTCCGCCGTCCTTTCCGGAAAGCCGTAGAGCAAGGCCTTCAGGGCGCGCAGGCAACTGCTTTTGCCCGCCTCATTGGGACCATAGATGACATGCAGACCAAATCTTTCGCCATGAAACTCCAGGGTCCGGTCCGTGAAAGGTCCAAAGGCCTTCAGTTCGAGCCGTTTGATCCTCATCCCTGGTCTCCATGCCGCAGCAGTCTGGCCCCCAGCAGCTCTTTGACCTCGGCCCGCAAAGCCTCTATCTGCTCCGGAATAGGGGCCAGGAAAGGTTCGTCACCCTCAAAAAGCTCAATGGGCAGTCTGCTTTTCAACGCCGCCAGCTCCGGCACCAGGGCAAAGAGCGCCTCGGCACGCAGCGGCAGATCATCCAGCGTGCGGAGCAGACCGGCCAGGGCGGTATCCCGGCCGACCACTGCGGCCAGCTCCGTCCCGCGCCGGGTCTGCACCAGCACCTTCTCCAGCCACACCTCCCCGCTGGCCGCGGCCACGCCGCGCAGCTCCTCGATCAGCCGGGCGGAGCGGTCGATGAGCTCGGCATGCACGGTACAGACGCCGGCCAGGATCAGCCGCATGGCCAGCGGCCGGCCATCCCCTGCCATCCGCTCCGCCTCAATCGCCTGCCGCACCTGGCCGAAAACCGCATCAACCGTCGTGCAGGCCGATACATCAACCCGGCCCAGGGCCCAGCGCAGCACATCAAATTCCCGCTGTTCCACCGCCGTCACCCTGCCCTCCTCAACGGTTACCAGCGCAGCCCCTTTCGCACCAACCTCCCGGATATGGCGGCCCTGAATAATACCCGGAAAGATGATCCATGGGTCCCGCGCCACCACCTCCGGCTGGTGCACATGACCAAGGGCCCAGTAGTCGTATGCTCTGGCGCGCAGGTCATCCAGCGCACAGGGCGCATAGGGTTCATGGCCAACGCGCCCGGTGAGGGCGGTATGCAACAGGCCGATATTGAAATAACCGGCATGCTTGGCCGGATACTGTAAAGCGAGGTTGTCGCTGACGGCCCTGGCAGGATAGCTCCGGCCATGGATGGCCACCTTAAGTTCGTCCAGCAGTTTTGTCTCCGCCTTTTTCGCGGAAAAGAGGTTGACATTATCCGGCAGGGGCAATGTCCTGGTGGTATGACTTGCGGCATCATGATTGCCGGCGACGATGAAAACCCGGATGCCGGCCCTGCGCAGACGGCCCATGCGGTTGACGAAAAAGAGGCCGGTGTTGTAATCCTTCCACTCCCCGTCATACAGATCGCCGGCAATGAGGATAAAATCGACCTCCTCGTCGATGGCGCAGGCAACGAGGTTGTCAAAGGCCCGGCGCGAGGCCCCGCGGATCTCTGCCACCGGGGCGTCCCCGTAGGACTCCAGGCCTTTCAACGGGCTGTCCAGGTGAATGTCGGCGGTATGGAGGAATTTGAACATGATTTTTTAGTAGTCAGGAGCCATAAGGCAAGAAATGATGCTCTCGCATGAATTTTGTGTAAAGGTTTTTCTTCTCACTTCCCACTTTTCCCTTTTGCCTTGTGCCTGTTGTTAAATCAGATCAAGCTCGCTGGACCTGGCCCATTCCACAATCCGGTTAAATTCTTTCTTGAGCCCTTCGAGCCCTCTGGGCGTCTCATTCATTCTGCCTTCCCGGGCAAGCCGGCCCAGCTCCGCCCCGGCTTCGGAAAAGGCATGGGCGCAAACCGTGGCAGCGGTACCCTTCAGGGAATGGCATACCTTTCTAATCCTCGCCGCATCACCGGCCGCCACCGCCGCCTCAGCCTCTTTCAGCCACTGGGGGCCGCTCACCTGCAGCAGGTGTCTGAGCAGTTTTCTGGCAAGCTCCACTTTGCCGTTACAGCTTTCATAGAGGAAGGCATCGTAATCAATAAATTCCGTTCCCTTTTTCTTCGGGGTGAGGGTCACTGTTTTCATGGTCAGGTCCATTCCGAGGACCTGCTCAATTTCCCGCTTGAGGATCTGCCTGTCGATGGGCTTGGCCACATAACCATCCATTCCCGCATCAAGGCACCTCTGCCGGTCGATGGTCATGGCATGGGCGGTCAAGGCGATAACCGGAATATGCTGCCCGCTCTGCTTCTCCCTTTTGCGGATCAGCGAGACCGCCTCGAATCCGTCCATTTCCGGCATCTGCAAGTCCATTAAAATGACATGGAAGGAATCATTCTTCAGGGCATCGAGAACCTGCCTGCCGTTTTCCGCCGTGGTCACCCGCCATCCTTCCCCACGGATCAGTTCAACGGCCAGCACCCTGTTGATCTCCTCATCTTCCGCCAGCAGCACATTGAGCGTGTGCTGATTTTCCCTGATGGAATGCCGGGTCACCAGCGGCAGCTCCATCCCGTCCGCTCCCGGTCTGCTCAGCACCGTGCGCATCGCCTCAAGCAGTTCGGTCTTGCTCACCGGCTTGAGCAGATAGGAGACGATGCCGACCTCCCGGCAGCGCAGCGCATCACCCCGCTGGCCGGCGGCGGTCAGCATGATGATCCTGGCATTGGCGTCAATGTGGTGCAGCCTCTGCGCAACGGCAAACAGCTGATCATGCGCAGGCAGTGAATCCAGGATGACGACGTTGAATTGTCTTGCGGCCGCCATCTGCAGGGCCTCGGCAGCTGAACTGGCAATGAGAACCTCTCCCGCCCATTCACTGAGCATCTCCTTTAACACAATACGGCCCGAGGCATTGCTGGCAACCAACAGAAAGGTCATGCGCTGCAGAACACTGAGCGGCAGGGGCTCGAACTTTTGGGCTTGCACGGCCTGGGTCTGCAGGAGCAGAGTAAAATGAAAGGTGGTTCCGGCCCCCGCCTGACTCTCCAGCCATATTTCGCCACCCATCATGGCAACCAGTTCGGCGCAGATGGCCAGCCCAAGCCCGGCGCCGCCATGTTTGCGTGAAAAGGAACCGTCAACCTGGCTGAAGGCCTTGAAAATCTTTTCCTGCACCTCAGGGGCGATGCCGATGCCGGTATCCGCCACGGTGAAATGCAGGGCCATGTCCCTCACCCCTTGCTCCATCATTATCCGTTCAGGATGCTCATCCGGTTTAACGCGCCTTACCGTAACCGTAACCTTTCCCTCCCTGGTGAATTTAATGCCGTTGCCCACCAGACTGACAAGAATCTGCCGCAGGCGGCCCGGATCACCGATAAAACCGTCAACGAGCTCATGCTCCATTTCATAGGTGAGCTGCAGACCCTTGTCCTGGGCCTTGAAGGCCAGAATATGCAATGAGTTACCGACGACATCAGACAGGCTGAACGGAATATGTTCAATTTCCAAGGAACCGGCCTCAATCTTGGAAAAATCAAGCACTTCATTGACCACATCCAGCAGCCGGTTGGCGGAGGTTTTCACCATTTCCACAAACCGGCGCTGATCAGAAGAGAGCTGGGTACTCAGCACCAGGTCGGTCATGCCCATAATGCCGTTTAAGGGGGTGCGTATTTCATGGCTCATGTTGGCCAGGAATTCGCTCTTGATCGCATTGGCCGCCTCCGCCTCTTCCTTGGCCTGACGCAGGGTCTTCTCCGCCAGCAGCGCATCGCTGATATCTTGGAAATCTTCGATAATGCCCAGATACTCACCCTGTTCATTGCGCAGTGGGCTGGCCCTGAGCAGACAGGTGACCACTTTCCCGTCGGCCCGGGTTTTCTCCACGGCAAACTCAATTCTTTCCTGGCCATCCCGCAGAAGAAGAAGGGGACACTGGGCGGTATGGCAGTATGGACCGGGAAATTCCTCAAAACATTTGTCGCCCACCATGGTCTCTTTATTCATCCCCGTCAATGCAGCAAAGACATCATTGACCATTAATACCTTGAAATCCTTATCAATCATGCGCAAGCCGTTGCCGGCTGTCTGAAAAATCCGCTCAAGCAGGCGGTGGGAATTCCCGAGCTCGCTGATCATGGCGCTGCGTTCCGCAATCCTTTTTTCACAGATGCGGATGATTCTGCGCGAAAAGAGCAGAAAAAGAAACGCCAGGGCAAGACTGGTCAGGACAATGATCAGCCAGGTGCGGTCCTGGGTCTTCTGCATCCTGCGGCTTTCCATTTCCAGATATTTGCCGGCCCTGTCCGTCAAATTCTGCTGGGCGGTGCGGACGACCATGAAATCCTGGAACAGATGATCCTTCAGTTGCTCATGCTCCTGTTCAAGCACGATCCGCTGCCGGTGGAAATGATAAAAGCTGCCCGGGCCGGGGGCGATGATGTCGCCTTCCGGCCCTTGCCGGTAATCCCCCCCCCAGAAACCCGCGGCAAACCGGTCCAGTTGCCCGGTAAGCACCACCAGCTCGCCCGGCATATGCTGGTTGAGGAAATGCATGCTGCCGGCAATCTCAGCCAGCAGCTTCTGCATGTGCTTGCTTTGCATGGTGTCCAGATGGGCCGGGTCCCTCTCCACTGCCATCAATTCACTGAGGAGGGCAAGTGTCTCCACATCATGACGCATCCGGGCAAGGGTGACAAGTAGCTCATTTTCCTCCACCCCCTGCCGAAGAGGGCCCCCGCTTTGCCGGTCCCTGCGGAGCAACCTGTCCGGCCCGCCTCCCGCCTTTTTCCGCTGCCGCTCTTCAAGCGCGGCAAGCTCCTGCTGGATCCCGGCCAGCAGATCGTGATGCGCCCCGGCAACCTGCATGTGCTCATCGAGGAGCAGATTGTAACGGCGGCGCCAGTCAGCGCTCTGTGTCCGGATTTCCTCCAGGCTCTGCATGGCCTGCCGGAAATCCGCAAAAAGTCCTCCGGTCCGGGTCTTATCAGCCAGATGCTGGTATTTGCCCAGCACGTCCGACAAATCCGGCTGCTTGCTCCCCCCAACCTCCGGCTGCCCTTTTTCCTGGAGCTGATTAATGACGTCCCGTTCCAGCAGCACCACCCGGTTGACATCCTTTTCCAGGGCAAGCATTTCCTGCTGCAGAGATCGATAGAGAGCCCTTTCCGCATTCATTTTCGTGAAGGACCACCAGGACAGAGAAAGGAGAAACAGGCCGATGCTGACGCCGAACAAGACGACATTTTTAAGCAAACGCGGGGAGTTATCCTGAGTAAGTGTTATATCGGAACAATTCATGCATTCAATTTATAGCACTTATTATCAATGGTAAAGCAAGAAAAGAACACCCCCCGGAATTTGCCTTGCCATGTCCCGGTTTTGCCAATAGAATTACAGAGGTTGCTTACCTCCTCCAGCACAGGGTTTTTTCATGATGAACGGCACGAGTTTTTCACACATCCCCAAGGGAAATAACAAGGCCCGCCTCAAAAACTTTCTTGTTATTTTTCTGCCGGCCACCCTTGTTGTTGCCGTGCTTTCCATCATCTTTTACCAGCAAGAATCAGCCGCCAGAGAGGAACTGCTGAAAAACAATGAACTGTTCCTGCTGGAAAACCAGCGGGAAACATTACGGAACTCCCTCAAAGCCATTGTCTCGGACCTGAGGGTTCTGTCGTCCCACCAGGAGATGCCCGCCTTTCTTGACAGTGGAACAAAAAATTCCTGCACCGCCCTCTCAGCCGAATTTCTTGCCTTCGCCAGCCACCGGCAGATCTATGACCGACTCCGCTTTATTGACCGGCAGGGCATGGAAATCATCCGCATCAACTACAATAACGGCCTCCCGCAGGTTGTCCCCAAAGACGAGCTGCAGCAGGCGGCCAACCGCGACGATTTCGTGAATACCCTCAAGCTGCAGGAGGGCGAATTCTATATGTCCCCGTTTGCCCTGAACAGTGACCCGGGCAAAATCGGCAATCCGCCTGCCCCGGTGATTACCTTCGGCATCCCTGTGTTTGACCGTTCCGGCCAGAAGAGGGGCGTCATTATTTTAAACTATCTCGGCAGCCACCTGCTGCAACCGCTCAAAAAACTTGCCGAAGATGGCCGGAGAGCCATTTATCTCCTCAACAAGCAAGGGTACTGGCTCCTTGGCCCGACTCCCCAGGCGGAATGGGGATTCCTGTATCCTGACAGGAAAGACCAGACCTTTCAGGCACGTTTCCCCTCTGTCTGGGAAAGCATTTCCTTCACGGAAAACGGCCATAGCGCCGACCAGGCTGGTCTTTTCACCCATATTACCTTCTACCCGCAGCTAAGCGTACTTGAGCCAAGTAGGGCCTACCTGAACGCATCCGGGCCATGCGGTTGCTTTTCAGGAGAAAATGAGAATCATTACTGGAAACTCATTTCATTGGTGCCCAAAAAAATCGCAAGCGAAAGCTCCTCTATTCCCCTGGGCAGAAACCTCCTCTTCATCGACGGCATTCTCCTGCTGCTCTTTGCCGTCACTGCCTGGCTGCTTGCCGGCGTCACAGCCCAACGCAATGCCGCCCGGCAAAAACTGCAGGAACGGGAGATGCGCCTGCAGGCCCTGCTGGATAACGCCACGGAAGGGATCATCAGCATTGACGAACAGGGGCTCATCACATCATTTAATCCGGCAGCAGCGGAAATATTCGGCTACAGGCCGGAGGCGGCAATCGGCCGCAGCATTACCATGCTTATGCCCCCGCCAGTGGCGGCAGAGCATGACCGGCATATCAAACAATTCCTTGCCGGCGGCGGGGCCGGCATGATCGGCAAACGGCAGGAGGTAACCGCCCTGCACCGGGACGGGAGCCTGATCACCCTGCTATTGTCGGTGAACGCCGCAAAGGAAAAAGGCCAGTGGATCTTCACCGGCATGGGGCGTGACATTGCCGGCCAGAGGAAAATTGAGAAGCAATAAGGGGAGAGGGATGGCAGATTCCGACGTTATTCTCAATGATTACCGGTCCAGCATCAAGGAGATCAACCGGCTTTTCCTGGTCGGTCTCTTTTTTGCCCTTGCCGCCCATTTTTATGTGGTAGAGCCCTACTTCCAGCTCAAAATCAGGGAACAGTCCCTGCAGAACTCCCTGCCCGCCATGGCCCAGTCCATCAATGTTCTTTCGCAGGAGGCGGCAAAAATAAACGAGGCGAAGCAGTCTGCCGCTGCAGCCCTGCAGGAAATACGCGAGGACCTTCGCCAGTTCCCGGATCAGCTGCGGGGCGCGCTTCCTGATCTCCAGAGAGCCCTCGACCTGCGGGACAACCCCTTGGCCGGTCAATTCCCTCATACCCCCGATATCCCGCAATACGGCCAGTATGCCCAGCAGCAGTACATGCAGCAGGAACTGCCGGGGAGCACCATCACTTTGCCGGCGGAAATCACCAGTTTTGCCGCAGCGGTCAACTGGTATGTCAGTAACCGGTTTGCCGAATTGCTCGCCGAACTGGAGACAAGGGTGGTGAGGCCGGTGAGTGCACTCGACAGCGCCGGCACCAATGGGGCAAAGGATCTGAATGAGATATGTAAAAACGCGGTAGACGCGGTGAAAAAAAATATCGCCGCCATTGATCCCGACTTCTGGCATTCCTATGGGGGAAGTGGCGGCAAGGTGGACGTGGCCGCCGGTATCCGTGACAACATCGAGTCGTCCTTCGCCCCCTTGGAAAACAGGGTCCGCGAGCTGCTTGAGGAAACCAACCGGCAGCGCCGCAGCCAGGAAGAGCAGCTTGCCGGCTTAACCAGGAGTATCGCTGACACCAGGGCCAGGATCACGCTCCTGTCTGACCGGCTCAAAGCCATCGAGTCGCCTTTCGGCCCTCTCCCGCTCCGGCTGACTGATCTCATCAAACTCTTTCCCTTTCTGCTCGTGGCCCTTGCCGTGAAACTCGCCTTCGCCATGCGGCAGGGAGCGGCGCAGCAAGCGCTGTTTATGCAGCTGACCGCAGGCACGGGCGAGGCAACAGCGCCGCAGCTTGTTCAGTATCACCTGCGCTCGCTGCTGCTTGCGCCGGCAAGCCGCCTGCTTTCTCTCACGGCAATGGCCGCCTGGCTGACGGTGCTCGTGGCTGTTTTCATCCGTTCGGCCTGGCTGATCAGCAGCAATCCCCAGGTCTTTACCGACGGCGGGGAGCAGGAGGCTCTGTCACTGAATCCCCAGCTCTATCAGGCCGGCTGCCTGGCGGGACTGGCACTGCTTGCCGGCGCAGCGGCATGCATGCTGAAAATATGCCAGCGCAACCCAGGGAGGGACGGCAAAAATCGACACCAGAGCACTAAGGGGTAACTACACCTGTCGGCTTGGCCTATTTCTCCGCCGGCTCATCCTTGCTTCTGTCCTTGGGTTTTCCTTGCCAGCGATCCTGCAACTCGGGAATGTTTTTGCTATGGGTAAGAATGACCAGTTCATCGCCCTTGCGGAATCTTGTTTCCTCGTCGGCATGAAAAAACTTGTCATCCCGATAATAGCAGACGACCTTGGCATCAGCCGGCAGTTTCAATTCCCTGGAGGTCACCGCATCCTCCTCCTTGGCAATCAGGGTGAAAAACCTGGCCTCATCCTTGATGACCACCGACAGCTCAAGATTCTCCACCCCGCCGATCATGTCATCCAGATGACGACTGATGGTACGGGAAGGAATAATCGTATCCTTCAGCCCCAACTCCAGACAAATACTCTCGAACTGGGGATCCGCAATGCTTGTGACAACCCGTTTGAACCCAAGGGAACGACCGACAAGACTGGCGATGACGTTTGCCTGATCGCTGTTAGACAGACAAACCAGGACGTCGGTCTGTTCGGGATTAACCTCCCGCAGGATGTCCGGCCTGCTTCCATCCCCCTGTAAAAAGCTGCAGTCCAACTGCGAGGACAACTCGCTGATCTTCACCTTGTCGGTCTCGATAATGACCACCTCGTGACCTTTGCTGATCAGGGCCTTGGCTGTGCCAATGCTCACCTCGCTGGCTCCGATGAAAACAATTCTCATTTGACCTCCATTCTTCTGCCAAACCACGTGCCCGGATAGATCAATACCAGCCAGGCAATGATTTCCAGCCTGCCCATGAGCATGTCAACGCACAAAACCCCCTTGAGCAGAGCGGGCAGCGATTCACTGGTTATTCCAACAGAAAGCCCCACCGTCCCTGTTGCCGAAACCACCTCAAATAATGAGTCAAGGGGATCAAACCCCATTACCACAAAAAACAGCCAGGAGAGCGCGACAACAGCGATAAACAGCAGAATGAGCAGCAGCGCCTCCTGAATCTCATCTCCTTCCAGAACACGGTCCTCCAGGCGGGGTTCGACCACGGCATGTCGCGGCAGACAGGTCCGCACGAGGATAAAACGAAAAACGCTTGCCGCAATCAACAGCCGCAGCAGTTTAAAACCACCAGCGGTGGCCCCCACGCCTCCCCCCACCAGCATGGAAAAGATGAGGATCAACTTCGAGTCGGCATTCAGCTGCTTGCACGGCATGGAAGCGAAACCTGCTGTTGTCTGGGCTGAAACGGCCAGCTGTGGCGCATGGTGGAGTACCGATGCCCAAGGCATGTCATTTCCTGACCGCATGCTTGCGCCCAGCAGCAATGAAATGATCAGACTGGCAACCAGCAGTGCCCGTACTTGAGAGAAATCCCCCGGCATCAGGTGTCTTCGCCGGTAAATCCTGTGGTAGAAGGCCAGCGAAACCGCCCCGGACAGGCATACCAGGCTGACCCACAACTGAACGGGCCAGCCTAATACGGAGAGACTGGAGTCGTATGGGGCAAACCCTCCAGTGGATACGGCGGGAAAAATATACAGCACCGCATCAAACAAGCCGACCCCAATCAGCAGCGCACCGAAGATACCGATAACGGTCAAGACGACATAGACTTTCATGACCCGCCGGGCATGGGCCCTTGTCCCACCGACCAGATCATTGGCTTCGGCCTCGGTGACAGCCAAACCTTTTGCCACCAGACCCGGTTGCATCGCCAGACCGAGGGACAGGATGACGATTCCCAGTCCGCCATACCACTGCATCCAAGCGCGGGAAAAGAGAAAGGTGGCAGGCGCCCCGGCAAGCGTCGTCATGGTGCTGAGTCCCGTCGTTGTCACCCCGGAGATGGCCTCAAAAAGCGCGTCGGGAAAGCTCAGCCCCGCTCCCATCATCGGGTAGGCCATGATGAGCGGCGTGAAAAGGAACATGAGGGCCACCAACACCATGCCTTCATTAGCCTGCACACTGGAGGGAGCAGGAAGGCGAGAAAGGGCTGCGCCCAAGGCAAGGAGGATGCAGATCACCATGGCATAGCGCTGGCTCATATTCCTCTCGCCGAAGACCAGGGATACCAGCAAGGTCACAGCAGTCAATGCCGCGAGCACGAAACACAGTTGCCCGAAATACTTGAAAATAACCGATAAACGGACTGCATATCGGAGTTCTGCCGCCTGCTTTGTCACAAAGGGAAACTCTCTCCTTTCCGCCTGGTTAAAACAAACAACACTGTCAATGCATCGGGTGCGCATGCCGGGAAATACTGTTAAGTCTCATGAATGCAAAGCTTTGTTGCTCTGGTATCGCAAGACTCCCAATATCACCACAATCAAAGACCTTTTCATGGTTCATTTCAACTCATACGACAAAAAATACCTCCAGATTCCTGCGCAGCTCGGCCAGCATCTCCTTGAACGGCGCCTCTTCCTTGTGCATGGCGGCCTTTTCCACCTGGTTTGCCAAGCGGGCCAGGTCATCCAGGGAAAAATTCAGGAGAATGCCTTTCATGCCGTGGGCCGCGAAATTGAGCGTGGCCAGATCGCCGGCGGCCTCCGCCCTTTCCGCCTCCTCAAGATGATCCTGCAGACTTTTCAACGTGATGCTGACAATATCCCTGATCTTTTCCGGCTTCAACTGATACTGTTGCTGCAGTTTGTGCTCGATGGCCGCAAGCATAGAGGCGGCGGACGGCAGGACCTGCGGCGGTGATGCTGCGACCTCCTGCCGCCCGCCGGGGCCGGCGCCGATCAATTTGTCGATCACCGCATAAAGAGCCGCGGCATTGAACGGCTTGGTCAGATAGTCATCCATACCCATCGCAAGACACTGCTGCCGGTCCTGCTGCATGGCATGGGCGGTCATGGCCACCACCGGCAGGTGACCACCGCCATAGACCGCGCAGATTTTCTCCGGCAGGCCGGCATTTTCCCTTTCGGCAAGGCAAGGGTAAAGCTGCCGGGCCTCATCCAGTTTTCTCTCTTCACAGAGACGGACAATCCTGGTGGCGGAAAATCCGTCCAGCAACGGCATCTGCACATCCATCAGCACGAGATCGATGCGGTGCGCCGCGAGAAGACGGAGCGCCTCAACCCCGTTGTCGGCCTCAAGCACCCGGTACCCTTTCTTGGCCAGGAGAATTCCGGCCAGTTCCCGGTTGATTCGGTGATCCTCCACCAGCAGAATGTTGACCTCCGCGGCGGCAGGGTCAAGAATCTTTGTCCTCTCCCTGCTGTCTGCCGGTTGCCGGCCGCTGACGGCAAAGCGTATGCAGCGGGCCAGTTCATCCTTTTTAAATGGCTTCATCAGGAAAAAGCATTTATCAAGCTCCTGGCACCGCCTGGCAACCCCTCTCTCCACTGAGGAAGAAAGAAGAATAAAAGGCATCATGGCCTCCCCCAGCTTGCCGGTAAGTTGTTCCGCCAGCTCAAGCCCGTTGAGCCCGGCCATGCGGTAATCGACAATCAGCAGCCGGTATGGGCGGGAACCCCGGTTTGCCCGGTCCACCTCTTGCCCCGCCTCCTCGGCCGAAACCGCCTCAGTCACGGGGAAATGCCAGCCGCATAACAGCTCCCTGAGGATATAACGATTTGTCTGGTTGTCATCCACCACCAGCACCGGGAGCTGCGCCGTATCAACTTGGAACCCCGCCTGCTCCTCGCCGGCAACGCCCCGGCGGAAACGGGCGGTGAAACGAAAAACGCTGCCGGCGCCGGGGGGGCTTTCAACCCAGATCCTGCCGCCCATCATCTCCACCAGTTTTCTTGCAATGGAAAGGCCCAGTCCGGTGCCGCCATGCAGCCGCGCCACCGAACTGTCCGCCTGGCTGAAGGCATCAAAGATCATTGCCTGCTTGTCAACCGGGATGCCGATGCCGGTGTCTGAAACCGAAAAATGAAAAAGCAGCATATTATCATCCGCTGCATCGGCTTCCGCCCGCTCGACCCGGACGACGATCTCCCCCTGCCGGGTAAATTTCACCGCATTGCCAACCAGATTAAAGAGAATCTGACTGAGCCGCAGCTGATCACCGATGATATTCACCGGCAGATCCGCCGGCAGATAGGAAAAGAGCTCGACCCCCTTTTCGTGGGCCTGCGGGGCAAATGTCTGCACACAGGTCTCAATGGTTTCACGCAGGTCAAAGGGCAGGATTTCCATTTCGAGCTGTCCTGCCTCAATCTTGGAAAAATCGAGAATATCATTGAGCAGACCGAGCAGGTTCCTGGCCGAACTCTGCACGGTATTGAGATATGAGCGCTGTTCCTCGCTCAGCTCGGTCTCCAGGGCAAGATCGGTCATGCCGATGATGCCGTTCATCGGCGTCCTGATTTCATGGCTGATATTGGCCAGGAATTCACTTTTGGTGCGATTGGCGGCTGCCGCCTCGTCCCTGGCCGATTCGAGACTGCGGATAAGCGGATTGACGATGGTCCGTAGCACGGCTATCCCGACCAGCAGAAGCAGCAGGGCGACGCCGACGGATAAATAGCTCGCTCTAACAAAAGCGGATTGCATATCATCAATGGCGATTTTGGCGGCCAGCCCCCAGTCGGTTCCGGCAATATGGGTGAAGGCCACCAGCACCGGCACCCCCAGGTGATCGGTGACCTGCTTGACCCCGGTTTGGCCTGAGATGGCCTGGCCGATGGGTTTATGGCTGAGTGAGGCAAAGGGAACCGGCTCCATCTCCTTGCCGCGGGAATTGGTGAAAAAAACCCTGTCATCAACCCGGCGGGCAATAACAAACTCCAGGGACGCGCTTCTCCCCTCGTTGCCGCCGGGGAAAAAAGAGGCCATGCGGTCAGACTGTTCGGCAATCTCGGCCGCATGCCGGGTCAGGTCCAGCAGAAATTTATTTTTATCAAAACCGTCGGCCTGGTGGTTACGGAAGGAATGGGCGTCCGCATCTATGATAAGGGCTTCAAGCAAATTCGCCCGGCTGATGGTCATTTCCAACAATCTGGCGCCCTGTTCCCGCACCGCCGTTTTGTAGAGGAAATAGATACTTCCTCCGACAACCAGGGAGATGAGCAGAAAGATCGTCAAGCTGAAAATGGCTATTATTTTCTGTCGTTCATTCATATGATCGGCATGAGGTTAATCACTGATACCACGACATTGTGACACAAAAAACATGAAAAGTACCGCATTATCTTGCATGGCGCAGCTCAATGGCCGGTTGCCAGCCAAGCCAGCTGGCATCAGCCCTGTCATGCAGAATAAAATGGCTGCCCGGCGCCGCGGCGCCGCCCATCGCCTCCCCTTCCGGCGTGGCCAGGCCGATCCCCCCGGCAACGATGGCCTCAACGGATGCCGTATCAATCCGGACCCCGGAAAAGATGCCTGCGTCCACTTTGATGCCGCTGACATTCCAGAACATGGTATGTTCATGGATCAGGGCGTCATAGGGCGGATGGATATTGACATAGACCCAGACCTGGCGGGAGTTCGGCGCGAGCTCCGCCCCGGTGACATGGCCGACGGCAACCTGCCGGTAATACACCGGGGAATCTTTTTTCAGGGAACCGAGCAGAGCGGTTTCCAGCACAACATCAAGCCCCCCGCTGCTCCGCTCCCTGGCCGGGGGCGCGTCCAGGGCGGTCAGCTCGGACGCCGCCTCGCCATCGCCGGGGGTCAGGGCAATGTAAGGACCCATGATCACCGTGTCGAGGTTGCTCACCCCGGAAAGACTCACCTCAGGGCTGACCAGCCAGACCAGGGTGTCCTGACGGAAAAGTCTTTCCGCCCCCCGGTCAATCACCGCCTCGGCCAACACGGACTGCATGTCCGGCCCGTACCGCACCTCTTTGACCGTGCCGACACTGATACCCTGATATCTGATTTCAACCCCCTTCCTGAGCCCGTTGGCTCTGGCAAAATGCAGGGTCACCCGGCCCTTGTCGGCACCCTCGGCGCTCTGATAATCGTCATAGAGGGGAAAGAGGTGATCCGGTGCCGCCGGCTCGCTGTCAGTCGGGTTATAAAAGGCGATGCCGCCGGCGACAATGCTCTTGAGCGAATCCGTTTTCACCTGGATGCCGGCAAGACCGCCATCCACGCTGATGCCGCTCACATTGTAAAATCTGCTCGTTTTTTTGACCAGATGGGCATATTTATCGGCAATAAAGGCATCAAGCACAATATCCTGTTTTTTTTCATCAAGCCTGAATCCGGCAATCTCTCCCACCTCAATCTGTTTGAATAAAACGGGAGAGCCGATTGACACTGACTTGAGACTCTCCGCCTTGATCTGGACGATGATCCCCTTGGGTTTCAGCGAGGCAATGGCCTCGGTGGCCTCACGGTAACTGTCAAACACGGTGAAGGTGGCATGCTGTTGTGCCGCCGGGGCCGTGGACTTCCTGTTGTCCAGATCCCTGCCGGCGAACGCCACGCCGCCGGCAAGAATGGCGGTAACCGTCTCGGTTTCCATCTTGATGCCGTCCAGGCCGGCATCGACCCGCATGCCGCCGACCTTCCAGAAAACGGAATCGGTTCTGACCAGATCGGCATACTTTTCCTGAATAAAGATCTGGGCCTGCACATGGTTGCCGTCCGGGGCAAGATCAAAGCCCGTTATCTCCCCCACCGGCATCTTGCGGAAAAGCACCGGGGCGCCCAGGGAAAAGGAGCGGGAGTTATCGGCAACAAGGGTAAACCTGCGCCCTGGCTCCAGAATCTCCTCGGAATTCGGCTGTTGCTGCACGATGAAATGATCACAGAATGCCCCGCCGCCGGGCTTGAAGGAAATGTAGGAACCCTTTACCAGGGTCTCAAGATTTTCCACCCGGTTGACCGACAGCTGCGGCTTGACCACCCAGAATTTCGTCTCTTGCCGCAGGACAAACTCCGCCTGGGGCTCCATGAGAATATGGGCGGTGACACTATGCTTCTCATCCTGGTTGAAGGTGAGACTTTTGACAACGCCGCTCTCAAACCCGCGGTACATCACCTTGGAGGAACCGGCGGCAAGCCCCATGGCCGAGGGCAGCTGCAGGGTCATTTTGATACCGTAGTCCGCCTCGTCAAAATCCCGGTATAAGTAATATACCGCGCCGTTTTCAGCAGGGGTGCTGTCCTTCTTCTCTTCCGGGGTATACAGGCTGATGCCGCCGTAAATAAGGGAGGCCATGCTCTCCATGTGGATTTTAAATCCGGCCAGATCGCCTTTCAGGGTAATGCCGCTGCTGTTCCAGAACCGGGTTTCCTTGCGGACCAGATGGGAATATTGCGGTTCAATATAGGCGTCGATGGTCACCCCCTCCTCCTGGTCAAGGGTATAGCCCTGCACCGAACCGATGGAGAAATTCTTAAAAAAGATCTTTGTTCCCCTCTGCACCGATCCCAGCTCATCCGCCTGCAGCTTGAAATGCAGGCCCGGGGCATTTGCCGACACGGCCGGGGCATGGGGCAGTCCCGTGAATTCCCGGCAGGCAACCGTGCTTACCCCCTTCTGCACCTCGATGTAACTGCCGCCAACCACCGTATCGAGCCCGCTGATCCTGCCGGCCGACACCTCCGGCCTGACGATCCAGAATTTGAGATCCTCGACCAGGCCGTCTTTGGTTTTGCCGTCCATGTCAATGACCAGGGCCACGGTCTGCAGGCCGGGATCCACCGTAATGTCCCGCACCATCCCCAGGGGAATGCCCCGATACATCACCTTGGTCTTACCCGCGGTAACCCCTTCAGCATTGTCAAAGTGGACGACAATCTGCACCGGGGCGTCGCGCATCCCCTTGTACAGCAGCCAGCCGCCGATAAACAGGGCGACAATGGGCAATATCCAGATCGGCGAGACGCCTCTTCTTCTCTTTACCTCAGGTCGCTGCATTCCTGACAACATCCTTTCACGCATCCCACAGCAGACGCGGATCAAAAGTAATGGCGGCAAACATGGTGCTCAACACCACTCCGGTGAAGTAGGTTGCGGCCGGCGCCGATTCGATGGAGGTCAGATAGTCGAAATTGACCAGAACCTGCAGCAGGGCAATGACAAAAATATCGAGCATGGACCAGCGGCCGATAAACCCGATGACCCGAAACAGCAGGGTCTTGTGCCTGAGCCAGCTTTTCCATCGGTAATGGATTGACAAGAGAATCAGGACAATGCCGATGATTTTAAAACAGGGAACCAGCACACTGGCGGTGAGGATGATGATGCCGATGGCGTAAGAACCTTCCTCAAAAAAATAAATGATGCCGTCCAGAATGGTGGAATATTCTGCGGACCCCAAAAAATCCACCTGCATGATCGGCAGCACGTTTGCCGGCACACAAAGAATGGCCGCGGTGATCACCAGGGCCCAGGTGCGGCCCATGCTGTTCGGCTTACGGAGATGAACATCCGCCCCGCAACGGGGGCAGGCAGGGCTTTTCCGTCCTTGCCGTTGCTGCCAGGGGATGAGTTTATGGCAATCATGACACAGGGCCAGTCCCGCCTCCCTGGCTGTAAGAAAATCGTTCCTCATGGCCTTCTCTTGCTCGGATCCTGCCATGAGGACTCAGTTGTTTTTCCGCTCGATGAGACGCCAGAAAAGATGTTCATCCAGCACCACGGTTGAACCGAGGGCGACCCACAACAGGCCGACAAAACAGAAAAAACCCGCATTGTACTGGATATGCGCCATATGATACATCTTGACGATCGTCACCAGGATGCCGACCATGTACACCTCAAGCATCCCCCATTCGTCGAGATGATGGTAGCAACGCATGAAGTGGGCAAGACCCGCGGGAAAAAACCTCATCTTAAGGGCAAGGGAAACCATGAAAAGCAGTGACAGTTTGATCAGCGGAAAGACCAGGCTGGTCAGCACCACCATGATGGCGACAAAGACATATTTATGCTGATACAGCGCGATAACTCCGTCATAAATGGAGGCGCTTTTCTCAAGTCCCAGGGTATCGAGGGTCATGAGGGGCATGAAATTGGCCGGCAGATAGAGAATGAGGCCGGCAAGTGAGAGGGCCAGGGTCTTGTCAACCGAATCCTTTTTGGCGGAGTAAAGCATGTGCCCGCAGCGGGGGCAAACCGCTTTGTGTCCCCGGGCAAGGCCGATCTGTCGCAGCAACAGATCGCAATCAGGGCATGCCATGACATTTTCCAGATCTGCTTCGTCAATTTCCGCTTTCATTGATGCCTGCTCGCTCATAAAAAAAACCTGCGGCCACGGTCCGGGAAAATGGAACAGGCCAGCAGGCTCTTACATCTGACAGGTATGCCAGGGGGGCAGCTTACATTTCCTTGATCTCGACAACCTGATCCTTATTGACCCGCACATCCTTGCCATCCAGCGTTTGGTACTCATAAAATCCCGTATCCTTGTTAAACTCCGGCTCATCGGCCATTTCGACGACCGTACCGTCCTTGAGCATCAGTCTATAGGGCGTTGAACAGGCGACCAGCGCCATGAGCGCGAAAATAACCATGCCGATACCTGCTGCTTTTTTCATATCATCCTCCCTCAGCACCGGCCATCCACGGCCAGGAAGCAAACCTCATCCTCCGTTCCCGACAGGATCAAGGCAACCATAGCATATTTCGGGGCAAACATCATGTTTTTCTCCGGTGAAATATTATCCGTATTCCATAAATTTTCAAGAACAGAAAGCAACAATTTCATCTTGTCAGTATTACGGTAGGCCGTTCTAACAAAATTTTTTCCCGGCAACGAGAAATTGTTCCACTTCCCGGCCGGGCAAAGGCCTGCTGATGAAAAATCCCTGGATCTCATCGCAGCGCTGCTCCTGCAGAAAGGCCAGCTGCGCCCCGGTCTCCACCCCCTCGGCGATGGTTTTCAACCCAAGGCTTTTCGCCAGGGCAATAATGGCCTTGATGATGGCCGCGTCATTGGCGTCTGTGGTGATATCCATGACGAAACTGCGATCAATTTTCAATGTGTCCAGGGGAAACCTCTTCAAATAACTCATGGACGAGTATCCGGTACCGAAATCATCCACCGAGAGATTGACGCCTATCTCCTTGAGTTCAACCAGGGTGTCATTAACCTGACCGACATTCTGCATGATGGCGCTTTCCGTCAGTTCCAGCTCGAGGAAGCGGGCGGCAAATCCTGTTGTCTGTAACACCTGGCGCACCAGCGAGACCAGGCTCTGCTGCTTGAACTGCAGGCTTGAGATATTCACCCCCATGCGCAGCGGGGCGAAACCGGCCTGTTGCCACTGCACCGCCTGGCGGCAGGCCTCGAGTAGCACCCACTGCCCGATCTCCACTATTAATCCCGCCTCCTCGGCAATGGGAATAAACATGGCCGGCGGCACCATGCCCAGCCGGGGATGCTGCCAGCGCACCAGCGCTTCCACCCCGGCGACCTTGCCGGTCAGCAGATCTATCTGGGGCTGGTAATAAAGAAGGAACTCGTTTCTCTCCAGCGCTTTCTTCAGATCCGTCTCAATGCCGAGTTTTTCCATGGTCCGCTGGTTCATCTCCCCGGAAAAAAACTGAAAGGAATTCCGGCCGCTCTCCTTGGCATGATACATGGCCACATCGGCATTCCTCAGCAGCATATCCACATCCTCGCCATCGCTGGGATAGAGGGTGATGCCGATACTGCCAGAAATATAGACCTCCTGACCGGCTATCCTGATCGGCTGACTCAGCAGATCGAGAATACGCTGCGCCACCCGGCCGGCGTGCTCCTCCTCGGCAAGCCTGCTGAGAAGAATGGTAAACTCGTCCCCGCCCAGCCGTGACAAGGTGACACCGGGCTTGCAGGGCAGGCAGGCCTTGGCAACGATATCCGAGGAACGGATGCTGTCCGCCAGGCAGATGGCAATCTCCTTCAGCAGCATGTCGCCGGCACTGTGCCCCAGGGTATCATTAATGCGCTTGAACCGGTCAAGATCGAGATAGAGCAGGGCGACCTTGCCGCCGTCCCGCTGGGCGGCAAACAGGGCCTGGTTGAAATGTTCAAGGAACAGCTGCCGGTTGGGCAGGCCGGTCAGCCCATCATAATAGGCCAGGAAACGGATCTTTTCCTCGGCATTGATCCGCTCGGTGATATCCTGCACCGTGCCATGCATGCTCACCGGATTGCCTCCCCCATCATGCACGACATCGGCCTGTTCATGCACGTTGCGGCAGGCGCCGCCGGGCAGCACGATGCGATAATCGATGCTGTACGGTTTTTTGGCCTGCAGCGCCCTGCCCACCAGATCCTTGACGGAGTCGCGTTCATCCGGATGCACCCGGTCGAGAAAGGTCGTATACGTTGCCGCCGGTTCCTCGGATGAAAAGCCGAAAATCCGGTACATCTGGGCGGAACAGTAAACGCTGTTCTTGTCAATATTCCAGTCCCAGTTGCCCAGACTGGCTATGCTCTGGGCAATGGACAGCCGTTTTTCACTCTGCCGCAGATTACGGAAGGCGCGGCCTGCCCGCAGCAGATAGCGCACCCGGTGGCTGAGCAGGGGCCAGTTGACCGGTTTGGTGACAAAGTCGGTGGCGCCGACATCAAAGGCCCTGCTGATGGAGGCAAAATCCTCAAGACCGGTGACCAGAACAATGACGGCATCCTGACCGGCGGCAAGCGTGCGCATCATTGCACAGGCGGTGAATCCGTCCATCTTCGGCATTTTAACGTCCATCAGGACAAGATCGGGGGAACAACGCTCAAAAACGGCCAAGGCCTCCTTGCCGTCTCCCGCCTCCTCCACCACCAGGCTGTTGCCGCGCAGGGTTTCCCGCATGAGCAGACGCTGGGCCATGTCGTCATCGACAAGGAGGACAACCTGCTGGTCCCCGGCGGCTCTGTTCTTACTCATCGCTTGTTTTCTCCATCTCCAGGGCCAGGGCGGATATCACCTCCTGATAGGCATCATCCAACCGGTCGAGCAATGCCCCGGCTGCCTCAATCTTCGTTCTAGCGCCCAGATCCTCCAGTTCCTTGCACAGGGAGGCCAGCTCCGTGGCGCCAAGATTGGCGCTGCTGGTCTTGAGACTATGGGCCGCTTCCCGCAACGCCTCGGCATCTCCTTTTTTTACCGCCTCATGCATGGCGCGCACCATCTCCGGGGAGCTCTCATTATACATGGTGATAATCCGGTCGAGCACGGATGGACTTTCCGGCCGCTGCATGGCGCGGATCATGTCAAGCCGTTTCTGATCAAGAAGAGACTTGGCCTGCGCCTCCTCGGCCGGAGCGGCGGCCGTGGTGGCTGCCTGCGGCACTATGCGCCCTGCCAGCCATCTGCCCAGTATATTCTGCAGATCATTCATATAAAAAGGCTTGCTCAGAAAGTCGTCCATGCCGGCCGCCTGACACTGCTCCCTGACCCCGGTCTGCACATCACCGGTCAGGGCGATGATGGGCACACGACTCTTTACCCCTTGCTCCGCTTCCCGGCGGCGGATTTCACCGGCTGCCGTAAAGCCGTCCATCTCCGGCATGTGGCAATCCATGAGGATAAGATCAAATTCCTTCTGTGCTGCGGCATCCAGGGCCGCCCGGCCATTTTCAGCCACCTCCACCTGGCAGTTCATGTAATGCAGCATCTCCCGGGCGACATCCTGATTGACCAGATTATCCTCAACCAGCAGGATGCGGGCGCGGCCGAGCAACGACGCGGGACGGAGAGGCCCTGCGCCTTGCTCCTCGCCTGCTCCGGCGGGCGCGGCAGCTTCCCCCTGCAGTGAGCTGAGACAGCTGAAAAGCAGGCTCTGCCGCACCGGCTTGCTCAGATAAAGATCAACCCCCGCCTCGGTTGCCTTGACCGATTCCTCATCAAACGGCGCAGAGCTGAGCATCACCAGGAGAAGATCCCTCTTGACGTAATCCCGGCGGATGCGTCGGGTAAGCTCGATGCCGTCCATCTCCGGCATATGCCAGTCCAGCAGGACGACATCGTAGGGTTTGCCCGCGCCTGCCGCCTCCTGCAATTTCGCCAGGGCCAGCACACCATTTTCCGCCGTGTCGCTGCTCATGCCCCAGGACCTTACCTGGTTTTTCAGGATGGCGCGATTGACGGCATTATCATCGACGATAAGCACCCGCAGGCCCACCAGGTTTTTCATCAGCTGCTCATCTTCGCTTCCCGCCCCGGACTGCTGGCAGGTAAAGGTAACGGTAAACCAGAAAGTAGATCCCCTGCCGGGTTCACTGTCCACCCCTATTTCCCCCCCCATCAAGTTCACCAGCCGTCGGGAAATGGACAGGCCGAGGCCGGTCCCGCCGTATTTACGGGTGGTTGAGCTGTCAGCCTGGGAAAAGGCCTCAAATATGCGTTCCTTTATTTCCGGACTGATGCCGATGCCGGTATCCTGGACCGAGAAACGCAGAGTGACCTCATTGCTCTTTTCGTTTACCAGCTTGACATACAGCATCACCTCACCGGTTTCGGTGAATTTGATGGCATTGCTGAGCAGATTGACGATAATCTGCCGCAAACGGTTTGAGTCTCCCTGCAGCACCTCGGGTAAATGTTCAGGAAGAACGGGAATCAGTTCAAGGCCCTTGAGATGGGCACCCTCGGCCATCATCTCCGCCGTATCCTCCAGCAGTTCGCGCAGGTTGAAGGTGTGGCTCTCCAGTTCAAGCTTGCCGGCCTCGATCTTGGAGAAATCAAGAATGTCGTTAATCACCCCCATCAGTGAATCAACCGCCCGCTGGATGGTCTGGACAAAACGGAGCTGACGGTTGTTGAGTCCTGTGCCGCGCAACAGTTCCGTCATGCCGAGTATGCCGTTCATCGGCGTGCGGATTTCATGGCTCATGGTGGCCAGGAATTCGCTTTTGGCCTTGCTACCCTGCTCAGCCGCCTCTTTAGCCTTCTCCAGGTCGGCAACCAATGACGCCAGGTCTTCGTTTGCCCTGGAAAGCTCCCTGGTGCGGGTCTCTACCATCTTCTCCAGGCCGGAACTATATTCCTGCAGTTCTCCATCCCGGTTCTGGACCTCGGTGATCATGTCGTTGAACCGGTCGATCAAGGAGCCGAACTCATCGTTGCTTTTCTTCCTGACCCGCACCGCATAATTTTTCTCCAGCCTGACCGTGGCCATGGACTGCATCAGCTCCAGCAGTGGCTCGGTGAACAGTCTCTGCAGCCTGGCGGCCAGGGCAAGCACGATAAGAAGCGTGATGACGACAATGGCTGCAACAACCGCATAGTAGGCACGCAGCCGGCTGTCAACCAGCTGCATGTCATCCACCAGATGAATTGCCCCCACCAGATCATTTCCACCCCTCGGATTATTGCCTATGCGGACCGGCCGGATGACATGCACGTTTCTGGCGGTCCGGAAGGTGATCCCCCCCCGGGCCTCCAGTTCAGCAAGGATTTTTTTTTGATCAGGATAGGCCTTGAGCAATTCGGCGATGATTTCCTTGTCATTTTCCCCGGGCCTGCGGTAACTGCTGAAAATATTGCCCTGTCGATCATGCAGCAGGGCAAGAACGATTTCCGGCTTTGCCGCCAGGGAATTCAATATTTCCCGTGCCGCCTCTTCATCCTGAAAGGCCAGAACCGCCCCGCTGTTGAGGGCAATGATATCCGCCATGGAAATAAGCTGCCTGGAATAAAATTTCCCGGTGTTTCTCTTTTCATAAATGACCAGGGCTGTGGCGACCAGGGCCAAGGCCAGGAAGGCGGTAAGACCCATGAGAAGGAAAAGTTTTGTCCTGATGGAAATATCGCGCAGTCGTGGCATTACCTGTCCTCTGGGTTTCTTCCGGTGACAATGGTCGCCAGCTTCAACAGACGGGAACTCTGGGTCAGTTTCTGCTGCCGGGCCGTTTCCGGATTAACTTCAAAATGGAGTTTTCCATCATTAACGATAAAATTCATCACACCGCCAATACGGGCAAAGTCATCAGTTTCACCAATGGTTAGAACAGGTTTCCCCGCAACAGCTGCTATGAGTTTCAGCAGGGTATCCCGGTCCGTCGTTCTGCCGACAAAAAGCAGCGCACAGCCGGGCAGTTCGCCGGTTCCCTCGACAAAAATGACCCGCATGAACCTCTTGTCGACCTTCTGGCCGTCAATTTCCTTAAAAACCTTGCGCATGAGCGGATCGCCGACCACACAGAGATCAAGCCTATCCGCGGCATCGCTGAAAGCTTCAGCCGGCCACTGGGTAAATTTAGCAAAATTGAGGACAAAGGCAGCCTTCAGTGCATACTCTTCCGCAGGTTCCGCATGCAGGCAGGCACTCCCCGAAATAACGGGAAGCCCGACAAGAACGGCACAGAGGGCCCAAGCCGTCACTTTATTGGTGAACATTGCCCGCAGAAGCGCGACTGGATTTAACCGATCATTCATTCCCCTCTTCTACCATTCCCGCAATTTCTCCAGACCATACACCTGATTACAGATGAGATTTATCAGAGCGCCCGATCCCGCCCTCTCTGCTGCCTTTTACCCTGCCGCGGATATCTTTATCATCTTCTTCCATCCCGATAAAAAAGGAAAGAAATCAATTCCATAAATCACGAGATATTATAGCAGCTGCAAAAGTGAAGTAACAAGCTCTTTGACATGGACCTGAAATGTCTGCCGGTTCATAGGGCATGGCAATCAGGTCAATTTTTCTCACCACGATCGCCACATTCGGCGGCATGCCCCATGAGCATGGAGACATCCGGCCAGGCGGGCTCCATGACTCCCATGGCCCCCCCCTCCCTCTGGTTTCCCCGCCTTTTCTCATCATTGGCAAACATACGAACATTGCCGATACAAGCTTCTGAAAGCAGCAGGCACCATTGCCTGAACAACTGCCGTCCCCGCTACCACAACGAGCGAAAATCCTGCAAAAAGCGACCATAATCATGCGATTTTTCTTGCGTGGCGTAAAATTCTCTGGCAAACAATAAAATAACTCTTCTCACCAGGAGACGGGGGTGAAAAAAAAATATGACTTGGGTGATTTTTTATTCGTCTACCAGGCTTAAACAGAGGTAAATGTTCATTTGCTTTCTCGACCCTATGAACGTTAAACGACAATGCCATCCGCGAAATTTGCCTTATCCCGACAGGATCATGCTGATGCATCGACAAAGCCTGCGACCTGGCCCTGCCGCCAAAGTTTCACGATAAAACCACATGAAACACGCCCCCGCATTTCGCTCGTTTCAACAAGAAAAGGTGTTGCACCCATCCGAAACACCTTTTTTGCGTTCTTTATTTCGTCATATCGATTCATCACTCGAGGGAAGCAAGCCATTGCCCCCAAAAACATAACCGGTACACCATGTGCAGATTTTGATAGACAAAGAACATCCCACTGTTCTCATTCCATTTATTAATTTTCCCAGAAAGGAGCAGCAATATGCCAGCAATAGCCATGTTTTCCAGCACTTTTACCAACGAGACGCAAATCATAAACGAGCTGTCGACTCTCACCGCATCACAAGTCATCAGCGATAAAGACATTATTGCCGACGCCTGCTCAAAGTACAAGGTCGACAAAAACAAACTGGAACAGGCCCTTTACACGAAAATGTCGGTATTTAACCAGTTCACCCTGGAAAAGGAAAAACATCTTGCCTTCTTGAAATCCTCCCTGTCGGAAAAACTGGGCGAAAACGAGCGATGCATCTATTACGGCTTTATTACCCTGCTGATTCCTGCCCGGATAAGCCATGTTCTCAAAGTGCTGATTGCCGGCAGCAAGGAGCAGAGAATCCAGAGGGCCGTTGCCGCCGGCATCTCCGAAAAAGAGGCAAAACGCCTGATCCACAAAAGCGACGCAAGCGCCTTCGAATTGACCGATTTTCTCTATAAAAAAGAGGCATGGAGCCCTCTCCTTTATGACATTGTCATTCCTGCCGACCAGTACACCACCAAGGACGTTCTCCAGATTATCCTGGAAAATCTGCACAAAAGCGCCGTGCAGAAAACCGACGCTTCGGTACAGGCCATCAAGGATATGGCTCTTGGCGCCCAGGTGGAACTGGCCCTGCTCGGCAAAGGCCACAACATTGAAGTGGCGGCGAACAACGGCGGAGTCCGCCTCACCGTCAACAAGAGCGTGCTCAATTTCGGCAAACTGGAAAGCGAATTGAGCGACATTGCCTCGGCAGTGGGGGGGGTAAAATCTGTTGAGGTGGTAAAGGGGCCGGACTACAAAATTTCCATCTACCGCAAACAGCAGTTTGAACTGCCCTCCAAGGTTTTGCTGGTGGACGACGAAAAAGAGTTTGCCCAGACCTTATCGGAACGCTTGATCAGCCGTGATGTGGGTTCCCATGCGGTCTATGACGGGCAGCAGGCTCTGGACCTTCTCAAAGATGACCGGCCCGATGTCATGGTTCTCGACCTGAAGATGCCTGGCATTGACGGCATCGAGGTTCTGCGGCAGACCAGGAAGACACATCCCAATATCAAGGTCATTATTCTCACCGGGCACGGCACGGAAGACGACCGGAAAATCTGCATGGAACTCGGCGCCTTTGCCTATCTGCAGAAACCGACCGATATCGAGAAACTGTCCGCCACCATTTACGATGCATACAAGTCGATAGCGGAATCGGCCAAGATGGCTTCCACCGGCAATGCAAGCAGCCGCAACGGAAGATATGGTGGCTGAAGGGGGGGGAAATCTTAAAGCGACACCAAGACGAATAAGGAGGAAAAACAGAATTTTGATGCGATCATCGTGGATCTCGCCATGCCGCTATTGATGAACCGGAAACGTTGAAACGCATCTCAGGAGAAGCGCCCTGATCTTTGTAATCCTCATATTGACCGGTCACGGGACAATGAAAGCGGCTTCGAGGCGATTAAGCTCGGAGCCGGGAACTTTCTTGAAAAAACCGGCGACATGGAAGTTCTGCTGGAAAAGAAATCCCAGCAATGAGGTAACGAGGATCACCAGAAGAAAAAGCCGCCTATGCGCCCTAACCTCTTTGTTGATTTCAGGCTTTGCGAGATCACCTGAAATCATACACTGTTTTTTCCACAGAAAAAATTCGGTACAGGTTTTTATTACCCCTCTTCCCGAATCAAGAAGTGTGGCCGCCCCGCGGAGAAATGATATATTTCTCCCAATTTCACCCAGAACTCCCGGGGACAACTGTAATCCCGGTTGCAAGAAACTGCCCGATCCCGCTTGCGCGTCATCATCGCCTACCTGAGAAAAAAAACTCTCCGCCATGCGGCAAAGGTGATGCAATTTCGCAGATAAAATCCCTGGCAAACTCGCCGCCCCGCGATCAACACCAATCACAAAAAAAACTCTTAACGCGCTGCATCTCCCCAGATCCATGCGGGAGATTTCCCGACAAATCGCGCGACTAAGCCGTTGTAAAATAAAAACGGCACCATTCCACCACTACTACCCCCCTGAGGGGTTGTAACGAAATGGATGGAAATGCCATGGTTATTTGGTAACAGCACCTAAAAGATTATGAAACAACTGCCAAAAGAAATTGTTTAAAACAGAGGAATTGTTTAAAACAATAGTAAACATTATAAAACAGCCATGTTGTTTTCTGGGGCATGGGGCAAGCAGGGTTTAATTGACTTCCCACTGCGGCAGAGAGGTAAACAAACGGCATTTAAAGTTGGAGACTTTTGCAAACTCAACAAGATGCAGCAAGGCTGAAACTGAGCATCCTACAAATGAACTCGTGCAACCAATGAAATTATCATCTCTTCCTCAAATAGCTGTTTCAGAACTGTTGAATGGTTTTCCACACGCCATTGCCATCCTGGACCCAGAGCTTCGCGTTATGGAGATGAACTCTTACCTGGAAGTTCTAACTGGGTATACCATCGCCCAGGCCAGAGGGATATACGGGAACTTTATTCTACGCTGCAACCTGGGGCCCAAAAACCAACATTTTCACAAGGCCCTGGAAACAGGCGAATCGATAGCCATTGAAGGAAACATCATCAACCGTGATCACAAAAAAATTCCTGTTCAGTTCACCATATCCCCGCTCAGAGCCGAGCGTGGCAATGTTGTCGGACTGCTCGTTGTGCTGGAAGACACCTCCATCTACCAAAACAAGAGTCAACGCCTCTATGACGGCGCCGAGGTGATACTCGGCCATAGCCCCAAGATGCAGGAAGTGCACGGACTCATTCCTGTTCTTGCCCACACCGACGCCACGGTTCTTATCACCGGCGAGACCGGCACGGGCAAAGATCTTATTGCCGAAGCCATTCACAAGGCATCCCAAAGGGCCCGGCATCCTTTTATCAAGATCAACTGCGGTGCACTCCCCGAATCACTGCTCGAGTCGGAGTTATTCGGTTATGCCCGAGGTGCCTTTACCGGCGCGGTCAAGGACAAGCCGGGCATATTACGGCTGGCCCATGCCGGCACGATATTTTTGACGGAAATCGGCGATCTGCCGATGCCCCTGCAGGCAAAAATCCTTTCCGTTCTTGACAATAAGGAATTCTATCCGGTGGGCGGCACCCAGAAAGTCGAGGTGGATGTCCGCATTATTGCCGCCACCCATCGCGACCTCCGCGAGCTGATCCAGCAAGGCAAATTCCGTGAAGACCTTTTTTATCGGCTCAATGTTCTGCGCATCCATCTGCCTGCCCTGCGGGAAAGGGAAGACGATATCCGCCTGCTGCTTGACCATTTCCTCAAGGAATTCGAATCGAAATTAAACAAATCCATCAAGGGATTCTCAGCAAACGCCTTCTCCAAGCTGTTGTCTTATGCCTATCCCGGCAACGTGCGTGAACTCCACAATATCATTGAGTATGCAGCCAACATATGCCAGGGGGAAAAAATCAGGACGGAGCATCTGCCCCCATATATATCTACCTGGCAGGTCAGCAACAGCATAACGCAGCCAAAGGCTTACGACATCGGGCAGCAGGGACAAATTTCAACCCCTGAGCCATTGAAACCCAGGGCGGGCAACTGGAATGATATTGAGAAAGAGATAATTCTCGATGCTTTGACAAAGACAAGAGGAAACCGTTCCCAAGCCGCCAAGATACTTGGCTGGGGACGGACAACCCTGTGGCGCAAATTGAAAATGCATGGGGTTGTTTAAATTTACCAACTGAAAGAGTCAAGAGACAGAAATTAGAATAAAAAAAGAAGAAAGGCCGAGAAAAATCAGTTATTCTGTCTCCTGACTCCTTGACTTTTGACTTTTGACTTCTGACATTTGAATATAAAGCTTATGAAAATACTGATCACCATCCAGGGGAATTTCGTGGCCCCGCGATTTGATATGGTATCAGAGGTTCTGATCGCGTCATCCGACGGGCAGAAACTGACCGAGAAACCAAGAATCATTCTCATTTCACGACCTTCGGCGGATGAACTCTGCAGTTTTATCACCAAAGAGAATATAGCCATCGTCGTATGCGGCGGCATTGAGGAGCGGCATTACAAATACCTTTCCTGGATCAAAAAGAAAATTTTCGACTCGGTTATCGGACCCTATGCAGAGGCCCTGCAGCTGGTTCTTGAAAACCGCCTTACCTCAGGAACCATATTGCCGGGCGCTGTCGGCGAAGAGGCATTATGAGCATGAATATCTTAAACCGCTGGATGTCCAGGTTTTTACCACATGACGAATACGGTATTGATGATGGATCAGGCATCAATAAGCGATACAAGAAATTTCGCCTCACCCTCCTGACAATCATGCTCACCATCTCCATGCTGCCGACATGCATTACTGCGGCAATAGGCTTTCTCCAATACAGGGATCTTCTCCAGACGACGGAAAAGGAGCAGCTGCTGTGGAATCTGGAAGGTGCCCAGAAAACCTTGCAGGCCTTGATAAATGAACTGCATTCCAGCATCGAATTCGTCGTCAGGGAAGACAGATGCGAAGAAATGCTGGATCAGGAAACCCTGGATGCCATGCTGATCCGCCTCAAATTAAAATACAACGGCTTTGTTGACCTTGGGGTTATCGACTCCCAGGGAATCCAGCTGACTTATTCCGGACCTTACAAACTGCAGGGTTATAATTACCGGGTGCAGGAATGGTTTGACCAGGTGGTAAGGCATGGTTTTTACGTCAGCAACGTTTTTCTCGGCTACCGCAACATTCCCCACTTTGTCATCGCTATCAGCAAGAAGCTGCCTGAATCGGAGGATTTCTGGATCCTGCGGGCGACCATCAATGCCGACACCCTGCAGGAATTCATCTCAACCATCAACACCAAGGCGTCAGATGATATCTTTATCGTCAGCAATTCCGGCAAACTGCAGACCTCATCCCGCTATTTCGGCAACGCCATGGAGTTCTGTCCGATATGCGAAACCGCCTCGCACATCCACGACATTCTCAAGCTGAACAAGGGAATGGGGGATGTCCTGCAGGTCAGCGCCCCGCTTGATAATACGCCGTGGCTGCTGGTGCTCATCAAAGAAAAGTATATACACCAGGCAGCGTGGTTTTCCTTCCGATCGAGACTGCTGTTGATCGTCCTGTGCTGCTCGGTCGCCTGTCTGATAATTTCCTATTCTCTTTCAACAATGCTCACCAACCGTATCCGGGAAACCGATGAAAAAAGGCAATCGCTTCTCACGGATGCGGAGCACTCCAACAAGCTCGCCTCCATCGGCAGGCTGGCTGCCGGGGTGGCCCACGAAATCAACAATCCCCTGGCAATTATTGACCAGAAAAGCGGCCTGATGCAGGACCTGCTGGGGCTTACCGGTGACTTCAAATACAAGGATAAATTCTACGCATCCATCACGGGGATTCAGAACAGCGTCAGCCGCTGCAAGGTCATTACCCACCGACTCCTTGGTTTTGCCCGGCGCATGGACGTTATCCTCGAAGAAGTCAAGCTGAACGAATTGATACAGGAGGTCTTGAATTTCCTGGAAAAAGAGGCCATGTATAGCCGTATCCGCATGGAGCTGAACTTCCAGGAAGACCTGCCCACGATCTTCTGCGACCGGGGACAACTGCAACAGATCTTTTTAAATATTATCAATAATGCCATCGACGCCATCGGCAAGGACGGACTCATATCGATTATCACCAGGTTGCAGGAGACAGAGGTGGTGGTGCAAATCAAGGACAGCGGCCCGGGAATTCCCCCAAATATTCTGCAACACATATTTGATCCTTTTTTTACAACCAAGTCGCCGGGTAAAGGCACAGGCCTGGGACTTTCAATTGCCTATGGACTGGTTAAGAAAATCGGCGGGGAAATCACGGTAAATTCTGAAATCGGAAAAGGGGCGACCTTTGAAATCCGCCTGCCGGTTAAACCGGACAAATCAACAGAGAGAGATCAAAATGAGTGAAATAAAAGTATTAATCGTTGACGATGAGGTGGAGTTCGCCGAAACCCTGGCGGAACGTCTTGGCTTGAGGGACATCGCAGCGGAAACCGTTAATAACGGCAAAGATGCACTGGCAACAATCCTTATCCGGCCGCCGGATGTGGTCATACTGGATCTGAAAATGCCGGACTTAAGCGGTCTGGAAGTCCTGGACGGCATCAAGGCGCATGATCCGAGCATTGAAGTGATCATGCTGACCGGCCACGGCTCCACCTCCAGCGGCATCGAGGGCATGGAGCGCGGCGCCTTCGACTACATCATGAAACCGATTGATCTTGATCTCCTCCTGGAAAAAATAAATCAGGCCTATGAGCAAAGAAATACCCGCAAGGAACAGCCATGAACGAGAACAGGGATAACGAACTCCGCACTCAACAGCTTGAATTTTTCGGGCGGATACTGGCCGGATTTACCCACGACCTGAAGAATCATCTCGCCATCATCAAGGAATCCAACGGTCTGATCAGCGACATGATCGCCATGGGCTGGGTAACGGACGAAGCGGTGGCCGCCAAACTGGAAAAAATTGTGACCTCCATTCAGGGCCGGGTCGGTCAGGCCACGGACCTGGCCAACAATCTCAACAGTTTTGCCCATCGCCTCGACACGCCCCTTTCCTCTTTCCAGGTGAACACCCTGCTGGAGGAAGAGCTCATATTTTTGCGAAGATTCGCGCGCCTCAAGGAGATTGATCTGAAAATCAAACTGCATGAGAACCTGCCGGCAATCTACAATTATCCATCTCTGGTGCAGTATGTTTTTTTCAAGTTGTTCGCCATGGCGCTCAGGAAACTCAAAAACCGCGCCGGGATGGAGATCGCATCAGGTGAAGAGGAAGGCTGCGTCAAAATTACCATCAGTTTACTCGGAGAAAAGGAACAATTTACCACGCTGATTGATGATGAATCAGCAGCAGCCATGCAGGAAGCCCTAGCCAGAATGCAGGCCAACGTCAATGATCTATCGCAAGCCAGAGATGAAAAAAAGATAATCGGCCTTTTAATCCCCTCTTTAAACAAGACATAAAACAGATTCTGTCAGCTCAAGGAGCTGGGGATTGGAGGGATTGGCGCGGGTCAGGTTGAACCGCCCGCGGCTGATGACACTTCCCCCGCCATCCTGCCCCTGTTTATCGTTAATGTCCTTTCCCCGTGGAAATCTGGGTAAAGTCATTTTTTTTCTTTTCTTCCCTTGCCTTGATCATTTCTTTCACGAACCAGCCCAGACAGGCAACGGCGGCAATGCCGGCTGACACCCTGACCAGAGTCGCCGCAACCCCAGCAGTTCCGCAAACAGCTCTTGCCATCCCGCACTGTGGCCGGGTATTTGTTTTTCTCATTTTCGCTGCTCCCCTGGCTGATGCCGTCTTTTTCTTGATCTAGTCGTTGCCATGCAGCAGGCGCAGTTTTTTTGCGCACCGCTGCGATTGTTAGCCATACAGTTGTCCTTTGGCCATTTTTGTCGCAAATTTCTTAAAAAAATCAAACATTAGGGCGTTATGAAACGGAAGTAATTCGTGCTGGGTATGGTGTCCAAATCGCAAGTTCCACCGGGTGGTCTTTGAGGATAATCGGAAACCTGATTCGAAGGAATACTTGAGAATGCCCAGCGTGTAACCTGAGATTGACCTGACAATTTATACCTGGCCCGAATGGCCCAGAAATACTTTGTCTTCTCCTTCAGAGGATAAGGGGGTCGGTACTGGGGATCAGGAAGGCCCCTTATGTCACAAACCAGTCGCTCGGGATAGTCACTTGCTGCTTCCCAGATCTTCAGGTCATAGGAGACATCAGATATCTGGTTTAGCACGGTTGCGTTTTCAGATTTCATGTCTCGTGGTCGCGGAAAAGCCTCCCAGCTGAATAACGGTTGAAGGGAATCAACCGCTGTATAGAGAATATGAATCCGGGGGGAATTGTGACGGATCGAATACCACAGGGAAGTATGTTTGAGTTCCGGGTAGATGGGTCGAATCCAACAACTGCCGAATTCCGGTTGACCAGGCAAGGCCCAAAGGCCCGTATCAAAGGGAAAGCGCGTCACAATAAACAACTCGTCAACAATTCGGTCGGCCAGGTCAATCATGCCCTGCTTAAAACCTGACAACAATGTCTTGGAGCCATCCATGAACCACTCCGCAAAGGGGAGGTCACGACTCAGATATTGAAAATCACCCGAGTAAATCTCTTTACCGCTGTCGATGGCCAGCAGCCGTATCCTTGCGTTCAGATAAAACCTCACCAGTGGTTGCGAACCGCTCCCTCCTCGGAACCCTGCCTCAGTGATTTGGACTTCTACGGCAGTATTAATTCCCTGTTTGGCCAAATGGTCGTAGGCGACTGTGTTGTCGGACTGGGGCAGGCCCAAGCAGGTAAGCGCATAGCGGTCGAGGTCAGTTCGTCCGCTAGAGACCGTGCAGATATTTTCAGCCAAGTCGTTTGCCAAGTTGACGTCCCCTATTGCCGCCTTGAGTTCTTGCTCAATCTGTCGAGCTGTCTTTGCAGGTACTGCCTCCAGCCCACCCGCAACACCGTATACCAAAGTATTGACCGTAGTCATCACCACTGCGTTAATGAGAATCGCTGGTGCGGCATACGGACCGGTTGGTTGGTTTCTGGCAGCTTCGGCTAAAGAACTTAGCAACCCATCGATCACACCAAATGCACCACCCTTGGCAGCCCCGGTCGCCCATCCTTTTGCAAAGGTTTGAAACTCAATGTTTGGCTTTGAAGGAAGCGATAATACGCCAACACGTCCCAGCTGCATGCGGCTCTCAGGGGAGAGAAGTGCCGGCTTCGAAACACATCCCCCCAAGATCAAAAGCCCGATAGTGAACGCAAGCTTGCGGATAGAGCGATACAACCATGTAGTGTCGGCGGATATCATATTACCCCTTTCCAGTCCGATCGGCAAAAGGCGTTCCTTAATGGTAATCAGCTTCCACCCTCATCGCAAAAGAAATCATTTCGTAGCAGGTTCTGCCGCGTGATGAAAAAACGGCGAAGAACAGGAGTTGTCGCGCCCGCGTTACAGCGGGAAAGTGCCTGCCGCATCAGCGGGCTGCCGCCGCCCCTTAAACAGCCTTTTCATGGTTGAGACGAACGATTCCAGATAAATGTAGATCACCGGAGTGATGTAGAGGGTCAGAAACTGGGAAAGAAGCAGACCGCCCACCACCGCCAGCCCCAGGGGACGGCGGGCCTCGGCCCCGGCGCCCCAGCCCAGGGCGATGGGCAGGGAGCCCATCAGGGCCGCCATGGTGGTCATCATGATCGGCCGGAAACGCAGGATACAGCCTTCGTAAATGGCCGCGGCCGGAGTTTTCCCATCCCGGCGCTGCACCATCAGGGCGAAGTCGATCATCATGATGGCGTTCTTCTTGACAATGCCGATCAGCAAGATAACCCCCACGAAGGCGTAGATGCTTAAGCTGGTGTCAAAGAGCAGCAGGGTCAGCAGCGCCCCCACCCCGGCGGAGGGGAGGCCTGAGAGAATGGTCAGCGGGTGGATAAAGCTCTCATACAGGATGCCCAGCACGATGTAAATGACCAGGATAGCCATGGTGAGCAGCAGCCACATGCCCTTTTTTGACGCCTCGAATTCCTGGGCCGTGCCCTGGAAGCTGGTGGTGATCGTGGCGGGCAGCCGCACTTCCTGCACGGCCTTGCGAATCCTGTCCACCGCATCGCCCAGGGCCACCCCCGGCTTGAGGTTGAAGGACAGGGTCACCGAGGGAAGCTGACCGGTATGGTTAATGGTCAGGGGCCCGAGATTCCGGGAGAGGGTTGCCACACTGTCCAGCGGCACCAGCTTGCCCGAGCTTGAGCGGAGATAGAGGAGCGAGAGGGCGGCGGGGGACTGCTGATACTGCGGCTGCACCTCCAGAATGACCTGATACTGATTGGCCGAGGTATAAATCGTTGACACCTGCCGGGAGCCGTAGGCATCGTACAGGGTGCTTTCGATCTGCTCCGGCGTGATGCCCAGGCTCTGAGCTTTGTTCCGGTCAATATTCACCACCACCTGGGGGTTGGTGATTTCCAGATCGCTGCTCACGTCCTGCAGTTCGGGCAGATCCCGCAACGCCTTCTCAACCTGCGGCGCCCACTGCTGCAGCTCATGCATGTCCGTGGCCTGCAGGGTGTACTGGTAGAGGCCCTTGGTCAGCCGGCCGCCGATCCTGATGAGCGGCGGGTTCTGCATGAACACCTTGATGCCGGGTACGGCAGCGAGTTTCTGACGCAGATCCTGGATGATCTGATCAACATTCGCCTCCCTTTCGGAGCGGGGTTTGAGTGACAGAAAAAACCGGCCGGAGTTGCCGGTGGGGCTCGAACTTCTGGCGCCCACCGCGGACATGAAGTTGGCGACGGCAGGCTCCCGGCTGATGACCTCGGCTACCGCCTGCTGGTGTTCCACCATGGACTGATAGGAGATGCCCTGGGCGGCTTCGGTAAAGCCGGCGATGCGGTTCGTATCCTGGCTGGGGATGAACTCCTTGGGAATGATCGCAAAAAGATGGGCGCTGACCGCAACCAGCAGGATGGAAAAAATCAGCGTGCCCAGCCGATGGCGCAGCACCAGCTGCAGACTTCGTTCATAGCCGTGCCGCATGCCGTCGAAAAAACGCTCGGACACGGCATAAAGCCTGCCGTGTTGCGCAGTACCCGGCGGCTTCATGAAACGGCTGCACAGCATCGGGGTCAGCGAAAGGGAAACAAAGCCGGAAATAAGCACCGCCGCGGTGATGGTCACTGCAAATTCATGCAGCAGCCGACCCATGATACCGCCCATGAAAAGCAGCGGAATGAACACCGCGATCAGCGAGAGGGTCATGGAGACGATGGTGAAGCCGATCTCCCTGGCCCCGTCCATGGCGGCCTGTACCCTGCCCTTGCCCATTTCCATATGACGCACGATATTTTCCAGCATGACGATGGCGTCATCCACCACAAAGCCCACTGACAGGGTGATGGCCATCAGCGAGATGTTGTCGATACTGTAGCCCAGGCGCTGCATGACCGCAAAGGTGCCGATGATGGACAGCGGCAGGGCGAGACTTGAGATGACGGTGGCCGAGAGATTGCGCAGAAAAAGAAAGATCACCATGACCACCAGGCAAATGGCCAGATAGAGGGTGAACTTGACATCGTTCACCGAATCGCGGATGGATTCCGAGCGGTCATAGAGGATGGTGAGGTTGACTGCGGCTGGGATGCGGTCGCGGAACGAGGGCAGCAGCTCTCGGATGGCGTCCACCACCTCCACGGTATTGGTGCCCGGCTGCCGCTGGATGGCAAGGACAATGGCCCGGGTGCGGTTGAGCCAGCTGGCCGCCTTGTCGTTCTCCACGCTGTCGACGATGCGGCCGAGCTGTTCAAGCCGGACGGGGGAGCCGTTGCGGTAGGCCACAATCAGGGGCCGGTAGACGTCGGCGCTGCCGAGCTGGCCGGTGGCCTGCACGGTAAAGGCCTGATGCCGGCCGTACAGGGTGCCGGTGGGCAGGTTGACGTTGCTCTTCTGGATGGAGGTGGCCACCTCATCCAGGGAAATGCCCATGGAGGAAAGGGCCTGGGGATTCACCTGCACGCGCACGGCATACTTCTGGGCGCCGTAGACCTGGACCTGGGCCACCCCGCTGACCATGGAGATGCGTTGCGCCATCAAGGTTTCCGCGTATTCGTCCACGGTGGACAGCGGCAGGATGTCCGAACTCAGCGCCACATAGAGAATCGGCTGGTCGGCGGGATTCACCTTGGAATAGGAGGGCGGGCTCGGCATCTCCGCCGGCAGCAGCTTCAACGCCTTGGAAATGGCGGTCTGCACGTCCAGGGCCGCGCCGTCGAGATCTCGGTCAAGGGCGAACTGCAGGGTGACATTGGTGACCCCCTGCCCGCTGGTGGAGGTCATGGAGTCAACCCCGGCAATGGTGGAGAACTGCCGCTCCAGGGGCGTGGCCACCGAAGAGGCCATGGTTTCAGGACTGGCGCCCGGCAGCCCGGCCGTGACCTGAATGGTGGGGAAATCCACACTGGGCAGCTCGCTTACCGGCAGCAGGCCGTAACTCATGATGCCGGAGATCAGGATGCCGAGCATGACCAGGGTGGTCATCACCGGCCGGCGGATGAAAAGCTCGGCAATGCTCACTGGCTCTCCCTGCCGGACTCCGGCCTGTTGCTGTCGACAATTTTCACCGGAGCCCCGGGCGCAAGACGCAGCTGGCCATCGGTCACCACCTTGTCGCCGGCTTGCAGCCCCTGGCCAATCACCACTTCGTCATCAGCGGTGAGGCCGGTGACCACGCCACGGTATTCCACCGTCAGGTCCTCCTTGACCAGGTAAACGTATTGGCCTTGCTGGCCGGTCTGCACCGCCTGGCCGGGGACGACAACCACGTCCGGCTGGCTGGTGAGTTCCAGCACGACATTGACGAACTGACCGGGCCAGAGCCGGCCGTCTTCATTGGCGAAGGCCGCCTTGAGCAGGATGGTGCCGGTGGCCGGATCAACGGTGTTGTCGACAAAGGTGAGTGTACCGGCCAGGGGTTCGCCCTCTTCTCCGGGGATGGCCGCCTTGACCCGCAGGGACCGGCCATGCATATACCGCTTCACCTCCGGCAGGTTCCGTTCCGGCAGGGCAAAGGAGACATTAACGGGGCGCACCTGGTTGATGGTCACCATGTGGGTGTCGGCATTGGCCTTGATCAGGTTGCCCCGGTCCGCCTTGAGATCGCCGACAAAACCGGCAAGGGGGGAACGGATGGTGCAATAGGCGAGATCGAGCCTGGCGCTTTCCACCGCCGCCCTATCGGCCAGGATGGCGGCCTCCAGGGTGGCGGCGCTGGTCCGCACCTGGTCGTACTGCTCTTCGGACACATACCCCTTCTGCGCCACGGCGCCGTAACGGTCCACCTGTTTGCGGGCATTTTCCAGCTCGGCAAGGCCCTTGGCCAGATTGGCCTGGGCCTCGGCGAGTTTGGCCTCATAGGGCCGGGGATCGATGGTGAAGAGCAGGTCGCCCTTTTTCACCTCCTGCCCCTCCTGAAAATGCACGGTCTGCACCTCCCCGGTGATCTGCGACTTGATGGCCACGGTGGCAAAGGCCTCCACGTTGCCGATGGCCGCAAGCTCCACCGGCATGGTCTTGCGACTGACAACGGCGACGGTTACCGGGACAGCGGGCTTTTTCTGCTGCTCTGCCGCCTTGGTCTTCTCTTTGCCGCCGCCGGAACAGCCGGCCAGCAGAAACAGGATGACGGCCAGCATTGCCCAGGCTATTCCGCTCCAGTTCGTGATCACATGCCCTACTCTCATTACATAATCCTCAAAAAGGCTTTCGAGTCGGCCGTTCGCCAGCCGCTCACCTGTTTTCTATCTGACATCATCGGTGCTCCTCGCTCCACCTTGCCGGACATCAACGTCCTGCCCGCCGTGGTCAAGCTCCGCCAGCTGCCATCCGCCGCCAAGGGCCTTGAACAGAATGACCAGATTAACATAGCCCCGCTGCTCGCTCAAAAGGAGCTGATCCTGGGAAAGAAAGAGCGCCCTTTGGCTCTGCAGGACATTGAGGAAATCCACCAGCCCGGTGCGGTACAGCTCATCGGCCATGGCCACGGCGCGCTGGTTGGCGTCCACCGCCTGTTCCAGGGCACGCCGGGTCGTCTGTTCCCGATCATAGGCGACCAGCGCGTTCTCCACCTCTTCAAGGGCGGCAAGCACCGTTTGGTCATAGGACAGCAGCGCCTGCTCCTGCCGGGCATTCTCCACGGCGATGCCCGCCCGGATACGGCCGGCATCAAAAATCGGCCAGTTTAGGGACGGCCCAATACTCCAATAGCGACTGCCTCTGGTGGCGAGATCGGAGAGATTGGTGCTTTGCAGACCAAGGAGGCCGGTAAGGGAAAATTTGGGAAAAAGCTCGGCCTCGGCAACACCGACCAGGGCGGTGGCGGCAGCCAGTTCCCGCTCGGCCCGGCGGATATCCGGCCGCCGCCGGAGAAGCTCGGAGGGCAGGTCAATGGGGACCTCGGCGGGCTGACAGAAAACAACGCCGTCCCCGCTGAGTTCCGCAAGCAGCGCGCCAGGCGTTACTCCGGCGAGGACGCCGAGACGATGGACCGCCTGTCTGGCAGTCGTCTCGAGGCCGGGGATCAGGGCCTCGGTGACGGCAAGCTGGGCCTCTGCCTGGGCCACATCGAGCTTGCTGCTCAACCCCACGGCAAAGCGGCCCCTGGTCAGGGCCAGGGTTTGCCGCTGGGCCTCGAGATTTTCCCGGGCCGTAACAATGCGGCGCTGGCTGCCGCGCAGTTCCAGATAGTTTCGCGCGACTTCCGCAAGCAAGGTGACCAACAGATCCCGGCGGTTTTCCTGTTCCGCGGCGATGCCGGCATCAGCAGCCTCGACTGCCCGCCGCACACCGCCGAAAATATCGATCTCCCAGCCGGCGTCAAATCCGGCCTGGAAAAGGTCCTGCGGCCCGACGCTGTCTGTCCCGGATGAGCTGTTTTCACTGCGCCGGCTGCGGGCATAGGCACCGGAAACATCCACGGCAGGCAAGGCATCCGCGGCAACAAGGCCGCGCCGGGCCCTGGCCTCCAAAATGCGGGCAGCGGCAATCCCCAGGTCCTTGTTGGCCACCACGGCCCGGTCGATCAGGCCATCGAGCTGCGGATCGCAGAACAGGGTCCACCAGCTGGCAGCGGCCATAGTATCAGAGGCGACCACGCCCCGGGCCTCACCGCTCCAGCGCTCGGGCATCTCCAGCTGCGGGGGATGATAATCCGGCCCGACCGTGCAGGCCGATAGCAACGCGGCCAACACGATCACGCTGCAAAAAATATGTCGGTTGACAAAGAATTTCATGCGGTTAACCGTTGCGGCCGGCATCAGCCGCTCCGCCGTCCGCCATGCCGGCAACGGCGAGCAGGGAAAAGCGGGAGATATGCTCCGCCAGCTGCTCCACATCCGCCGCTCCGGGTTCCCGCTTCTGCAGCCGGGTAACCACGGGCCGGGCATGAAGATAAAACACGCACTGGCCCATGATGCTCAGGCAGCAGAGATGCACCGACTGCTCAGCGGCACCGATTCCGGCAAGCTCGCGGACAATAAGGGCCAGCTGCTGGTAAAGAGGCCTGATCGCCACTTCCACGATATGGTCCAGCGCCGGGGTGGGATCGGCCATCTCCTGCACCATCAGCTTGCCGTGCCAGGTCGGCCGGCCATCGTCAAGAATGCGCAGCAGAAAGGAACGGATAAAGGCATGGAGACGCGCCGGCCCTCCGGCTCCCTGCTGCAGGCCGAGGTCCGGCGGATATTTCTCCTTGGCCGAGCTGAAGGTGTATTGCAGGACAGCGGCATAGAGCCCCTTTTTATCGCCGAAATAGTAACTGACCGAGGCCACATTGGCGTGGGCCCGCCGGGCGATTCTGCGCACCGTGGCCCCCCGGAAGCCGTAGCGGGCAAAAATTTCGCCTCCGGCCCGGAGCAGCCTGTCCCTGGTGGCAATCCGTTTCGGCGGGCGTTCCCCCTTTTTTTCATTGCCGGTTGCATTCATGAAACAGAAATTTAAAACAAATGTTTAACTTTGACAATGACAATTGGTTGACCGGAAAAAAGTTATCTGGGAAAAGATTGCCCCTGCCCCCGCTTTCTGTCTTGGAGTTGCGTATCTATTTTTATTCTCCGGTTTCTTTGTGCTGAATGGTGCCAGCTTGCCTGCAGACCGCGAATTATCGTTCGATTGATTTTATTTGATTTTTTTTACTGCAGATTTACCACGAGTTCATTATAAAATAATTATACCTTTCAGTCTCCATCTCTGCTCAAGGGCTTGCATGATGACCTTTACCACCAAATTCGACCCGGCGCATAACATCATGACCCTGAACGGGGTGCCTGTTTCTCTCCACTGCCACCATTACAACTGCGGACTCCTGCAGGTGATTGAAAACTTTCCCCGGATAGACGCGCACGACATCTTAATCAGGACGGCGGCTGAAGAATTTTACAACAACTTCAGGAACTATCTTTCCGATCAGTTGCAGGATTGCACCGTGGCTGATGCCCTACAGAAGGCAGCCGAACTGTATCGCGTCATGGGTTTCGGCAGGATTGAACTGAGTCAGCTGAATGAAAACGGCGGGACCGCCTCCTCGGATTCTTCCTATTTCGTTGTCGGCTGGCTGGCAAAGTACGGTCGCCGACCAGACCCGGTCTGCTATGTAACATGCGGATTTATCGCGGGAATACTTGCCGCGGTTTTCAATGCCTTGCCCGACGCCTATGAGGTGCAGGAAACGGATTGCCTGGTTTCAGGCGGGGAATGCTGCACATTTTCAGTTCGCAGGAGATAAAATGGCCATTGACAGCAAAAAAATTATCGAAGTTGCTTCAAGGCTGCCGATCACCAGTAATGAACGAGGCATTATGGCTGCCTTCGGCGTCTATGCCCTCATGCATTACAATGAATTCTATTTCAAGCTGGTTTCCCGGATTTCCGGGAAGATGGACGACACGGAAGCCCAGGTCATGGAACGGAGCCTCTATGAAGCGGTTCTTGAATGCGGCTATCATACATTTCACGGAGCCAGGACGTCCATGCATTGGCGTGAGCATGTTCTGCCAATGATCCGTACAACCGAGGACGAAGTGCATGCCCTGGTTGCTTTTACGAATATCTTCGGTATCGGTTTTATTGAGATTGAGGAACTGGTGCCAGGGGAAAAACTGGTGACGACCGTGCAGAATGCCTATGACGCCGGCCGTTACCTGGAAGAATACGGCCCCCAGCGGCGAGCCCGATGTTATATGTTCAATGCCTGCACCGCCTCCTATATGGACCTTGTTTACGGACCGCGCTATCCCAAAGGCATGGGAACCTTTAGGTCGCAGGAGATGGTGTGCCGTGCCATGGGTCACGATACCTGCAGGTTTATCGCACAGCGCCATCTGCGGAAGGGAGGCCTCCCTCTTGACTGATACCGGTATTGCCAAATGGCCTTTGGAAGTCAGCTCCTACGAGATATTGCACTCATTGCCGGATGCCGTGGTGACCACTGACCGCCAGATGCGGGTCAACTACTTCAATCTGGCTGCGGCCAGGTTAACCGGTTTCAGGCCGAAAGAGGCCCTTGGCATGTATTGCAAGGATATTCTGAAATCCGATATCTGCGAGACGGAATGCCTGGTCAAAAGAGCTCTTGATTCCAGACAGAACGTCTTTAATGTCGAGACGACCATCACCACCGTCACCCGTGCAAGAATCAACATCCTGATCAACGCTTCGCTTCTCACCGATTGCACCGACGACGTTGTCGGCTATATGTATGTTTTCCGGGATATCATGCAGCTGAGGAAGATGATGCTTGAGCTGAAAAAATCACGGGATGAGCTGAAGCGGGCAAACGAGCTGCTCCGGCGAGAAATCGAGGAACGCACGCGCGCGGAGGAGGATAGGGCGAAGTTGGAAGTTCAGCTGCACCATGCCCAGAAGATGGAGGCCATCGGCACCCTTGCCGGCGGGGTTGCCCATGACTTCAACAACCTGCTCATGGCCATGTTGGGGAATGTTACGCTCATGTTGCTGGAGACGGACACCCTCCATCCCCATTATAAAAAATTAAAAAGTACCGAGGAATGCGTAAAAAGCGCCGCCAGTCTCACCAGTCAACTCCTGGGTTTTGCCCGTGGCGGCAAATTCGAGATCAAGCCCACCGATCTCAACAAAGTGCTCAAGAATACAACGGAGATGTTCGCCAGGACAAAGAAGGAAATAAAATTACATACGGAATATCAAGAAAACATCTGGACTGTTGAAGTTGATCAATCCCAGCTTGAACAGGTGATGTTGAATATTCTGATCAATGCCTGGCAGGCCATGCCTGGTGGAGGAGACATTTTCATCCGGACGGAAAATTTCACGGGCGATGGTGAGAAGCCTTATTCTCTGCAACCTGGGCAATATGTCAAGATTTCGGTAACCGATACCGGGGTGGGCATGGATGAGGCCACCCGGCAGAGGATATTTGAACCGTTCTTTACCACCAAGGAAATGGGGCGGGGAACAGGATTGGGATTGGCCTCGGTTTATGGCATCATCAAGAATCATGGCGGTTCTATCTATGTTGAAAGTGAGGTCGGCAAGGGCGCCACATTCAACATTTATCTGCCGGCATCGGCGAAGGAGCCTGTCAACGAGGCAAGCCACCCTGACGAGGTGTTGAAAGGTTCGGGAACAGTGCTGCTTGTTGATGACGACTCGATAATAATCGAGGTCGGCATGGATGTGCTGGAGCGTTTAGGGTATCAGGTCATGACCGCCCGCAGCGGGGAAGAGGCGATAGATGTCTATAAAAAAAATAAGGACAGGATTGATATTATCCTGCTGGATATGATCATGCCGGATATGGGTGGTGGAGAGACCTTCGACAGATTGAAGGAAATCAATCCGGCTGTCCGGGTTCTTCTTTTGAGCGGATACAGTATAAATGGTCTGGCGACCAAAATCTTAAACCGGGGCTGTAAAGGCTTCCTGCAAAAACCCTTCAGAATTGCCGATCTTTCAACAAAAATCTCAGGAATTTTAAAGAGTGGGACGAACAACTTGTTAAAATAATGAATGCATAAGTATTGAGTTGGATAGCAATCCCTTTTATTTCTCATGTTCCGCCTAGTGTTCTGATAGGTCGGACCGCTGCGCGCTCCGACCTATCGTCTTACCGAAGAACCTTAACGAAATGCTCAAAAATGAAGAGGTTATTTCGTAGAGTCTTCCAAGCAGGCGTCCTTTAAACTCTGCAAATTCTCGGCAACAGGTTTTTCAAGCCATGCCTCGACATTGAGCAGGCTTTTCACCTTATCCCAGCAACCAACCTTGGCAAGAGCCGGGATATTCGGCATCTCCTTTTTGAGATCCCGAACCTGCTCCTGCACATTGACGTTTGCACCAAGGCTCGCAACATGCTGAATGGTCGCAAACCCTGCCCAAATGATGAGGGCGCCCACCAGCAGGAAACCGGCGAGGCCAACGCCGAGAAAGATTTTGAGCTTGCGCTTGAGTTGATCATTGGCCTGCAACTTTCTCATGAGTTCTAATAATACCAGCTGTTTCAAACAGATCTCCTTTTTGGGTTCTGGTTTAAATAGTGATGCATTGCTAGCGCGGGATATCCACCGAGTCATCGTCATAGATCCCCTGCTCGGCTGTCTTGTGGCATGCCGGGCAGTTTGCCGGGGAACCGATGGCTGGCCGCGCAAAGACCTGCGCCGGGATTTCGTGATGCTTTTCCCTGATATACGGGATAGCGGTGATGCGCTGCGGCACCCCGCTTCCCAGGCTGCGCATGATCTTGACCGCCCGTTTGGCCCCGGATTTGTCCGCGCTGTTTGCCTGCACATACTCGGCAATGCCATTGCGGGAAGCGTCATCAAGCTCCAGCGACTCACCGAAATGATCAACAGGATTATTGAAGATTGCCTGCCAGGAAGCCGCCGGTAACAATTCCGGTTGATAGGCGAAATGGCAGGCCCCGCAGGTTTCTTTATACACAGGATTGGTTACGGGCGCGAGATGATGTTTGTTCTCTTTTTCAGGGTGCCGGTGATCCTTGCCATGATGGGAATCATCGTCAGCCAGGCAGGGGTTCCAGCCTGCCTGGGACAAAAGAGAAAAACACAACAAAAAAATACCCGCCTTGTGCATCCCGTTCATTGCAAGTCCTCCTTTTGCTGTCCGGCGCATATGCATGCGCCGGACACGGATGGTGTTACCGCTTTACCTTATCGGTCTTTTGCATTCCCGTAAAGTGCCATATCATGATGCAGGTCTTTTGGCTGGCCGCCATGATGCTGCGCGTCGTCCGCCTGGAACTTGCTCAGCTGGTCCGCGGTGAGGCATCTGGCAGCCGCCAACCGTGATTCGATGTGCTGGATAAACAATTTCCCCTGCGCATCAGCCATTTTCCCGGCCAGTTCCCGCACCGTGCCCTCGTCGGGCGTTTTACCGGAAAATGCCTTTGCCATCTCCAGGTGAAGCATGCCAAGCTGGGCCTTTAATTCCAGCTGCTGTTTGCGGAAGGTGAAATCCGCATTTTTCAGTTCCGCAATCTGCTTGTCTGAGAGTCCCAGTTTTTCCACAGCTTCAGGATCCCGCCAGAGGCCGCAGGCCGACGGCTGCCCCTCGTGCAGGCCGTAATCGGCATGAGAGCCGGCCACGGCAGGGACGGAAAAGAAGGTGATCAGCAGAAAAATTGTCAATGCCCCGAGTTTTTGTCGTTGATTCGCGTACATTTTATACCTCCGCGTCTGATATGTAGTGAATGAGAGTGTGTTCCATGCTGGTTTGTTTTCCCCGAATTTTTCTTCCGGTGCTGCTATCATAAAGGGCTGATGTAAAGATTTTATGTTGATCAGGCGGTTAAATTGTAAAGTTTATGTAAAAATGGTTGCAGGGTTGACAGGGAGCATGGACAATTGGAACAGGCAAGCAGTCCGGCAAAGGCAGCAAAAAAAGGCAAGGCATGATGAACAGTGAACAGGCACCGGCGCGCATCAAGGTGCTGATTATCGATGATGACAGGAAACTGTGCCGGCTGGTGGGCGATTATCTTGGCCCCATGGGTTATGACGTGGAGGCCGCCCACACCGGACCGGCAGGGCTTGCAATGGCCATGGCCGGAGATTTTCATGTGGTGATTCTTGACGTCATGATGCCGGAGATGGACGGTTTCGAGGTGTTGAAAAGGCTGCGCAAGGCATCGGACATCCCGGTATTGATGCTCACCGCCCTCGGTGATGAGACGGACCGGGTGGTGGGCCTGGAGATGGGCGCTGATGATTATCTGCCCAAGACCTTTTCCACCCGCGAGCTGCTGGCCCGCCTGCGGGCAGTCACCCGGCGATACTTCAAAACGGAGCGGCCGGAACCCTCCCCGCCGTCCGATTCAACACTGATCATCGGCGATCTGCGGATATCCCAGACATCCCGCACCGCCCGCCTGGGGGTGACCCCCCTGCCGCTTACGCCACTGGAATTTGATCTGCTGGTCTGCCTGGTCAAGGCGGCGGGACGGGTGCTGACCCGGGATCAGTTGCTGGATGCCGTCGCCGGCCGCTGTTACGAAATATTTGACCGGTCCATCGATGTCCATATTTCCTCCCTGCGGCGCAAGCTGGGGGATACCCCCAGGAGTCCGAAATTCATCAAAACCGTGCGCTCGGCGGGCTACATGTTTCAAGCCCCCGGCAGTCAGCCATCATGAAACCTTTTTCCTCACTGTTTACCAGAATTGTCCTCTGGTTTTTCATGAATATGGCCCTGGTTGCCGCAGCCCTGCTGGTGTTTTTCGCCTTCCAGTCCCAGGTGGATCTGCACGCCTTTTTCGGGCATCAGACCTCTGACCGTCTGCGGGTTGCCGGCCGTCTCATCTCCCATGATCTCAACCAGACCCCGCCGCCCCAGTGGCCCGATGTTCTCGCCCGGCATGGGGAACTGTATCAGGTGGATTTCGTGCTGGCATTTGCCGGCGGCTCGCAATTTTCCGCAAAAAAACTGACGATTCCCGATGCGGTCATGCGCAAGGTTGCGGAAAGCAGCCGGCCGATGCCTCCCCCGGCAAGGGATTTGTTGCCCGGCAGATCCAGCGATGGCCATGATAAGGAGCGGGAAAAGCGCCACGGCGGCGACGCGGACCGGCGGGACAGCGAGGTGCGGCATAAGGATCACGACAGAGACGACCGGCCATATCAGCGCTTGATGATCCACACCCAGAATCCGTCCCGCTACTGGGCCGGCATCCCCGTGCCGGTGTACCTGGACCCCCCGCATCCCCGCGAGAACGCCATGCTGCTCGCCGTATCGGATTCCATGACCGGCAACGGCTTTTTTTTCGATCCCCTGCCGGGGATGATCGTTGCCATGGCAGTGATTCTCATTTCCGTTCTGCTGTGGCTGCCCCTGGTGAAAAACATCACCGGCCCCTTGACCCGCATGACCCGGGCCGCCGAAGAGATCGCCAGGGGCAGGTTTGACGTGCTGATCAATGAAACCCGCGCCGATGAAATCGGCCGGCTCGCCAGCGCCATCAACCATATGACATTCAGGTTGGGCGGTTACGTCAAGGGCCAGAAAAGGTTTCTGGGCGATGTGGCCCATGAGCTGGGCTCTCCCATTGCCCGGATTCAACTGGGACTTGGTATCCTGGAGCAGCGCCTTGCGGGGGACAACCGGGAACGGGCCAGAGATGTCCTGGAGGATGTAGCCCACATGGCAAACCTGGTGAATGAACTGCTGTCATTTTCCCGGGCTGAAATGAACCCGGCCAGGATCAGCCTGGCGTCCACGGCATTACTTCCCCTGGTTGAGGGGGCGGTGCTGCGGGAGGGGGCGCCATGGGCGGAGATCGTTGTGCGGATGGAACCGGGGATGACGGTTATGGCTGCCCCCGAACTGCTGACCAGGGCCATTGCCAATCTGGTCAGAAATGCCGTGCGATACGCCGGCAAGGCCGGCCCGATTTACATTACAGCCGAAAGAAAAAATGATGCGGTAACCATCGAAATCAGGGACTCCGGTCCGGGCGTACCCGAGGACCTGCTGGAGCGGATTTTCGAACCATTCTTCCGCCCCGAACCCTCCCGGGATCGGGACACGGGCGGGGTGGGCCTTGGACTGGCCATTGTCAAAACCTGCATCGAAGCGTGCAAAGGCACCGTCTCCGCCCGCAATAGCAAACCTGCGGGATTTGCCGTGGCAATAACATTACAAGCCAGCAATCAGCAGCCGGAGCCAGAGAACCTGCCGGTTTGAGCGGTTGGTTCCCGCGACAGGGCAACCTCGTCCGCTTTCTATCATCAACACCGGCAGCGGAGCTTTCGGGCGCTGAAGCGGACCCAGATCAAGATGACGCCGATGTTTCATTGGGCGCCGCGCCGGATTGAGACGCATGTGAAGATCTGCGTGCTGGCTCTGCTGCTGGAACGGGTAGCCGAGCTACCCTGCGGGAAACCCTGGCCGCAGATCAGGCGGACTTTAACCAGGTTGCAGGCCACAAAATTCATCGGCCGCGATCATAGTTTTTTTCAGATTAATGAGCCGAAAAAATCGGTGGGGCAAACGTTAAAAAAATCTGGAAATCCCGCTCCCCAAGCGGGTTTTTGGCATAGAACAGGTCGAAAAACATAGTGCAATGGCTAGGCACACGCGGAATTTTGCCGCTTCCCGCAAACGCGCTCCTGGAGCGGCATTGCGGCGAGATGCTTCACCACAGACCGCAAACCCAAGCCTTGTCTTCTGTTTTTATTATTGTGCCATTCTATACCTGACAGCAGCGGTGTCCCCGCCCAATGCGCTGATTTCCTGGCCAAAGAAAGCGCTATTGATATTTAATGTATTCACATTCTCAATCATGTGCGTTGTCTCACTGTCGAGTGATTGCTCCTCTTCCATTTTGATTTCACGCCCTGCTACTGCGGTAAAATTATTATCTGCGGCAGCAATGTTGATCGTATAAGAAATTTTCTGGTCGCCGATTGTTACCGCGCCGGAACCATTTGGACTGTATATGGCTAAATAACCGATGGTTTCATAGGCGTGACCGCTGGTCATTTGGGCTTCCTCTTCAAAAAGAGCCGCCTGAAAGCCTGCGGTGCTTACTTGGCGCGCCCTTACGGTCACGGCATCAGAACCATTACAGGTCTGCATCGTTAAATAGACAACGGGCGTTCCGGCAAAGGTTTGGAGGAAGTTGACGTTGTACCATAACCCGTTACCATTGATTTCAAATGTGCCGACTCCCCAGATGCTGCCGTCTGACATTTTATAAAGTCCTGGTTCCATCACCAGCCAGGAGGCGTCTTCCAGTTTATGTATGCGGGCGTCTTTGGCGCTTAGATAGTTCCATTCCTGGAATTTTATTTCAAAGGAGCTGCTGTTGACATTACGCAGACGGATAACGCCGGGGTCGGCATCATTAAAAGAGGGAGGTCCGGCAATGACCACAGGACTGTTGAGTTCTTTGTAAATGGGAACGGTATGCCAGAGATGGGTAAATGAGGTTGATGAATAAAACGAGGGCCGCTGCCTCAGGCTGAATGGGTCATAACCCAGCCCGCTTGTCACTTGGGCAAAAAAAGCTCTGCCGATCTGCAGTGCATTGACAGTTTCAAGCTTATGCGAGGTTTCGGTATCGGCGGATTGTTCTTCCTGCAGCTTGATGTCATGGCCAAGAAGTGAGGTGAAGTTGGAGCTTGTCCGGCCCAGGGCAAAACGATAGGTCGAGTCATCGCCATTTAATGCTCCTGCTCTGCTGGGGCTATAAACGGCAAGATAGCCGATTTTTTCAATGGCATGACCGTCCAGCAGCGCCTCTTCTTCAAACAAGGCAGCATTGAATTGCGCATCGGTAAGATCCTTTACTCTAACAATAACTGGTTGTGAGTCATTGTATGTCTGCACTGTTAAGAATAAATATGGAGTGGCTGGAAATTTGGCGGCAAAATAAACGGTTTTCCATACAGTGGAGGTGGCTGATGCGGAATGTTTAAAGGTGCCCGCTTCCCAGATGGAGCCGTCATCCATGACGTGCACGCCCTTTTCCAGGACCAGGTAAGAGTTTTCTTCAGAACCGTGTGCCGCCAGCCCTTGATCGATGAGATACTGCCATTCCTGAAATTTAATCTCAAAAGAGTTGCCAGTGACATTCTGCAGGCGTATCAGGCCAGGGGCAACGTCGTTGTATGAGGACGGACCGGCAATCACCACCGGACTATCAAAACCTGCATTGAAATTGACGGTCTGCCAATTGTTGTTGAATGTTGCGAAACCTTTAATCCCTGCGCCGTCCGGATATGCGGCAGTTGTAAAAAGTGAGGCTATTGTTGCCGGTTCGCTGTCTTCACCGTCCAGGATGCCGTCACCGTCAGCATCATCATCAAGGAGGTTGATAATGTTGTCGGCGTCGTAGTCAGCATCCCAATCCTGGCTCCAGAGGTCAAGCTCATCGCCGTCAGTCAGGCCGTCGTTGTCAGAATCAGGCGAATTGGGATCGGTGCCATAGAAAGAAATCTCGTCGTCATCGCTGATGCCGTCACCATCAGTGTCGGTCATTTCGGTGTCCGTCACTGCGTCCAGAACAGTTGTATGGGTATAGGAAATTTCAGAGGAAAAACTACTTTCCGAGGTGGCGGAATAAGCGGTGGCGACCAGATAATAGGTCTTGCCATCTTCAAGGGTTGCAATGACATTTTCCAGTTCGCAGGAGGTAACATTGCCAACATCCTTGAAAGCGCTGTACTGACCGGAGGCGCTGCCATAATAAATTTTGTAGCCGGTAACATTTTCTATGGGATCATTGGCGGCCCAGGTCAGGGTAACAGCGTAGCAGTCTGGTGATTGGCAAAAAAAAACGAGGAAGAAGAAAGATAAAATTATCGGTAACGGATGTATTTTACGCCGTAAATGAAATGAATGAGTTGTTGAGAGGAGGTTACAAAAATTATGTAAAACTAACAGGAGGAACTTTAAAATTAAACTCATTGTGAAGAAAATCCTTAGAAAACATATGGTTAAGCGATTGAAATAACTTGCGGATCTGGCAATCACATCAAGCTCAAGCATTTATCGTGCCATTTTTATGATAAGATCGGAATTCCGGCAAACAGAACAAAATAACCCCAGTGAAATGTTAGAAATGGACGAGAAGATAGTTTTGGTCTGTTGTGAAGGGTAAATTGGGGCAAGATTGAAACCGGCGGTGTTGGCGTTTTGCGACAACAGCTGCCTGCTTTACGCAAATTCTCAATACAGGTAGCCCATCCTGCGGGAAAATTTGTGTATTTCCAATGAGATTTGCGGATCGCTTTTGTCACTATTTCGCGACATGTCAGCGGATGTACCCATGTTCCTCCAGGTAGAGCAAGACTTCCTGAGCTGCCTCGGCCGGCGTGATTTTGCTGGTGTCAATGGTTATTTCCGGGTTGGCAGGTGGGGTGTATGGGTCGGAAACACCGGTGAATCCAAGAATTTTCCCAGCCCTTGCCTTGGCATACAGGCCTTTTCTGTCCCGTTGTTCGCAGACTTCCAAAGGGGTTACCATATAGACTTCGATGTAGCCGCCGCATTTACTGATAAGTTCCCGGTTTGCCTGGCGGGATTCTTCGTAGGGGGCAATGGGGGCGCACAGGGCGATGCCGCCGTTTTTCGTGATTTCGCTGGCGACAAAGCCGATTCTGGTAATGTTGAGGTTGCGGTGTTCCCTGGAAAAGGTTAACTCGCTTGACAGGTTTTTGCGCACAATATCCCCGTCGAGAAGGGTTACCGGCCGGTCGCGCATTTCCAGAAATTTCACCATCAGAACCTTGGGAAGTTTTGGGGACGTCCATTAAATTATAAAAATGCTCATCGTGGCCCAAAGGCATTTATAATTCTATGGACGTCCCTATTGCACCCCCAACGGCTCAGTTGATCCTTATCATTTTATCTTTCAAATTATCCGGAACATCTTCAAGAAGGACGATACGCAAATTCATCATGTCATTGCTGCTCGTTTTATTTTCTTCCAGAGTTGTATCGATTTGATCCGGAGTCAAATTCCACATGGCTCCCGTGGCAGGATCAACAATGAGATAGCCAATTAACCCGCCAAACAACAAGTTGCCTAAAATATACCACCCGTTGGCCTTGCTCTCTACAGTGATTACCTGCTCAATATATCCTGGCTTCGCAATTTTAATAGTGTAATCTTTGCCGTGGAAATACCCATCCCCCTTCTTAAGAGTTACCGTCAGGGGAGTTTCACCAGAGAAGACATCCTTTCCCATTTCATCTTGAATGGATACAGTTGCCTTATCGGGATTGCTATTGATTCCAAGCAGCTGATTCTTGTCGCCAACGATTGTAGCGCATGCTGTTAAGTTCATAAGAAAACAACAGGTTACAAAACCAGAAATTACTTTTTTCACTGTACACCCCCTTATTTTTCAGAAAAACCCTAACCCATTCCGAGATCACCTCCGCAACAAATAGAACTTAATTTTACCCAAGTCAATGTGGTGAGATGTCGCAGTATGCATTTTTTAATTTCAGTAAATATCAGATCCACCCCTTTATAGAGAGCTGATTCCGGCCCCATTTTTTCCCAGAATGTTTCGCCACTTACACTCACTTCGCTTAACAGGATCATCCAAAGGGACTTTCCCCATAGGTTCATGTTTATAGGTCGTACAGCAAAAAAAAGGGGGGGGTAACTCATCTTGAGCTAACCCCCTTCAGGTATTACTTGGTCAGGATGAGAGGATTCGAGCCTGCGGACCCTTGAACCCCACCCAGTCCATTATGTACAAATCTTAGACAGTTAACCTATTAATCTCATAGCGTATTTCAGAGATGCTGATCGGGATGCGAATAGCGGCAACCAGGACAGGCGTTAAGCCTGACGGCTTCAGTGGTCGTAATTGATGATGTCCAGGCTTTTATCGTAAACGGTTGTTTCCACCTCAAACAACCCCAGTATGGTGTGAAAAAGATTATCCTGGGAAAAACGTTTTGTTGATTTGCTCCGCAGTGCGTTTGTATCTATCTTAAAGCTCTCGCCAAACCAAAAGAGCGCGCCGACATGCTTCTGCGGATCAGGTGCCATGGCATAGGGAAGGCCATGCAGATAGATGCCGTACTCACCGAGGGATTCACCATGATCGCTCAAGTAGACCATGGCTGTTTCAAAGCGGCTCGAATTATTCTTGAGCAGTGCCAGGACCTTTGACAGGAAATAATCCGTGTACAGGATGGCATTGTCGTAGGCGTTGCCGATCTCGTCATTGGTGCACTCGTCAAACTGGTTTGACCGGCATACCGGCGTGAATTTCTCGAATGCTTCCGGGTACCGCTTGTAATAGGCGGGGCCGTGATTGCCCATCTGGTGCAGGACAATGAGGATATCTCCCTCCTTTTGGCCGTCGATATACTCCTGCAGGCCAACCAGCATTCCCTCATCCCGGCATTCCAAATCGCATATAGGATTGATCTCCGGCTGCTTGTAATCCTGATACGGCACCCTGAGGGCAACACCCTTGGAGTCCGAGTTGTTGTCACGCCATAAAACATGGGTTCCTGCATGGCTCATGACATCGAGGAGATTTTCCGTGGACCGGCCTTTGCTGTCGCTGTATTTATCCTGGCCAAAAAAGGAAAACATGCAGGGGACGGAATAGGCCGTCGAGGTGCCGCATGAATACATATTGGCAAAGGAGATAACCTCCTCCTGTTTGAGCAGGGGATTGGTCTCCCGCGGGTAGCCGTTGAGCGAAAACCGGTCCGCCCGGGCCGCTTCGCCAACCACCAGTATGACCAGCTCCCTGTCAATATCCGTTGCCGGTATCCGCGCTTCCTGGCCCAGTAGTTTAACACCCGCAGCGGCGTTATAGTAAGTTTTGTTGATATATTTGCCCACTGAATAGAGAGAGTAGACCGGATTGGTGTAATACCGCAGCGGCTTGTGCTCCCGGAAAAAAGAAGAGTAAAACTTGCTGAAGCAAAGGATCACCGCAAAAACAATCAGCACGGAGATTGCCCCTGTCTTGATCCTTGCCATGGCCGATTTTCGCCAGGATAAGGGCGCAATCCGGGCTGTGTAGATAAAAAACGCAGGCAACAGACCGAGCAGAGAGAAATAAATAAACAATTTGAGGCTGAGCAGGTCGGCAGCTTCTTTGAAATCCGTCTGCAGCATATTCTGAATCATGGTGTCGTCGATGACGACGTTGTAGTTATTCATGAAATAACTGGCAAACGATGAGGTGAGCAGCAGGAGAATGAGAACCGGCTTCGTCGTGTACCTGAAACAGACCAAGGTGAGCAGCAGGGTTATAAAGCCGGTGAGGCCGACAAACAGGGAAGCCAGAAAACCGATGTTTTTCAGCGAGGCGGGATAAACTTCCAGGACATGCCTGAAAAAAGCAAGGTTGTCAAAGACGACGAAAAAGAGTGCTGCCGCGAGGATGAGTCTGGTCTGGGTAATTTTCATGTGCTAAGGAGATGAGGCCGGGCGGACCGTAAAAAAAAAGCTGAACAATGGCTGGACAGAAAAAGGGCTGTAGAAGAAAATCTACAACCCCTTGCTAAAACTGGTCGGGATGAGAGGATTCGAACCTCCGGCCCCTTGAACCCCATTCAAGTGCGCTACCAGACTGCGCTACATCCCGACCCTATTCTTTAATAATGCATTTTTTTAATTGCAATCGCCCTATTTAGCATGGCGGATGAATACCTGTCAAGAAGCATTGCATCAAACTCATCATTCATCCTGCAATAATTGCTGGATGACGAGTAGTTCGGCTTTCAGGTCAGCCAGAAAAACCTTCACATCCATATTCCTGTTTTCCGGCTGCCCTTTCTGCTCATTGCCCTTTCTGCTGGCAAACAGCTTTTTTGCGCCCGGTATGGTAAAGCCGTCATCCTTCAGCAGCTTCTTGATTTGCAGAATATTTTCAACATCAACCCGCCGGTACAGGCGCTGCTTGGAGGAAGCGCGCTGGGGCCGGATCAGCTGTTTGAACTCGGACTCCCAGTAGCGCAGGACATGCTGCTTGACCCCCGCTATTTCGCAAACCTCTCCAATCTTGAAGTATCTCTTGTCAGGAATGACACCTTGGTGTTCTGTTTCCTCACCAATGTGGCTGTCCATATGATTGTGAGGTTTGCCGGTCACTGATCCGCTTATCTTTAGATTTACGTTTGGCTGCCAACTCCGCTTTCTATCGTAACATCTTCACGCAAAAAACTCTTCCTCATTTTTTACAATATCAACCACCTCAGGAATTGATTTTCTGCCGCAAACTCTTGCTCGCCTTGAATGACACCATGCTGCGCTTGGCAATTTCCATGGTTTCGCCGGTGCGGGGATTTCTACCCATGCGGGGCGATTTATTCCTTACGGTGAAGGTGCCGAACTGGACGAGCTTTACCGACTCTTCATCCAGCAGGGTCTGCCGCAGGGTGGAAAAGACGAGATCCACCAGCTCGCCGGCGCTGCGCTGGGAAATACCCAGTTTTTCATTAATCGCCTGGGCCAGTTCCTTTCTGGTGAGATTTGATTTCATTACAGTTATACCTCACGTAACTGACCGCTGAAACGGGTCAGGATCATATCGATAATTTTCCGGTGCTCCCGGCCAACGGTTTCGTCATCAAGGGTCTGCTCAGCCGAACGGTAGGTAACCTGGACGGCGACACTCTTCATCCCCTTGCTGATGGCGCCGCCGCGAAAGACGTCAAAGAGTTCGACCTGTTCAATGAGCGAGATGCCGCTCTGCCGGATCGACTCGACCATCTCACCCACCCGGACCTGCTCGGGCACGACCACGGCAATGTCCCATTTCACAGCCGGGAACTTGGGCAGTGAGACGAATTGTTTTGTGTCCTTGGTCCCGGCAAGCAGCGCATCGAGATGCAGATTAAGAAAATAGACATCCTGCTTGATACCGAAAAGCAGAAGCGACTCCCTGGCAATCCGGGCAAAGCATCCCAGCACCCTGCCCTGCACGCTGACTTGGGCAAAGCTGTCAGCTTCGCAATAGGGCTCGACCGCCTCAGGGGCGAGAGCAAAACCGATACCGGAAAAACCAAGCCTGGCAAGCAGCGTCTCCAGCACACCCTTGACATCGTAAATATCGCATTTTTCCTCCCCCATATGGAGAAGGGGGGCACCCGGCAGCCTGCGTCCGCTCAGCACGGCGGTGAGATAGGTCTTCTCCTCCGGCTGCGCCAGACCTGGGCCCGGCACGAAACATTTGCCGATCTCAAAAAGACGGATATCCGCCACCTGATAATTAACGTTGCGCCGCACATTTTCAAGCAGGCCGGGCAGCAGCATGGCACGCAGCACGCTCTGATCCTCAGCCAGCGGATTTTTCAGCTGCACCGTCTTTCTGCGGCCATCATCGGGGGCCAAGCCGAGCATGTCCGCGTGGCGGGGGGTGACGAAACTGTAGTTGATCGCCTCATAAAAGCCAAGGCCGGTCATGGCCGCGGCTATATCCTGCCGCAGTTTCCGGGCCGGGTCCTGCCAGGCCGCCGACATGGGCACCAGCGGCATGGTCTGGGGAAACTCGTTATACCCCTTCAAGCGGGCCACCTCTTCAATGAGATCGACCTCCCGCGTGAGATCAACGCGGAAACTGGGCGGGGCAACCTGCAGTGTGTCGTTGCCAAGCGGCTGGACCTCGATTTCAATGGCAGACAGCAGGGCTATGATCTCCCCGGGGGTGAAATCATAGCCGAGCTGATCCTTCACCCTGCTGACCCGCAGCATGATGGGTTCACGCTTTTTGACGCCTTCCGCCCGGTCCACCCCCCCCGCGACCACCTCTGCCCCGGCCACCTCGCAAAGCAGACGAACCGCCCGTTCCATGGCAACGGGCGGCAGCTCCGGATCAACCCCGCGTTCAAAGCGGTAGGATGCCTCGGTGGCCAAGTTAAGGCGCCTGGCGGTGCGCCTGACGCTCACCGGCGCAAAACAGGCGGACTCGAGGAGCACCTCGGTGGTGTGCTGGTCAACCTCGGAGTTGGCCCCGCCCATCACCCCGGCAACAGCCACCGGACGCTCGGCGTCACAGATCATCAGCATGTCCGGCTCAAGCTTTCTTTCCACATTGTCCAGGGTGGTCAGGGTCTCTCCGTTCCTGGCCCGGCGGACCACAATGGCGCCGCCGTGCAGCTTCTTGAAATCAAAGGCGTGCAGCGGCTGGCCATATTCAAGCATGACAAAGTTGGTGACATCAACCACATTGTTGATCGGCCGCTGCCCCACGGCGAGCAACCGCTTCCTGAGCCACCAGGGCGATGGCCCGATTTTGACGTTCTTTAAGATTCTTGCCGCGTAACGGGGACAGTCCTCGTGTTCCACGGTGACGCTGAATTCACAGTTTTCCCCAGTAAGACGGGGATTGTCCCGCCTGGTCACCGGCGGGGTGAGGGAGGTGCCGCAAAAGGCGGCGCTTTCCCGGCCGATGCCCATGACCGAGGTGCAGTCAGGGCGATTGGGGGTGAGATCAACCTCGATGACCGTATCTCTGAGCTGCAGGGCCTGGGCCAGATCATCACCCGACTCATGCAGCCAGTCAAGCTCCATGATGCCGCCGTGATTGTCACTGATGCCCAGATCCTTTTCCGAGCAGAGCATGCCTTGGGAGGCCTGGCCGCGGATCTTGCTCTTTTTGATGGTCATGCCGGAGGGCAGAACAGCACCGGGCAGGGCCAGGGCGCTGAACAGGCCGGCCCTGGCATTGGGCGCTCCGCATACCACCTGCACCTTCTCCTCGCCCACCGCCACCTGGCAGACCACCAGCCGGTCGGCATCGGGATGGGGCGAGACGGAGAGAATCTCAGCCACCTTGACGCCGGCAAGACCGCCGAAAATCTCCTCAACCGCGTCAACCTCCAGACCGGCCATGGTGAGCCGGTCAGCCAGTTCAGCCGGGGTGATGTTCACGTCAACAAATTGTCTCAGCCAGTCAAAGGTAAATTTCATGGGCGAATCGGTATGAGGTTTTGAGTTTGTAGTTTTTTCTAGCCTGTAAGCGTTTTGCTGGCAATAGTAATTTCGTAAAAAATAAACTTTACCTCACAGACTACAGCCTAACAGGCTTAACCTTCTGCTGTTAGAACTGCGAGAGAAAACGCAGATCATTTTCATAGTACAGCCTTATATCATTGATGCCGTATTTGAGCATGGCGATGCGCTCCACCCCGAGGCCAAAGGCAAAGCCGCTGTACTCCTCCGGGTCATATCCCACCTGCTTGAACACCTCGGGATCGATCATGCCCGCGCCGAGAATCTCCAGCCAGCCGGTCTGTTTGCAGACCCGGCAACCCTTGCCGCGGCAGATGACGCAGGCGATGTCGATTTCCGCGCTTGGCTCGGTAAAGGGGAAGAAACTCGGTCTGGCGCGCATGGCCGTGCGCTCGTCAAACATCCGGGCGATAAACACGCCGAGCACGCCGCGCAGGTCGGCAAAGGAGACCTTTCTGTCCACCAGAAATCCCTCGACCTGATGAAACATCGGGGTGTGGGTTATATCGGAATCGCAGCGGTATACCTTGCCCGGGGCGATCATCCTGAGCGGCGGCCGGCTCTTTTCCATGATGCGGGCCTGCATGGGGGAGGTGTGGGTGCGCAGCAGGAGACTGTCATTGATGTAGAACGTATCATGCATGTCCCGGGCCGGGTGATGCTTGGGGATGTTCAGGGCCTCGAAATTGTAAAAATCCGTTTCAACATCCGGTCCCTCGGCCACGCCGAAACCCATGCCTTCAAAAATGGCGCAGATTTCTTCCATGATCTGTGTTACCGGATGCAGCTTGCCATAGGGAGAGGTGCGGCCCGGCAGGGTCAGATCAACGGTGGAGGCAGAGCCTGCCTCACTGCGGGCGGCCTCTGCCAGTTCCGTCTTTTTCGCGGCAAAGCGATTTTCAAGATCGACTTTAATGTCGTTGGCCAGCTTGCCGAGTCGGGGTCTCTCCTCCTCGGCAACCTGGCCAAGTTTGCGCATCAGTCCGGTAAATTCGCTTTTCCGGCCGAGATAGCGAACACGGAACGGTTCAAGATCCTTCACATCGCAAAGTGATGTCAGATCCCGGCATGCCTCTTTTTGCAGGCGAAGTAATTCTTCTTCCATAAATTTACCAGAAAGTCCGCTCCGTACCTAGGGCTAGAGGACTTTCATGCCTGAAAATAAATGGCCCTGAGCAGGGCCATGTTTGTTTCGTAGAAAGTCGACTCCGATCTTCCGTGGGGAATCATGAGCATTCCGCGCGGATGCGGCTCGCGTGAGCCAGGGGAAACGTAACGGAATTGTCTTTTCCGTTACGATCAGGAAGCGAGCTTCGCAACAGCTGAAAAGGCGTTTGGATCAAGAATAGCCAGGTTGGAGAGAACCTTGCGGTCAAGCTCCACATTCGCTTTTTTCAGACCACCGATCAGACGGCTGTAAGATGTGCCGTTCAGTTCTGCTCCGGCGCCGATACGCACGATCCACAGGCGCCTGAAATCCCGCTTTTTCGCGCGGCGGTCACGATAGGCATAGGTAAGGGCATGATCAACCGCCTCGGTAGCCGTGCGGTAAAGACGATGGCGGGCTCCACGAAATCCCTTGGCCAGTTTAAGAACTCTATTTCTTCTGCGGCGTGCTTTAAAACCGCGTGTCACTCTGGGCATTGCAATCTCCTTGATCTACATATAGGGCAGAATACGCTTGATCCCTTTACTATTGGCGGAATCAACAACTGCTGACTGACGCAGATTTCTTTTTCTTTTAGTGCTTTTTTTCGTCAAAATATGACTGGTAAACGCCTTTCTGCGAATAACCTTGCCGGAGCCGCTCATCTTAAAACGTTTGGCAGCCCCTCTATTGGTCTTCATTTTTGGCATAACATACACTCCTGTTTATATAAAGTTACAAATTTTATGAGGTAAGCTTGGCAGCCGGAACCGAATCACAAGGGAATCCGTTCGCTGAAACTTGAATACCTGTAAAATCTCTCTTCTTTTTCCGCTCAGTGGTGCCCTTCATGAAGGCGGAAAACCTGCCCGCAACTATCAGCCTTTCGGCGCCACCAGCATCACCATCTGGCGGCCTTCCATGGTCGGCGGCTGGGCGATGACGGCAACATCTTCCAGAATGCCGGCTATCTGATTCAGCAGTTCCAAGCCCAGACTGTCGGCATAGACAATCTCCCTTCCCCTGAATCGCAAGGTCACTTTTACCTTATTTTTCTGCGCTATAAATTTGCGAATGTTGCGAACCTTAAAGTCGAGATCATGTTTTTCGGTCTTCGGCCGGAGCTTGATTTCCTTCACCTCGACCACGGCCTGTTTCTTCTTGGCTTCCGCCTGCTTTTTGCTCTGCTCGTACCGATATTTGCCGTAATCCATGATCCGACAGACCGGCGGGTCTGCCGAGGCTGAGACCTCAACGAGGTCAAGCCCTACCGCTTCCGCCTTTGCCAAGGCCTCTTGGGTCGAAATTACCCCAAGCTGCTGTCCTTCATCATCAATGACCCGCACCTCTTTCTCTCTGATCTGGTCATTTACCCTGGCCTTCAGATCACGCCCGCCCTTAACAGTCTTTTTTCTTTTAATACGCTTACCTCCACATTATTCCATACTGAAAACCTTACAGAGTCCGCTCACGCAAACAACAGTTCAGCGAATCCGGCTCTCCGCCAGGATCATCTCTGCAAAATCCGACACGGACATCGGCTCAAGGTTCTTGCCGTCGCGCAGGCGAACCGTCACCGTATCCGTATCCTTCTCCTTGTCGCCGATAATCACCATATAGGGAATTTTCGCCAGCTGTGCTTCACGGATCTTATAATTCAATTTTTCATTACGGGTATCCTTTTCCACCCGCACCCCGGAACTGCGCAGCTCCTGATACACCTTTTCAGCATAATCAAGCTGGGCATCGGTGATATTGAGCACCTTGGCCTGTACCGGGGCCATCCACAGCGGAAACGCTCCGGCATAATGCTCGATGAGCACGCCGAAGAACCGCTCCAGCGAGCCCATGAGGGCCCGGTGGATCATGATGGGCTGATGGTCCCTGCTGTCTTCCGCCGTATAGGCAAGCTGGAAACGCTCCGGCAGGTTGAAATCCACCTGGATGGTGGAGCACTGCCAGGCGCGGCCCAGAACATCCTTGATCTTGATGTCGATTTTCGGCCCGTAAAAGACCCCCTCGCCGGGGTCAACGGTGTAGAGCAGTCCCTTTTTTTCCAGGGCCATTTTCAAGGCGTCGGTGGCCTTCTGCCAGTTGTCATCCGAGCCCACATACTTCTCGGGCCGGGTTGACAGATAAATATCATATTCACTAAAACCGAATGTCTTTAAAATGTGAAGATTTAAATCAATAATATTGAAAATTTCTTCTTCAAGCTGCTCCGGCAGGCAGAAAATATGGGCGTCATCCTGGGTGAAACCACGCACCCGCATCAGGCCCTGCAGGGCGCCGGTCCGCTCGAAGCGGTAAACCGTGCCCAGCTCGCACCAGCGGATGGGGAACTCCCGGTAGCTCCTCTTCCTGGTCTTGTAAATGCCGATATGGAAAGGGCAGTTCATCGGCTTGATCTGATAACTCACCTCCTCCACTTCCATGGGGGAAAACATGTCATCCACATAGAAGTCAAGGTGGCCGCTGGTCGCCCACATCTCCCGTTTGGCGATGTGCGGGGTATACAGCAGTTCATAGCCGTTGCGGTAATGCTCGTCCTTCCAGTAATCCTCAATGATCCTTCTTACCAGCGCACCCTTGGGCAGCCAGAGGATCAGGCCGGGGCCGACCTGGTCGCTGATGGCAAAAAGCTCCAGCTCCTTGCCGAGCTTGCGATGGTCCCGCTTTTTGGCCTCTTCAAGCTGATAGAGATATTTTTTCAGCTCCTTGGCATCATAAAAGGCGGTGCCATACAGGCGCTGCAGCATCGGCCGCTTCTCATCGCCGCGCCAGTAGGCGCCGGCAATGCGCATCAGTTTGAAGGCCTGCAGCAGGCCGGTATGGGCGATATGGGGCCCGCGGCACAGATCGACAAAATCACCCTGGCGGTAGATGCTGACCGTGTCGGCCTCAATATCATCAAGCAGCTCCACCTTGTACGGCTGGCCCTTTTCCTGGAAGAACTTCTTCGCCTCGGCAATGGCTAGCGTCTGTCTGGTAAAAGGTAGATTGGCGGCAACAATCTCCTGCACCCTGGCCTCAATGGCGGCAAAATCATCCGGGGTAAAGGGCTCCTTGCGGTCAAAATCATAGTAAAAGCCGTCTTCCGTGGCCGGGCCGATGGCTACTTTGATATCCGGTCCGTAGAGTTCCACCACGGCCTGGGCCATGATGTGCGAGGCGCTGTGGCGCAGAATATCCAGGCCCTCGGGCGACTCCTTGGTCACCGGTTCAAGTACGGCATCTTCCGTCAGGGGCTCGGCAAGATCAAGCAGCCGCTCTCCCACCCGCACGGCGACAATGCTCTTCCGCTCCTTGCTGGAGCAGAGCGCCTTCACCGCCTCAGCTGCCGTGGTGCCGGCGGGAAAGCTCTTGGCCTCTTTTCCCGCAGTGCTCAACCGAATATCTGCCATATCGTCCAGTTCTATTCTTTACCGAATGTTGCATGCGGTATGAACAAATAAACTTCGCAACATGCAAATATTGCGAAGTTTATTTGTTCATACCGCAGCTATGTAAAAAAATTGGTAGGCACGGGCGGGATTGAACCGCCGACTTCTACCATGTCAAGGTAGCACTCTCCCACTGAGTTACGCGCCTGTATTTCTTTATGAACCCGCAAAAATAAGATGATGCGGCTGGCAGCAAGGCTTTGCTAGCCAAAAATCTCCACTTCACCGCACTGTCCTGAGATTTCCTGCGAGGCATTATTTTCCCTGAATCTCTAAACGGGAAGGAATTACCAATAAAGAGCGGCAATGTCAAGAACATTATACATTTGACCGCGCGAACCGGTCAATAGCTTTTCCGCGCCTCAATGGCCCGGCTCAGGGTCAGCTCATCGGCATATTTGATATCCATGCCCATGGGAATGCCGCAGGCCAGCCGGGTGACCTTGACCTTTTTTTTCCGCAGACTGTCAATCAGATAGGCGGCCGTGGCCTCCCCCGGGACCGTAGAACTGGTGGCGATGAGCACCTCAGCCACCTGCTGCCGGTCAATCCGCTCGATCAGGGCATGGATCTTGATCTCATCCGGCCCGATGCCGTCCATGGGGGATAACACCCCGTGCAGGATATGGTACTGCCCCTTGAATGCGCCGGTCTTCTCGATGGCCATCAGATCCGCCGCCTCTTCCACCACACAGACCAGACTGCCGTCCCGCCCTTGATCGGCGCAGATGGCGCAGGGGTCCGTCTCGGAGAAGGCAAAACAGTTGCTGCAGAGCCGGATCGTTTCATGCAGATCGTGCAGGTCCCTGGCCAGGGCCTGGGCCTCGGCGGCAGGCCGCCGCAGGAGGTGCAGGGCAAGCCGGGTCGCCGTTTTCCGGCCCACGCCCGGCAGACGGTTGAAATCGGCAATCAGCCTGGCCAGGGCCGGGGGCACGACGTTCATTTTGCCCTCACCCGCCGAACATGCCGGGCAGATTGAGCCCCAGACCGCCGGTCAGCCGGGCAAGCTCGGACTGGGTCATCTCCTTGGCCTTGCGCATGGCATCGTTGACCGCCGCCGCCACCAGGTCCTGCAGCATCACTGCCTCATTTGGATCAATGGCCGCCTTGTCAATCTGCAGTGCCACAATCTCGAATCTGCCATTGACGGTAACGGTGACCATACCGCCGCCGACGGTTGAGGTGACCGTTCTGCCGGCCAGCTCCTCCTGCTTCTTGCTCATCAGGTGCTGAAACTCCTGGGCCCGTTTTAAAATCGAATCCATATCCATTGTGTTGGTCCTGTTGGTCTTGGTGATCCTACTGGTCTGACTGGTCCGACTGGTCAATCAGCGAAAACGGGGGCCGGTGCGTATTGCCGCGACCTGTCCGCCGAAGATCTCCACCGTCATCTGCACCAGGGGGTCATTGGCCAGGGCGCGCCTTTCCTCCTTGGGGCCGTCCTGGACCGCTTCGTCCCGGCCATCGGTCTTGCCGCCCCGGCTGCTGATCTTGACCCGCAGCTCCTTCTGGAAAAAATCAAGGGCATAGACGCTGAGATCCTTCACATTCTCCGGTTTCTGCAGCAGGGTGCAGTCAGAGGGATTATCAAACCTGACAAGAAGCTCACCCCCCTCTTCCCGCGGGTTTACGCAGAGCTTCAGCACCTGGGCCATCCAGGGCTTTCTCTCCTTGACATAGGCGACAAAGCTGTCCCAGTTTTTGCGCACATCCTTGATGTAAGTATGGCTGGCAACGCCGTCCCTCTTCTCCCTGGCTTTGGGGTCGGCGATTTTCCCCACCAGCTCTTCCAGCTTTTTCACCTTGCTGTCAAGCTCCGGCTCGGGGTCAGCCGCTGTGGCGGGAGGCGGGTCCGGCTTTTTTTCCGGCAATGGCGGCGCCGGTGGCTTTTCCGGCACAGCGGCAACGGGGACGGCGGCTGGCAGCGACTGCGGCTCGCAGCCTGCCTTGATCATCGCGTCAAGACGGGCAAGAAGCGTTGCGGCCGGGGTCACCTGTCCGGCCTGTGCTGCCTTGATAAAGGCCATTTCCAGCACCAGCCGCGGATGGGCCGAATACTGCATCTCGCTCATCCCCTTGAACAGCAGCTGAAACAGCAGCGACAGGGTCTCGGGGCTCTGGTTTGCGGAGAGCTGCCGCAGTTCGGCCAGCTCCTGGTCGGAGACATCGAGCAGCGCTTCCGGCCGGGGACTGGTGCGGCAGATGAGCAGGGCGCGCAGATATGCGAGCAGATCCGTGGCAAAGCGCTTCAAATCAATGCCGGCCACATAGATTTTTTCCAGCAGATCAAAACACTGGGCCAGATCGCCGGCCAGCAGCGCCGAGGCCAGACTGGCGAAAATCCCCTGGTCGACTAGGCCGAGCACCTGCACCACATCCTCATCCGCCACCCGGTCCCCGCCGAATGAAAAAACCTGGTCCAGCAGACTCAAACCGTCGCGAATGCTGCCGTCAGCCTCCCGGGCAATCATCTCAATGGCCCGGCGGGAGATCTCCACCTGCTCCGCGGCGGCGATCTTCGCAAAAAACGCGATAAGATCGACAAAGGAGACCCTTTTTAATTCATAACGCTGACAGCGGGAAAGGATGGTAATGGGCACCTTGTGCAGTTCGGTGGTGGCAAACATGAAATAAACATGTTCCGGCGGCTCCTCCAGGGTCTTCAACAGGGCGTTGAAGGCCTCGGTGGTGAGCATGTGCACCTCATCGATGATGATGACTTTGAAGCGGCATTTGGTGGGAAAGAAACGGATATTCTCCTTGAGATCACGGATCTCCTGGATGCCGCGGTTTGAGGCGCCGTCGATTTCATGCAGATCAACCGCGCTGCCGGCGGTGATTTCCCGGCATGATTCGCAGACATTGCACGGCCTGTCATCGGTCCCGCCCATGCAGTTGAGGGCCTTGGCCATGATGCGGGCCAAGGTGGTCTTGCCCACCCCGCGCACCCCGGAGAAGATCATGGCATGGGCGACCCGGCTGCGCGTGAGGGCGTTCTGCAGGGTGCGGACAACAGGCTCCTGGCCGACGACATCGGCAAAGGTCTGGGGCCGCCATTTCCGGGCTAGAACAAGATACGACATGGGCAGGCTGAAAAGATGACGGCTTTACAAGTCATTGGCGCGAAAAAAAGAAGATAAAAAAATGATAGCCAGGCACCCCCACGGCACACAGAGGGGAATCATTACCGCTGCTTCCTCCCGGACCTGACGGGGTTCATGAGCCTCTGTTGCGCGGGACCCGGCTATCAAACTCTTAAAATATGAAAACAGAGCTGTCGGTCACCCTGACAATATGTATTTTTGCATATTACACTTTTTTCCAAACCTTGCAAGAGATATGGAAAAAAATGCTGGCGGAGAAGGAGGGATTCGAACCCTCGGTACGTTGCCGTACACACGATTTCCAGTCGTGCACCTTCGGCCTCTCGGTCACCTCTCCGCTCGGAGCGAATTTGCAAAGTCAAGTACTTTACAAACAAAGCACACATTTTGAAAGCGGAAAATTCAACGGACCCGCAAAAAAATTGCAGCCGAAAAAACGCGGCCGATAAATCAACAGGTTACCCCCTGCAGGGAGGGCCGCACCCTGTTTTGTTCCGGCCAGCAGCTTCACGGAGCCGCTGTTTTTTGTCTTTTGCGTTGGAAAAAACCCCGCAGCACAGCCGCGCATTCCTCGGCGAGAACCCCCCCCGCCACCTCCAGGCTATGGTTGAGACGGCCGTCCCGGCCCACCTGATAAAGCGACACCATCCCTCCGGCCTTGGGATCATCGGCGCCGTACACCAGCCGGCTGACCCTGGCATGCACCAGGGCTCCGGCGCACATGACGCAGGGTTCAATGGTGACATACAGGGTGGCGCCGGCGAGCCGGTAGTTGGCCAGTCGGCGGCCTGCCTGGCGCAGCACCAGCATTTCCGCATGGGCCGTGGGATCATGGTTTTCAATGGGGCGGTTGCCGTCACTGGCCAGCACCGTCCCCAGGGCATCAACCAGCACCGCCCCCACCGGCACCTCACCCCGCTGGCCCGCCAGCTTGGCCTGCTCCAGGGCCAGCCGCATATAGTGGTCATCGGGCAGAAGTGGCATCAAGCAGCAGGTTCGTGTCTTTTCTGCTTGTTGGCGAAATTTGCCGCATGCCAGCCCGCCACGCACCCTTCGCCTACCGCCTTGGCCATCTGCAGGGGCGGACCGGCAATGTCGCCGGCCGCATAGACCCCGGCCAGATTGGTTTCCTGCCGTTTATTGGTATCGATATAGGAGAAGGTTTCCATGTCAAGCTGCACCCCCAGATTGGTGGCAAGCTCCATGGCTCCCTTGGCCCCCAGCTCAATGAAAACCCCTTCCACCTCAAGGGTGGAATCATCTTCCAGCAGCAGTTTTTCCACCGCGTTTTCGCCAAGAATCTCCTTGACCCAGGTGTTATGAATCTTGATACTGCTGCCGGTCAAACGGGCGGCCAGCTCCCCGGCCACAGCGAGTTCGCGGGCCACCAGATGCACCTCGGCGGCATATTTGAGCAGGGTCAAGGCCCCGTCCACCGCCGCGCTTTCATTGCCCACCACCGCCACCTTGGCGTTGCGGAAGAAATTGGCGTCACAGTCAACACAGTAGCTGACCCCTCTGCCCGATAGTTCCTTCTCCCCCTTGACCTTGAGCTTGTTTTTGGCGGTGCCGGTGGCCAGAATAAGGGTGCGTCCCTGATGGACCGCGCTTTCCGTGCGCACCTCAAAACGGTCATCACGCTGTTCAATGCCCAGCACGTCCTCCTCGACGAATTGAGCCCCGAAACGGGAGGCCTGGCCGCGGCCGATCTCAACCAGTTCCTTGCCGTCGGTCACCCCGGCCACTCCCAGGTAATTTTCCACATGGGCCCAGTAAATGGCGCTTTTATGCGGGCGTCCCAGCACCAGCACCGAGGCCTTTTTGCGCGCGGCATGAATGGCAGCCTGCAGACCGGCCGGCCCCGCCCCCACCACAATGACATCAATCAGTTCAGACATGTTGCATCCCCTTTATTTATGCTAAGTTCGAAACCCATAACGTGGTAAAGTAGTTGGAGTGACCCGTGAAATACCTTTTTACGTGGCAGACAATTTTGATTATGTTAGGTGAATACAGTAATTCCGCTTTCAATGAATGTCAAAACAACAATGCCATGAAATTCCTCGCCGACCTGCACATCCACTCCCATTTTTCCCGGGCCACCAGCAAGGACAGCAACCTGGCCGGACTTTTCGCCTGGGCCAGGGTCAAGGGTATCCACCTTATCGGCACCGGCGATTTCACCCATCCAGGCTGGTTCCGGGAGTTAAAGGAAACACTGATGCCGGCCGAACCTGGTTTCTACCGGCTACGCAATGAAAAGGTGCCGGCGGCGTTTAATCAGGTAGTCCCGGAGGCCATCGATGTGCGCTTTATCCTGACCGCGGAGATCAGCTCCATCTACAAACGGCATGACCGGGTGCGCAAGGTGCACAACATCCTCTTTGCCCCTGATTTCGCGGCGGTTGAGAAAATGAACCGCCGGCTGGCCGCCATCGGCAATATCGAGTCGGACGGCAGGCCGATTCTGGGCCTTGACTCCCGCGACCTGCTCGAGATCGCGCTGGAAGAGATGCCGGAGGGTTTTCTGGTGCCGGCCCATATCTGGACCCCGTGGTTTTCCCTGTTCGGTTCCAAGTCGGGTTTTGATACCATCGAGGAGTGTTTCGGCGACCTCACCCATCACATCTTTGCCCTGGAAACCGGCCTCTCCTCCGACCCGGACATGAACCGCCTGGTCTCGGCCCTGGACCGCTTCAGCCTCATCTCCAACTCGGACTGCCATTCCCCGGCCAAACTGGGCCGGGAAGTAAACCGCTTTGACTGCGATTTTGATTTCTTCACCATGCGGCGGGCCCTGCAAGAGCCGGGCAAAGCCTTTAGCGGCACCATGGAGTTTTTCCCGGAAGAGGGCAAGTATCACCTGGACGGCCACCGCAAGTGCAACGTCAGCCTTGCGCCGCAGGAGACCAAAAAACTCCGGGGCATCTGCCCGGTGTGCGGCACCCCCCTTACCATCGGCGTCAGCCACCGGGTGCTTGATCTGGCCGACCGGCAAACCCCCTGTTATCCGGCCAGCGGCCCGGGCTTCAAAAGCCTGATTCCCCTGCCCGAGGTCATCGGCGAAATCATGGGCAAGGGGCCTGGCAGCAAAGGGGTTCTTGAGCTGTACCAGAAGGCAATCAACCGTTTCGGCTCCGAGTTCAACATCTTTCTCCATACCCCGGTGGAAGAAATCAACCCTTTCTCACCGCTGCTGGCCGAGGCCATCGGCCGCATCAGGACCAACAAGGTGATCCGCCAGGGCGGCTTTGACGGCCAGTTCGGCGTCATCCGCGCCTTTGCCGAGGGCGAAATCAACCGCCTGCGCGGCCAGGCGGGCCTTTTTGCCGAACCGCCGCCGGCAGCACGAAAAAAAAAGGAGGAAAAAACCGTTCCCCCTGCCGACCCTCTCTCCCTGTACCAGCACCGGCCAACGGCCGCACCCAAAACAGCGGACCATAACCCGGAGCAGCAGCTGGCCATTGCCAGCACGGCCGGCCGTATCCTCGTTGCCGCAGGACCGGGCACCGGCAAGACCCATACCCTGGTCTCCCGCCTGGTCCATCTGCTGCAGGTACCCAGGGCCGAGGCCGGCCGGATCTTCGCCATCACCTTCACCAACCGGGCGGCCAACGAAATGCGGGAGAGGCTCTCGAGCCGGGCCGGCGAGCAGGCGGAGCAGGTCTTTGTCGGCACCTTCCACCGCTTCTGCCTGGAATGGCTGCGCGTGGAAACGCCGGAACTGGCCGTGGTCGGCGAAGAGGAACGGACCATGCTGCTGAAAAGACTCTTCCCGGACAGACCGGCCGCAGAGCACAAGAGATTAAGCGGCCGCATCACCGGCTTCTTCCTTGGGACCGAGACAGACAGCCTGCGGGATAGCGATGAGATCAACCGCTACCTCAGTGAACTGACGCAGCTTAAGGCCGTTGACCTGGAGGCCGTCATCCCTCTGTTCGTGCACCGGCTGAAAAGCGACCCGGACTTCAGCGGCAAGGTACGCGGCCGGGTGGCCCATCTCTTTGTCGATGAGTTCCAGGACGTCAATCGCAGCCAGTATGAGCTGGTCACCCTTTTGGCCCGCTCGGCCAGCATCTTTGCCATCGGCGATCCCAACCAGGCGATCTACGGCTTTCGCGGCAGCGACCTCCGTTTCTTCCTGCAGTTTGCCGCCGACGCGGAGACCCAATGCCTGGCGCTCACCCGCAATTACCGCTCGGGTGCAGCAATTCTTGCGGCGGCGACAGCGGTGATCGAACACAACCGGGTGAAGGGCGAGGCCCCCCTTGTCGCGCAAGGCAAGGATGCAGGCGACCTCACCCTTTATCCGGCCCCATCCGGCAAGGCCGAAGCGGAAAACGTGGTCAAGCAGATCGAAAAAATCCTGGGCGGCATCTCAAGCTTTTCCATCAACTCGGGCCGCTCCCGGGGTGACGATGCAGGTTGCAGTTTCCGCGACATCGGCGTGCTTTACCGCCTGGGCCGGCAGGCTGATAATCTGGTCGAGGCCCTCTCCCGGCGGGGCATCCCTTTCCAGCTCATCGGCTCCCGTCCCTTTTTCATGGCCCATGAGCTGCGGGGCCTCTACTTCTGGACCCTTGCCGCCGCGGACCGGGCGAGCGTCGCCGATTATCTCGCCCTGTGCCGGGAGTTGCCGGGCATCGGCCCGGCCAGCGTTACCCTGCTTGAAAACCGCATCGCGGTCACCAGCAAGAATTTTTTCAGCGAGGCCCAGGCCTTGCCCCTGCCGGCCAAAGCGGCCCAGGCCCTCCGGTCAGTCATCGATCGCCTCCGCCATTTTCAGCAGGAGGCCCAGACCGATCTGCCCGCTGCCTTTCTCCCTGTCTTTGCCCTGCTCGACGCAGCCCCCCAGTCCGCCCCTGCCAGACGCTTTGTCGAGCTTGCCGGCGCCTTCGGCAGCCTCCCGCCATTTGCCGCGCATCTGGCGGAAAACGCCAGGGCCACCATCTATGATGACCGGGCCGAGGCGGTATCGCTCATGACCCTGCATGGAGCAAAGGGACTTGAATTCCCGGTGGTCTTCATCACCGGGGTGGAGGAGGGGCTGCTGCCCTGCCGGTCCATGGGCTGCGATATGGAGGAGGAACGCCGCCTCTTTTATGTGGGCATGACCCGGGCCAAAGAAAAACTCATCCTCTCCTACGTCAAAACAAACAGGCCCTCGCCCTTTCTCGGCGAGATCCCGGCCCATCTGCTGACAACCATGGACACGGAAGGGGGCAAACGAAAAAAACCGCAGGCCAGACAGTTGAAGCTTTTCTGATATTGACGACAACTATCCAGCGGGCCCGCTCTTACCGCAACTGAAAATCTGCCACAGAGAGCAGTGCGGCAATCATCATGATCTCCGTGATCCCCGCGTGCTCTGTGGTAAAAAAAATAGACTTTTTACGGAATGCACCATGACTGAAATCGGACAAAAAAAAATAAAAATCGGCAAGGCCACGGTGGGGCTGATCGGCCTTGAGCAGGCCATGCAGCAAGCGGTCAGCCGCAAAATGAGCGCGGATACAGCCACGGGTTTTCTCTTTACTGCCGTCAGCCGGGAAAACTATATTCCCCCCGCCGCCGCAGACCTCTACCGCCAGGCCCTGCGCCGGGAATACATCATGACCATAAGCGGCAAGGCGCAGGGCCCGCAGCAGCTCACCATCATGATCCTGGGCCCCAGCTGCGTGATCTGCAACCAGCTCAACACCATGATCTTTGACATCATGCAGCGCCTTGATATCGCCGCCGATATTGAACAGATCCACGATCTCGACGAGATCTGGCGGCATGGCGTCATCACCACCCCGGCCCTCATCATCAACGGCCGCATAAAATGCTCCGGCCGCATGCCGCCGCCGGCGGAAGTGGAGCAGTGGCTGCTGCAAGCGGCGGACCGCTTATAACTCTCAAACAGGAGGACACGATGAACTCTGCGAACAGCACCATCTTCACCCCCTTTACATTGAAGAACCGCACCTTAAAAAACCGGCTCGGGGTCGCGCCCATGACCAGGATGTCGTCGGTCAAGGACAGCATTCCCCGGCAGGACGTCTTCGATTTTCTCATCCGCCGGGCCAGAAACGAGGCGGCAATCGTCTATACCGAGGCCATTGTCACCGACTACGAAAGCGCCCAGGGCTATCCCGGCCAGGCCAGGCTCCTCACCCAGCGGCAGATCGACAGCTGGCGTCCGGTGGTGCAGGCCATTGAGCAGGCCGGGGCCCTGGCCATCATGCAGATGTTCCACTGCGGCCGCATGAGCTGGAACGAGGTCAATCCGGCGGGCCGGGTCATTGCCCCCAGTACAATTGCCCCCGAACAGCACAACCCGCTGACCGGCGCCCCCTACCCGGTGCCGGACGAGATGAGCCCCTTTGATATCGCGCATGTCATCAGAGGATTTGCCGAAACCGCCCGCGGGGCGGTGGCCGCTGGCTTCAAGGCCATCGAGATCCACGGCGCCCATGGCTATCTCATCAATGAGTTTCTTTCCTCCTATTCCAACAAACGCAGCGACGGCTACGGCGGCTCCACGGCCAACCGCTTCCGCTTTGCCCGTGAAATCATTGCCGCGGTGAAAAAGGAGGTGCCGGATGATGTTATCCTGGTCTTCAGAATCTCCAACTGGGGGATTGCCGATATGGATGTCTCGCTGTTTGCCAGCGCGGAGGAGTGGCGGGAAATGATCGGCTTGCTTGCCGCCGAGCCCGTTGACGCCATTTCGGTGTCCACCTATGATTACCGGGAAACGGCCTTCGGCACGGGAAAAAACATGGCGCAGCTCACCCGGGAGGCTACGGAGCTGCCGATCATGATCTGCGGCAAAATCCATGACCGGGACAGCGCCGAGGAGGCCCTGCGGCATGCCGATATCGCCCTGAGCGGCAAGTCCATGCTGCTTAATCCCGACTGGGTGGCCGACGTCAGGGCCGGCAAGACCATGCCCCCTTATACCTCGGAGCAGGCCGACGTCGCCTACACCACGGAACCGCTGCCGTAAACACCTCTGGCCGAACCGTCTTATGCCCGGCAGTCGGCTAGTTCTTCAGGGACTGCAGCGGCGCGGGAATGCGTCCGCCCCGCCTGACAAAATTATCGGCGGAAATCCGGCTGACCGCCATGATCGGGGCCTCGCCGAGCAGGCCGCCAAAGTGGACGAAATCGCCGATATCCTTGCCCGGGGCGGGGATAATCCGCACCGCCGTGGTCTTGTTGTTGGCGCAGCCGATGGCCATCTCATCAGCGATGACGGCAGCCAGGGTCTCGGCGCTGGTGGCGCCCGGGACCGCTATCATGTCGAGCCCCACCGAGCAGACGCTGGTCATGGCCTCGAGCTTTTCAATGGTGATCGCCCCGACCTTGGCCGCTTCGATCATCGAGGCATCCTCGCTCACCGGAATAAAGGCGCCGGAGAGGCCGCCCACCGAGGAGGAGGCGAACAGCCCGCCTTTTTTTACCGCATCGTTGAGCATCATCAGGGCGGCGGTTGAGCCGGGCGCCCCAGGCATGGCAAGCCCCATGGCCTCCAGCACCTGGCCCACCGAATCGCCCTCGGCCGGCGTGGGCGCAAGCGACAGGTCGAGGTTGCCGAAGGAGACGCCCAGCTGCCTGGCCATCTCCTTGCCGACCAACTCCCCGGCCCGGGTGATCTTGAAGGCGCTCTTTTTAATCGCCTCGGCCACCTGGCCAAGGTCGGCGGCGGAGCCGAGATTTTCGATGGCCCGCCGGATGACGCCGGGGCCGCTTACCCCGACCAGGATGGAGCTTTCGCTCTCGCCGGTGCCATAGTACGCCCCGGCCATGAAGGGGTTGTCCTCCACCGGGTTGGCAAAAAGCACCAGCTTGGCACAACCGATGCCGTCCTGCTCCGCGGTGCGGGCGGCGATATCCTTTATGACCCGGCCCATGGTGCGGCAGCCATCCATGTTGATCCCGGCCCTGGTGGTGGCCAGCACCACGGAGGCGCAAAAACGCTGGGTGGCGGCGAGAACCTCGGGCATGGCCGCGATCAGCGCCCGGTCAATGGCGGTTTCGCCCTTCTGGATCAGGGCGGTGTAGCCGCCCACGAAGTTGACGCCGATCTCCTCTCCCGCCCGGTCCACGGCCCGGGCAACCTCCATGAAGGCGGCGGGGTCGGCCACGGGCACCACCAGGGAAAGCGGGGTCAGACTGATGCGTTTGTTGACAATGGGCAGGCCGTATTCGTTGGCGACAAAATCCGCCTTCTCGCTCAGCTTTTCACCCCTGGCCAGAATTTTTTCGCGGACCTTGCCGGCACAGGCCCTGGGATTGGGGTCTGAGCAGTCAAGCAGGGAGATGCCGAGGGTCACGGTCCTGATGTCCAGCTTCCCCTCGGCAATCATCCCAATGGTTTCAAGGATCTCTTCATTGGAAAATTTCATTGCCGGTCCCTACACCCTGTGCATGTATTGAAAAACTTCCGCATCCTGCACCGTGACATTGAGGGCCATGTCCTTGACCGACTCCTTGAGCCTGGCGGTAATCTCGGGCAGGGCAAGGCCGGAGTTCACCCGGTCGGCCAGCAGGGTCATGGCAAAGATCTCATCACCGAGAATCTTCTGGTTGATGTCGATGATGTTGATGTTGTTCCCGGCAAGGGCCGTGGCAATTTTCGCCACGATGCCGACCTCATCCTTGCCGATGACGGTCACCACGATGCTTTTTCTATTTTTTCCCATTATTTTTCCTTATTTGCCATACATTCTCATTGTCTTTACCAATCGCTGCGCAAACAGAATCATACCCAAACATATACCCATGGCGCAATATGTCAATGGAAACCGGCTGACAAACATTGCCCCCGTGCCTACGTCCTTGCCGCACCGGCGGTGATTTTGCCCCTGCCGACAGTTGCATTTTTCCCGTGTGCGTGGTACATCCGCCTTTAACGATTAAACGTTCCAGCGGTTAAACATTTCCTTTTTTTACAAGTCGCCTATGGCACGGGAAAAGTGGGCAAGCACGATCGGCGTGATCATGGCGGTGGCGGGCAGCGCCATCGGCCTGGGCAATTTTTTGCGCTTTCCCGGCCAGGTGGCGCAGAACGGCGGCGGGGCGTTCATGATCCCCTATTTCGTTTCCCTGCTGCTGCTCGGCCTGCCCCTCATGTGGATCGAGTGGACCATTGGCCGCTTCGGCGGGGGGTTTGGCCACAGCACCGCGCCGGGCATGTTCCACTCCATGTGGGAGAAGAACCGCTTCATCAAATACTTCGGCGTGATCGGCATCTTCGGCCCCATTGTCATCTATCTCTACTACGTCTATATCGAGTCCTGGCTGCTGGGCTACAGCCTGTTCGCCCTCACCGGCCGCTACAACGCCTGCGCCACCAGCGAGGGCATGGTGGCCTTCCTGCACGGCTATCAGGGCATCGTGCACAATGAGTACTTCTCCGGCCTCGGCACCGCCTATCTCTTCTACGCCGTCACCTTTGTACTGAACGGCCTGGTTCTCTTCTACGGGATTCATGGGGGGATCGAGCGGGTCTGCAAATACGGCGTGCCGGTCCTGCTGCTGCTCGCCATCATTCTGGTGGTCCGGGTCTTCCTGCTGGGCACGCCTGATGCCGCCCAGCCGGAAAATAACGTGATCAGCGGCCTCGGCTACATCTGGAATCCCGACTGGTCGGCGCTGAAAAGCTCCAGGGTGTGGCTGGCCGCCGCGGGCCAGGTCTTCTTTACCCTGAGCTGCGGCATCGGCGTCATCCTCACCTACGCCAGCTACCTCAATAAAAACGACGACGTGGCCCTGTCCGGCCTCACCGCCGCCGCAGCCAATGAGTTCGCCGAGGTGATCCTGGGCGGCAGCCTGGTGATCCCTGCCGCCTTCGCCTTTTTCGGCGCCGATGCCATGGCCTCCATTGCCAAGGGCGGGGTGTTCAACCTCGGTTTCGTCACCATGCCGCTCGTCCTGCAGAAGCTGGCCTTCGGCAACCTCTTCGGCTTTGCCTGGTTCTTTCTGCTCTTCATCGCCGGCATTACCTCGTCCATTTCCCTGGGCCAGCCGGCTGTCGCCTTTCTGATGGACGAGTTCAACCTCTCCCGCCGCCGGGCGGTACTGATCTTCATGGCCGTCACCTTTGTCCTCACCCAGCCCGCCATTTTCTTTCTCGGCCGGGGCGTGGTGGATGAACTTGATTTCTGGGGCGGCTCCTTTTTCCTCGTGGTGTTCGCCACCATCGAGACCATTCTTTTCGCCTGGGTCTTCGGCATGGACCGGGCCTGGACTGAGCTGCACGCCGGCTCGGACATCACCATTCCCCGCTTCTACCGTTTTATCATCAAATATGTGACGCCCCTCTTCCTGCTCTGCATCCTGGGCTTCTGGCTGGTGGAGGACTGGCTGCCGGTCATGCTGCTGAAAGGGGTAAGCGGCGCGGACCTGCCCTTTGTCTTAAGCACCAGGCTGGGGCTTGTGCTGCTCTTTCTGGTGCTGATGATCTTGGTGCGCCAGAGCTGGAAACGGCGCAAAATGAGGGGGGAGTATGCTGCTTAGCGGCTGGCTGTTCATGGGGCTCAGCTGGGGCACGATCCTTGCCCTCCTTATCTATTGCCTGATCCGCACCCTCGGCCCCGGCAAGTAAGGGACAGCCTCCATCTCAGCCAACCCTGCTGTTGTCCTGCGCCATCTCCCCGCCCTTTCTTTGTCTTCCCGCCAAGCAAATTCTGAATACTCTCTCCTCTTCAACAATCACAAATAACTCATCAATACAACAAGATTTTTCAAATAGTTAAGCCGCAATAGACATCTTTTATCGGACAGGCATATCGAAATTCACAACCGGTTCCACGGCTGAAAAAAATAATTTGCTTACCGTTCCGGATTCAATATAATATGAAGTTATAATTGGCAATTGACATTGGCGCATTATGCTCTCGTTGATCATGCGGTTAGATTGCTTTCCTAGACCAGGAGACCTAACAATCATATGAAATCGTACCTGCGACTCATTATTCCCGCTGCCTGCTTACTCCTTCCGCCTTTCGGGCCAGCCTGGGCCGGCGACTACCTCATCTCGGCCCACGGCAGTTCCTCCTACGGCGTCAAGCGCACCAGCACCAGCGCCCTCGGCTACGCCCAGGGGAACTGTGCCCACTGTCACGAGCAACATGCCAGCATCGGAGGGGAAGAACCTGTTCCGGTCGGGGGGGAGGCGAGCGACTACCTGCTCTTTGATACCAACCAGACCAGTCAGACGGAAAACTTCTGCTTTGACTGCCATCAGTCGGGCGGTTACCAGACCGGCGGCATCTCACTCAACAAAAGCTACAGCTACAACTTCGGCGGCTACACATCCGCCGGCTCCTACGACAGCGACATCAAAGCCGCCTTCAGCCATGCCGCGGGAATGTCCGGCTCCTCCCATTACCTGCCGGATTTCGTCAGCCAGATACTGGGCAAAACCCTGAAAAACGCCGCAGGGACCTCCTGGTCCCTGCCGGCGGGCATCAACCCCTGCGATGCCTGCCACAATCCCCATATAGCCCAGCGCAATGTCAATTCCCCCTTTGATGCGGCCAAATCAGCCATCTCACGGCCCAGCGATCACGACAACAGGTTTGGAGACGATGCCTCGGAGAGGATGAACGCCGCCTACAGCGACTACATGTCTCCGTACTGGTGGGGCTCGACCAACCATGAGCCGGCCAACAGCGCCACCTCGGACGGCTCCAATCTGCCCAATTACGTCAGGCTCTGCACGGACTGCCATAATGAATACAACACCATCAACAGCACCAATCCGCGCCTGCCCGGCACCCCGCGGGCCATCAGGAAGCTGAGCTGGGAAACCGCCGCGGCCGGGGTCAACCCGGACGGCCACGGCGAACTTGACGGCGACACGATTGCCTATGCCCGGGGCCCCTATACCAGCGGCACCACCATGACCTTGAACTGCACGGACTGCCACGAGCCCCACGGCGTACCAAACAATATTTTTCTGATCAGGAGATCGATCAACAAGGCGGCGATCACGACAACCGACACCACCAACACCTCATGGCAGAGCCTCTGCTATAACGCCTGCCATACCCGGGCAACACACGCATGGAATAGAGGCACCTGCTACAACTGCCACTACCATGGCGGCGGGCGGGGCGGGTTCTGAATGCAGACTGATAAGGTGGAATTACCATAAAAACAATGACACCACCTGAAAAAACACACGAAAATTTCAACAAAGGCTGAAGAAAAAAAATAAACAACAGGAGATAGACCAATGATCAAAGACTCGTTAAAACACTGTGTCAGACCGATGGTGATGCTGTTTGTTCTCGTACTGATAATGGGAGGGGTGTTCACCGCCAAGGCGGAGACTGAACATTCCGCAAAAATCAAAGAAGCCATGACCGTCATGAAAGACAAAGCCGCAAAGCTTGGCGAGCCCAAGGCGGAGGGGACCGCACTGTTCTTCGGCACGACCAAGATGAACGGCAACTATGAGCTCGTTGACTCCTTGAAGGCCCAGTTCGGCTGCACGGCCACGTTCTTTGTAAAAAAGGGGGATGGATTTATCCGCATCAGCACCAATGTGCTGAAAGACGGCAACCGCGCTGTCGGGACCCCGCTGGACCCCAATGGACCCGCGATTGCAGCCATACGAAAAGGCGAAGTGTTTTATGGGGTTGTTGACATTCTCGGCAGTCAGTATGACACCGGTTATGAGCCCATCAATAACGCGGCCGGCGAAATCCAGGGCGTTTATTACATCGGTTACCCGTTGGCCAAATAGCAAGCCAGAACTAAAAAAAATTTAATAAAACATGGCGCCCCAATCCACCTCGGGGCGCCATACAATAAATGATAATGAGGCGTTGCATGTTCAACAAGCGAATAAGTCTTGTCGCTAAATTAGGTTTTGGCTTTGGTTTCGTAATCCTTGTTTCAATCGCGACAGGTATCATTGCTGTCACGAGCATGAACCGTTTCGGCACATGCGCCGCAACTCTTTCACAAGACTATGTGCCGGAAGTAACCATAGCCAACAACATGGAACGCAATACGTTTTCCATGCTGCTGGCGATGCGTGGTTACGAATATACGGATAACGCCCTGTTTCTCGATGAGGCCAGAAAATACCTCGATAACCTCAAACAAGACATTAAAGACGCCGTCAATCATGGCCTGCCCCAATTAAAAGAGGGTGCCGAAAAAGCAGAGCAGGGCGTGCTGGAATACGAAAGACTTACCGGGGAAACCGTCGTATTAATAGGGGAACTCGAAAAGGAACGCAAAGTGGCCGATGAATCGAGTCTCCAATATATGAGGGTTTGTCACACCTTCCTGGAGAGCCAGAAAGAAGCCATGCAGGGTGAAATTATTGCGGGCCTTGAAGGCGATCAACTCGAACAACGACTCAATCGAATAGCCCTGGTTACGGACATTATTGACCTGGGCAACCAAGTTGTTACAGGCACCTGGAAAGCGCAATTCAACCGCGATCCAAAGACCCTTATCGAGACTTTGGCAATATTTGATAAAGCTGATGATAAATTGAATGCTTTAAAGAAGATATGCGACTTTGAAGGTGATTTAAAAAAGATTGAGGAAACCCGCTCCGCCATGCTCACTTTTAAAGCAGCCAATACCAAACTGGCGGAAAAATGGCTGGCGCGTGAAGAGGCTGCCACGAAACGCACCGTTTTGGCCAAAAGCATCATCGAGCAGGCAAAAAACATTGCCGTCATGGGCTTGGGGGATATGACCCGGGCAGCCGAAACCACAACCAGTACGATTTCCGTTTCATCTCAATTCATCAGCGCGGGAATCATCTTTGGATTGTTATTTTCCATGGCAATCGCCGTTGTCATAGTGAGAAGTATCACCAAGCCCATCAAACGGGTTATCGATGCCTTAGATCTCAATGCGGAGCAGGTCAACTCTTCGTCCAATCAGGTGTCGAGCGCCAGTCGGCAATTGGCTCAGGGTGCCAGCAAACAGGCCGCCAGGCTGGAGGAAAGTACCACATCACTGGAAGAGATGGCCTCCATGACGCGCCAGAGTGCCGACAACGCCGGCAAGGCCGACAACCTGATGCGGGAATCGCAATCCACTGTCAAAGGCGGTATTGCCGCCATGGAACGTATGTCCGATGCCATTGCCAGAATCAAGACATCAGCCGACAAAACGGCAAAAATCATCAAGACTATAGACGAAATTGCTTTTCAAACCAATCTTCTGGCTCTTAATGCTGCGGTTGAGGCGGCAAGGGCTGGAGAGGCGGGCAAAGGCTTTGCCGTGGTAGCCGAGGAAGTCCGCAACCTGGCGCTGCGTAGCGCCGAGGCCGCTAAAAACACTGCGGACTTGATAGAGGGTGCCACGCAGAACGCCGAGGCAGGAGTGAACGTGACATCCGAAGTTGCCAAAGCTTTATCGGCTATTCAGGAGAGCGCGGGAAAAGTGGCAACCCTCGTGGCGGAGATTGCTGCGGCATCGAAAGAACAGGCGCAGGGCATTGAACAGGTTAATGCCGCGGTATCGGAAATGGACAAAGTGGTTCAACAGAACGCTGCCAGCGCCAAGGAATCTGCGGGCGCGTCGGAAGAGCTGTATACACAAGCGCAAGAACTCAATGCCTTGGTAACGCAACTTATGGAAATTGTAGGGGGCAGGAATGCCTCCCATGCGACGGTTCAGGAACAGCGTCAATTATTATTACCGGCCAACGGCAATTAAAACCCATTGAACCATATGGATTTCAATACATTGCTCGAAAGATGCCAGCTTTATTTTCAGAACAATAAATGGGTAGCCCTTGCCCTTATTGCGGCTTTATGTGTTTTCGGCTACCTGAAGCCAAAACAATTTTTTAAGCTGCTGATTCTGTCGCTGTTCGTTGGGGCAGTTTTGTATATTGTTTCCCTGCTGGGAGAGTCATCGACCACCGGGATGGAGCAAAAGGATCAGATGCTGCGTAAATCCCAGGAACTATTGAAGTAGATCCATATGCCGGTCAGCTTATGTGACTCCGGCAAAGGACAGCGGATCACCCCTGGCCAAAACCCCGCACCTGGTTGCGGCCCATGTCCTTGGCCTCATAGAGGGCCTGGTCCGCGGACTCCGCCAGCATGCAGGTCAGCTTGCTGATGGGGTTGTCAGTGGCGGCATCGCAGAAGACGGGGTTCTTGTTGAGCTCAGCGGGAGCCATGTTCTTCCAAGCCATATCAAGTTCGCACACGCCGATGCTCACCTGGACGGTGAAGGAAACATCGTGGGGCGCGGCATCGGTTTCCCGCTGGGTAAAGCTCATCGTCCGCCTGGAGATTTCGTGGCGGATGGTCTCCGCCTTTTTGATGGCATTCTTTGCATTGGTGCCGATGAGAAACAGGGCGAACTCGTCGCCGCCGAGTCTGATGGGGGAATCAATGCCGGCCCGGCAATTGTTCTGGATGATGGCGGCCACCCGCTGCAGTGCCCTGTCGCCGATGAAGTGGCCGTAGGTGTCGTTTATTTCCTTGAACCGGTCGATATCAAGCAGCAGCAGCGAGAAGGGCACCTTGCCCTGCTTGTCGAGAAAGGTTTCAACGATCTTGGGCAGTTCCTGGTCAAAGAAGCGCCGGTTGAAAATGCCGGTCAGCTTGTCAATAATGGCGTTGGACTCAAGAACCAGCAGGCTCTCCAGGGAGATTTCCATCTTCTCCTGATTGGTTTTCACCTGCTTGTGGAGGTCGGTGAAGCCGGCCTCGACGATTTTAAGGATCTCGTCCCTGCTCTTGGCCGATTTGATCGATTGCAGGGTCTTGGCCTTGAGGCTTTCAATCATGCCGCAGGTGTTGGCCTTGCCGATAATCAGACAGAGCTGATGGAGGTTCTTGCTGACGGCATTGAGCAGTTCGGCGTTAAAGTCCTGCTCCATCTTGAGGGCCTTGGCCACCCCGGCCCTTTTCAGCTTGTCGATCTCACCCAGAAAATCCCGGCCGAGCCGCTCCACATCGGCCTTGCCCTTCCCCGGCAGCAGCTTCAGATAGTCGTCAAAGGCCTCCCTGACCATCTGCCTCTGCTCATTGGACAGACAGGTCACATGATCGAGATGCCTGATGACATGGCCGATCTGCATCCACACCGAATCATAGGGCAGCCCCTTTTCTTTCAGTTCAGCGCAGAAGGGATTGCAGGAGATGAGAGGGGAGGCGATCAGTATGGAGTCTTTTTTCCCGGCCATAGGCGAGCAGATATTTCCCGAGTTATGATGATATGTGCCCCGGCAGGAGAAACCGCAGGCAGCCTCTTCTTATTTGGTATCACACTGTAGCAACACCTGTAAAGCGAAACTCATCTTATACATCCCGCAGGGAAAGGGCGATGCGTTTTCTCTCCAGGTCCACCTCGATCACCCGCACCGTCACCTGCTGGCGCACCTTGACCACCTCCGCCGGATCACGGACAAAGCGGTCGGCCAGCTGGCTGATGTGGATCAAACCGTCCTGATGCACGCCGAGATCAACAAAGGCCCCGAACTTGGTGACATTGGTGACAATGCCGGGAAGTTTCATGCCGGGCTCTAGATCATCAATGGTGCTGATGCCCTCTGTAAAGGAAAACAGGGCGAAGCTCCGGCGGGGATCCCGGCCGGGCTTGGCAAGTTCCGCCATGATATCGGTCAGGGTGGGCAGACCGACAGTGCCGGACACGTAACGGGCGATATCAATGCACTTGCGCCTGTCATCCTGTTTTATCAGCTCAGCCACGCTGCAGCCGGCATCCCGTGCCATCTGCTCAACCAAGACGTAGCGTTCCGGATGCACGCCGCTTGCGTCCAGGGGATTTGCCGCCCCATGGATGCGGAGAAAGCCGGCGCACTGTTCAAAGGCCTTGGCCCCGAGCCGAGGCACCTGAAGCAGCTGCTGTCTTCCGGTAAACGGGCCGTGCTCGTTGCGGAAGGCGACAATGTTCTTGGCCAGGGCCGGGCCCAGGCCGGAAACAAAGGTCAGCAGCTCCTGGCTTGCCGTGTTGACCTCCACCCCGACGCTGTTGACGCAGCTGACCACCACGTCCTCCAGCCCTTTTTTGAGTTCACTCTGGCTGACATCATGCTGGTACTGGCCAACGCCGATGGCCTTGGCATCGATCTTCACCAGCTCGGCCAGCGGGTCCTGCAGCCGCCGGCCGATGGAGACCGCGCCGCGCACCGTCACGTCATGGTCGGGGAATTCCAGCCGGGCGGCCTCGGAGGCCGAATAGACCGAAGCGCCGCTCTCATCCACCATGGTGATGATGATCTCCTCAGGCAGGCCAAGGGCCCGGACAAAAGTCTCGGTTTCCCGGCCGGCCGTGCCGTTGCCGATGGCAATGGCCTCGATGGCGTACTTGCGGCACAGCTCAACCACCACCCTGGCCGCCTCCTCTTTTTTTCCCCCGGCATGGGTGGGATAGATGGCGGTAAAATCAAGCAGCTTTCCCTGACCGTCAAGGCAGACCAGTTTGGCGCCGGTGCGAAAACCCGGGTCAAGGGCCATGACCCGCTTCTGTCCCATGGGAGGGGCCAGCAAGAGCTGCCTGAGGTTGTCGGCAAAGACTCCTATCGCCTCCTTGTCCGCCCGTTCCTTCAGCAGGCCGCGCAGCTCGTTTTCCAGGGACGGGGCCAACAGTCTCTTGTAGCTGTCCTCCACGGCCAGGCTGAGCTGCCGGCCGCAGAAATCGTTTTTGCCGGCAAAACGGCGCAGCAGCATGGGCAGGACATCTTTTTCCGGCGGCCGGCAGGAAAGGGTCAGCACCTTTTCGTTTTCGCCGCGGAACATGGCCAGCAGCCGGTGGCCCGGGGTTTTGGCCGCCGGCGCCTGCCAGTCGAAATAATCGCGGAACTTGGCCCCGCTTTCCCGGTTCTTTTTCACCACCGCCGAGGCGATGAAGGCTTTGTCGGCAAAAAGGGCGCGCAGGCGGGCGCGCAGCGGCGCATCCTCGCTGATCCACTCGGCGATGATGTCCCGGGCCCCGGCCAGTGCCTCATCAGCACTGGCAACCCCCTTTTCCTCGCTGACAAAGCCCTGGGCCTGAGAGGGAGTACATTGACCGGCGAAGATGGATTGGGCAAGGGGCTCCAGCCCTTTTTCCCTGGCGATCATGCTGCGGGTCCGGCGCTTGGGTCGGTAGGGTAGATAAATATCCTCAAGCACGGCCAGACTTGCGGCGCCCTTTAGTGCGGCCTGCAGTTCGTCGCTCAATAGCTCGCGCCCGGCCAGGGAGGTGATGATGGCCTGCCGCCGCTTGTCCAGCTCCGCCAGTGCGGCAAGCTGGTCGCGGACCGCGGCAATCTGCATTTCATCCAGCATGCCGGTCGCCTCTTTGCGGTAGCGGGCGATAAAGGGGACGGTCGCCCCCTCGGCAAGCAGCCTGGCCGTGGCCGCCACCTGGCCGGCATGCACCTGCAGCTGCCGGGCAATGATCTGCTGATGCGGGTCAGGCTGTTCGGTCATATCAGTTTGCCGCCCCGGCTTTCATTTTCGCCTGCTCCGCCTTGTCCATGTCCCCCATTTTGGCGTAGGCCCGGGACATCAGCAGCCAGTTCTGTCTGATCAGGGTGCTATCCCGGCCAGCCAGGCTGTTGGCCTTCAGGCAGAACTGCACCGCCTGGCCGTAATCCTCCTGCCCGAACTTCACCTGGGCCATCTCATGCCAGAGCCAGGCGTTGCGGGGCTCAACGCGGATGGCCCGCTCCAGGGTCGCCTCGGCCCGGTTGAACTGGCCGGCCTGCACATCCTGATGGGCGCTGGCCAGCAAGGAGCCGGCCGCCGTGGCCTCCCGGGCCGGTGGTCTGGCCACCGTTTCCCTGACCGGCGGTTTGGCGGCGCAACCGTGCAGCAGCAGATTGACGCTGCAGAGCAGCGCAACAATCCATAAAGGATTCCATGCAAGGATACGGCTTGCTGTTTTCATATCTTCCTCTTTCCTGTTCATCAATGGAACCAGCTGCGGATGGTTTTCCACAAACCGGTCCCGGCCTGCTGCAGTTTCTCGGCTGCCGGAGGCGGAGCCGGCTGCTGCTCCGCCGGCCGGGCGATCACGGTCTGCCGCGGCGTGGTCCCGGCCAGAAACGGCAGCATGGTGTTGGCGCTGAAGTAATCATCAAACGGGCGCCCAGTGTCCACCCGGGCCCATTCGATTCCCTCCGGTTCCGGCAGCTCCAGGGGCTGGACCGGCAGAGACTGCATGATCTTCCCCCACACCACCATGGCCCCGCCCGCGCCGGTCAGCCTGGTCGGCGTGTTGTCATCCCGGCCGACCCAGACCACGGCAAGCTTGTCGCCGGTAAAGCCGACAAACCAGCTGTCCCGCATATCATCCGAGGTCCCGGTTTTGCCGGCAACCTGTATATAATCGGGGACATAGCTGGCCAGGGCCTCTGCCGTCCCCTCGCTCACCACCCGCTTTAAGGCGTTATTGAGCAGGAAAACGATATTGGCCGGAAAGCGCTGTTCCACGGACAGGCCGAAGCGTTTGACCACCTTATTGTCCGCCGTCAGCACGCTGCCGATGACCCGCTGCGGCAGATAAAAACCGCCGGCGGCCAGGGTCTGGAACATCTGGGAAACCTCCAGGGGCGACATAGGGGCGGCGCCCAGCAGAAAAGAGGGATAGGGCGCGAAGTCCCGGTCAACCCCCAGGCGCCGGACGCTGTCGACGACCTTGGCCACCCCCACATCCAGGCCGACCCGGATGGTGGCCAGGTTATAGGAGTGGGCCAGGGCCTCGTACAGGGCCACCCGGCCATGTTCTTTTTTGTCGAAATTGGCCGGATGCCATTTCTTGGCCCCGGCGCTGGCCAGGGTAATGGCCACGTCATCCACCGGGGTGGCCAGGGTATAGCCGTTGGCCAGGGCGGTCAGATAGACGGCGGGCTTGACCAGCGAGCCGATGGGGCGCTGGGCGTCAAGTGCCCGGTTGAAGCCGGGCTTCAAGGGGTAGCGGCCGCCGGCCAGGGCCAGAATCTCGCCGCCGTCCCTGCTGCTGACAATGACCGCACCCTCAAGCCCCTTGCGGCCGGTTCGTTTCTCCAGGGTGGAAATGGTGGCCGACAGATGCTTTTCCACCTTCATCTGCACCTGGGGATCGAGGGTGGTGAGGATCTTCAGGCCGTCGCCGGTGAGGTCCTCCTCCCGGTAGTCCCGGTCCAGCTGGCGGCGCACCAGTTCGAGAAAGGCCGGATAACGGTTGAAGCCGCTCATGATGGTGTCGCTACTCTCAAGCCTGGCGGCCTTTGCCGTCTGATACTGCTCCTCGGTGATGACCTGATCGGCCCGCATCATGTCCAGCACCACCTGCCTTCTCTGCAGACAGCGCTCCTCGTTGCGGCGCGGATCGTAATAGGACGGCCCCTTGATCATGCCGATCAGCATGGCGACCTGGGCCGGGGAAAGGTCCTTGACATCCCGGCGGAAATAGAACTGGCTGGCCAGACCGAAACCATGCACCGCCCTGCCCCCATCCTGGCCGAGAAAAATTTCATTGGCATAGGCGGTGAGGATCTCGTCCTTGGTGTAATGCATCTCGAGCAGCACCGCCATGATGGCTTCGTTGATCTTGCGCCACAGGGTGCGCTGGTTGTTGAGGAAGAAATTCTTGACCAGCTGCTGGGTGAGGGTGCTGCCGCCCTGCACGGTTTCTCCGGCCCGGAGATTGACAAACATGGCCCGGATTATGGCCAGGGGATCAACCCCGAAATGGATGTAGTAATGCTGATCCTCAACGGCAATGAGGGATTTGACCAGCAGATCGGGCAGATCCGTCCTGGTGAGAACGACCCGGTCCTCATGTTCGCGGGGGTGGAAGCTGCCGATGCGGGCCGGATCAATACGCGCCAGCGACAGCCTCTCGCCGGTATCGGTCCGGGTGATGGCCGCGACCCGCTGGCCGATAAACTCAACGGTCACGCCGGCGGATTTTTCCAGGCCGTCGGAAAAATGAAAATCCCTGGTGACCAGGTGCATGACATTGCCCTTGCGGTCGTAACCGCCGGGGGCTGATGCCTTCTGATCCTTGCGGTAGCCGCCGAGCTGCAGCTCCTCCTCCAGCATATCCGGAGTAAAGGCCAGATCAGGATAGAGTTCCAGCGGCCGGGCATAGACCACGGCAGGGATCGACCAACGCTTACCGTCAAACTTGGCCCGGATCACCTTGTCCAGGTAATTCGCATAGAAAATGATGGCAACGGAGGAAAGAACCAGAACAAAGATGGCAACCGTGGTGATGGCCGAACGCAGCGACTTGATTTTCTTCTTCTGCCCCTTTCCAGGAGCGGATTTTTTCTTTTTGAACAATGTTTACACTTTTCAACTGCAGGGTTGATCTTTAATCACGAGGCCAAGAATATCGCATTTTCCCCGAACAACTTCAACAGCAAAATGACCCGCTGTTGCCATGCATGGTCTCTATCCCCTGTGGTACGCGGCTAGCGCGGTTTTATTTTTTTTCTGTTGCCCGCTTATTTACCGTTTACTTCCAGCTCAAGAGACGAGAAAATGACGGCAAATTGCGACACTTCAACCATTTGCGTCGATCACCCCCCGGGAAACGCCCTGGGAAATCAGCACGTCCGGCTGGAACAAAATGGCGGTTGCCGGGCAAATCTGTTATGACGCTTTGTAAGACCTGATTCCCACCATTTTTTCAGCCGAGCCCGAACGAGGAAAGTACGCAGCATGCTGCTTATCCATCCCCCCATAGCCAAGCCGTGCGAGCCGCCGGCCGGCATCGCCCGTCTGGCCGGGGCCCTGCGCGGGCACGGCCTGCCCTGTACCCTGCTGGACGCCAGCCTGGAAGGTCTGCTCTTTCTGCTCGCCGCACCGCATCCGGCCGTGGACAACTGGAGCCGCCGCGCCGTGCGAACCGCTGCCGCCAATCTTGCCGCTCTCCGCACCCCGGAGCTTTACCGCAATGCCGACCGTTACCAACGGGCCGTGGCCGATATCAACCGGGTGTTGGAACTGGCTGGCAGACCGCCCCTGCAACTCGGTCTTGCCAATTACCAGGATGAGGGTTTGTCCCCCATCAACAGTGCCGACCTGCTCAAGGCCGCGGCCCAGCCAGCCGGCAACATCTTTCATCCCTACTTCGCCGAGCGATTGCCCGCGCTGATCGAAGAAACCCAACCGGCCATGGCCGGTTTCTCGCTTAATTATCTCAGCCAGGCCCTGTGCACCTTTGCCATGATCGGCTTTGTCAAACAGCGCTTTCCCCGGCTGCCGGTGGTGCTGGGCGGCGGGCTCATCACTTCCTGGCTCAGCAATCCCGGCTGGCGCAACCCCTTTGCCGGGCTGGTTGATCATCTGGTGGCCGGGCCGGGGGAGGAGCCCCTCGTTACTCTTCTGGGCGGCAGCCGGCAAGCGCAGCATCATGGCCCGGATTACACCGGCCTGCCCCTGGCCGATTATCTCTCGCCGGGCCTCATCCTGCCCTATGCCGCCTCGTCCGGCTGTTACTGGAACAGATGCTCCTTCTGCCCGGAAAAGGCCGAGGGCAACCCTTACAGAGCTCTGCCCGTCGAGCAGGTGCTGGATGACATAGGGCAGCTGACCGCCCGCAGCAAACCAGTGCTGCTCCATCTGCTGGACAACGCCATCAGCCCCGCCCTGCTGCGAGCCCTGGCCGCCCGGCCGCCGGGGATTGACTGGTACGGCTTTGCCCGGGTGAGTCCGCTGCTGGCAGATGCGGATTTCTGCCGGGCACTGCGCCGCTCCGGCTGCCTGATGCTCAAGCTGGGGCTTGAATCCGGCGATCAGGGCGTGCTGGACGCCATGGACAAAGGCATCGGGCTTGCCATGGTGTCCGAGGCGCTGGCAGCCCTGCAGCAGGCTGGCATCGCCACCTATGTCTACCTGCTCTTCGGCACCCCGCCCGAGACGATGCCGGCGGCGCGGCGCACCCTGGACTTTGTCGTGGCCCATCACCAGGCCATCACCTTTGTCAATCTGGCCGTGTTCAATATGCCGGTCTGCGGCTCGGATGCCCACACCCTGCCGACCAACGATTTTTATGAAGGCGACCTCTCGCTCTATACAGACTTCGCCCACCCGCTGGGCTGGCACCGTGCCAAGGTCCGGCGCTTCCTGGACCGGGAATTCAAACGCCATCCGGCCATTGCCGCCATTATTCGCCGCGACCCGCGCCTGTTCACCTCCAATCACGCGCCTTTTTTCTGCAACAGGTAAGAGCGGCCATGCCCGCTCTAAAGACAACAGGTGACTTTTGCCTTGCACTCCCGACCATGTCATGCTAAGTTCGACGATTTTCTCCGGAGTTACCCATGATACACCTGACCAACATCACCAGACAGCACGGCGCGCAGATCCTCTTCCAGAATGCCAGCCTGCAGATCCTGCCGGGCACCAGGACCGGCCTGGTTGGCCCCAACGGCGCCGGCAAGAGCACCATCTTCCGCCTGATCACCGGCGAGGAGGAACCGGACAAGGGCGAGATCTCCTGCCCGAAAAAAACCGTCATCGGCTACTTCTCCCAGGACGTGGGGGACATGGCCGGCCGCTCGGTCCTGGCCGAAGTCATGGCCGCCTCAGGCGAGGTGGTGCAGCTGGGTCTGCGGATGCGGGAGATGGAGGCGGCCATGGCCCAGCCCATGGCGGACGAGGAAATGGCGGCGCTGCTCGAACGTTACGGCAACGCGGTCGAGGAGTTTGAGCACCGCGGCGGCTACGACTTTGAGAGCCGGGCCCAGGCCCTGCTCACCGGCCTCGGCATCGGTCCGGACGATTTTAACCGCCCGGTGGAAACCTTCAGCGGCGGCTGGAAGATGCGCATCGAACTGGCCAAGATCCTCACCCTCAACCCGGATGTTCTCCTGCTGGACGAGCCGACCAACCATCTTGACGTGGAATCGATCATCTGGCTGGAAGAGTGGCTGACCAGCGAATTCAAGGGTGCCCTGCTCATGACCTGCCACGACCGGGATTTCATGAACCGCATCGTCTCCCGCATCATCGAGGTGGCGAACCGCACGGTGACCACCTACAGCGGCAACTACGACTTTTACCTGCGGGAACGGGAAATCCGACGCGAGCAGCTGCTGGCCAGCTACCGCCGCCAGCAGGAGATGCTGGCCAAGGAAGAGGAATTCATCGCCCGCTTTGCCGCCCGGCCTTCCCACTCGGCCCAGGTCCAGTCGCGGGCCAAGAAAATCGACAAAATCGACCGTATTGAACTGCCGCCGGAACAGAAGATCATCAAATTCGCCTTTGCCGAACCGCCGCGCAGCGGTGATGATGTCATGACCCTGGACAGTCTGGCCAAGGTCTGGACCCTGCCGGACGGCACCAGCAAATCGGTGTTCGGCGGTATCAGCGGCATGATCAGGCGGCAGGAGAAAATCGCCGTGGTTGGGGTGAACGGGGCCGGAAAATCAACCTTTCTCAAGGTGTTGGCCGGCCAGACCGACCCAACCGCCGGCAGCGTCAAGGTCGGGGCCAACGTCAGCATCGGCTACTTCAGCCAGCACTCCATGGAACTCCTCTCCCCGCAGAAAACCGTGTTCGAAACCGTGCAGGAAACCATCCCCCAGGCCACCATCGGCGTGGTGCGCAACCTGTGCGCCGCCTTCCTCTTCCAAAATGATGAGGTGGACAAACGCATCGCCAGCCTGTCCGGAGGTGAAAAAAGCCGGGTGGTGCTGGCCACCCTGCTGGCCCGGCCGCTGAACCTGCTCATCCTTGACGAACCCACCAACCATCTTGACATCCAGTCCCGGGAGATCCTGCTCGATGCCCTGCGGAAATTCACCGGCACGGTGGTGCTGGTCAGCCATGACCGCCATTTTCTGCGCTCGCTGGTGCGACGGGTTTTTGAAATAGACCACGGCGAGATGCGAATCTACGAGGGGGCTTACCGCTACTACCTGGGCAAGTCGGCGGAGATGCGCAGCGCCGCGGCCGCATAAGGTGCTTCAGATCCTGGAGCCCACCGCCGCATAATGGGCCTCCCGCTCGGCCTCCGGCAGGGCGAGAAAGCCGTCGACTTCCGCCAGCATCTCCTCTCTGTCCGCCTTAAGCATGCCGGCAACATGGACATAGTTGTTCTCATGGTCGCAGGCGACAAAGGTGGCAAGATCATTAAGACCGGCGAGGAGCAGACGCAGCTCCCGCACGGTTCCCTCCGGGGTCTGGGGCGCAAAGGCACCGGCGCGGATTTCCCGCCACAGCGGGCATTCGGCCCCGGCCAGGCCGCTGCCGTCACCATAGAGCCACAGCCGGCGGAGGCGCACGAACTGCGGCTCCGTGGCGTTGATCAGCCGGGCCGTGGCGTCAATATGCTCCTGCCAGTGGTCCCTGCCCCCCAGCCCGAGCAGCACGTAAAAGGAAAGCTCGATGCCGGCCTCCTTGAGCCAGCCGGCCACCCTGCTGACCATGGCCGGCGACTGGCCTTTGCGGTGAAACCGCAGGATGCGGGCATCGCCGGATTCAAGGCCCACATGCACCCGGTTCAGCCCTGCGCCGGCCAAGTCGATAATGGCCTGCCGGCCGAGCCTGGACAGGGTTGACGCCCTGGCATAGCAGGTCAGTCTCTGCACGGGGAAGATGCGCCGCAGGTAGACGGCGATGTCACAGAAAGGGGCAAGGCCGATGTCCAGGGGATCGGCGTCGCCGAAAAAGGCGGTTTCCGCCCTTGGCCGCAGCCGGCTGAGCAGATCGATGTCATGCTTGACCTCGGCAACCGTCCGCACCGAGAAGTTTGGCGCACCGAGATGCGGATAGATGCCGCAGAAACGGCAGCGGTTCCATCGGCAGCCGCGGGTGAGGCGGACAAGCAGGCTGCGCCATTCGCTGGGCGGCCTGATGATCGGCATTTCCGGCAGGTGATTGCGTGCGGGCATGATGAGAAATTATAACCAATACCGCTCACCTGATGCGAGAAAAAAAAGAGCCGCGCGAGGCAAGCGATCACAGGGTTGTTGCGCCGGTGATCGCTTACCGCTTTAAGTATCCTTTAATTATCCTTGGCCGCATGGCAGACAAAGCAGCCGCATTCATCATTCGCCGCGCCTGAGACGCAGGTGTCGTAATCCCAGCGCAGCATGTCCGGATAGGGTGAACCGTGGGGCCGATGGCAGGAGATGCAGGTCACCACGTCCTGATCAAGATCCACCGTGGCGTCGTTCTTCTGGCCGCTGAGGTCGGTTTTGGCCACCGGCGCCAGCGGATTGTACGCATTCATCTCACTGAACTCACCGCTGTTGGGGATAACCACATCCGATGGATGGCGCAGCCAGGCGCCGTTATAGTCAACCGGCTGATTGGCGTTCATCTCATGGTGGAAATTACCGTGGCAGCCGCTGCAGAACTGGCCGATGGTAAAACGGGTCATGAAGGTCTCTTTGGCGTAAACATCCGAGGTGCCGAAGTAGCCGTTATGTTTGCCAGCCGACGGGTTCTGTTCCCAGTCTTCCTCTTCAATACCCTTGACGCCGAATGAGGTGGGATCAGCCATCATGGCCGGCAGGGCGCCGAGAAAACGGTACCAGCCGCTTGACGCTTCGGCCACCTCGGAGGTGCCGCCCGCATGATGCCGGGGATAGTGACAGCCTTTGCAGCCGCTATTTTCTGTTGCCAGGGTATCATGGCAGGGCGAACAGGAGGTGGAATGGCCGGGGGCGTAAAAAGTCCAGGCCGGGCCGGACAGGACGCTGTCCGTGTCGGAAATGCCGTAAACGTTGTGCCCCTTGTTATCCCCGCCGACCTGGGCCACCCAGTAGAAATTGCCGCCGGCCAGGGAGGAGGAGGCGGAGCCGTCCGGCGGGTAGGTGGGTTCAATGGTGTTGAAGACGATGGGGACCCGGTCTCCGTTGCCCATATCAACAATGGTGGCGCTGCCGTTGTTGCTGTGACAGCCCACGCAGTCATCAACCAGCAGCCTTTCCTGCGCCCCCTTGGCCTCCGCCACCATCTGTTCGCCATCCTGGCTGTTGTGCATGGTATGACAGGCGGAACAGGGACCCTGCACTCTGGCTATCGCTGAAGATGACAGAACCGCCAGCGGTACTATCAACAACGGACAAATGTATCTGCGTCGGTATTTCATGGTCTTTTCTCTTCATTTCTCTTCATTTGCTTTGACAGGTTAACTACGTTTCATTTTATTGCTTCACTTCATTTATCGGCGCTGCGCGTGACAGACGCTGCAGCTGTAGCCCAGCTTATGGTGCCGGTTGCTGCCCTGCATCCGCGGCGGGCCGGACACGGTTTCCACAGGATGACAGACCAGGCAGTCCCTGAACAGCGAAACCGTGTAGCCGGGTATCTCGGCATCCCAGACGGCGGGATGACAGAAGAGACATTCATAGGTTGCAACGGATTCAACTCCGGGCGGGGCCGTGGGCAGGACAACTGGCTGGCCCACCAGCAGATGATGCTTGTTGATATTGGTTTCATCAAGAAAAGGGAACCTGACGAGGTTGTCATGACAGCTGCGGCAATCCTCTTCCGTGGGCAGGCCGTCGCCGCCGGTTATTCCGCCATATGAGCCTCCGCCGCCATACGCCCAGCTTGCCGCGCAGGAAAAAAGATGGTGCGCCGCGATGAGACATGCCACGGCAAGAAGCCGCCTGTTCTGCGGCAGCACTCCGGGCAGGAGAAGATCCGTTATACGTGAAAGAAACTTGCTGTTTTTCATATCATTCACCGGTAAAAATTATCTGTCGGTTTTCCCTTGAAAGATTGCCCGCAACTCTTTTCAGTGAGCCAAACAAGCCATGGCGGCTGGTGCCGCTCAGTTGAGCAGGACCTCAATGGCCGCCTGCTTCCTCAGCTCCTCGATATGTAAGGCCTTTCTTTTTGCCGTCATGTCCCCCTGCAGGTACTTGCTGATGAAATCATGAACCTCCTCCAGCGGCGCATAGCCGGCTGGTTTTTTGTCGGCAACCTGGATGAGGTGAAAGCCGAAGCTCGTGGCAACAACCTCACTGATTTGCCCCAGGGGCAGGGCAAAGGCGGCGGCATCAAATTCCGGGGGCATGAAACCGCGCTTGATAAAGCCCAGTTCCCCGGCCTGATCTTTTGATCGGGCGCAGCCGGAATAGCGGGCGGCAAGCTGGGGGAACAGGGCGGCGTCTTTTATAAGCTGGCTGCGCAGCTCTTCCGCCTGGCGCCGGGCCTGCTCCTTCACCTCGGCGGCGACCGCAGGACCCGCCGCGATCAGGATATGGCGCGCCTTAACGGTCTCCTCTCGCTTGAAATTCTCCTTTGTCCCTTCATAATAGGCGGCGATCTGCTCCTCCGTGGGCTCGTCCGTGATTCCCTGGCTGGCCAGATAGGCCTCCATCTGCAGCTGGCCGCGAAGGTTGCCGACTAACTTTTCCGGGGTCAGATTGCGGGTTGCCAGATAGCGGTCGAACTGTTCAGGGGATGTGAATCCGGCCTGCATTGCCGCCATTTTCCGCCGGGCCTGCTCCTCCGCATCCCTGATGACCATCCTGCTGCTGGCCTGGCGCAGCAGTTCCTGGCCAATGACCCTGTCCAGGGCCTGCTGGCGCAGGGTGGCGGTCAGTTCCGGGGTGGCCTGGCGCATGCCGTAGCGGCTGTATTTCTTCAATTGTTGCTTCACCTCGGCCGCCAGCAGCCCTTCCGCAATAGGGGTGCCGTTGACTGTTGCCACGATGGCGCTGCCGGCTGTCGCCTCCTGCCGGTCCGCTTCGGCTGCCTGAAGCGGCGCAAGGTACGGCAGGACCAGCAAAGATAGGGCGAACAGACAAAAAATTGCGCGTGTCATCAAACTCTCCCGGATCATATCCTTCGTAATCCCTGTCGTCGGTCCGCCTTTGGCGACGAAAAAAAAATCAACCATTACCGGCCAAAGCCTGCGGCAAAATCCGCAATAGTCATGCCGGCACTCCCGGTTTGCAGCTTCCGGGCGAAAAACAGCAGATCAAGTCCGTCAACATCACCGTCAGCAAGCACCGCGGCTTGCGCATCGACCAGACCGAAACCATACAGCTCATCCCGGCCGGCATCGCCCAGATCAACCGCCGTCTGCTGCAGACGCAGGCGGACATCCCGATTGTTGATTACGCCGTCAAGATTTGCATCAACCTGCCGCCCGGCCAGCAGCAGCGCCGCCACAGCGGCGACATGGGGCGCCGCCTGGGATGTGCCGCTCAGCAGGGCGTATTCGCCATCGGCCGTTGTCGAGTTTATCACCACCCCCGGGGCCATGAGTTCAACCTCGGCCGCCATGGGGGAAAACCAGGCGGGAAGGTCGCTTTGATCTGAAGCGGAGACGGCAATGACCGAATCATAGGCAGCGGGATAGAGCACATCCCCCCCCCGGGTGTTGCCACCAGCAGCCACCAGCAGCAACCCTGCCGCATAGGCTGCATCACAGGCCTCGTGGAGTGCCGGCGAATCCGGGCCGGCAATGCTGATATTGGCGATATCCATGCCGTTGGCAACCGACCATTCGATGCCGGCGATGACCCAACTGAGCAGGCCGAATCCCGACCCGTCAAGAACCTTCACCGCATACAACGAGGCATCAGGGGCGCCGCCGACCACGCCGCTGCCGTCCGCCACCGCGGCAATGACCCCGGCCACGTGGGTGCCGTGGCTGTTCCAGCTGTCATCATACGGATTCTCGTCTTTAAAAACAAAATCATAGCCACCCCGGTAATTGACCGAAAGCTGCGGATGGGTATAATCAATGCCGGTATCGATCACGGCGACTTTCACTTCCCTGCCGGTGATGCCTTGCGCGTGGACGGATTCACAACCGATGCGCTGCACTCCCCAGGAGTTGCCGTATTCGACCTCCGACAGCTCCGGTTCAACCAAGGAAACCACGGCATCCTCCACCACGTATTTAATTCTGGGATTGGCGCGGAGACGGGATATTTCCTGGTCAGGGAGATTGGCGGCAAAGGCCTTGATAAGACGGAAGGCATGCCGCATCCTGCCGTTGTGAGCGCGGAGCAACGCCCGCTCGGCGGAACCCGGCCTGTTGTTAAAGCCGATTATCACCGCGCGTTCCGAAGTGGAGGCGGCAGCTTCCGCCGGCAGGAGCAGGCAGAGCAGGAGAACAAAGAGCACAGCAATGGCGCAGTTTTCTGGCTTCTTCATGAACCATCAACCTTCAGGCAAAAAAGATAATCGGCAGGGGGCCGCGGCATCGCCGCCCCCTGCCAGCCAAACAGGGTAAAACAGATTCCCGTTATCTCCTTTTCGGCTTTTTGGTGTTGATTTGTGTCACTGAGACTACGCCTGTTGACTCGCCAAAGACGCTGTCAACCGTGATGGCCGGGTCACATTGGCCGCATAGGGCATCAATGCTGGTATCGGACCAGGACATGACAGCACAGTCAATTCCGGCAAAGGGCAGCGACACACTGGTACCGGAGCCGATGGCATTGATGTACTGACTGAAACCGCTGCCAGTGATGCTGATCACGCCGTTGGTACAGGTGGCTGAGGCAATCTTCACCGCAGGCAGCACGGCGAGATTGACAGTGTTGCTGACGGACTTACCCTTCACCGCGGCTAAAGCATAGTTGCCCGGGGCCATGGTGGCCGGCACCGTGACGACCATGGTGTTTTCCGTGATGGAGTCCGGGGTCAGAACGGTTTCGCTGCCGTCCCCTGCCTGCAGCCTGATGGTGCTGGTCAGCTCGATGGGACCGGTGGGGCCTTGCACCAGATTGGTAAAGGCGGCGCCGGTGATGGTGAGCTGGGTGGTGAACCCTGCGGTTACGCTCGGCGCGCTCACGCCGGAGATATCAGGAATGACCGGGCCGGAATACGGGGCGGCTGCGGCGGTGAAACCGTGACAGCCCCAGCAGTCATCCTGGTTGCCGATATGGCCGAAATAGGAATCTTCCACGCCCGGATCAATGCCATTGGCATCGGAATCCACCTGAATATTGTGCAGTGAATTCACGCCGTGGCACACCTCACACTGACGAACCTTGGCAGCCTCATCTGCCAGGGGATCATGGCACAGTACGCACTTGGTCGTATCAATGCCCAGGCCGGTGCTGTGATGGGTCACCATGTTGGCGTAAACTTTAACCCCGCTTACATCATCGGTCCCTTCGTCATGGCAGAAGGCGCAACCGCCCTCGCCATTCTCGCCGGTGCCCAGGCCGGTCTGGGGGGTCACCAGCGACGGGTCATAGGTGGGGATGTAATGTCCGTCACCCGGATTGTCGATGGGACCATGGCAGGCCTTGCAGTCATTCTGCTGGGCCTTGGCCGTCAGATGATGCACGGAAGCCTGTCCGGCCTGCTGCTCATGGCAGAGCAGACAGTCTCTGAAGGCGACAAAATTATAACTGTATGTCGCGGCATCCCAGACCAGCTGATGGCAGGAGAGACATTCATACTTGCTACCGGGTGTTCCGGCAGGCGCGGCAGTCGGGTCAGGGATGATTGCTCCCACCAGCAGATGATGCCTGTTCGGGATGGTGCCCGGATTGACGACGGTGGTGTCTTCATGGCAGGCCCGGCAGTTTGCCTCAACCAGGGTGTTGAAAACGCCGTCAGGTATGCCAATGTTCTGATTGACCGGAGGAGGCGGAACATCCGCCCAGGATGGTACTGCATATGCTAAAGTAAGAGTGGCCGGCATGGCCAGTGTACATAGAATTTTTTTCAACATTTCTTTCCCCTCATCAAAATGATTCCTCAACTTTTTTCCTCAGTTACCCTCTTAATGCAATCTTTCCTCCGTGTTGCAATCACCCCCTTTGCATAAAACTAAAACGGCAGAATCTGCATGGATAATCTCTCCGTAGTGTTCGGCATACGCGACGCGCATTTTTCCCGGGGCAGAACAACCCCGGTCTGCAGGATGCATACGACAGTATCGCTGCAGACTGCTGCAGCCGGGGAAATTGATTTCCAGGAGGATTGTGGCCCTGCCGGAGAGACAGCTAAAACTTATTTCCGTCTCGCGCGGCGGGCGGCGGCTAAGGCACCGAGTCCTGACCCGAGAAACACAACGGCACCTGGCAGCGGCACGGGGCTGGCCGGGTCATCTTTCGTTGCAATCTCAACATGGAGGTCGTTTAAGGTACCGGTGTCACCCTTTTTCCAATCGAAGATATAAAGACTCCAGATTCCTGCGGCCAGATCACCATTGAAATCGGCCAGCAAATTGCTTTCGCCTTCTTCGGGAGAAGAGGTTGGTTGAAAGGAACCAGGACCGTAGGGTGCCCGAACGGTTGGGTCGCTAATTGAGATATCGGCCTGGTCGTCAAAAAGAACGTCGGTCATGTTATCGAGGCTATTGTATTGATAATCATAGCCTGGAAAGAAAAAAAGATCATGATTGAATAGCTGTACGGATTTCCAGGTGTCCCCTCCGTCAGCCGAGTGATAAAGGTAGATTTCCAGATCGCCAATACTGGTATGGCTGATGTCCACAAACACATTGACATCGGTGACGATGCCCGAGATGTCGCCAATATCTAAATCTATATCAGCGTAGATCCCTTCATTAGGCTCATCAACAGTCGCAGTAGCATCATCTGGAATAACCAGAGTACCCTCAGTGTAATACGTCGCTGCCGCCGCCGTCCCGGCAAAGCCGAAACAGAGCATGGCAGCTCCAATGGGAGCTATTAATTTCCTCATGTTTTTCCCTCATTTCCTCATTTCATTTTTCTCAACAACAATTTCTCCGCCCGGAGGGCATAATGTTGCTCTCCTGCGACAATTTGTCATTTCCCTCGAAAATGACTTAAACAGCCTTTTCCTCTTGCTGTCAAGGCGTTGAGCATGCGGCAAATTGTCGCACCACGACTACAGAATCCCCTCCAGCAGAAAAAAGGAAACGGTTATTTACCAAGGCGGATTTTTTACCCCTCCCGGTTTAAAAATCCGCAACCGCCATGAATCCCGTTGCGCAGCACCTTTCCGTTCATTCCTCGCGGATCACCTCCCTTTTATGCCTTTCTCCGGAAAAGAAAACTGTGACGGTCTGTTACGCAATGCTCGCGGCAAATTACCACTTCTTCCTAGCAATAATCCTGCCAGAAGGATAAACGGTAAAATACGGGATAGCCGTTCATCCTTGACCGGCTTGTCATTGAGCAGAATGTACTCCTTTTGGGGAATATACTCCACTCCCTGGCAAGAGATCATGAAAGCTTTTTACCCAGGATATTTTTCAGAATGCCGGAAGCAAATCCAATTTTGTGGAACATTTTTCCACGTTTCCGGATATCATACGAAAGAAAAGAGAGGAAAATTGTGGGAGGACGATACTCGGGCACAAACAGGAACGCCACCCCCGTTGCCATACGACGACGACAGGTGGGGCGCAACCGGCTCGTCATTGCCGACGACGAAACGGACAGACGGACTGGGCACCCAGTCCGTCTGTCACCGCCGCAACCTGGGCAGGGGTTGCCTGCAGCACACGGGGGAGGAATAGAGACTGCGCTTAATCAGCAGCAATTACAACCCGACCCGCAACCGCCGGCGGGTTCGCAGCTGCCCCCGCTCTGGGAACCGCAGCCGCAGCCGCAGTCGGCGGCCAGTTCAGACAGCTCCTCCGCACTGGGTTCCCGCACTTCGACCACATTCACATCAAAACAGAGTCGTTTGCCGGCCAGAGGATGATTGAGATCGACGGTCACGGTATCATCAATGGCATTCACCCTGGCCACACTGATCATGACCGGACCATGGGGGCCATGAGCCTCAAAGGTCATGCCGGGCTCAACCTTGACCCCATCAGGAAATTGCTCCATGGGGATGTCCTGGAACAGATCCTCACTGATTGCACCGTAGGCATCTTCCGCCTCCACCACGATGCGGGAGCTGTCACCGACCTTCATACCCATCAGGGCATTTTCCAGGCCAGGAATAATCTGCCCTGATCCGGTAATAAAACCAAGGGGCTCGCCGGCCGTGGATTTGTCAATTTCCTCACCTGAATCCAGTGTCAGCCTGTAATCAATCGCCACATATAATTTATCTGCAATATTCACAAATTACCTCCTGAAGGATGTACTGGACATCCATTTACGAAAAAAATCCCGATGAGGCCTGCTGTCGTGGCATCATCGGGCTCCATTTACCGTACATTAAGGCATCAACCCAGAAAGTCAACTGTTTAGATGAGCCGGGCAACTCTTTTCCCCTGCGCAGCTTATCACGATGACCATGACCCAAACAGCCTGAATGATAGGCCGGAAAATAAAAAGACCATTTGCAAATCCCGCCGGGCAGCAGTAAAAGATATGAAAATTTTCAACAGTCGGCCGCAGCCGGCGGAGATTTTTTTTCACCGCAATGGCGCTGCCCATCATGGCCGACAGGAAAAATAACCGCAACCCGGCAGAACCAATGGATTGACGGGAGAAACCATGACAAGGGAAATATTTGACCAGGCCGCTGCGGATTGGGACAAGAACTGCCAGCGCCTTAAGCTCGCCAAAAGCGTCGCAGCAGCCATCAGGAATGCGGTTCCACTCACCGGTGACATGTGCGCCCTGGAAATCGGCTGCGGCACCGGCCTCATCACCACGGAACTTGCCCCGCATCTGCAAAGTATTGTCGCCACCGACACCTCGAGAGGCATGCTCCAGGTCCTGCAGGAAAAGATCAACGGCCAGTCGTTAGCCAACATCGAGACGCTGCAGGTTGATCTGAGCAAAGATGATCATTTGCTTGCCGGCCGGAGTTTCAACCTGATTTACAGCAGCATGACCCTGCATCACATCAAGGATAATGCCGCTGTTTTACAACAATGCCGGCAACTGCTGACACCTGACGGCTTTCTGGCCATGGCCGACCTTGAAAAAGAGGACGGCACCTTCCACGGAGACATGGCAGGCGTGGAACATCTCGGCTTTGATCCCCGACAGCTGGCCAAACTGGCAACCGCCTGCGGATTCGCCCAGGTCAGCATAGCCAGGGTTCATGTGATCACCAAGGCGAATGCCCAGGGCCAGGTGCGTGACTATCCGGTATTTCTCCTCACCGCCGCAAAGGCTGAACGCAACAGGGGGGGAACAGGATGAAGTGTGACAGGGAAAACTGCCGGGCTGACATTGATGAGGGGGAAGAGCGATACCTGCATGGCCGGGTGCTCTGCGAGGACTGTTACATGGATCATCTCTCTCCGGCCAAGACATGCGATCCATGGGCGGTACGCAGCGCCTCCATCGCCAAATCAAGGGGCGAGACCATGCAATCCGGCGGGCTGCAGGAAAAAATTCTGGACCTGCTCAAAGACAATGCGGGCCTGACCCTTGCCGAACTGGCCCAACGATTGTCGGTGCGAACCGGTGACATGGAAAGGGAGATAGCAGCCCTGCGGCACATGGAGAAGGTGCGCGCTGCCATGGTGCGCGGCAGAAAGGTAATCGTCCTCTGGTAGCGGCCTGGGACGTGGAGCAGCCTCATCGGCGCTCCGGTGCCGCCGGAGGCGCAGGGCCGTTTTTTCCGGCAACGGCTCTGGCCATTTCGATGAATTCACTCTTTGACAGGACGCCATACACCTTTTTCACCAGTCTGCCGTCTTTATCAAAAAACAGCATGACCGGTGGCCCGAAGACGCCGAACCTGTCCTTGAGAGGCTGGGTGCGTTCGTCATACTGATTCGTCAAGTCAGCCTGGATGACCACAAAGCTGGACTTGAGATATTGCCTGACCTCGCTGTCACTGAAAACATTTTTCTCCATGATGTTGCAATCCGTACACCACCGCGCATAGTAATCAAGAAACACCGGCTTGCCCATCGCCCTGGCCTGGTCAAACCTTGCCGTCATCTCTTCGAGATCATTGACCCGCTCAAACAGCGGCGCAGCAGATTCACGATTCACCCCAGCGCCGCCCACGATGATCGACCCGAAGTTCAACCGCACCGGCCGCAGGATCTCCCGGTTACCCTGCCCGGCACCGACCAGGGCCACGACGCCCCAGATGATCAGCAGAATGCCGCCCCCCTTCCCCAGGTACCGCCAGCCGCCAGCCCCGGCCGCCATGGATCGAGGCGCCGCCAGGTACCCCCCGGTGATGACGAGAAACGGCGCCCACAGATACAGCACCGGCAGCCAGGGGATCGAGGTGACAATGGTCAGGGCGAGAGCGATCATGGCAAGGCCGAAGGCATGCTTCACCGTATTCATCCAGGCCCCGGCCCTGGGCAGCAACCATCCCCCGCCGATACCCAGCAGGATGATGGGCACCCCCAGTCCCAGGGCCATGAGCAGCATGATGGCCCCGCCGAGAAGCGGGTCCTGGCTGTCCAGCGCGGCACCCAGATTGAGAATCAGGATCGGCGAGACGCAGGCGCCGGCAATGACCGAGGACAGCATCCCCATCATGAACACCCCGGCAAAGGTCCCGCCGCGCAGGCCGCTGGCTTTGACCTGGGCCCGGGACTGCAGAACGGCCGGAATCTGCAGATCATAGACCCCGAACATGGCCAGTGACAGCAGGAGCAGGACCACGGCCGCGGGCAGCAGGAAGTAAGGATGCGAGGTATAGGCCTGCAGCTGTTTCCCCGTTGAGCCTGCCAGCACTCCGGCCGCTGACCAGACCACCGCCGTGCCCAGCACATAAACCGCTGCCAGGATACCGCCCCGCGATCTGGTCAGATTTTTGCCCTGGCCGGCAATGATGGCGGAGATGATGGGCAGCATGGGCAGCACGCACGGCGTGGCGGCCAGACCGAGACCGGACAGGAAGGCCAGGAGCAGACTGCCGAGGGTTTCCCATAATGCCGCAGATTCTTGCCCGCCTGCTGTTGCCGCAGAGCTGTCTTCTTCAACCTCCGCCGCCGCAACGGTCGGAGCCAGGGTCAGCACCTTTTCCCGGGTCTGCGGCGGATAGCAGAGACCCAGTTTTTCGGCGCATCCCTGGCCATGGGCGATGAGCGTGAATGCGCCGGCTGCACCCCTGGTAATAGGCACCGTGATCGTAACCGTGCGGCTGTAGGTTTCCACTTCCCCCTCGGACCCGTCGGGCTTCAGGCCATGCTTGAGCTGGCCAGACGGATACACGGGCGCCCCGAGCTCCACCCCCGGCGTGCCGGAAGCAAAGGAGATGGTGTCGCGGTACATAAAGTAATCATCCGCCGCCGTCCAGCTGGCCTGGATGGTGCCGTCCTTGACCATCGCATCAAACCTAAAGGCCTCTTCCGCCTTGAGCGGTATCTCAGCAGCCTGAGCGGCGAGGCTCTGCAGCACCAGCAGCAGGGCCGTCAGCCAGACGGCCATGTTCCATCGCAGCCCGGCCGGGGCAAACGAAGCAGGAATTCGACGAAGCGGCAACGGCGTCATAGCAGCAGCCCGGTCTTTCACAAGAAATTACCGAACTGCGCCGGGGCTGATCTGATGCGGTCAAGCTGCTCGACCAGATCATTGATTTCCCGCTGCCAGTAATGGGGCGTGCTGAAATCAGGGGCCACATGAGAAAAGCCGTCCTCGGCAACCTGGTGGGCGCACCAGGCCAGGTAATGGATGTAACGCATGGCCCGGAGCGGCTCGATGAGGGAGAGGGTCCGCCGGTCAAAATGACGGAAGGTCTCGTAGCCTTCAAGAAAAATCTCAATTTCCGCCAGGGACTCCTGCATGTGGCCGGGCAGCAGCATCCAGAAATCCTGTACCGGCGGCCCCACCGCCATGTCATCGAAATCGACGATATGAAAGGACTCGCCCGGCCGGTAAATGAGGTTGGCAAAGTGGCAGTCGCCATGGATGCGGATCATATCCAGGCCGGCAAAGCGCGGTTTGATCTCTTCGATAATTTCGCCGGCTAAATCCTTAAAGCGGCCGGCCAGATCAGGGGGCATGAAATTACCGGCCAGGATATAGGCAAGCTGCGCGCTGGTTGATCTATCCGGGGCCATGATGATCCTGTCCCTGGGCCGATGCCGCTCCCCCACCATATGAGTGCGGCCCAGCAGCCGCCCCAGCTCCTGCCACTGCTCATCGTTATATTCATCATAGCTTCGTCCACCTTTTTTCGGGAACAGGACAAAATACATATTGCCGTGGCTGCCCAGGGTCTGGCCATTGGACAGGGGCAACGGCGCCACCACCGGGATCTCCTCCCCATGCAGCTCCAGCAGGAAATCATGCTCATCCTGCAGGGCAGCCTGTGACCATCTTCCCGGCCGGTAGAATTTGACGATGAGACCGGCGCCGTCCTCTGCCTGCAGTTCATAGACCCGGTTGATATAGCTGTTTAATGGCCGGCAGAGATTGGTGCAGTGCACGCCAAGTGCCTTCTCCACCAGGGTGATGACCGCATCGGGGGGCAGGTTGTGGAATACGGTCTGCCTTTTCGGCTTCTCATGTCTGTTCATCTCTTTTTCCTGATGAGGCGAGCTGGCCGCAGGCGGCGGAAATATCGGCACCGCGGCTGCTCCTGATAAATGTGCGGTAGCCGGCATCGCGGAGAATCTTCTGGAACCGCAGGATGTGCTGCTCGTCCGGACACTGGTAAACAAGGGACTGCGACTCGTTGAACGGCAGCAGGTTGATCCGGCAGGGGATGCCGTGCAGCTTTTCGGCAAGCATGCGCGCGTCACCTTCTGCATCGTTGATCCCCTTGATGAGAATATACTCAAACAGGATGACCTTTTTGCCGGGCAGCGGAAAAGTGCGGCAGGCCGCGAGCAGCTCATCCATGCCGTAGGCCTTGTTGACCGGCATAATGCGGCTGCGCGTCTCATCATCGGCGGCATGCAGCGAGACGGCGAGATTGACCCGGATATCCCGGCCCAAGTCCCTGATGCGCGGCGCTATGCCGCAGGTGGATACCGTGATGCGCCGCTCGGTGAATTCAAGGCCGCGTTCGTCCATGAGGATGCGGAGCGCGGCAAGGAGGTTGTCATAATTGGCCAGCGGTTCACCCATGCCCATGAACACCAGATTATTGATCAGCTCCCTGGGGGTGGTCCGGACCACGCCGGCACCCATCATATATTCCATCACGGCAATCACCTGGCCGACGATTTCCCCTGGCCGCAGGTTGCGGCGGAAACCCATGGAACCCGTGAGACAGAACCGGCATCCCATGGCGCATCCTGCCTGGGAGGAAACGCACAAGGTGTGCCGGACCTTTTCCGGAATGAGCACACTCTCCACCACCGCGCCGTCGTTCAGCTCAAAGGCGAATTTCACCGTGCCATCCCGGGACTGTTCCACCGCGGCGGGGACCAGGCTACTGATCACGGCATGCTCGGCAAGAGTGGCGCAGATCTCCCTGCTGACGTCAACCATGTGGGAAAAATCTTTTGTACCAGGCCGCTGCAGCCAGGCAAAGACAAAGCGGGCCCGGGAAGAAGGCAGGCCAAGCCCCTCCATGTACTCAGCCAGCCGGCTGTATGTCAGATCCCGCAGATCGGTTTTCGCTTTCATCTCTTTGCCAAATCCTGCCATTCCTCCTGGCCGGTCGAGGCATTCTCCGCCGCCCCCCGTTGCAGGACCACTGTGGCCAGGGTGACCACCATCACCCCGGGCAGAATCATGGCCGGTGGCAGACCATGGCCGAGGCCCCAGTCGATCAGCAAAACAAAGGCCGGATAAAAATAGCTGTAGGCCATCACCCTGGTCGGCCCCAGATAGAGGGTGGAGATGTGGGTCAGGTAGAAGGTGACGATGGTGGAAAAGACGGCCAGGTAGATGATGCCGACCCAGACCCCCGTCGCCACCCCCTGCCAATTGACCGCGGCCAGATGCGGCAGGGAAAGAACAAGCAGCCACCCCACCCCGGTGGCCAGCACCCAGAAGGTCATGACCACCATGGATTCCTGGCGGTGGATCCGTTTGACCAGCGGAGTATAGGCAGCCATCATGAAACAGCCGGCCAGAAAGATACTGTCTCCGTAATTTATTTCAAGGGCGACCAGGCGGTGGATATCGCCGCGGAAAATGACCCACACGGCCCCGATCATCCCTAAAAAAAGGGCGATGAGACGGGGCCGCCCCAGTCTCTCCTTGAGAAAGACGGCGCTGTAAAGGCCCGAGATGCCGGGCACCAGGGTGAAGATGACACTGGTATTCAAGGCACTGGTGTAACGCAGTGATTCAAACATGCACCAGAAAAAGCCGACCGTGGCGGCGCTGACGGCGCTGTACCCGCAGAGCTGCCGCAGCGGTGGCAGGGTAAACCCGTGACGCAGGATGAGAACCGGGGCGAAAAAAAGAACGGCCAGCACATAGCGGACGAGGATGAGCACGGCCGGATCAAGGCCGCGGGTGATCGCCGCTCCCACGGGAAACGAGCTTGCCACGATGATCGAGGCCACCAGCATCAGGCTGTGCACGGCCCACAACGGCAGGTTCCTGCCCCTGTCTGCGTTATTTACTTTGTCTCTCATGGGCCACAAGATACCCGCCCCGCATCTATTGGCAAGGGAATTTTTCGCCCCCCCTGCCGCTGGGCGCCAAGGAAACCATGTGCGGGAAATGCGCCTCATCCGGGCAACAATCACCGCGGTCATACCGGGGCCAATGGGACTTTACTCATGCCCAGCGGCGGCCGAAAACAGATGCGGCGCTCCATGGCTCCCTATTTTTTCATCTTTCCATTGCATTATATTCCCTTGCAAGAAAAAATATTGTTTGCTTTCCATCAATTGATATGTTATAAATTAATTATTCTTGTGCAGTATCTGTTTGTAGTTATAAAATTACGAAAAAGTGAACCGCGCAATCTCTGTCAGAGCTAGTGCGGTTTTTTTTATTTATACAAACTTACTGCCAGCCGTCTTATCCTTCGATAATTCGGCAATATTATCTTAAGGTTCCCGGACGGGAACGAGTTCAGAAGGAGTAGTAAAAATGGCAGAAGGTACAGTTAAATGGTTTAATGCTGCAAAGGGTTTCGGCTTTATCGCTCAGGACGGAGGCAAAGACGTTTTCGTTCATCATTCCGCAATCAAGGCAGAAGGCTACAAAACCCTTGATGAGGGTGCCCGGGTCAAATTCGACGTTGTAGAAGGCCCCAAAGGTCCTGCGGCCGAGAATGTCCGCCAGTTGTAAAACCTGAAGTTTATTGTACGCAAAGCCCCGCTTGCCGCGGGGCTTTTTTTTTGGTTGCAGTCCTTCCTTGCAATGCAAGGCTGCAACCAAGTTAACCATTTTTTTGATACACTGAAACCACAAGGGTCACCCCATGTGGTTTTTTATTTGCACAGAGGACATTCATCCCCATGATTCAAGCTGCAAACATCGCCCTTTCCTATGGCAAAAGGGTCATCTTCAAAGACGTCAACATCAAGTTCACCCCTGGCAACTGTTACGGCCTCATCGGCGCCAACGGCACGGGCAAATCCACCTTTCTCAAGATTCTCGCCGGCCAGAAAGAACCGGACAAAGGCGATATCATTGTTGACCCAGGAGAACGCATCGCCGTGCTGAGCCAGGACCAGTTCGCCTTTGACGAGGAAACTGTCTTCAACACCGTTATCATGGGCCATAAACGGCTTTTTGAAGTGATGGCCGAAAGGGAGGCTATTTACGCCAAAGCGGAATTCTCCGAGGAGGACGGCATCCGCTCCGGCGAGCTTGAGGTCGAATTCGGTGAGATGAACGGATATGAGGCGGAAGCGGAAGCAGCAGTTCTGCTCAGCGGCCTCGGCATCGGCGAGGAGCTCCGCCAGAAGAAGATGAAGGAGCTTGAAGGCGGCGACAAGGTGCGGGTGCTGCTGGCCCAGGCGCTGTTCGGCAACCCGGACATTCTGCTGCTGGACGAACCAACCAACCATCTTGACCTGAAATCCATCGCCTGGCTTGAGGACTTCCTCTTCAAATTCCAGAATACGGTCATCATCGTCTCCCACGACCGCCATTTCCTCAACCAGGTTTGCACCCATGTGGCGGATATCGATTTCGGCAAGATCCAGGTCTATGTAGGCAACTATGACTTCTGGTACCAGGCGAGCCAGCTCAACCTGAAGCAGAAGCAGGACCAGAACAAAAAGGTCACGGCCAAGGCCAATGAGCTGAAGGAATTCATTCAGCGTTTTTCCTCCAATGCCTCCAAGGCCAAACAGGCTACCTCCCGCAAGAAACTGCTGGAGAAGCTCACCATCGAGGACATGCCGGTTTCTTCCCGCAAGTATCCCTTCATCGTTTTCAAGGCGGATCGCCCCTGCGGCGACGTCATCCTCGAGATCAAGGGCTTATGCAAAGAGATTGAGGGCGTTCCGGTGTTAAACAATTTCAGCCTGACGGTGAACAAGGGCGACAAGATCGCCTTTGTCGGCGGCAACACCCTGGCCAAGACAACCCTGTTTCAGATTCTGACCGGAGAAATGGAGCCTGACCGCGGCAGCTTCCGCTGGGGCGTCACCATCAGCACCTCCTATTTCCCCAAGGAGAACAGCGCATACTTCGACAACAATATGAATCTCATCGAGTGGCTGCGCCAGTTCTCACCGCCCAGCGAAGGGGAGAGTTTTGCCAGGGGTTTTTTGGGCAAGATGCTTTTTTCCGGCGAAGAGGCCCTCAAAAAGACCAATGTGCTGTCCGGCGGGGAGCGGGTTCGCTGCATGCTGGCCAGGATGATGCTCAGCGGCGCCAACGCCCTCATCCTGGATGAACCCACCAACCACCTGGATCTCGAGTCGATCACCGCGTTAAACGACGGGCTTATCGCCTACCCCGAGGTGGTTCTTTTCTCCTCCCATGACCACCAGTTCGTTGCCACCGTGTCCAACCGGATCGTGGAAATCACCCCGGCGGGGATCATAGACAGAATGATGCAGTTTGACGATTACCTGATCAATGAGGAGGTGGCCCGGTTGCGGGCCGAGCTGTACCATGGCGATACAGGCCTGAAACTGTAGCAGACTGTCTCGGCAGGAGGGTGGTAAAATCCCTTCGGGGAATATGGAGAGGCAGGGCAGCGGTTTTTTGCGGCGGCACGCCGGCCGTCAAGCGCCGCAGGGCATCTGATCCGGGCCATCTGTCTGGCCGGCGGCTTCGTTATCGCGTGCGGCAGACCTGCCGCCCACCAGCTGCAGCCGGCGGGGCAGACTCCAGTCAACCTGGGCCGGACAATGACATTGAATCTCCACCGGGCAGGAAGCGGCCATCCAGCATGGAACAAGCTGCAGCAGCTTCCTGAGGCCGGGAATGCTCAATTTCTTCGTATGGATCATTGACCGCAAACACTCCGTCCACATGACGTCCTTTTGGGAAAACAGCCAGCGTGAACCCTGGCGGATCGGCCTGACAAGCCCTGCAGCCTGATATTTCCTCAGGGTCTGCGGGTGCACATTCAACAGTTGTGCCGCCTCTCGCAGGGAATAAACCGGCAGATCGGATGCGCTGGGTTTCATCTGCAATTTATTGATGTCCATGACCTCTCCCTGATATCCGACAGGTTGCGCAGTCAGCCGTTGCATAACCAGATCTCCTTGCTGAAGGTTGATGGCATGAATATGCCGGGTATGCCTTCCCGGACGGTCTACTCACGAAAAATCCTCTTCCTTGCCCGAGGTCTGCAGCAGCGGTCTCACCTTGACGTCATAAAGGGTATGCAACAAAGCACAACCAATCCAGCAAACGAGAAACAGTAACCCTTCCATCGCGCTCCTCCCTGCCGGCCCAGTCACTGCCGGCGCAACAGTGATTACTCCTTAACCATCCAACCGAAATGGCGGTTTCGGCGTGGAATGTTTTACTATCTATCCCTGCCTGATTCACCACTTGACAGATGATGATTTTTTCATTTATGCACATCTGTATGTGGCAAAGAAGTATCAATGCAGATCTCACATTTATCTTTATCCCATAGCACTCATTGTGCCACGGAGTGACAGAGGACATTTTTTACATAAACCATCATGATTTCAAAAAGTTACAGCATAAAAGCCAAAAGACCCGCCAAACAGCTCTCAGTAAAAAATGGGGCAAATCACCACTATCAAGCGGGCATTTGCCCCATTTTTTACTGATGCCGCCTACCCGGAGCGGGAAAGGAAAAACACGGCAAGAGTTTAAAGGAGATTTTGTGATCAGGACCTTCAGATTGAGGCATATGGTCCTGGCAGTTTTAATGATTATTATATAGCCAAGAGACTGCGACTCTTTTATCATTGGAGGACACGACTTGAAACCCATCACGATATGTTATTTGTTCATTGTGGCATCAGTTATTTCGCTCCATGCGCCGGCCCGACCTCTGCAGGCCGACGATTCAGGCAGCACCGTATCTGCCAGGGCGACCTTTGCCGGCGGCTGTTTCTGGTGCATGGAAAAGCCCTTTGAAAGCCTGGACGGGGTTGCCGCCGTTATATCCGGCTATACGGCCGGCACCAGCAAAGACCCGAATTACGAGAACTATGGGGCAGGCGCCCATATTGAAGCGGTGGAAATCCTCTACGACCCGGCCAAAATCTCATATGAGCAGCTGCTGAATGTCTTCTGGCACCAGATTGACCCGACCGACCCGGGCGGCCAGTTCGTTGACCGCGGCCACTCATACTCCACCGCCATTTTTTATCACGACGAGCAGCAGAGGGCAGCGGCGGAAAAATCAAAGGAGACCCTGGCTGCCAGCAATGTTTTCAGCAAGCCTATTGTCACACCGATTGTGCCGGCCACAACATTTTACCCGGCTGAGGATTATCATCAGGACTATTACCGGAAGAACCCGCTGCGTTATAAGTTTTACCGCTCCGGTTCAGGACGGGATCAGTTTCTCGACAACATCTGGGGCAAGGAACGGGAAAAATGATGGGACGGTTGGCGGCAGCCTCCCTGGCATCCGATCGTCAGGTAATTTACAGGGTGGAGGGCAATAATGGCCTTTAAGCAACTTCCCGGCAACCAGGGGATGATCTATGTGCCGAACAGCAAACCGAACAGCAAAAAGCACCCCTGCCCTGACTGCTTTTCCTGCCAGTGGTGCGGCAACGAACGCTGCCGCACATGCCGGTCCATTGCTTGCTGTAAAAGAAAAAAACGCCAGCAGACAAGAGCTGATACAGGGCAGGACAAACCAGTACCCGACCCTGCCACTGAGAAAGCGAGCGACGCCTGGGCTTTCTCTCCGCAATCACCCATTGAGCGCATGAGGTAAACAAATGCCGAATTTGACCTTCTCCCAGACCGTACAGCACAACTGCCATATTTCCGACGCCAGGGATAGCGGCATCTATTCCATCTGTACCCTGGTGCTGAAACTGCGCAATCTCTATAAATGGGAGCACGGCATCGAACCGTGGGACGAGCCGGAATCGGCTGAGCTGCTCGACTGGATCGAGGCCAGGGAAAACCTTTGGCAGGGCTTGGGACAGGAGAGCTACCACAATCTACCCATGGACAGCCGCGCCGTCGGCCCCTGGGATACGGCCGAGATCAACCGCCTGCTTGCCGGTACCAACCTTGTCTACGGCTCAGGTTACGGCCGCTCCATGAAGGCCATCTTTTTTCTGGCGGAAAAGATCAGGGAAGAGAACATTGCGGGATGCCCGGTCGTTATCCTTGGCCGGGAAAAGGCAACAGAGCTGGCCAGCCCCTTTGCCATGCTGCAGGACGGCATCATCGCCATCCGGCGCGCTCCGCTCCGCTTCTTCTTCTGGGACCATATCCAGGATATCCGCGCCTCCTGCAGGTCACCCATGCACCACGCCCTGGACCACTATGGGCTGCTCTCCCAAGGCCGGCTCAACCAGCAGGCCAGCCGGGACAGGCTTGACGCCATCGTTGATACGGAAATACCCATCTTCATCCACCATGAGGTGGGAGAAAGGATGCAGACCACCCTGGACAGCGATACCCTAAAAAAAATCATCGGCAGATTCCCTGATTCCGCCATTGAGTTCGTGGGCCGCACCATCAAGGATATCCTGGCGGATACCCATCCCCAGGGCATGATCAATTTCATCATCAGAGAGAAAAGAGAGGCCTCCCTAGGCTTTTACATCGGCTTTCTCGATGGCCTGCGCAAGGTGCTCTTTCCGGAGATTGTTGAGGCCTTCCAGCAGTTCATGCTTGACCGGGACTGGCAACTGATTGACCAGGCCCGCAGCCGGTGCCGGGACAGAAACAGACGTTTTGCCGAAAAGATAAGGGACATAGCCCGGCTTGTTGACCAGGAACCCCTGGAGTTCGTTCAACAACGTTTCAACCGGGAAATCATGGGACCTCTGGGACTTGATGTGCCTAAAGAGAAGGACTGACCCGCTTTGGCGAATCCGGCTCCTCGCGCCTCCCGCGCATAGCGCCCTGGCAAGCCGTCAGCTGCCAGGAAACCGGGAAGGGATCAAGAAATCAGGCGCGCACGCCGCTCTTGCCTATGGCGTGATAAACGTGCACCATCCATACCGTGGCAAAGATCGGCATGAAAAGATTGACCACCGGCACCAGGGCCAGCAGGGTGATGACAAAACCGCCGCCGTACACCTCCCGGCGGTGGCTGCGCGCGAGCACCCCGGCCTGAGGCTTGCCGAGATGGTAGCCTGCGGCAGCGATGAAGAACTCCCGGCCGAGCAGATAGCTGTTTAAGATCACCGAGGCGATAAAGCCGATGCCGAAAAGATACAGCGGCAGGATAAGCAGGTTCAGAAAAAGGGCCTTTAAGGTAAATCTGATATCGTGGCCCACATCGGCCCAAAAACGGGGTTCGCCGCTCCGTATCTCATTCGGATAAGAGGCCTTCTCCACCCGGTAGATAATCGCCTCCTGAAAGACCCCGGCCACCAGCACAATCAGGACAGGCAGCATGAACCAGCCGCCAATACCGGTGACGATGCCCACCAGCCAGTTGACCAGGGTATCGAGCCACCCGGTCTGCAGGTTGACCAGCCCGGCGGTGAGCCAGGTGATGCCGGCCACGGTCAGAAACACCAGAAAAGCCGCCAGAGCGGCGCAGGCAAACATCAGCACCAGCAGATCGCCTTTTTTAATTGATGAGATGGTTTTTGCAAAGGGATACATGATAAGCCTGTCAAGAACGCGGATGAAAAAAACAGACGGCCGGAATAGCCGGCGGAAAAAACATCAAATCCTGCGCTTCATCTGGTTGTGATCGGTGCGGTAGGGCAAAGGCGATTTGGCGCCCTCAAGCATATTGCGCAGCAGCTGCAGTTCTTCGTTGGCCTCGCGCAACTGCTCACTGATGGCATCCTGTTGATTGAACGATGCTTCCGCCAGCTGCGCTTCGAGCTGGTGCACCTTCTGCTGGGCACGGTAGAGATCCAGGGCAAGTAGTTTGATCGACATGACAGCAATATCCTCCAACTACCAATGAATGTTTTTCTGCTGAAAATGCAACAAAAAATTCTTGAAAAGTCAGGGGGCCGGCTGCCTTGCGCCCCCGATTATTCATCCAGTTGGTTGCGTATGAGCCTGGCCATATGCCTAAGCGAAATGGGCTTGAAAGCGAATTCTTTAATGCCAAGAAATCGGGCCTCGGTTTCCGAAGCGATGGAACTGTAGCCGGTACAGAGAATGATGGGGAGGTCGGGACGGATCTGCAACATGCGCCTGGAGAGTTCGGTACCGGTCATGCCGGGCATTGTCTGATCAGTGATGACAAGATCAAATTTATCTGGTTGATTATGGAAAGTCTCAAGGGCCTCAAGACTGCTTTTTCTTACGGTGACGGTATAACCGAGTCTTTCCAGTATTTCCTTGGCCATGTCGGCGATCAGTGCTTCATCATCAACAAACAGAATCTCTTCTTTGCCGGTCGGAATGTCGTCGAAAATTTCTACCTTGTCTACCCCGTCCTGCTTGACCACTGGTAAAAACACATTGAAGGTTGCCCCGCTGCCCTGTTCACTTTCACAGGTGATGAAACCGCCGTAGCTTTGGACGATACCGTGGACAATGGCCAATCCCATGCCGGTGCCTTTGCCTGCCTCCTTGGTGGTGAAATAAGGGTCAAATATATTATTTTTTATCCCCGGGTCAATGCCGGTACCGCTGTCATGCACGGTTAATCGCGCAAATGTTCCGGCTTCAACGCTGGGTTCATTGCCTAATTTCCCCTTATCAAGTTCAGTTTCCCGCAAGGATATCTCCAGCCTTCCGCCTTTTTCTTCCATGGCATGGAACGCATTGGTGCACAGATTCATTAATATCTGATGAATCTGGGTGGGATCAGCCAAGATCACTCCTGTTGCCGGATCGATATCTTCATGAATATCAATGGTGGTCGGGATTGAGGATCTGAGCAGTTTTATCCCCTCCTTAATGATGCTTGCCGGATGAAGATGAATCGGATCAATGTTTGCCTGGCGGCTGAAGGCGAGAATCTGCGTTACCAGATCTCTTGCCCTGAACCCAGCCCTGAGAACTTCACCCAGGTTTCTGGCAACTTTTGCATCCGGATGAAGGTCCTCTATCGCCATTTCGGTATAGCCAATGATCGCACTGAGAATATTGTTAAAATCATGGGCGATGCCGCCGGCCAGGGTGCCGATGGCTTCCATTTTCAGGGCCTGTCGTAGTTGCTCCTCCATCCTGGCCTTTTCTTCTTCCGCTTTTTTGCGTTCCGTAATATCCATACCTGAAAAAAGGACCCCCTTGGTTTGCCCCTTTTCATCAGTCAAAAGCGTGTTATGAAAGGCGATGATTCGCTCCTTGCCATCACTTGTCAGTACGGGATTTTCATAATATTCCACCAGTTCAGTTTTACCAGCCATCAACTTATTGAATACTTGCTTTACATCATCGGAAATTTTTTCGGGCAGGTAACGGTCAAACCAGTTTTGCCCGATTACTTCACATTCCGTTACATTCAATATTTGACATCCCTTCTGATTTATTAAGATTATTTCGCCCGCCGTATTGAGAACTCCCATCATGACGCCGGCGATATTTAAATATTTCTGGGCCTTTTCCTTTTCTTCCTTTAATTCATTTGTGCGGGCCGCAACTCTCTCTTCCAGTTCGTCATGGGCTTTCTGCAGGGCCTTTTCAGCCTCAATCCGAATGGCAATGTTGTTATGTAATTGCCGGCTGAACTGCACCACCGAGTAATAACGCCAGCCCGCCATCCCGACAATAACGAAGATGATCAGGCCGGACATGGCCCAAATGGTCCTCCGCAGGTTCCAGAAAGGCTCAGGCCTGCCATACCATTTGGCAAAGTCCGCCAGGTAATCCCCTGACTGGATATAAACCTCAATCCCCTGGTTTATTTTTTTAAGCAGAACGGTATCGGCTTGGCGGACCAGGAAGCCCCTCTTCAATTCCATCAGCGGCAAGTCCACGACCTTGATTTTATCCGCCACCCCCGCATCTCGTGCCTTTTTCCAGAGAACAGGCTCGGGAAACACAAAGGCATCCACATCACCGGTGAGAAGCTGAATCAAAGCCGAGTCGATATTGGGAAAAGGAACAAGCTTGATGTCACTCTGATCCTTGAGCTTGGTCTCTGCCGCGCTCTTTTCTATGACCGCAACGCGTTGATCTTTGAGAGACTTGATGCTGTCAATTGTGTAATTCTTTGCCCGAACAAAACAGGAAACAGGGATTGTCTCAATGGCATCAGAAAAAAGAAACTCCGTCGAGCGGGTCTCACTGATGCCGATTCCCGGGATCAGATCCGCCTCGCCAGTTCGTACCGCCTCCATGGCCGCAGCCCAGTTTTCCACGATCAGATAATGAACCTGCAAGCCTGTTTTATCGGCAACCCTGGTTAATATATCAATGGCAAAACCTGCGGGTTTGCCGGCATCATCAAGCATATAGAGAGGAGGGAAATCGCGCAGAACAGCGGCGGTTATTTCATTGCTGCGGGGCTGATCCCCCTGGGAGTATACCGGCGAAGTACCGATGGAAAGGAGAGCAAAAAGAATAAACAGCGAGCAGGCGGTATAGTTACATAAGGTATGATAAAGATAGGCGACACGGCCATTCCTGACATATTCATGAAACAACTTTTCCGTTCTATTCATAATGTAATACAATGAAATGAATAAAAATATCAAAGAAAGGTCTAGCCGGACATCATCTGCAACTTGCCAATATGTAATTTATTGATTTTATTGAAACCGTATTACTAAGTCAACCTCCCAGATTAAAAAATACCTGAATCAACCCTTACATAACATATTCAAGAAGCAAAAAGTCTCCCCCTGACAACCTTCACCCTCTCCCCTCAGGGCCGGACAATCATCCATTGTCGATGGCCAAGTACGCCACCATACATTACAATGAGCATTTCCGTGGGGAGGGGTGAAACGAGGGGGGGATTTCAAGATGCCCTGTTGCCCAGTTGCCGCCGACGGTCGATCATTTTTGCGAGACCGTCACAAAACGTCAATTTCTTTTCAGACCGGCACTACTGCCGGACCAGCTCCACCCGCCGGTTCTGGGCCCGGCCCAGTTCCGTGGCATTGTCTGCCACAGGTTTTGCTTCCCCGAAACCAGCCGTGGCGAGCCTGGCGGCATCCACGCCGCCAGCCACCAGAAAGGCCTTGACCGCTTCGGCCCGCTGCTGGGAGAGGGTCTGATTCCGGTCGTCGGAACCGATGGCGTCGGTATGGCCCTCGATGGTCAACTGCCAGCCGGCTTCGCTGCGCAGCAGCTCAAGAACCTCCTCCAGCACGGGTTTTGATTCGGGACGGATGACGGCGGAGTTGAAATCAAAAAGAATGCCATAAAGCCTGGCCCGTTTTTCAGCACTGAGCTGTTTTTTCAGCTCGCCGCCCACGGAACCGGTCCAGTGCGGGCAGCTCCCCACCTGCGCGGCGGTCTTTTTACCGTCCCAGTTGCCGGCCGGCTCGCCCTGCCCTTGTCCTTGGCGCCACCAGAAGCCTCGGAAGGATTTTCCGTCAGGGGAAAAGACCATCACAGCCGGCCCCAGGTTATCCTCCCCTGCCTCCTGCCAGGTGATCTTCATGACCCGGCCCTCGATGACGCCGTTTAGCAGGCCTTCACTGTACTCATAGCAACCGACCAGGGCAGTCCCCTGCTGGCGGACATGAAACAGCGAGTAGCTGGTTTCATAGGTGCCGGAGATGTTGGCCGGGGTGGCCATGGCAGGCCTTTCGCCGAATCCCCTGAAGGAAAAGAGTTCGGTCCATTCGGGGCTGCCCTGGTTGTTTTTGATGGTAAGCCGCACCCAGTGCGCCGGCGCCTTGGCCGCGGCGGGAAAGCTCTGCTGGTCGGTTTTGTCGGCCAGCGAGGCCTTGAGCACAGGAGTGAAGCCGGTGCCCGCCGAAGTGGTGGAGACCTCCACCAGAACATCCTTGGCGCCCGCGCCCTCCGCATCCACCGAGGTGTTGTCGAATTCAAACCGCTCAAGGGTGGTTGCGTCCACCAGTTCAAAAACAAAGATATTGTTGGCGATATTGCCGGATTCGCAGGCCCATCCCGACTGGGGGCTGTCATCAAGAAGATTCTCGGCGTTCCAGCCGCCATAGGTTGGCGGAATCGTCACCGCCAGCGCCCCTTCCTGCAGGGAAAGCATGTTGACCGGTTCCCCCTGCGCCAGTGGTGCTACAGAAAATGTCAGAACAAGAAAAAACAGGCTGCAGCAGATCTTTTGATAATGGCTCATCATATTTTCCTCCTCCTTTTTCGGCACTTTATCATTATCCTGTCGAACATGTACAGAGAGGGCATGAAATTTCCCCGCAGGCGAGCGCGATAGTGAGTGACAGCCGGTTGTTTGGTGCAATTCAGCACAGCAGGGGACGTCCATAAAAATATAAATTTTCTTGGCTCCAGTGTTATTTTTTATAATTTCAGGACGTCCCTTTGCCCCGCTTTGCCCCCACTGTTATGCAAAACATTTTTTGACTACACCCACAACAGCTTTCACTAAAAATGGTAAAATTATCGGCAAAATTGGAGTAATCACTGTGCCAAAGAAGGATTGCAGTGATTTAAAATTAAATGGCCATACGGGTATTTGATTGTCCAGTTTTTTAATTAAAACATCCAATTTTTCTATCTCTTCATATTTATTTTCAATTACTGGATTATTTCTTAATTTATCTATCATTTCAGAATAATAGATAATTAGCGGATTAATAAATTCTTGCTTCATGAGCTTCATTTTCTTATGAGGCGCCGAGAGCGGCAAGAAAAAAAGAAGCGGCGCAAGAAATGTATAGCAAGCTAGAATTATAGGATTTCCAATATCATTTGTAATAGGAAGATCTTGTATAACTATTTTATCCATTACTTTTAATGAAATATAAATACCAATTAAGAACAAAATGGCATTGAAAATCATTCCAACATCGCCAATCACTTTTAAACCGCAGCATTTGTCTTCATGTAATGGTTTAACATCCATTTCAAATTTATATTTATTGAAAAATAAAAAAAGAGCAAAAGAAAATACAAAGCTTTTCCAAGCTATATTTAAAATCCAATAAATCAATATAACTTGTATAAAAGCGGAATAAATACCTGAATAGGTAAATCCTGATTTCGTATTCAGACTATCTTTAAATAAAAATCCACTTGTAATCCAACTACAGTAAGGCTCTTTATCCAAAATTTGGATATAATATATATAATTTAGCGCAATTGTTATTAGAAAAATAATAATTGGTAAAATCGGATTATTGAATTTTCTATCTATCGATGAAATAAAATCAGACAATTCACTCTTTTGCTTATTGCCAATTTTTTTTGATAGTTTTTCGAATAACTTTGGAATTTCAAGGTAGTATCTTGCCGTTAGGCCAACAACAAAAGGGAATATAAATATGATTGAAACAGACCAGCTAATATTCTCCCAATAAGTTACATAATTATGAACATTTTGGTTTGTAGCGGTGATAGCACCAAAAAAGGTTAATGGAAGGGAAATAAAGAAAAAGAAAAGAATGCCTATCAATAGAGGCGAAAACTTCATGAAGAATAGAAATCTTATTATCGGTTCATTCCTGTAAACGATGAGATCGCCGATATTTTGACAGGTATTTAACGTAATTTTTCCTGATTTCATGATTATTGTCTAAGAAATATAACGGGCAATATCCCTGCTCGTGCAGATGAAAACACCTCTCAAACGAATTCAGGGGAGGCCTTCCTTGTTTTAAGGTCTCTGCCAGAATTAAATAAGGTATCCCATGAATCGTGGATTTTTTACGCGGATTTTCTCTTGTCAAAAAAGAGGAGTAGCACTTTTATCGAGAAGTGGCAATAATGAATGCCAACCGCAATACGCATTCGGTAAATTTTCTGTGGGGTAACAAATTCACCACCTGCTGGTAAATTTATCAAATTCTGGCAGGTGGCCGGGCCCGATTCGCAGCCTCATGCACGGCATGGGACACACATGAAAAGGGCCCGCTGGCCAACAGGGAAGGGAACCCGGGCGGGAGGCCACTGCGCCACCATATTCTTCGCTGCGTTTTTTACGCTACGACATTGATATTGCCGCCTTTGCCGGTCATTTTGGCAATGTCGGCCGCCTTCGGGTCAGTTGGTTTCGGCGCGGCAAGGGGTTGCTGGTCGTCTTCACCTGATTTCTTCAGCAGATCGACAACTGCTTCAGGCATCTTCATGGCCTGCTTCATGGCGTAAAGGGCTGCTCCGCCGCTGTTTCCATTTATTTCCATAGGTATTACCTCCCTGATTTTATTGCATTATGCATTGAATGTCGGTAGTGGCGTGATATAATAGGGCTGCTTGATTGAGGATTGTTCCTGACTAATAAAATAACCAAAAAAATAATTATTACTAATAATATCATCCGTAATATGGCGATGTAAAGCGACATTTCCATGAGGACAGAAAAAATGGTGCATCCTATCTATCTGGACTACAACGGCACCACCCCCCATGCCCCTGAAGTGATTGAGGCCATGCGGCCGTTTCTTGAGCAGGAATTCGGCAATCCTTCCAGTTCGCACTGGTACGGCATCGCCCCGAAACAGGCGGTGGAGAACTCCCGCCGGCAGATGGCCAGCCTGCTGAACTGCGAGGAGGAAGAGATTGTCTTTACCAGCGGCGGCACCGAGGCAAACAACCACGCCATCAGGGGTATTGCCCGGGCCAAGCGGGACAGGGGCAACCACATTATCACCAGCCACATCGAGCATCCGGCCGTGCTTGAAGTGTGCCGGGCCCTGGCGGCGGACGGAGTCGAAACCACCTATCTGCCTGTGGACCGCCAGGGGTTGGTTGATCCGATTGATGTGGAAAAGGCCATCCGGCCCGGAACCGTGCTGATCACCATCATGCACAGCAACAACGAGGTGGGCACCCTGCAGCCCATCGAGGAGATCAGCAGCATCGCTCGACAGCACGGCATCACCATGCACAGCGATGCCGCCCAGTCGGTGGGTAAGGTAGGGGTGGACGTGCGGGCCCTGGGCGTTGATCTGCTGTCCGTTGCCGGACACAAGCTCTATGCCCCCAAGGGGGTCGGCGCGCTGTACATCCGCAAAGGGGTGCAGCCGGGGAAATTCTGCCACGGCGCGGGTCAGGAACGAGGATGGCGGGCCGGCACGGAAAATGTGCTGGAGATTGTGGGACTTGGCAAGGCCTGCGAGATTGCCGGCAAGGATTTTAACGGCCATATCAGCCGCATGCGTGGCCTGCGCGACCGGCTGCACCAGGGGTTGATGGACTCTTTAGGTGATGCCGTCGCGTTGAACGGCCACCCGGAAATGAGACTGCCCAACACCTTGAGCCTGGCCTTCCGGGGCCTTGCGGCCAACCGCATCCTGGAAGAAATCGGTCTGGAAATCGCCGCCTCGCCGGGGGCGGCCTGCCACTCCGACCAGGTTGCGATCTCCCATGTACTGCAGGCCATGGGCATTGACCGGGAATGGGCCATGGGCACGTTGCGCTTCAGCGTCGGCCGCATGACCACCCCGACACAGATTGACAGGGCGATCACCGTGGTCACCGCAGCAATCAGAAAATTCAGGGGCTAAACCGATGGTACCGATCATGTGGAGAAGCGTTTCCCGCGTTAGCGGGCTTGCCTCCTGTTTGCCTTGTCGGCCCTGCGGGAAATCAGCGCAGCTTTTTCAGCAACTTGTTAATCGCCTCCATGGCAATATGATCAGGATCATACTTCTCGCCGTACCATTCAATGAGTTCGGCATTGGCCTCATCTTCAGGATTCTTCAGGGCGGCAAGAAACTCCTCATAACCCGGAATCCCGCCCACATCCTCCGGCGGACAGGCCCGCTCGCCGGCCAGCAGGATCGGATGCTTGAGGATGGTTTCCGTTGCGGCAATCACCTTTTCCACCTTGATCTCATGCTGCCATGAATCGCCGAAATCATATTCATAGATGAAATTTTTCTTAATCTTTGCTTTCAGATCCGACAATTTCGTTTTACGTTCATCAAACACCTTTCTGTCCCCCCAGTCGTCCTCCTCGGCTGGATGGCCGTAATAATCCTTGCCGATGATGAATTGATGCATGTGGGAATCGGTCCAGCCCATGGAGAGCTGGAGGACATCATGGAGCTTGGCAAGGGAAAAGGTGCCGGGAACCTGCACCCGGCGCCAGACAACGGGATCAGTGCCCAGCAGGATGATCTTCAGTTGATAGACATCGGGTAGTATTTTCTTTGTTTTTTTATTTTTCTGCGGAAAATCAACTTTGATTATTTTCCCCATGATGATCACCTTTCAAGGACAATGGTAAGTTACGTGCTTGCGGCACCAATTATAAACCCAACCGTCTGAAAGTCGGAGAAAAAATACGGGTTGCCTGATATTTTTTTTACGTGCCCGGACAGAGGGACAGCGCAGTTACCTGTCCGGGGCCTTGAAACTGCCGGATGGCCCCTGGTATGCAATGAGGTTGGCCGTAAGCGAGCCGATGACTATTTTCGCCTTGATTTTCACCGGGATGCGGCTGGGATCATCGGTCAGCCAGATAAGGGGGTCGGCGACCTTCTGGTACAAACCCTTGAAGGTCAGATGGGGTTTGACCTCCAGGGTGTTTCTCTCACCCAGAATCGTCTCCAGCGCCTCCCGGCCCTCCAGGCTTACCTCGACCCTGTGGCGTTTTTTGTCGGCAAAGGTGGGCACCACCGTCTTCTCCCCGGCGACAAAGGACATGGCCCGCAGAAAGAAAAAGGAGCTGAACTCATTGTGCACCGGGCCGTCCACCGCAAAGAGTTCAGGCGCATCGTTATTTTTGGTGTAGGTAATGCGGCCGTGCGCCTGATCGTATACCGTGACCTTGTTGTTGCGGCGGCGGCCCTCCCGCTGGACCATTTCATGGCGCATGGGCAGCCGCGAACTACCGCTGACAATTGTGGTGAAGTAATCCTCCACCGGATAGAGAACCGCCAGCAGCCCGGCCGACTTTGCCGTCACCTTGATGAGAAAATCATTGTCATTACCCCCCTGCCTGATGACCTGCATGAAAAGCTCGCCGGCCTTGACCCCCATCCAGGTCACCGAATACAGCAGGGACTCCCCTCCCCCGTAAGCGGAACGCAGCAGTTGCTCGTCAGGCTCGGCGTCAGACAGGGGGATTTTTTTGCTGCCACCGGCCCCGCCCGGAGTGACGGCCAGCAGGGCGGCCAGCAGAATCAGCGAGAGAAGCCGCATGAAACTTTTCATGTGCTGCGGTGCAGCTTGACCGGCTGGGCAGACCTGGCCCGCATTTTGATGTTGAGCATCTCCACGCTGACGGAAAAGGCCATGGCAAAGTAGATGTAGCCTTTGGGGATGTGCAGGCCGAAACCCTCGCCCATGAGGGTGAATCCCACCAGGAGGAGGAAGCTCAGGGCCAGCATCTTGATGGTCGGATGATTTTCCACAAAATCGCCGATGGCCCCGGCGGCAAACATCATCACCCCCACGGAGATGACGATGGCCAGGACCATGATGGACAGATGCTGGGCCAGTCCCACGGCGGTGATGACCGAGTCCAGGGAAAAAACAATGTCAATGATGGCAATCTGGATAAGCACCCCGGCAAAGCCGGCGGCCCGGCTCTTGCGCTCTTTCTCCTCCACCCCCTCCAGATTGTTGTGGATTTCATGGGTGCTTTTGGCGAGCAGGAAAAGTCCGCCGCCGAGCAGAATGATATCCCGGCCTGATATGGTCTTTGCCAGCACGCTGAACAGGGGTTCGGTCAGGCTCATGACCCAGGTGAGGGACAGCAGGAGCCCGATGCGGGTGAGCATGGCCAGCATGAGCCCCAGGGTTCTCCCCCGGTTACGCTGCTCCTCGGGCAACCGGCCGGAAAGAATGGAGATGAAAATAATATTGTCTATGCCAAGGACAATTTCCAGGGCCGTCAGAGTGGCAAGGGCAATCCAGGCCTGCGGGTCGGATATCCAGTTCATATACATATAAGTTCTGCGTTTGCTTTAAAGTTGAGAGTTCAGTGCTTGTTATAAAATAACCACAACATTGCTGACCGTTTCGTTACAGCCCCTTATGCCGGTCACATTTCACCCGGCAGAGAGCGCATGACTAAGGACTTTTACCCGGGGCGCCAGGGAGCATTGCAGGAAATCAACACAGTCCCTGTCGTTCATGATCTTTTCCCGAAAACTTGACCCAAGTCAAGGATATCCTCTGCATGATCAGCTATAGTGGAAGCAGGCAACAACTCAAATCAGGGAGCCAAAAACTGCAAATTAGTTCCATAAGTTACACCACGCCAGACGCGGCAGGAGGCAGAAAATGAAAAAAATCGGATTAGACCAGACAGATTTATTTGAGGAAACAGGCATCAAAAAATTTCTGGTGCATGATTCCGCCTATTTCAAAATCATCAACTTCAACATCAAGGCAGGCCAGACCTTCCCCGTCCACTCCCACAAAATAGAAGGGCAGCTCTCCATCCTGGTGCTGGCGGGCACCGGCGAGTTTCTCGGCCAGGGCGACACGGCCATGCCCGCCAAACCAGGCGACATCCTTATTTCCGACATCAGCGAGCCCCACGGCGCCCGGGCTATTAGCGACATGCGGATTCTCGTCACCATTGCCCCGCCCATCTGATCTTGTGCGGGGACAAACGGCTTGGCGGGGACAGCAATAATATCCGCCCTTATTTAATAAAGGAACAGCAGTAGTCCGCCAGCACCGTGACTTTCAGGCTGAATTTGGAGTTGGCCGGCACGTCAAAAGACTCTCCGCCCTTCACCTTTTTCCAGCGGGCCACGCCGGGCAGCAGAACCTCCAGCTCGCCGGCGAGTATCTCCATGATCTCCCGGTCGGCCGTGTTGAATTCGTATTCTCCGGGCAGCATGACCCCCAGGGTCTTCTTGGCGCCGTCCGGGAAAATGACGGTGCGGCTGGTGACGTTGCCGCCGAAATAGACATTTGCCTTCTTGACTATGCTGACATTGTTGAATTCAGACATCATAAGATCCTTACTCCGTTGATAATTGTTTTTGCTGAAGAGATAGCAGCATGACCCGAACAAAAAACGCATCAGCCAATCAACCCGCCCACCTCATCGGGCAGCCTGGGTGATTGGACAACCTCTACCGGTAAGCGCAGGAAATTTCAAGCCTGTTTTTTGCTGCGGGCCATGCTGAGCTGGCGGACATGCGGCACAGAAAAAATATTATCCCACCGCTGCCTGCACTGGACAAAGCACGATTTATCGGTTATATATGATTTCATGCGGGCCGGATTACCGGCCCGTTTTTTTATTGGCCCCGCGAAAAACAGCTGTCGCCTCGCCTTGTGGTTCTCTTGCCGAGTTATCACGGTGCTTGACTACAGATACCTTTTTTACGGGATTTTTTTCGTTTTCCCGGAATGGAGAAGACCTGGTGTAATCCCGGGGGCCTTTCTCGCATTCTTCCGGAAATACGCTTCATTACATTGCAGATTATAGGTTGTCAAGTTGAGCAGTAAACTTCAGAAAGAGATCGAACGCCGCCGCACCTTCGGCATCATCAGCCATCCTGATGCCGGCAAGACCACCCTGACCGAAAAGCTGCTGCTGTTCGGCGGCGCCATCCAGATGGCCGGCGCGGTGAAATCACGCAAAACCGCCAATCACGCGGTAAGCGACTGGATGGCCATTGAACAGGAACGCGGTATTTCCGTTACCTCGTCGGTGATGAAATTCAACTACCGCGACTACGAGATCAACCTACTGGACACCCCCGGCCATCAGGATTTCTCCGAGGACACCTACCGGGTGCTGACCGCGGTGGACAGCGCGCTGATGGTGATAGACAACGCCAAGGGCGTGGAGTCGCAGACTGAAAAGCTGATGGAGGTATGCCGCATGCGCAACACGCCGGTCATCACCTTTATCAACAAGCTTGACCGGGAAGGCAAGGACCCCCTGGACATCATGGCGGAAATCGAGGACAAACTGCAGATCGAGTGCACCCCCCTGTCCTGGCCCATCGGCATGGGCAAGACCTTCAGAGGGGTGTACAACATGTACCGGGGCGAACTGCAGCTCTTCACCCCCAGCCAGGAAACCCGTCCCCAGGACACCATCGTTATCAAGGGCATTGCCGATCCCATGCTTGACCGGCTGCTGGGCCGCCAGGCCGACAAGCTGCGCGAGGACATCGAACTGCTGGAGGGGGCGGCCAATCCCTTTGAGCATGAAGAATATCTGAAGGCGAGCCAGAGTCCGGTTTTTTTCGGCAGCGCCATTAACAATTTCGGCGTGAAAGAGCTGCTCGACGCCTTTGTCGAACTGGCCCCGGCCCCCGGAGCGCGCGCCACCCTCAGCCGCGACGTGGCACCGGACGAAGAGACATTTTCCGGCTTCACCTTTAAAATCCAGGCCAACATGAATCCGGCCCACCGGGACCGCATCGCCTTTTTCCGCATCTGCTCGGGCAAATTCACCCGGGGCATGAAGGTGCGCCACCACCGCATCGGCAAGGAGGTGTCACTGGCCAACGCCACCATCTTCATGGCCCAGGACCGCAGCAATGTGGAGGAGGCCTATCCGGGCGACATCATCGGCATCCACAATCACGGCACCATCAAGATCGGCGACACCTTCACCGACAAGGAGCCGCTCAAGTTCACCGGCATCCCCAACTTTGCCCCGGAACATTTCCGCCGGGTGCTGCTCAAGAACCCGCTGAAGATGAAACAGCTGAGCAAAGGGCTGACCCAGCTGGCTGAAGAGGGGGCGGTGCAGCTTTTCCGGCCGCTGATGGGCAGCGATTATATCCTTGGTGCAGTCGGGGTGCTGCAGTTTGACGTGACCATGGCCCGCCTCAAGGCGGAATACGGCGTGGATGCGGTCTACGAGGGGGTGAATTACGCCACCGCCCGCTGGATAAGCTGCAGCGACCGCAAGAAGCTCGATGATTTCATGCAGAAAAAACAATCCAGTCTGGCCATGGACAGCGAAGGACATCTCTCCTTCCTTGCGGCCAGCGAATGGAATCTGTCCCGCACCATGGAGCTGTTCCCTGATATTGTCTTTCACAAGACCAGGGAATACAGCTGAGACCGGCCTTTTCCACTGCTCTGCTTGCATTTTGGCCTCACCGGGTGTTTTTTTCTTGCAATATTTAAGAAATTAATTAAATTATATAAAACTTAAATATAGCTCGTGCACCCAATTCCCAGGTAACCCAATGAAAGAAAACCGATCCCGGAAAATCACCCAATGGCTCATGGCGCCGCTTGTTCCCCTGGTCATCGTCGGGGGCTATTACTGGCCCTATCTCGGCTATGTTGCGCTGGCCATGATGCTGGTCATGCTCATCCTGACCCTGTTCCGCGGCCGCTTTTACTGCGGCTGGATATGCGCCATGGGAGCCTTTCATGAAAGGGTGTTGTCGCTGATCAGCCGCAAGCGGAAAATGCTGCCTCTGTTCAAGGCCAAATGGTTCAGATGGCTGCTCTTTGCCATGATGATGGGTCTGCTGGCCATGCGCCTCGTTGCCGCCCAGGGTGATCCGGCGGAAATAGGCGCGGCCTTTGTCATGATGTGGACCCTGTCCACCGGGCTGGCCATCCTTATCGGCCTCATCTGGAAGCCCAGATCATGGTGCGCCATCTGCCCGATGGCGACATTCCAGGGAGTGGTTGCGCCGTGCAATTATCTGCTGCAGGTTGCCCCGTCATGCAAAGAGTGCGGCATCTGCCGGAAAAGCTGCCCGATCGAGACCAATCCCGGCTCTTTCAAATCCCAGGGATTTGTCAACAGCGGCGACTGCATGCGCTGCGGCAACTGCGTGGTCAACTGCCCGAGCAAGGCATTGGAGTTTCAGACCAGCGGCCAGCCCAGGGGATGCTCCGTGCTCGACTCGCTGGGCCTCAAATAACAGCCGTCGCCGCAGCCGATGGGGCGCTCTTGGCTCACCGGCCTTGGCAACCCATCAGGCGAAAAGCCCATGCCTTCCACACCGCAAACGCTAAACCGCCTGGGGAAAGGGAAAATCAGGGTGATCCAGCAGCTTGTACATCCGCTGCTTCTGGGTGGTGTGCGCATCATGGAAATTGATCAGCCTGTCAATCACCTCTAGCACCTCCGCCTCGGTCGCCCTGCGCACAATGCGGCGGCCGGCCTTGGGGTACGGTCCGCCCTTGCCGCCGGCAAACACCTCAAAGCCGGCCCGGGTCGCCATCACCCCGATATCGCTGGTCAACACCCCTGAACAGGCCAGCGGGCAGGCGGACACCGCGATCTTCAACTTCGGCTTGGTAAAGGCCCTGTTCTTGAAATGATCCAGGATTACCGCTGACAGTCTTTCCGTATCAATAATGCCCAGGTTGCAATGGGGCGTGCCGACACAGACCCGCGGCACGGGAAATTTCCCCGGCCCCTTGAACTGCACACCCAGGGGCGCCAGCGCCGCCTTGATCGCCTCGGCGTCCTCTTCGGCCACATTGGTCAACCGCAAATTCTGCAGAGTTGAAAGATACACGCCAAGCCTGTAGAGTTCCGCCACTTCATGCGCCTTGGCCATGACATCCAGGGGCAGACGCCCTGCCGGCAGCATTACCGTAATATTCATTATCCTTTCTCTCAGTTGTTCTTGATGATCATTATTTTTACCTTAATGCCAAAAGTGAATTTATAGCCGAATTTTTCCGTTGTTTCAAAAAGAATTTTATAGCCCTTTCAGTCATCACCGGTTAAATAATGGTGCAAACAAAATTTACAGGAGAGACAAAATGGGACATCACGCAAACAACCCTTACGGGTCCGGTGACAAGGCCGTCAGAGCCATTGACCGGAAAAGAGAGCAGGAACGCAAAATCATGCTCTCCGCGGCATACAAATTTGCCGATGAACTGGCGCTCAAACTTGTGCAGCGCCTGCTGGACCAGCATATCATCGAGACATCATCGGAGAGCGCGATCAGGGAAATCTTCGCCAACCTGCTGCGCAATCTGCCAGAGATGGAAGAATTCGATATCCAGTTCAAGATTGCCCCGCTCAGGCAACTGGCCGCCAACCCGAACTTCATGAGTCTGTACCTCACTCAGTACATCATCGAGGATCTGGTCAATCATCCCAAGATCGACGATGTGTTCGGCGACGACATCGATGTTTACAAAGCGGTTGATTCAATACTGGACAAGATACGCCCCACTGACCTGTAAAACCTTTGTCCCATCATGAGCCCGCAGCACCCCCACCGCCTGCCCTGCCTGGTTTTCGCCAATGAACGAGGCGAAATTCAGGACTTCCCGGAACTTGAGATGGCCGGGCGCAGCGGCTCCTGGTTTTTGCGACCCGAACTGACTGATCTCATTCCCCTGCCCGAGGGGAGCGAACTCTTTGTCCTGCCGCACAGAAACCCCATCGGCTTTGAAAAAGATTGCGGCGATCCCGTGCTGCTTGACGCAAACCCCTTTGACCCCCGCAGCGGCATCCAGGCCGTGGCGGCCTTCATGGCCCCGGCCTTTACTGCGATTTTCTCCGCCGCCTTTGAAAAAAGATCCCCTGATATCGACCCCCTGCCCCTTTTTGCCTATACCGCGGTGGGCTGGCTTGACGACCGCTTCTGGGTATGCGGTTTCCGCAGCGATGCGGACATCCGCCAGGACAGCGCCGGCTTTGATCCCGGCCGCATCCGCCAACAGACGGAAAAAAAACTGAAGGCTTTTCCGAAAAACAGGCTTATCCAGCATCTGGGCAAATGCTGTCTTACCTATGGCTGCCCGGCGGCCAAGAACTTTTTTTTAGGCCGCTACGAGGCGCCCCTGCCCACCTCACCAGGCTGCAACGCCCAGTGCGTGGGTTGCATCTCCCTGCAGGCCTCCGGCTGCTGCCCCTCCACCCAGGATCGCATCAAGTTTGTCCCCACGCCGGCCGAGATCGCCGAAATCGCCGTGCCCCATCTGACCTCAGCGCCTCGACCGGTGGTCAGCTTCGGCCAGGGCTGCGAGGGGGAACCGCTGCTGCAGGCCGACACCCTCGACAAGGCCATCCGCCTCATCCGTAAACAGACCGGCAAGGGCACCATCAATCTCAACAGCAACTCCAGCCTGCCGGAGGCCGTCGCCCGCCTGGCAGACGCGGGCCTTGACTCCATCCGGGTGAGCATGAACAGCGCCAGAAAGGGCTGCCACACCCTCTATTACCGGCCCCAGGGTTTTGATTTCAAGAATGTGCTGGAATCGATCCTGGCCATGAAAAAGGCCGGTCGTTTCGTCTCCCTCAACTATTTCATCCTGCCGGGCTTCACCGATGACCCGGACGAGTTCGCCGCCCTGTGCGACCTGGTCGACCTCTACCGGCCGAACCTGATCCAGCTGCGCAATCTCAACATGGACCCGGACTGGTATTTTGAGGTGGTGCAGCATCCGGCCAGGGAAAAACCCATTGGCATGCGCCACTGGCTGGAGCAACTCAGGCAGCGTTTCCCGGAGCTGCACTTCGGCTATTTCAATCCGGCCCTGCGATAAAAAAAGCCGGGATCGCGCTCAGCGCAACCCCGGCTTTTTTCTTGTGACATGCTATCGTTAACTATTGTCAGCTAACGCCATTACTCAACCTTTACATATCGGTCAAGGTGTTGAGGAAGGCGACGATATCATTGACCTGCGCATCGGTCAGGCCCAGGTTGCCCACCGCCGGGCTCAGGTTGTCGGCGACTTCCGGGGTGAAGGCGCTCCGGTCATTCATGAAGGACACCATCTCCTTCAGGGTGACAAAATAGCCGTTATGGGAGTAGGGCGCGGTCATGGCGATATTGCGCAGGGTGGGAACCTTGAATTTGCCGTTCTGGGCAGGATCACCCACAACCGGTCCCAAACCCTTGTCAGGATATTCATAGGCGCTATGGAGATCAGGATTCAATAATGCCTCATTCACCGGCACGCCGGCATTGACATACTTGTAATTGGTAAAGAGAGGATGATCGCCCCCGCGCCGTGCCATGGCATGGCAGGTGGTGCAATTCTGGGAGAACAGCTTCCTGCCGCGCAACTCCTGGGCGTTTAAGGTTCCGGCATCAAACCTTGAGGTGAAACGGGTCACCTCGGCGGAACGCTCATAGGCGGCGATGGCCCTGGCCATATTATCGTAGGCAACAAAGGCATCGGCAAAGGCATCGGTCCCGTAGACGGTGGTAAAAAGCGGAGCAATATCCGTGTCAGTAGAAAGTCTGCCAATAATTGTTTGCACATCAGGCATGTTCATCTCCACCGGGTTCAGAGGAGGTCCCTGGGCCTGCTCGGCCAGCGGATCACGCAGGGTGTGACCGGTGGCCCGGCCGTCCCAGAACATGCCGCCGACCCATTCCCCTGCTTGATCCTGGTGCAGCAGCGGGCTAAAACCGCAATAGGCCGAGGTCGGCGCGTTCCTGCCACCTGTTGAGACAAGATCATCACCCAGGGATACCGCGGTGTCATCGGCAAAACCGACGGCGACATTATGGCAGGTGGCACATGACTGGGTCTGATCCCAGGACAGCAATGTGCTCTCGTAGATCATTTTCCCCAGGGTTTCCACATCGGTAAGGGTGGCGGCGGAAACAGAACCCGCACCAAGGATCATGGAAAAGACTGCGGCAGATGCCAGAATTTTTTTCATTTGAATCTCCTTTTTGTTAAAATTTTGCTACCATTATTTGCCAGACAACAAATAATCATCATTCCGATTATCATTATTTATTTTTTGTCATAATAAGCAATGTGGCATTTTGTCGCAGGGCACTTTGTTGCTTGATAAACAGAGGAGAGATTCGCTTTCTTGCTGCTTTTTGGGGAAAACGTTCTATTATTGACTACAAAATAAAACGAAATTTTTGTCCGAAAAGTTCCACACCCCACAAAAAAAAGGAGGAAGCAGACAGATGGAAAAAACCCGTGATACCATGTCCGTCTCTTCCCCTGTGTCTCAAAGCAAAAGTCTCTATCTGGCCAGGGATATTCCGGGTGGCAGGCTCCGTTACTCGCTGCGCCAGACATACCGGGATAACAGCAGCGGCCTGCTGCGGCACCGGGAAATCTTTGACCTGGGGGACAGCCCGCAACAGTTCATCATCTCCCTGGGGGACAACGCCTATTGTATTGACGACCGGGTGATGGCTGCCATAGAGCCCTTTATTGCCGGGGATGCGGCGGCGATGGTGGAAGAACTCCTGTGGCCCTTTGTCAGACGGGATATCCGCGCCAAACTTGCGCCGTTCATGAACCGGGGCCGGCGCAATCATGTCTCACCGGTAACCCCGGCGGAGCAGGAGGCGATTGAGCGCGAAATACACATCTTTGACCGCAGGAGACTGCACTACCTCTTTTACGGATCCATTGATCAGAGCGGCCTGTACAGGATGCCCGCCAAACTGTGCCGCCGTCTGCTCGGCAGATCACGGGACGAGAGGGAACAGTATTTTGTCGCCAGCGAGCAGGTCTTTTATGCCGACCAGGTAAAGGAGTACCTGTTCACCATTTTCAATCTGCAGCAGCATTTCAGCGAATCATTCGCCCGCATCATGCCCCAGGCCTTGAGCCAGGACAGGCTTGACACTTTTTTTGTCGATGAACTGTGCCGGCTCAACAATGACCCGGTTTTCTGGCTGGGCATGGAACCGGCACAAGGGCTGCAGCCCTATCTCATCCGCTATCTGATCATGTTTTTTGATTATGATTTCAGCGCCAGCCAGGCCATCAACGACTATATCAGACAGTTCATGGACAGCCACCGGCGGTTTACTTTCCCAAAAAAGAAAAGCAGCATGACGACCGACAAGGCCAGCGAGATATTTGGTGAACCTGCCGACAAACTCACCAAACTCAGCAAAAAAGAGCTGACCAAGCTTTACCGCAGGAAGGCAAAAGAGCTCCATCCCGACACCGGCGGGAAACACGATGAGTTTGTCAGACTGACCGAGGCCTTTGAACAACTGCTCCGGCAGCGCTGAGGGCTTGCAAAAATTCTGAAATGAGGTAAAAAGCCATCTCCGGGCAATGAACCGCGGAAATAATCTGTCGGGAAAACCGGAAGGAGACTTGCAGTTCACAGAAAAAACAAAAGATTTGCCGCACGAGGATACTTCATGGAGAAAAAACCAATACGCCTGGCCGACTGTTTCAAACAATACACCCTTGACCAGGACAAGGTATGCACCCCCACGGAAACGGTCAACCGATTCAAACAGCGATTGAAAGAACAGAACCTCGATGTCCTCAAAGAGGTGCGGCGCATTGACAACGGCCGGCTTGATATCCCGGTCTATTTCAGTGTCTGCGGCAAAGACGCCCTGGCAACCATCGGCACAAAAAAACAGATGGGCAAGGGCAGCACCCCGGAACAGTCACAGGCCAGCGCCTGCATGGAGCTGGGCGAGCGGTTCAGTTTTTTCAGCTTCATGAAGAACCCGGACAATTTCATCCATGACACCTACGCCAACCTGAAAAAATCCGACTATCCCCTGCTGCCCCTGGAAAAGCTGCTCCAGTCCGTGCATGACACGACAACCGACATCGCCACCCTGGAGAAACTCATTGACAATATTCCCATCCAGTGGACCTGGGCCACCAATCTCAACCGGCAGGAGGAGGTCCTGGTGCCGTTCAGCTGGTTTTACGCCATCAACGAGTTCAACGGCCCGTCCGCCGGCAACACCCTGGAAGAGGCCATCAGCCAGGGGCTCTGCGAGGTGGTTGAACGCCATGTTTCCGCGGTGGTCAGCCACGGCAGGATACCTGCCCCGGCCATCGATACCCTGTCCCTTCAGGACCCCATCACCAGGGAACTGCTGGCAAAATTCACCCGCAACGGCATCGAAGTTTATCTGAATGACTTCACCCTTGATACCGGTATTCCGACCGTGGCGGCCCTGGCCATTGACCGCACCACCTTTCCCGAGACAAGCGAGATTGTCTATACGGCCGGCACCACGCCCCATGCGGAAAAGGCGGTGATCCGGGCGCTCACCGAAGTGGCCCAGCTGGCCGGAGATTTCGACTCCAGGGCCAATTATGTGGCGAGCGGCCTGCCAAAGCCGCTATCCATGGATGAAGTCACCTATCTTACCCATTCAGGCACAACCATCACCATCGACCGGATGCCCGATCTGTCCGATGACAACATCAGGGTGGAAATTGAAAACTGCCTGGCGGCCCTGGCCAGGATCAATCTTGACGTCTACATCATCAATGTAACCCACCCGCGGCTGGGCATCCCGGCCATCTACACCATCATACCGGGCGCCCATTTCCGTGAGCGCTCCCGCATCAACAATGTCGGCCTGTTTGCCGCCAAGCTGGTGGCCGAGAGAAGCCCCGATCCCCGCACCTGCAGAGAGGGCCTGCTGGCCATGCAGGAGGTATTGCCCGACGCCTATTATCTCGAATTCTATCTAGGCCGGAATCTCATGGAAACCGGTCGGCAGGAGGACGCCCTGCCCCATCTGCAAAGGGCGCTCACCTTGAACCCGGAACAGGAGGATATCCCCTACATCCATTCCTACATCGGCGACTGCCTGAAAAATCTCGGCAAGTACGACGAGGCCATCACCGTTGTGCAGCAGGGCCTGGCCCATGATGAGGAACGGCCGGACATGCACAACATCATCGGCGTCTGCTATTTCAAACTTGCCCTGTATGACAAGGCCATCACCCACTTCCATCGGGCGGTGGAGCTCGCCCCCACCTCGGCCATTGATTACGCCAATCTCGGGGTCAATTACCGGAAAATCGGCAAACCGACGGAGGCTGCCAGATACTTTGAACTGGCCCTGTCCATGGACCCGTCCATTGAATTTGCCCGGGAGCAGCTGGCCGCCTGCCAGGGGTAGGGCCAAATCCCGGCATTGGAATCAAGCAGGCCGGCTGCGGGACGCGCCAGTACGCACCGCGCCGGCATCAATGAGTGGTAATCAAAAAAAAGGCTCCCCATCGGGAGCCTTTTCCATCCTGTTTCATTGCGACCCGCCATGGGTCATATCATGGTTTGCTATCCATCGCCATCGTTTGCGTAATCATCAATGCTCAACCTTCATGCGTCTTTCCCGCAGATCTTCAGTCCAGGACTCTTTACCCACATCAAAAAGAGACATGGCCATTTTATACATGGTCGAGGAAATGCAGTACTCCTTGATAAAGGATTCCACCTCAACATCGGCAAGAAAAAGGGCCGTTCTCAGGTCATTTTCCGCTTCCGCAAACCGGTGCATCACCTTCAAGGCCAGACTCCGGGCAACGTATGCGGCGCCCCGCCCTCCATTGAGCCGGATGGCATCATTGAAATCATCCAGCGCCTTGTCCAGTTCACTGTTGTTAAAACGGGCAATACCCCGCAGGAAAAAGACATGGTCATTTTCCGGATCAATCTCCAGCGCATGGCTGAAAACTTCCACGGCTTCAGGGAAATCACCATTTTTAAAATAGGCAAGCCCCAGCGGCATATGGAGCAGGCCCGGATCCATGCCATGTTCCAGGGCACCGTGGAATGCCATGATGCTTTCCCGGTACTCGCCCCGGAGAAAATGTTTCCGTGCTTTATTAAATTCAGTGTTGTTCGTCATGATGTTCACCTCCAGTCTGCAACGAGGAGAATTGCGGCAGACTTGTTACAGCCGCTTCATTATCAGTAATAGTTATCAACATCTTAAGTTACTAATAATCATTCCCTTAAATTATGCAACGTAATGGTCACAGAGAAGAAAAACCCTCTACGGCAGCATGAAGTTACAGATATGCTGGTCGGGCAGGATAATCCCCTGCCGCAGCAGCACGGTCATGTTTTGCTTGATCACGATCTCGAAACTACCGGGTGTTAATCCGGCCACGTAGTATCTGCCGTCATCGCCGGTCAAGGAGCGGCCCCGGAGCATGGACCCCAGATAGACCTCCACCCACAGACCGCCGGCAGCCATGCCATCTGACTGGTATCTTATTTCGCCGGTGACATATTCATTTTCCTGGGCGTGCGCCGCGAAATTCATGGCAATCAGCCCGGCAACAAGCAGCACCATGACAAGCAATTTCGCTTGATTTTGCACCATCATTTTCATGCATTCACCTAATTTCGTCGCTGACCTCAACGCTGCCTTTCGTATTCGACAATAAGTTCCGGTATCTGGATAATTCCGGACTGGGGATCGGATTTCATCAGAGTACGGGCGCTTTTCTTGGAGGCGGAATGGCGGACGACAATCCAGTACGGCACGTCTTCAACCTTCTGAAAGGCGAAACTCCCGTCATCCCCGGTAATGGCCATGTTCTCGCTGCCTGAAGCCTCAATCAGGTACACTTCCGCATTGGCCAACGGAGCGCCGTCAGTGGTTTTGATTGCGCCGCCCACGTTGCATTTTTTTATCGGTATCGGCTCTGCCCCCTGAGCAAGCTGTTGCTTCACCTTGGCAAGTTCGGCCTGCAGATCACTGATTGCCGCCCTGTCCTTCTCGCGCATCTGCGGCACGATGCCGATGAAAGCCACGGCCACGGTAGTGATGGCCGTGATGAGGGCGCAGACGATCTTCTCCCTTGGGAGCTGCTTGCCGGAACTTTTATCAGGCATGGGTGCTGTCTCCTCTCTGCTGAACTCTAAGGCTGAGCGGATGGCGTTAAAAAAACAGACAAAATCGGGCGGTTCCTGCCGAAACAACAAGAGCCGGGCCAACCCTCATCAGGCAACCCGGCTGTCTTGACAAGATCCGTGGCTTTCCGTCCCCACCTCACGGAAGGTTTGGCTTTATATCACGGGGAAATGCCCCGGCAAACCCTGACAAATTTCTACACTGGGACTTTTTTATTGTAAAGACGGCAAATTGCCGCATCTCCCGGGGACGAGGGTTGGCACCGTCCACCCCTGACCAACAAACCTTCAACCATTTACATCGGTCTGTTTTCACTCCCGGCAGACATGCCGGAGTATTCCCTGGGGTAATGTTTTTTCAGGCAATCCGGGCACACTCCATGGCTGAAATCCGCATCGGAATGGGCCTGGATATATTCCTCCATTCTTCTCCACAGACCCCTTTCATCCCGGATCTGCTTGCAGAAGGAGCATACCGGGATAATGCCGCGCAGGGTCTTGATCTCATCAAGAGCCTTCTGCAGCTTGTTTTTTTCAGCCAGCAACATTTTTTCATCCCGCCTCACCCGGGAGATAGTGAAGAAAGCAATGAGGGCTGAGACCATGACACCGGCAATGGTGAGAAAAATCACGATATGTTCAACTTTATCCATACGCATCTGGGCACGAGTCATAAAGGATTCAGCATTTTGTTTTGCATACAAGGTCAGCTCCCGCATTTTATTTTCCAGTACTGCCACGTGCTGGGCCCCTTTCCCCTGGGTGATAAGGGCGGCCTCTGCCCTTATGCCGGACCTGGCAAGCTCAATCACCTCCTGCCGTATGGGCCCCCAGGCGGCGAACAGTTGTCTTGTTTCCTTTTCAAGGACCTGCCCTTCGGCCCCGAGAATATTGTCACGGACGGCATCAAGCTGCTGATAAACCACCTGTTCGCCGGCGTTGACTGCCTGCATGGCATCTTCCCTCAGCTCCGGCGAGGAAGACAGGACAACATCTTTCATGCTGCGGTGCATCTTGGTGACATTGAGCGCGGCAGTGAGGGAGGCATTGGAGACAACAAGCGGGTGGCGGTAAATCATGCCGGTGAAATTACCCAAGGCGAATATTTCCCGCGTGGTAATCAGGCCAAAGGAAAGGAACAGCCCGATGATGAGCAGAAAGCCCAGCAATAACTTGTTATTCCTGATCGCATCAGCCAGGGAAATCATGGTCCATCTCTTTGCTAGATTTGCAGAGAAATCACCTCTTCTCAGCAGAATGCAGAACCTCATACATGTCAAATAGCTGTAGCAATTTTTATTGTATCATCAGCCCGGGCTGGAAAGTCAACCCCGAAAACAAAATGACTGTGGAACAAACAAAGAAATGCGCGGGAAGGGAGGGGGGAAAACGGTGCGGGTGATCAGCGGGGCGCAGCTGCAGCCAGGGATTTGCCCTGCCGGGACATCCTCTTTATCTCAGCATGGCGGAAACAACCGACATAGTGGTCATTCACCATGCCGACTGCCTGCATGAAGGCATAGCAGATAGTCGAGCCGACGAAGTTGAACCCCCGTTTCTTCAGGTCCCGGCTCATCATGTCTGACTGCGCTGTCCGCGTTGGCAGTTCACTCATGGAGTGCCAGTTATTCTGCAGGGGGCTGTGGTCGACGTAGCGCCAGAGAAATGAACTGAACGAGCCGAATTCCTCTATGATGGCCAGCACCCCTCTGGCGTTTTTGACGGCCGCTTCTATCTTGAGCCGATTTCGGACGATTCCTGTCTCCTGCAGCAGGACTTGAATTTCGCCTTGAGAAAACGCGGCAATTTCCCCCGGATTGAAGTCGTGAAACACCCGCCGGTAGTTCTCGCGCTTTCTGAGTATCGTCAACCAGCTGAGTCCAGCCTGGGCCCCTTCCAGGATCAGCATGGCAAACAGCTGCCGGTCGTCATGAACCGGGACACCCCATTCGTTATCGTGGTAGGCAATGTACAGAGGATCGCTGCCGCACCATGGGCATCTGCTCTTCATTTCACTCTCCGGCCTGATGATAAATCCACATGTAAATAAATTACGAGTGAGGGCATTGCTGTCCCCTAAGCTCTTGCCTGCGGCACCAACATGCCTGACACAGGAAGTTGCCCATCGCCTGTATCAGACTGACACCCATTTTGTGGCCGTCCTCATGCACCGCCAGGGAAAGGGTCAAACCGGCAGGATGCGGTAGAGGATCGCGGCGATCAGCATACAGGTGGGGATGGTGAGGACCCAGGCCATGACAATATTGCCGACGATCCCCCATTTCAGCGCATGGAGGCCCCTGGTGCTGCCAACCCCCATGATCGCGGTTGAGATAATATGGGTGGTGCTGACAGGAATGCCAAAGTGGGAGGCGCCAAGAATGACGGCGGCGGCTGAGGTTTCGGCGGCGAACCCGTGCACCGGTTTCAGTTTGATCATTTTGCTGCCCATGGTGCGGATGATCCGCCACCCACCCGCCATGGTGCCCAACCCCATGGTCACCGCACACCCCAGGACAACCCAGAATGGGACTTCAAACGTGGGCAGGGCATGAAAACTCACCAGGGCCAGGGTAATAATCCCCATGGTTTTCTGGGCATCGTTCGTCCCATGACTCAACGCCATGATCCCCGAGGAGACCAGCTGCATTTTCTTGAAATATCTGTTGACCGCATTTGGTTTTGCCCTGGAAAAGATCCACAAAATCAAGATCATGCACACAGAACCGAATATAAAACCAATAAACGGCGAGGTAACCATCGGCAGCAGCACTTTTCTGGTCACGCCTTCGATCTTGATCACATCATAGCCGGCCCTCGATACCCCGGCGCCCATGAGTCCACCAATCAGGGCATGGGAAGAACTGGAGGGAATACCGTAATACCAGGTGATCAGATTCCAGATGATCGCCGACAGCAGGGCGCAGAGAATTACCCCCTGCGTCACGCTTTCAGTGGTGATAATCCCCTTGCCAATGGTGCTGGCGACATGGGTGCCCAGAAACGCCCCGGCGATATTGAGCAACCCGGCATACAATATCGCCGCACGGGCGCTCAGTACTTTTGTGGAAACAACCGTGGCGATGGCGTTGGCTGAGTCATGAAAACCGTTGATATATTCAAAGACGAGCGCGGTAATGATAACAAGAACAAGTAAGGTTGACATTGTTTGTTATTCCTTTTCCCGTAAAGCAATCATTATCTGCAAGGAATCGTTCATGTTTGCGGGAAAATGCTTTGAAAGGTTTAACTATGCTTGAGGACGATATTGACAATGAGATCGGAAATCGCTGTGCACATATCCAGAGCGTTTTCAATGCCTTTATAGATATCGCGCAATTTGAGGACATATAACGCATCATATTTCCCTGAAAAAATTTCTTCCGTGGCATTGAAAAGAATTTCGTCGCCACGATTTTCAATGTCCTTAATCTTATAGCTGCGTACCGTTACATCTTTCAGCCGTGGATTTTTTTTCAGCATTGAGATGAGCAATCTGAGCTCTTCCGTCGATTTGATCAGTATTTCAGCCTGTTTTTTGACAATATCGTTGTAGGAATCCATCTTGTAAATTCTCAGGTTGACGCAGGCTTTCAGAATAACCTTTGTGCTCCTGTAGAGATACGAGGAGATAAGCTGAATATCCTCCCGGTCGATCGGGGTAATGAAGGAGGCGTTGAGGAGTGAAAGACTGCCCTCCAACGCTTCACTCGCTCTTCTTTTATAGGTTTTGGCATGAATGAGATACTCTTCCCGCTCTTTCAGGTCGGAATGGACAATCTGATAGAACAGCTGGGAGGACAATTCGCAGACCTCAGCCCCTTCTTCAAAAAAAGTGTAAAACTTATTCTCCGGCGGCGGCAAAATTTTCGCTAAAAAATTTAAGTTCATAATTGCAATCATCTCCTCTCGATATGCAGATGTTTTTTCACCAGTCAGTCAAGGGAACTGAAGAAAAAAACACAGTAAATGTAACGCATTACCCCGAAAAATATTCTTCTTATGATGCCCTTGCGATGGCAGACAGGGCGCGGGAACGCCATGGGCCGCGACGATTTTACCTTCCTGATACAATTATGACACCAAAAAAACAGTATCGAAAAACTTTTCTCATAAAAGCCGGCAAGAGAAGAAAAGCATAGTATTGATCAGAGTTGGGCAATGGCGGCAATGAACCCGCAGGCACTAACCTGAAAAAAAAGGGCGCCGCAATGGCGCCCTTTTCTGATCCATAAACAACAGGAGTTAAAGATCAATGCCCATGTCCATTCCGGTGTTTATGCCCCCCGTGGTCATGATGATCCTCATCCTCATAAACATACACCGTTTTCCCATTCACATAAACGGGTTTCGGCTCTTTTTTATCCGAGGTGGCCACGGCTACGCCGGTCACACCGCCCAGGCCGGCACCGATCATGGCCCCTTCCCTGCCCCCAATGGCAGAACCGATCGCTGCCCCGGCAGCGCCGCCAACCGCACCGCCCAATACCGCCTTGCCATCCACATCGCCGGCCATTACAGGGGTAGAAAGCGAGGAAATCACGCAAAACGCCAAAATTCCCATTCTCATCATCATATTTTTTCTCTTTCTGAAAAATTCCAAGAAATCGCCAAGGGCACGATGCTCAAGGCCGCCTTAAATCGTCAGCAACAATACCATCTTATCATCGCCTTTGCAATCCTGACGAAAGAGATCATCCCAAAACCATTACCAAATCACGACATTCCTCAACACCCCTGACGCAGTCAGACAGCGGTGTGGGAGAAAAAGCCGGACTGGCCGGAAACAACGCGCAGCCGCCACCAATATCACGGTTCATAGAGCCGGGCCATTTCCCGTGAATACTTGCCGCCCGGTTCCTCGTAGATAAAAAAGGGCGGCAGTATAACCAGTTCCTCGCCGCCGTTTTTCATGGCCTCCACCAGCACCAGTTTGCCTTCGCCGCCGGGGTAGCTGTGGATGATCTGCAGTCTCTTGGGTTCAAGGGCGGCCGTTTTCAGGCTGGCCAGCAACACGGTTGCCCGGTTGGCCGGATAAACCAGGGCGGCCCGGCCGCGGTTTTTCAGGCTGTAAGAGATGGCGCGGATGACATCGGCAAGCTCGGCCTCAATTTCATGGCGGCAGACCGCCTGCTCCTCGGCTGGATTTTGTCTACCGGTGGCAAGTTTGCCGTAGGGGGGGTTGCACACCACCCAGTCAAAGGATTCCGGCGGAAAAAGTGTGTTCACCTGCCGCAGGTCGCCCTGCCGCAGGCTGATGCGGCCGTGGAGATGATTGCGTTCGATATTGCGGGAGATAAGGGCGGCAAGCTGGGGCTGCAGCTCGAGGGCGGTGATGGTGACCTGGGGCTGACGGTAGCTCGCAATCAGCGAGATCACCCCGCAGCCCGCCCCCAGGTCAAGAATACAGTCGCCGGGCCGGGGCCGGATGAAATGGGCCAGCAGCACGGCATCAACGGAAAAGCGGTAGCCGTCCGTGTGCTGCGCGCAGTGGAGCCGTCCGGAAAAAAGAGTGTCCTCAGTGACTTGCGGGCACATGACCATCCGGCGGCAGGCCGTGGCCTAGGCCACCGTTTCGTCCGCCACCAGCCGATTGATCAGCAGACCGGTAAGGATCTTGGGATAAAAGTAGGTGGATTTATGGGGCATGATCAGGTTTTCATCGGCGATTTTTTTGACCTGGGCCACCGGGGTGTGGTTCATCAGAAAGAGAATCGGACTCCGGTCACCGTTTTCGGCCGCCACCTTCACCGCGTTGTCCAGGGCGTCATCCGGATCACTGAAATAGGCGATCAACCCCTCATTGTCGCAGCGCTCGTGGGAGAGCCCCAGCAGCCGCTCTACCACCAGCTCCGACAGCACCACCACGTCAAGCTCCTGCAGGGCCGCCGGCAGCTCGTGGCCAACCGCGCCGGCCATCACGCCCGGTTTAAGCGACAGGAGAAAACAGCGGTCCGCCTTGGGCTCATACATGCCGAACACGGTCTGCTGCTGTTTTTCCTCCATGCGGCCCAGCACTTGCTCAAGCAGGGTTTCCCGGCTGCCGCCGCCGATTTCCTCGATATCGAAGTAATCCCCCATCCGAACGACCAGATCAGCCTCGCTGAGCTGCCCCGGGAAATAGACCAGCCGGTGGGTGGGCAGCACGGACAGGCCCGGGTCCTCCATGGGACAGAGATACATCATGATGTGGTTGTACGGGCTGTTCTCCGCCACCCTGTCCTGTCTTTTCGCCATCTGTTCCCGCAGCTGCAGGGCGGTGGTATAGCGGTGGTGGCCGTCGGCGATATAGAGGGACTTGTCCTGAAAGGCTGCGCTGATTTTCGCCAGCACCTGCCGGTCCGTTACCGCCCACAACGTATGGCGGCAGCCGTCCTGGTCCTCCACCGCGTAGAGCGGCTCCGGCGGACAGGCAGCTTCAAGGGCTGCCATGATTTCGCCGTTTTCATCGGCATAGAGGGAGAATACCTGGCTGAACTGGGCCTGGCAGGTATCGATCAGCTTCAACCGGTCATCGGTGACGCTGCGGAAGGTTTTTTCATGGGGCTTGACGATCCCTTCGGCGAATTCGGCCAGGCCGACCAGACCGACCAGACCCTTGCGGGTGAAACTGCGCCCGTTGGACAGCTGGTATCTGATGTGATAGAGATAGATTGCCGGCTCGCGGTCGCGGATGAGCACCCCTTCCTCCTGCCAGCGGTCAAACAGCTTTTTCGCCGCCTCGTACCTACCCGCCGCAGGCGCGACCCCGGCGTGTTTGGTGAGATCAAGCTGGATCATGTTGTAAGGGTTCTTTGACAGTAAAGCGACCTGCGCCTTTTCGTCAATCACATCATATGGAGGGGTGACCACATCTCCCATGCGGTCTATCTTTTCCGGGTTGAAACGAAGACCGCGGAAGGGCACAATCTTTGCCATGAAACAAATTCTCCTTCAAGCAGGGTAAGCCGTTGTCTGAAACTCAACTTTCTGGCTTGATCTATTTTGTCGAAATAACGGTATTTTTTGTGACATTGTTGCCGCTCTGATCTCCGTCAAGCTTCAGGCAACCTGAAAATATCTATTTAATTTCACAACATGTCACCACAACTCAGAAAGTTGAATCAAAAATAACCGTAACATCCCAATACCGTGACCGGCATAAGGAGCCGTAACGAAATGCGCAAAAATGAAGAGGTTATTTCATAACGGCTCCCAACTATTTTACCTTTGCGTATCACGTATTTTACGTTTAGAGTGCAATAGCATATTTTTTTTTGAAAGTCTACCTCGCACTGACTGATTCCGGCAGACTTTCACCTTTGTTTATCCGCCCCGCATGGGTATGCAATCCGCCGCCCACCGGGATGATCGTGCCTCGCCGCCGCATGGCCTCAACCCCGCAAGCGCATCATGAAACAACTGGGCGTTACCACCCGTTAACCGCCAAAACAATATAGCAGGAGAACCAGACATGTTTGACGTATTCATCAAGACCAATTTTTCCGCCGGCCACCACCTGCGCAACTATCCCGGCAACTGTGAAAAGCCCCACGGCCACAACTGGAATGTGCAGGTCACCGTGCGGGCCGCGGAGCTTGACGAGCTTGGCATGGGCATTGATTTCCGCACCGTGAAGAACACGGTCAAAAAAATCATGGACGAACTTGATCACTGCGATCTCAACGAGCATCACGCCTTTAAGGACAAGAATCCCTCATCGGAGAACATCGCCGTCTATATCTTTCACGCGCTGGAAAAAGACCTCTGCTCAGAGCGTTACCATCTGCATGCCATCATGGTGGGAGAAACTGACAGCACCGGGGTGATTTACCGTGGCCGAAGCCAAGGCTGAGCCAAGGCCGCAACTGCAGGTCAGCGAACTCTTCTATTCCATCCAGGGGGAGTCCACCTTTGCAGGCTACCCCTGCGCCTTTATCCGCCTGGCGGGCTGCAATCTGCGCTGCTCTTACTGCGATGCGCGTTACACCTATGAGGAAGAGCCGCGCCTGATGGCGGTGGAGGAACTGCTTGGCTTTGCCCGGCGGCACCCGGCCGCCCTGGTGCAGATAACCGGCGGCGAGCCCCTGCTGCAGGAACAGGTCTACTTTCTGCTGGAAGAGCTCATGTGGGAAGAACGGCTGGTGCTGCTGGAAACCAACGGCAGCATCGGCCTTAACCGGGTGCCGTCGCAGGTGGTGAAAATCATGGACCTCAAATGCCCGGACAGCGGCATGGCGGAGCAAATGGATCCGGGCAACTTCAAGCTGCTGACCCCGGCCGATGAGCTGAAATGCGTCATCAGCTCCCGGCGGGATTACGAGTGGGCGGTGGCCATGCTGCGCGCCCATATCCCGGCCCTGGCCGACCCGGCCGCCATCAGAAACCGGGTCAAGATCCTTTTCTCGCCCGTGACGGAAAAACTTGCCCCGGCAGAGCTGGCCCAATGGCTGCTTGATGACGGGCTGCAGGTCCGCCTGCAGCTCCAGCTGCACCGAAGCCTGTGGCCGGACAAAACCAGGGCCTTCTGAAGCAACCCTTAACCTCTGACCGGGTAAACAGCCCATGTCCAAGGCCTTTTTCCGGTTCACCATTTCGCGCTGCCGGCTTGGCGGGATTTTCAAGAATAGTCTTAACATTCTGATTTTATTCAATGCATTAGACTGCCTACGCTAATCTTTCGCCTACTCTAACTGTTAACAGATGCGGCAACTTGCCATATTTACAAATTGAATTTTCCATTATAGGAGATTACTTGGATGGTTTACAGATAAAATCAAACTCTCATTCATGCGGTTCATTTTGCAAAAAGCTCTAATTATTTAAATTAACTGCACACCCCTATCAGAGCCATGGCCTATACCAACCGCTACGACTATGATATTTTCATCAGCTACTGTCATGATGATAATAAAGAACCGTCTGGCCGTAAGGGTTGGGTCACAGAATTCCGTGACTATCTGGAAAACTGGCTGGTCAGGAAAAGAGGTCTGAAAGAGCTTAGAATCTGGATGGATGACAAGCTCTGCGGCAACACCGTTTTTGACAAGGCAATCGAAGACAGAATAAGCAATTCGGCCCTCTTTTTGGTCATTCATTCCCATAACTATCATACCTCGGAATACTGCCGCAAGGAACTCCAATGGTTTTTTGATCATAACACCTCACGGCCGGAAGGCCTGATGGTTGGCGAAGAATCCCGGCTTTTCAATGTTCTGACCAATAATATTCATTATACCAAATGGCCTGCGCCCCTATCCCAGGCAGGCGGTCCCACCAGCGGCTTTGTCCTCCACGATGCCGAAGATGGTGACGATTTCGGTTACCCGACCTCGTCCCGAGCCCCCAAGTTCGACACCCAGCTCCGCCAACTGGTGGAAGCCATTGTAAAAACCCTGGACGCCTTTCCCAAAGACGCCGTGCCGGTGCAGGCAGCAAAGGAAACAGCGCCTCATATAAGCCTTTTTATCGCCGATGTGCCGGACACCCTGCAATCATTTCGTACGCGGTTGATCAATGAAGTTGCCGGCGCAGCCACCATTTTAAGCAAACTCCCGCCCCCTTATCCCGTGGAGGATCATAACCGGCGCCTTCTGGAGGTGCTGCAGCAGGTCGATATTTCTATTCACCTTCTGGATCAGTGGCCTGGACGCATTGTGGATGGGGCGGAGCAGCAGACCTACCCCCGCCTCCAGGCAGATACTGCCGTCTCTTGCCAAAGGGCTGCCATGATTTGGGTCCCGGCCGGCTTGAAGATGGAAGCAATCGATGATAAGGAACATGCCCGCTGGCTCATAAACCTGGAAAAGGGGGAACGCCGGGAGGCCCGCTTCCAGTTTATCCGCAGCAGTGAGCAGGCCCTGATTGATCAGGTCCTGCAGACAATTGCCGGTTTGGAGCGGGAAAGCCTATCCAGCGTGACTGGGCCGGTGAGATTCCTGATTGATACACACCAGAAAGACCAGCGATACGCCTTTGAGTTGGCCGGCCTCCTGGCCCAGAAGAATGTCGAGGTCGAATTCAATCAGGAATCCAATGATCCGGTAAAGAGTCTAACCAATTTCGAACAGGCTGTCCGCCAGGTCCAGAACCTGATCATCATGTTCGGCCGGGTTGCCCCGAACTGGCTGAAAGGGCGCATCCAGACCGCCCTCAAGGTGGCTGTTGAGCAACTCCAGCAGGAGATGCTCCTCACCAATATCTGGGTCCTCCGCCTGCCCGGCAGCCAAGCACAAGCCATCCCCCCCATGAAACTGATCAATATCTCCCTCTTGGATAACACCAAGTCCGAGACCATTGATCAACGTATCCTGTCCCGTCTGCTGGGAGAAAACGCAGGGGAGAAGCAGAAATGAACGCCGGGTCCCTGATAAAGAATCCCTATGTCGGCCTGCGCCCCTATGAGAGCGAAGACAGCCTCTATTATTTCGGTCGGTCGGAGCAGACCAAGAACCTTCTCAGCCTCCTCCATCAGCATCGTTTTGTGGCGGTTGTTGGCAGTTCCGGCTGCGGCAAGTCCTCTCTGGTCAGGGCCGGACTCATCTCCCATCTTGAGGCAGGCTTTTTGGTCCAGGAGCGGGACCAGTGGCAGATCGCCACCATGAAACCGGGTGAGTCTCCCCTGCACAACCTGATTGCAACCATCGCTGCTGTTGGCGGCAAAAGGGCTGATGCTGAGTTATGCAAGCTACTGCCTAAGCAGGTGCGGGAGCGCGGTGTCCTGGCTCTGGTTGATGCACTTGTGCCATTGCTCGCCCAACATGACACCAATCTTCTTCTTCTGGTTGACCAGTTCGAGGAACTGTTCCGCTTTTCCCTTGATCGGAACAAGCCGCAGCAGCGGCATGCGGCGGAAGAGTTCGTCGCCCTTCTACTTGGTCTCAGCAGGCAGCGGCAACTGCCGATTTTTATCTGCCTCACCATGCGTTCGGATTTCCTTGGCGACTGTGATGCCTTTTACGGCCTGCCCGAGGCCATCAACCACAGTCAATTTCTTGTCCCGCGGCTCACCCGCGACCAGCGCCGGGAAGCCATTGTCAACCCGATTCTCCTGGCTGGAGGACGTATCGCCCCCCGCCTGGTCGACCTGCTTTTAAATGAAAACATTGACACCAGGGACGACCTGCCCATCCTCCAGCATCTGCTCATGCGCTGCTGGGATGCCTGGCAGGCAGATCCAAACAGGTCGGACCAGATCGACCTTGACCATTATCACCATATTCACACCATTCATCAGGCCTTGAATGACCATGCGGATGAGGCACTGGCAGAGCTTGACGCTAAACAGCAGCGCCTGGCAAAACAGCTTTTTCAGGCCCTCACCTGCACTGACGAGTCCAACCGCCGCATCCGCCGTCCGGCCCATTTGAGTGAGATCCGCAACCTCACCGGAGCAACTGCAGAGGAGCTGCAGGAGGTTGCCGACGCCTTCATCCATAAAGGCCGCTCTTTTCTTGTCCGGTCGCCGGGAAAAATTCCTGATGACATTTTGCTGGACATCTCCCACGAGAGCCTGATCAGGCAATGGGAAAAACTGGGAGAATGGGTGGAAGAAGAGGCGGCGGCTGCCAAAACCTACCGCCGCCTGGTGGAAACAGCCGAGCTGCACAGCCAGGCAAATCCTCGCTTTTACCGTGAAGCGGACCTGGCCCAGGCCAAGCGATGGCGCGCTGATCATAATGAAATATGGGCACAGCGCTATCCCGGTGATTTTGCCCTGGCAGATCGATTTCTCAAACAGAGTATCAAGGTTGAGGAGCAGGAGAAGAGAAAGCTGAAACGGCTGCTAACCGTACTTGGCATTCTTTCTCTCTTACTCTTTTTCTTTGCCGGCGTTGCCGGCGTTGCCTGGAACCATGCAGAAAAGCGGGCAGAGGCAGAAAGGACTGCCAAAAATGAAGCGGAACAACAGACCCTGATCTCCAATTATTATACGGCCAAGGCCTTTGAAGAGAAAGCCTTTCATGCCTTGGACAATGCCTCACAGAGCAACTCCACCCTCGACTACCAGGATGCCTGGCTTTACGTTCTGGAGAGCATGAAACAAAAATTGCCGGAAGGCCGTGTTCACCTCGAAGCCAGAACCATCTCCGCCTTTTGCGCGAAAAATTCAACTAAGGCCTTTATCGCAAATTGGGTTTCCCCTTCCTTTTTGGATTTAGGGAGTCCCATCAGCTCAGTGGCCTTCAGTCCGGACGGCAAGACCCTGGCCATCGGTTATGATGATGAGACCCTGCGGCTCTGGGACGCGGCTACCGGTGAGGCAAGACAGGTCTTTACCGGCCATACCGCTTCTGTTTCCGCAGTGGCCTTCAGCCCGGACGGCAGGACCCTCGTCAGCGGCTCTTTGGATAATACCCTGCGGCTCTGGGACGTGGCTACCGGTGAGGCAAGACAGGTCTTTACCGGACATACCTCTTATGTTAACGCAGTGGCCTTCAGCCCGGACGGCA